>NZ_JASLER010000034.1 GCF_030151085.1 Bacteroides sp. | reverse complement strand
AATATCTTCGAACTCTGCTTGAGTATGAGCAACCGAGGCTAGAATACCTTTTGCTGTAATGTATTTACCGAATTGCATGGCTCCCGGTAATTCAGGAGCAGCATCCCAACGTTTGATACATGACCATTTTTCTACGATGGGGATATATTCATTGGGGTCCGGGTTTTTGATATTTTCAGGAAGTTGACCTCCTGCCATATCCATATTCAAGTAATGGCCTTCAAGATGCAAACCAAGGATGGGACTATCTTTCTCTGCCATCAGCTTTGTACAAGTCTCGGCGGCTTGCTCGATCATGGGGACTGTAGAAGAGGAAAGTGTTGGGAAAATACTGGTAGTACCATATTTCATGTGGGTTTGGGCAGCAGCACGGAAAGCATCTTCGGTACATTCCATAAAATCACGTCCACCACCACCGTGAGCATGAATTTCTACACCGCCGGGCAGTACATACATACCTTTTACATCTACTAATTGTGCACCGATTACAGCCAGATCACAATTGGTTACTTCCAGAATTTTTCCGTCTCTGATAAGAACAGAGCCATCTTTAAGCCATCCTTGTGGGGTCAGGATACGTGCGTTGATAAGTTGAGTCAACATAGGATTTAGGGGTTAGAGTTGTTAAATTAATCATATTGTCATTAAGGACATCATTTCAGAAGACAAAAGTAGATACTTTTTGGCGAACATGTACCCCCTCTTTTTAGGTATTTTTATTAAATACTCTAAAAATGGATGTTTAATGTTTAAGGATGTACGATTTTGGCAGGTACGCAAGGAAGTCTTACGATATGTGTTATTTCACAAAGAAAGTAGTAGAAACGGAATTTCCTTCACTATCCACAGCTGTAAGAGAATGTTTACCTATTGAGGGTTGCAATGAGATTTTATGGAAATCTTGCGTTTGAGTCAGATAAGTTTCATCTAGATGCCAAAAGATGGTTGTGTTGGGATTGCTATGGGCAAGTTCTACGGTAATGAAACCTTTGCTACCGTCCATTTGCTTGGGCAGAGCGATATGTGCATTCATTGGAGGATAAATGAACTGCATGGGCTGCATTGAATCTTCTCCACAACCGGGTTTGATGGGAGGCAGAGGACTGTATTCCGGATGATGTTGCCTGTAATACCATTCCCAAACAGGAGGGAGGGTAAACCATGATTTCTGAATAGTCGGTTCTGTATTTGCGCAATTTTCATAGATACGGTGAGTTTCGTCTGCGGATAAAGTGACGGGATGATGATAAGGACATGCCTCGGTCTTCAATCCGGCAGGGAGAATGAGCATCGTATCTACCTCCTCACAAAAACGGCTTTTCAAGTGACCGGAACGGCGGCATATCTCAGCTTCTACAAAGACACCGGTAGGGCGTTCAAACCATCTGGAGGAAGAGGGAAGAAGATTAAATATTTCGAACAGAACCGGACCTGCCGTTCGGGCCCCTACTAAACCGGGCTTCCCTTCTCCGGTAGCATTTCCTACCCATACACCTACGGCATATCGAGGAGTCACACCTACCGCCCAAGCATCACGGAAACCATAGCTTGTTCCTGTTTTCCACGCAACGGGATGCATAGAGGGAATAGATTTCCAATCGATTTCTTCGGGACGGTTCACTTCTGTTAAGGCGTCAAAAGTTTGCCATACGGCACCTGGTTGGAAAATATCCGGTTCATCTGTGGCTTTTTCCGTAGAAATTAATAAAGTACTGCGGGTTTGAGGAAGTTTCAAAAGACTACGTCCCATATTGGCATAGGCGTTTGTTACATCCCATAGGGTTGCTTCCGCACCACCCAGGATTAGAGAGAGCCCGTAATGGGAAGATGGGCGGTTTAGTGTTTTCAGACCCACTTGGCGGAGGAAGTTATGGAATTTGGGTACTCCATATCTCTGTAACATGGTAACGGCAGGAATATTTAATGAACGTGCCAAGGCTTCCGAAGCAGGAACAGCTCCTTCGAACTGCAAACTGAAATTCTGGGGTGTAAAACCGTTTATATTGATAGGGATATCCGGTAATAATGTATGAGGTAGCAGGCTACCTTCTTGCAGCATAGCATAATATAGGAATGGTTTCAAAATACTTCCGGTACTTCTTGGAGCTTGTATTACATCGACTTGGTTGCCGGTTTGCTTCTGTCCGAAATGTACATTACCACAATAAGCTGCTACTTGGTTTGTTGAAATGTCAATCACAAGAATGGCTAGATTTCGTATGTCGCTGCGATTAAACTCATTGCTCCAACGTTCTGCCAGGTTCTCTATTTGGACTTGCAGGTCTTTGTCGAGCGTAGAGATAAGATATTTTCCATTCTGCTCCTGATAGAAGCGGCTTACCAGATGCGGTGCTACTTGTGGAAGCGGATGAGGCTCATCGGGAAGCGGTTCACTGATAGCCAGTTCGTATGTTGATTGGTCTATCGTATTTTTTTCATAAAGTGCTTTCAAAAGTCGGTTTCTTTTGTCTAACAATGCTTTGCGCCCTTTGGAAAGATGAATCATGGATGGCGCATTAGGCAGTACTGCCAACATAGCTGATTCTGCCCAAGACAAATCTTCTGCGGGATGTCCAAAGTAGCGCCAGGCAGCTGCATCCAATCCCACTACATTGCCACCGAAAGGAGCATGGGAGACGTACATGGATAGTATCTCTTCTTTGGATGCACGAAATTCGAGACGTGTTGCTAATAGTATTTCAATAAACTTCTCTCCAAATGTGCGTGATTCATTCCTAGCCAATCGTATGGTCTGCATGGTAAGGGTACTTCCGCCACTGATAATGCGTTTGCTTTTTAGATTTTGATAAATGGCTCTGCCGATAGATAACGGATTAACGCCCCAATGGTAGTAGAAATGCTTATCTTCGAAAGTGAGTAGACATTGTTTTACCTTTTCCGGTGTAGTGGTACGTGGAGGAAACCGCCATTGACCATCGGAAGCAATGCGTGCTCCCAGGAGTTCGCCGTTGCGGTCGGCAACTACGGTGGAGTAGGAGACGTTGAATAATTGGCTGGGGAGACAAAAAATATAGCCAATCAGTAGAAGGGTAATCACGATGAGGATTACTTTTCTATTGATTGATAATTGTTTGTAATGATTTGCAGATTTTATATTCATTTCTTTCTTTGAAGAGCACCAAATCTTCTTGTACAAAGTCTATTCAGTCTATTTAGGAGGTGAGCAGCATTGCCTGCACTTCGGCGTCAATATCCACCCCTTCGGGAAGACCGAGTTTAACGCGCAGTCGGTAGCGATTTTGAAGAACCGTGCTGCGGCTGATGCCCAGCGTGCGGGAGATTTCTTCGTTGGTCTGCTTCAACACAATGAGCATGCACAGCAACTCTTCGGAACGGGTGACGTTGGCGCAAATGGAGCGCAACTTGTGCAACACTGAAGGATATAATGAAGCAAATGCCCGGCGGAACGACTCTTCTTCTTCGCGGGTAAAAAGACGGGGCTGTAGCTTCTCAAGAACACTGTCCAGGTCGCAACTCTTGTCGCGGGTGGATTGCACCTCGGCAAGCTGGCGTAGCAGGTCTTCGTTGTGGGTATTCAATTCTTGTCGGGAGGCAATGAGTTGGCGTAGGCGTTCGGCTTGCTCTTGCAATTGTTTCTCGGAGAACTCTTGCTCTTGTGCACGGAGGCGGAGACGCAGCTTCAAGGTGCGCTGGCGTATCAGGAATCCGGCGGAGAGGAGCAGCAACAGTGCGCATCCCAAGATGACGATCGTTTGCATGCGGCTACTCTTCAAGGCTACTTCGGCAGTGAGCAGCTGGTTCTGTTGTTCCTTCTGCACAGTCTTATAGCGGACATCGGCACCAATCATGGTTTCGCGTGCTTTCTGTTCCATGTAGCCTTTTAGAAGGGGTTCTCGCAAGCGGGTAAGGTGAAGGATGGCTTGCTCGTCGTTTTGCCCCAGGTAGTGATTCATCAGCGTATCCAAACATTCGAAGTATTCCAAATTACTATATTCTTCGATGGAAAGCAATGCGTTGCGAGCTTCGGCTTTGCGTCCCAGGCGGATAAGGGCAATTGTACGCAGGGCATTGGCACTACCTCTTCTTACTTGGTTTTCCTGTTCGTAGTACTTATCTATTTGCTCCAATCCCTTTTGGGGTTCATAAGGCCGGTCCATTATCCATTCGTAGGCTTTATTCAGAGCGATGAGTGACTTTCTGCTCTTACCGGCAGGTGTGAAATTGGAGCAAGAGTCTGCCAATGCCAGTGTTTGCAGTAGCTTTTCCCGCTTATATCCGGGAATTTTCTGGCGAATAATGGATTGCATCAGATAATATCCTCCAAGGTCGGTGGTGGTTATCAGGTTGCTTTCTTTCCATTGTAGGCATTTGTCGATGTAGTACTTTGCTTGAGGATATAGCGTCCATTTGTAATACAGCTTACTTAGGCCGTAATAGCAACGTGCGTACAATGCAGTATCCTTTAGTTGTGCTCCTATCTCCAATCCTTGGTATTGCAATTGTATGGCATCCTGAAACCGGTTTAGGTCGTCATATCTCATTCCCAGGAGATTCATAGCCCACTGCACACCGGGTATGTAGCCGTCTTTGCGTCCTTCGGAGATGGCATATTTCAGCAGACGCTCCATTTCCTCTTGCCTGTGAGGAAGGGAGTAATATACGCTGGCGGCGAAAGAACAGTCGCGGAAGGTATTTTCGGCTGTCTTCCTATAAACCGGCAGGGCACGGGCACTATCCATGACGGCTTCGGCGCGTTCGGGTTGCTTGGCAAGGCCTCTGAGGTAGCCTTCGAATATCATCATGTCGCGCAGGCAACACTCCTTGAGCAGGGCGGGTGGATTGCGGCGCAGGCGGAAGAACCAGTCGGCACCTGCGGCAGTGCGGTCGGTGAAGTAGAAGATGTTGTTCACGTTGTTCATGGCTCCTACGGCACGGCTACGGATGTTTTCGTGAGCCAGCGTGTCGCCCGGGGCGGGCACTAAATCCATGATTTGGCGGGATATGGTGATGGCTTCGTCATAGCGTCCGGTGAACTGGTAGCAGCGCGAGCGGGTGTAAAGGTAGTCGGCCTGCGTGCCGGGCAGGTCTTTGTAGCCGGTCATCTGTTCAGTCTCGGCCAGCAGCTGCAGCACGCGGTCGTAGTCCTTTTCGTTGAAGTAGGAGTTGATGTAGAACTGGCGGGCATGGAAGTATTCTGATGTTCCGGGCCGGGTGTGTTGCATGAAGTTTTCGGCTTCAAGGCGCAGGGAGTCGGTTTGCATGATTCTGTCGTTGCAGCGGGTTTCCAGCGAGTCGATGAGGTGCTTTGGGGCAGAGGTGTCCAATGTCTCTGTCGACCGAGAAGTGCAGCTTATGAGTAGGAAGACGAGGGGTAAGAGGAGGATGAAGATGAAGTGGGTTTTGCCCACGTAGTAACAATTATCGATAGCCGGCGTTGTGTAGTCGCTCAGTCCGTAGGGTATGCCTTTTGTTTCCATGACGATCCTATTTTTGTAGTTGGTACACGTGCAAAGGTAACGCTTTTCTCTGTAGGATGTTGCATGTGCCTACAAAAAATCCCCCGGGGTGAACCGGGGGAAGTCATTAAGCCACCAATTTTTTTTCGAATTAGGCAGGCAGCTCGTCCGCTTCCCCTAACCTGAAGCGACCTGCTGCCTGCCCTCTCTCTTAGTAAATTTGGCTAAACAATACCAAATCAGCCGTTAGGATAGACTTATCCTAATAGGTTCTCTTTAGGGTGTTTCCGCCGTCAAGGTGGGCGGGGTGGTGGCGGTGTCTGTGCCTGCCTTAAACTTGTAGTGGCAATACTTGGGGCTGGTGGTGTCGCTGGTGTCACTGTTCCAAGTATCGATGGCGGCGTTCAGGGTGCCGATGTTGGTGTCGCTGTTCAGGGTGGCGATGTCATCGAAAGGAGTGATAGTGCCGGCGTCGGTCTCTTTGCCAATGCCGGTTGTGGCGGTGCCGGTAGCGGTGCTCTTCACCCATAGACAGCCGGTGGTGCTAGTGGTGATGGTGCTATTATTTCCAAGTATGCCACCGCAAGATGCGCTGCTTGCATTAGTACCGGTTACGCTGCCAGTGTTGTAGCATCCCATTACTTTGCCTTGATTGGCTGCTACGATGCCTCCGACTTTTGTATTGTTAGTGCCGGTTACAGCACCTGTGTTGTAGCACCCGATGATGCGGTCATTACCACTACCGGTGATTCCTGCAATGCCTCCGCAGTGTGAGCTATTCTGCTGCTGAATGCTCTTCACAGTACTTGTGTTGTAGCACCCGATGACGTAGCTGTCATATGCATTTCCGCAGATACCGCCTATCTTTATGTTATACTTGGTGCCTGTTATGCTACCGCTATAACTGCATCCAATCACATAGGAGTTCCCGTAGAGTTTTCCGACGATGCCACCAACAGATCCCTCATCACTGTATGTAGATGTTATATCGCCCGTTACGTTCAGGTTCTTTACTGTACCTTTCTCTACATAGCCGAAGAAGCCTACATATTGCTGGTTGGTATTAATATATACTCCCGTCACGCTATGTCCGTCGCCATCGAAGGTGCCTTGGAAATTGTTTTTATCGTCATAGTCTTTTCCTATCGGCGTCCAGCTTGTGCCGGTGGAGAGGGCGATGGTGATGTCAGTCGTCAGCTTGTAGCATTTGTTTTTGTAGGTATCATTAGTGATAACACCATTTGTAATGTCCTGCACCATCTTCAAGTCCGCGGCACTTTGGATGAGGTAGGGGTTGGTGGCGGTACCGGCCTTGGTAGCGGTGCCGTCGGCGGTGTACAGGAAGGTGCTGGCTACTGTGGCGTCGGTGTAGGTGGTGGTGATGGACGGGTATGTCCAAGAGGTGATGTCGCCCACGGTGATGGTGTGCGTCTTGCCGCCGGCGAGGACTACGGCGTTGCCGGCTACCGACGGTGCATCAATGGTACGGGCGTAATTGCTGCCGTCTGCGGTAGTTACGGTTACGGTGATGCCGGCTGCGGGCAGGGTCACATCCTTGCAGCTCATCATCATGTAGGCGGTGATAGTGTTTGCATCACTTGTGGTGGGGTCGAAGCCGCCTAGCCCCAGCTCCAGCCTGGCGGTGGCAGAGCTGCTGCTGTTGTTGCTGTAGAAGCACGTGCTACCATCGGCCGAGGCAAGGGTGATCTTCGTGGGGGTGATGCCGGTGGGGGTGGGCAGGGTGAGGACGAACTTCATGCAGGAGGACTGAGCCGTTGGGCTGCTGAAGTCAATCGTCTTGTAGTCCGTAAGCCCTGTTAGGCGTATGGAGTGCTTGGCAGTGAGGTGATCCCGGTTGTCGTTGAGCATTTGCACCTGCCCGGTGTAGGAGAAGGCATCGAATTTATCTTTATTGGTGATGCTGGTGGGGTGATATACATTGTAAGTAGCGCCTACTTCGGGTGCCGTGCCGGTGAAGGTGCCCGAGGCTGTGCCGGCACCGGCACTAACACCGTTGTCGGTACCTTCAGGAAGGGTGAAGGTCTGGTGGAGGAGCTCCTGGAATTTATACGGCACAATGTTGAATGCGTCGCCCGCTTCCCACTTGGTTTTCAGCCCTGTGCCTGCGTCGTCGGGTTCGTAGCCCATGCGGGTGCCGGGGGTGTTGGCGCTGTTGGCGTCGCCCAGCTTGGCGGTGATGGTTATTTGCTGCCCGCTGCCACCGGGGGTGGTTCCTTCGGGATTGGGGTTTACCAGTTCGTCGGTGGCACACGAGGTGACCAGGCCGAGGGTGGTGGCTAGTATGATAAGAATGATTGGGTTCTTTTTCATTGTTCTATTGCTTATAATACATTCATGTTTGAAGTTGTTGTACTTCTCACGGGGAGTTTTTGTGCATCACAACATAGCTATGTGCTGGTTATTTATGGTGTTACTCCGCTTTACCATTGCTGTGATGCACAAAATATTCCTGTTTAAAGGGTGAATGAGGTATGCTTACTCACCGCTTGCCGGGGTGTCGCCTAGCTGGGTGCCGCCGGGCAGACCGGGAGCGGTTGCGCCGGGGTCGTCGGGTAGCTTTGTGTAGTTGCCTACTGTCAGCTTACCGGCATCACCGGTTCCTGTGTAGTTGTAGTGGGTGTCCTTGCTCAGTTTCTTTTGGTAGGAAGAGGCGGCGGCATTGGCTTCTTTAATGTTGGGCAAGAAGACTTGAAGGGTGGCAGGTGTTGTGCCGCTTATGATGTCGGCACCTATTACTATTTTGTCGGCGGCAGCGGTGGTGCCTACTGTTTTAGTGCCTTCGAAGACAAGGGCTTTCAGTGCGGTGCAATCCGTGAAGGCATTATCGCCTATGGTGGTGATGTTGGCATGCAGATACATTACGTCGATGGCGGTGCCTTTGAAGGCACGGGCTCCTATGGTTTTCATGCGGCTGGATATGCTGGCACGGGTGAGTGTGGCAGGTTCGGCTTGGCTCACTTTGGCTAGTGAGGTGCAGCCTGAGAAGGCGTCGTCGCCAATGGCGGTTGCTTCTACGGGTAGTATTACTTCTTTTAGATTGGTGCAGCCAGTGAGGTTCACTACTGTCTCGTTGGGATAGTTGAGGCCCGAGAGGTCGAGGGTGGTGATTTTGGTGCCACTGTATTGCAGGAAGACTTTCAGGTTGTTGTGGTCGTTGGAGTTTATTGCGCCGTTGCTTTTCAGTACCAGTTCAGTTTGACCGGCTGCGGGGATAATACTATTTAAGGCATTCCCTAATCCGCCTGCCGTTATGGTGGGCACTGTGATGGTGGGGTTAAGCGTCAGCGTGGGTACCAGGGTGTGGCAGAAGCCGGCTTTCAGGATTTGGTAGTCTGCCAGATTCAGCTTGCCTTTGTAGCTAGCACCGCTCTGGGTGCTGACGGTGACGGTGAGGGTGGCGGCACCGGTTTGATCAGCGAGGGGAGGAGGCATCATCATGTAGGCTTTCAGCTCTTTGGAAGAGGAATGATGGTTGATGAAAAGGTCGATACTTTCTGTTTCCGACCCTACATTATCGTCTGCCTGGCATTGCGGAGCGCCCCCGGCGATACTTGTGAACATAGTGTAGTACAGCTGCTGAGTGGAAGAGAGGCTCACCATGGTGATTACCTCTTCAGTAGGCAGTTTGAGATCGAAACGCAGCATCGTGGCTTTATGTTCGAAGGTGAAATTATCGTACTTGCCCGTTGTTGCAGGAGTTCCCACCATGAGGTCGTAGTCTTTGAGATGTGCCATCGGATTAGCACAGTCCTGTGATTGGCCCCTAAATGAGGTGAGGAAGCCACCATCAGGTGCAGTGCCACCAGTAGGATATATAGCCAGGTAATCGCCATAAGTCCCAATTTCTCCTATGAAGTCGATGCTGCTGCCGTCGGTGCTGATAGTACTTGGTGTGCTAGTGAACGTGCTGGGAGTAGTACCCAGGGCATCGGCACCGGCAGCAAAGCCAAACACCTTAATCTTCTCCTTCGATGTACCGTTCCACTTCACTAGTACTTTCTCGATGCCGGTTGTTTCCAGCTTGTCCTCGTAGATGGTGCGTGTCTGTGGCGCTGTGCCTTGCGTGGCACGTATGGTCATGGTTATCTTCTCGCCCGGTTGGGGTTCGTTGGTCTCTTCTTTGAGTTCGTTTTGGCAGGCGGCTGTTGTCAGTGCCAAGGCCATGAGGGCTATGCTCTTGTAGATATTTCTAGTTTTCATACTATTTGCTTGTTAGCTTGTTTGTTACTCAATGGGTTGATTAGTTCTCTACGGTGAGGATATCGTTAATCATGTCCTCCAGGTCACTGCTGCCGGCGCTGTTGTAGCTTCTTGCTTTTGTGCCGCTTGTGCCGCCTATTGTTTCGCCCTTGCCGAAGCCGCCGAGGCTGCCGGTTGCGCTGGCGGTCATTACGGCGCCTTCGTTTTCCATCTCAATCACTTCTATACTTGGTGCCGTGTAGGCTTGTTTTTTCAATTCAGTATTCATACGTTTTTGTTTTTTAGATATTATATTGTCTATTTGTTGTCTTGTACATGCAGGGGGAGGTTATTCCACCTGCCGGAATAGGACTGTTCCGTCTATCGGAATAGAGCTATTCCACTTGTCGGAATAGGGCTATTCCATCGGTCGGAATAGAGCTGTTCCGATAGTTGGAATAGAGCTATTCCGGTTGGTGGAAAAAGGCGGACGGGGTTATCCTAGCGGATTATCGTCCGGGTTGGGTTCTCCGCCACCGCCTGTGGGGGCCTGACCTATGTAGATGGTCTGCGTCACGCTTCGGGGGGTCTTGAGCATTATCTTGCTGTTGCCGCTGTACTGGGTGGTGAGGGTGAGGGTGTACTCGCCTTTCGTCAGTCCTGCGGGGATGATGAAGGTGAGCTTTGAGGGGTCGTTCACTGCCCACATATCCTCGGGCACTTTGGTTACCACGCCGCTGGAGTTGGTCAGGGTGATGCCCACCGTAGGGTCGGTGCCCACCACTTTGAGCAGCGAACCGGTGACGGTGAAGTTTCTTCCTGCCGTGGCGCTGGTGTCGGTGGCACGGGTGGAGACGTCTTGGGTGCCTGCCACGTACATGACGTTGCTCTTCTCGCCGATGATGTTGATGTGGGTCTGGCGGATGGCCTCACGCATGTCGGCACCTTGAATGAAGGAGGCGTAGACGGTGTTGGTTTCCGGGTTCCAGGTTTTGTTCTCGATGATGCCGGTGCACTGCGCCACGGCTTGGTAGAGTCCCGTGGTGACGTGGAACCCGCTGAGCACGAGCTTCTGCACCACGCGATGTTCGAGGTTGATGATGGCTTCTACCGTTTCGCGTTCCATGCCGGGGTTCAGCGCCATAATCTCGGAGATGATGCGTTGTTGGTCCGCTTTTCCGGCGGAGACGAGGGTGAGGATTTTATCGTTCTTGTCGTCCTTGGTCACGGTGTTGTCGGTCAGCTGGCCGTTGAGGGTGTACTTAATGTCATTTGTTGCCATAATGGTTATTTTTGTAATGGTTAATATTACGATGGAGATTGTTTTGCTATTTTGCGGGGCTGCCCCAGACATCGGTGTTCATGTTGGTCCAGCTGCTGCTGTTGGCTTTGCAGCCTGCGAAGCACCCGTCCATTGTCCAGGTTGTGCCTGCGCCTGTAGCGTATTTCCAAAGCTGGGGGGCGACGATATCGGCATCAGTAAGGCTACTGCCTGTATTATTGAAGCAATAATCGAATTTCATCGCCTTGCCTTCGAAGCGTTTATTACCTTCGCTGTTACCGTCCATGCTGAATATCTTGGCGTTCAGCTTCGCATGGTTGCAGCTGTAGAAGCAGTATCTGAAATCCGTTGCCTCCGGGTTGTTGGCGAACAGCCCTTCGGGAATGGTGGCGAGGTTGCTGCAACTACTGAAACAGCTGCTGAATATCTCTGCCTTTGTATTCTCGTCGAACAGCCCTTGGGGGATTTCTTCCAATGACGTGCAGTAGGAGAAGCAGTATTCGAAGTTCGTTGCCTCCTTGTTGTTAGTGAACAGTGCTACGGGGATTTCTCCCAATGCTGCGCAGTAATAGAAGCAGTAGTTGAAGTTCGTTGCCTCCTGGTTGTTAGCGAACAGTGCTGCGGGGATGGTGGTTAGTACCTCGCAACCGTTGAAGCAGTAGCTGAAGTCCTTTACCTTTGTGTTGTTTGCGAACAGTGCTTCGGGGATTTCTTTCAATGCCTTGCAGTAATAGAAGCAGTAGCTGAATTTCTCTGCCTCCTGGTTGTTAGCGAACAGTGCTGCGGGGATGGTGGTTAGTGCCGCGCAACTGCTGAAGCAGTCTCCGAAGTTGTTTGCCTTTTTGTTGTTAGCAAACAGCTTTTCGGGGATTTCTTTCAATGCTTTACACTCGTAGAAGCAGTAGCCGAAGTTCGTTGCCTCCGGGTTGTTAGCGAACAGTGCTTCGTGGATGGTGGTTAGTGCCGCACACTTGCCGAAGCAGCTGAAGAAGCCTGTTGCCCCTGTGTTGTTAGTGAACAGCTCTTTGGGGATTTCTTTCAATGCTTCACACTCGTTGAAGCAGAAGTTGAAGTTTGTTGCCCCTGTGTTTAGCAGCGGGGTGTCCATGCTGATGAGCTTTTTCTGGTTGCTGTTGTTTTTTCTATTGCTGTAGAAGTTGAAATCGGGTATCTGCTGCTTCGCCCCATCGGTTTGTGCGGAGGTGATGGTGATGGTGTACTCGGTGCCGTTAGGGTCGGCATTGTAGTAGGTGTGGTTGAAATCATCTTCGGCTTTGTCGGTAAGCGTTGTGCCTGCCAGTATCTCTACTGCTTTGCCTCCCTCTTCCCAAGTCACGGTCATATTGGCAGGGGTTGCTCCGTATATGGGGAAGGGGATGCTAAAGGTATTGTCGGCGGCGGTTACCTTCACCTTGAAGGTCATGCTTGCAGGCTCTAACTTCGTCATCCGGCTGGCGGTGATGGTGTGAATCTTGCCGCCTTTGAGGGTTACGTCTTTTCCCTCTACCTTCGGTGTAAGGATGGTTTGGGTGTAGCTGCTGCCATCTTCGGCATCTACGGTTACGGTGATGCCGGTTTCGGGCAGGATTACTTCCTGGCAGCTCATCATCATATAGGCGGTGATTGGGGTGCCGGCAGCGATTTCGCCGAAGCCGCTTAGCTCCATCGACAGACTGACGGTGGGATCAGAGCCTGTGTTGGTGTTGTAGAAGTGCTCGATACCATCTGCCGTGGCAAGGGTAATCTTCACCGGGGTGATGGCTACGCCGGGGGTGAGGACGAACTTCATGCACGAGGACTGCGAGAAGCCCGTTCCGCTGAAGTTAATCGTAGTGTAGTCGGTTGTAGAAAGTGCCATTGCGTGATAGGCGGTGAGGTGCTCCCGTTTGTCGTTGCCCGTTTGCACCTGCATCGGCTCGGCGTAGGAGAAGTCATCGAACAGGGCGATCGTAGTGATGCTTGTGGGGTGGTATATGCGATATTTGTCGCCTTTATCGGGTGCCGTGCCTTTGAAGGTGCCTTTGCTCTTGTCGGCAGATGCGTCGAGAGAAGTCTTATCGAGGATGAAGGTTCGTGCTTCGCCTACCGGAGCGTTAGATCCGTTCAACGGCACAATGCTAAGCGCATCGTTCTCTGCCCAAGTGGTTAGCAGCCCGCCCACTGTGGCATCGGTGTTTTCAGTGTAGCCCATGCGTGTGCCGGGCTTGTCGGTGTCGTTGCCGCTGCCGGGCAGGGTGGCGGTGATGGTAACTTGCTGCCCCGGTGTGGGGGTGGTCAGCTCTTCGGTGGCGCACGAGGTGATCAGGGCGAGGAGGGCGATGCTCTTGCAGAGGCTTCTAGTTTTCATACGATATACTTATTTGTTTGTTAGTTTGCTTGTTTGTTAGTTTACTTAGTGTTTAGATGATAGAATGTTTTTCATTCTTCTTTATCGCCAAGCAACCGTCGTATTTCGGCATCCAGGTCAATGCCTTCGGGCAGATTGAGCTTGACGCGCAGCCGGTATCGGTTTTTCAACACACTGCTACGGCTGATGCCTAGTATGCGTGCTATTTCTTCGTTGTTCTGTTTAAGAATAATGAGTATGCACAGTTGTTCGTCAGTGCGGGTTACCTTGGGGCAAAGGGTGCGCAGGCGGTGCAATATCACGGGGTAGGATAAGGTAAACGTTTTGCGGAAATCCTCTTCCTCTTCGTAGGTAAACAGGCGTTTTTGCAGACTTTGCGTACTCTGCAAAATCCGCTCAGTAGTTGCCTTTTCTGCCTGTTTTTCGGCAAGCTTTTCTACCTTTACCTTGACTGGGCAAGTCAGGGGATGCCGCTGTATTTCGTCTTCTACCTTCTCCAGTCGGACCAAACTGTTCCGAACTTGGAGACGCCAAATAAGAACATAGCGAAAAAGTACGGCTATGCAAATAAACGCAATCAAGATAAGTAGTCCGATGATGTCATTAGTCAAATTCATGCTTGTCTATAATAAATAAAAGAAAATGTACTTTAAACAGTCGCTAAATTAATGTTTATGTATGATAAGTCATGCAAAACAGGTATAGGCAAAATTATAGGCAAATTACAATTGGTTGAAAATGAAAGTGGTACAAGCGGCTTTTTCGCTTGTTACAGGTCAAAGTACCCCAATAGGCCGCTATCAAAGTAGATGAAGAGGACGGAAATGTGTAAAAAAAAGTCCCGCTTTATGCCTTCTTAGAGCACGAAGCGGGACGAAAAACGCAGTAATTAGCTAAATACTTCTATCTTTTTAGGTACGGATTACACGGATAAAAACGGTTGTTTTATCATCTATCTATTAACCTTTGTTCTTCCCGCTTTTGTCCGTGCTTGTGCCGAACCGTCATACATGGCTTCGCACTGAATGGCCGGCAAAACGAAGTTACCAGCATAGGTAGCTTGCAACCTTATAATGAATTTCTTTGATTCACCGCGCTGCAAGTCGAAGTAAGTCAATACACGGTCGTCACGTATATCCTGATAGGTATAGTTACGGCTAGGGGTAGACTCAGCAGGTGTATTCAACCGTTCATTGGATATCTCCCAACCGGAAGGTATGATATGTGTCAATGCCAAGTTGCTATAATCAGTGGTACCACTGATATTTCCTACTACAATGGTTGCCAAGAAGTCTGTGCCTTGCTTGATATCTTCTATGGAAATAGGAGTACCGTTTATGTCCGTATATCTCACATCCAGCCGGAGATTATTATTCATAGCAGGAAGTGTGTCATTTAATAATTGTATACGTGTAATGAGGTCTACATTTAATGCTCCCTTTCCTTGATTCTTCAGCGACACATTACCTATATTCGGTGTAGGCGACAATTCTTTTTCGAATACGGCTTTTGCTGATTTAACTACCGGTTGTGGTTTGCCATTCCAACTCCAGGAGAAATCTAACGTACCGGAAAGTTTCTCTGCCAACCGTCCCATTGCCATTAAAGCGAATGCTGTGGACTGTGTACTGAACCAACTTTCCTGAGAAAGATTGTGTGAAACTTTTTTGGCTTGTTGCAAGGCAGCTTGTTCACGATTCATCAAAAGCAGAGTTTCCAGGATCATTGCTTCATCACGGTCGGATGAACCGTAAATAAAGTTCTGAGAGGAGTAGGGCGTAATTGTTGTTTCGACATTGTATATCAATTCGCCGGCAGGCTTTGTCTTACCAGTTAGAGCGTAAGCTGCTGCCAGTCTCCATTTAGCTTGTATGGATAATCCGGATTGTTCCTTCATACGGTTCATGGCTCCATATTCGGGAGCACCTGCCAGCGCCAAGGTATAAAGCCTGAATGCTTGTTGCAAATCCGATTGCCATTGTATCCAGCTACTTTCCTGTTGAGGCATCCGCCAATTTTGGGCAGCTGCACGTTGGAAATGCTTCCATTTACTTAATACATTCTGATTGACTGCATATCCTTTTTCTTGAGCCAGAGCGAGGAACATACCTGCGTAAGACGTAATCCATTCATCGGCTACGGCATTTCCCGGCCAGTAAACAAATCCTCCGTTGGGAAGCTGGCGGGCATAAAGTTGACGGATTCCTTCCTGTACATTCGCTTTTATCTTTTCGGCTTCCTGTTCATCAACTGCTTTGAATTGGCTGACAAACAACAATGGTAATGCTTTGGAAGTCAGCTGCTCCGTACAGTTATGTTGATAATTATAGAGGAAGTCGAATCGGCGACTGATGTCTACAGAAGGTATGCGCGAAACTTCCAAGCGTACATTACTGTTGGCAGTGGAAGCACCTTGTAATGAATAGGGAAGGGTGACACTCTTTCCTGTTTCTACCCATTGACTGTTGCATAGTGTTACGGCAGGATTCGGATTACGAACTTCTATTTCAATGGTTTCCTTGGTTTGTTGTCCTCCTCCGGTAGCTGTAAAATGGATAGTGGCTTTTCCTGTTTTACTACCTGTTTTTATTTTGAAGAATACAAGTTGGTCTCCGGGTTGGCTGAATGTGACGGATTGCTGGGTATTACCTACTATCTGTACACCACCACCGGTAGTCTGGATAGATATTGTTGCATTTTTCACCTCTTTCTCCATTGCGAAGATATTAACCGGTACAGCTATCTCCTCTTGTGTGCTGAGGACGCGGGGAAGGGTTGAAAGTAGCATTAAAGGGGTGCGTACGAAGGATGTTTTTTCGGCTTCTCCGTAGGCTCCGGCTTGACCTGCCACTACCATGGTGCGTACAGAACCTATGTACATAGGTAGTTTCAGGGTATGGGTCTGCTGCTTTCCTTTACCTAAATAGAATGGTCCGATAAACTTCACTACCGGTTTGAAGCGGTTTGCTTTGGCATCGGCAGGTTTCAGCATTTCATCGCCTCCTGTACTGAACAGAGATGCGTAGCGTCCTGTCGAAGCACCTAATACGTCGTCATACATATCCCAAGTGCGGATGCCTAATGCTTCACGCGCATAGAAATCGTTCCAAGGGTTGGGCGTCTTAAAGTTGGTGAGATCAAGCAAACCGTCATCTACAATAGCCAAAGTATAAGTAATGGGTTTACCGTTCTTTTCGCTAATGGTTACATTGAAGTTTGTTTCCGGTCGCAATACTTCCGGCATATTGATTTGAGGTTGCAGAATGGTTTGTTTGTCGGTTACTAAAACCGGGACAACTCCATACATACGAATCGGCAAATCATTTACCGTTTGAGCGTAAGGTTGTATCAGGCTGATATGTAAATATACATTCGGGGCCATTTCCGGAGTTATTTTGAATGAATACTTTGTATCTCCTTGATTGTTGATTTCAATCCATTCGCGTTGTAGCACTGTTGAACCATTCTCTAAAGAAACGAGTGCACGTCCTCCTGCGGCAGCCGGAATGATGGCTGTTGCGGTTTCGCCAATCTCGTAAGAATCTTTATCGAGTGAGAAAGCAAGCATCTTTATGCCACTGGGATCTGTTTTGCTTGAGCGTCCACGCCATTCCGGCCAGTCTATGTAAACAGTACCTCCGGTGGCATGACCGCTCTCTCTATCTTTAACATAGATCAGATAGCGTCCCCAGGCAGGATAGTCTATTCTGAATTTGAAGCTTGCTTTTCCGCCAGAAGTTTGTAGATTTCCACTGGCAACGGGAGTTATGGAACTACTGTTGACGTATGTACCGAACGATTCTTCCCGTTCTTCCCACCACCAACTCCAATCAATGCGGTAAATCTTGTATTCTAGGTTGGAACGATTAACCAGTTGTCCTTTGGCATCTACTGTGACAACATCAAAACGATGCTCTTTGTCTGTTTCAATATATTTACCTTTCGGTTGATTCAAATTGATGCCGACGTATGACGAGAAGGGAGAGAAAGGCACACTTTGGGTGAAGATGCTGGCATCTCCGCCGGGTTCGAACACTCGGGTGGTTAGTGTGGCATTTAACATACCCGGTGCATTTGTAGCAGTAGGAAGTTTCAGCATAAAAGCTGTTTTGCCTTCACTATCCAGTGTCCCGCTGAATACGTCGTTCTTGATGGTTGTAAATTCCGTAGCAGGGTCGTTGAATATATATTGCCCGAAATTTTTAAATTGTGTATTGACTTTAGATAGAGACATTTCTACTTTGGCTTGGAGGCGTGAAGCAGTAGCTCCCGTCAACCAGGCAGATGATAATGTGACGGGAACCTCTTTCTCGGAAGCTTGTATAATATTCTGTGGTAATCTTAAGTTTATCTTTAGACGGTTCGGTTTTACGGTCTCAATACGCAGACTTTTGTGGAATGAGGTGCCACCTACTTTGATATAGGCATTCCACAATCCGGTCGGGGCATCGGGTTGTGTGGCTACATTGAATGTATAGAATCCGTTCAAACCCTGCGTTGAGATCATTTTAGTATAAAATTGGCCTCTTGGATTATATATTTCCAATGCTACCGGGTGTTTGTCGGGTATTCTTTTCTCACGATCTTCGAGGATGAAAGTGATGTGCAATGTATCTCCCGGTCTCCATACGCCTCTTTCGCCATAGATAAAGCCTTTCAGTCCTTTCTGAATTTCTTTACCGCCTACGTCGAAGCGACTGACAGATTGTTCTTCGCCATCTACTACACGGACGTATGCTTTTTGTTTATCCGATTCGGCTACAACAATGAATGGAACACTTTTCGGAGTGATTTCCGCAAATCCTTCGCCATTTGTTTCTCCGGTGCCAATGGGTTGCAACTGGAAGTTATAGACAGTTAGTTTAGCTTTACTGATCGGTGTAGTATCCAACATATTACTTACGGCAATCCATAACTTATTTAAAGAGTTCCGCTTCACAATCATTCCTATGTTCGATGCTAATACATTGCAGGCAGCTGCTCTGTCAGAATCCATATAATAGGAAGGATGGCATGGATTGTTGCGTTCTCTCCAATCGTATTGACTCCAATCCATTTCTACTCCACCATTATAATAAAAATAGCTTTGTGGGGTGTCCCAATCGCTCTCTTCGTCTTCTGATAGGGTGCCTCCACCTACTTTGGTAAGTTCGTTGGCGGCAGAATTATCTGCAAACTTCATGTTCTGATTTTCTGCTCCGCCACAGGGATAAGCTGAATATTCCTGACGGAATGAGAGGATAACACGATAAATGGCTCCGGGTTCCTGACGAATCAGTCCGGCAAGGTCTATTGAATAGTCTTCCCACCGATGAACATCTTTGGAACTATCTTTGCTTAACCATAGTGTATTCTTATAGACTAATCTTCCCGAACGGCGTAATTCATTAGCGGATGAAAGTGTGTTAGTTTGCATAAACATCAATACATTATTTTCATAAATACGAATGATATTTAAGTCTACAGCATACAAATTAACGGCGCGGAAGGGGATAATCAAACTTTTGGAATCCGGCAATATAGCAGCAGTCGTTGCCATTTCTACTGCCGGTTTCAGATTAAGTTCACTGAAAGAGATGGAATGTGATTTATCAAGTGATTTATCTTTATAGTCCTTAACTCCTTCGTCTATCTTTAGGGTAAGTTTATCTAGTTGGTTTGTTTCAAAATAGATATATACTTTATTGTCTTTTATCTGAAATATGGAAGAAGATATTTCCGGAATTTCAATTAATCCTTTTAAATCCTGTGTTACTGAAATAGGATTAGAAAATACAATTTCAATTCCGTTTTCAGGTTGATCTATGCGTTTGGCTGAAAGTAACTGAAATTTATTCTTGGCAGGAATCAGTATTTCTTCCTCTTGTTGTAGGTCTATGCCAGCTGGCGAACCGTTGGCGGTTATTTTTAAAGAATAGTCTTCGGCTTCTCGAGGAATACTATTTATATCATATTGGTATCGGGTAGGGTTATCCGTAGCAGTGATGCTAACTGTGATTTTCTTTCCATTGCCATAAGCTGAAAGAATTTTTTCCACTTCTTCTTTCTTCACTGTATCACTGAAACGTAATTCTCCTTTCACATTGACTACATCAGGTTGGGTAGCAGTCACTGTGATGGGTTCGGTAAGCAAGGTGAAGTTACGTTCCTGCACCCGAAAAGAAAAATTGAACTCTTTTAAGCGACTATCTACTTCGACAAAGTCTCCTAATTGAAAGGTTGCTTCATAAAATTTTCCAGGTTTCAGAGTTCCTTCTTCCGGAACGAATTCAATAGTGTTATTGCTAATCCAATAAGCCTTTCCTTTCAAGGATGGTGAAAAACTGAAAGGGTTATCTTTTAATTCATTGTTCAAATCTACCATCGGCTGGTCTTGTGCCAGTTCAATGCGTATACTTGAGTTTTGTGAGATTACTCCACCTGTATATGCGCTTATGTATGGGGCATATTCTGCAGAGGGGATAATATCTTTGGGAGTGCTTTTGCAAGAGGACAAAACACTGACAAGTAGTAAAAGATAGAATAGCTTATCTGCTATACGACATTTAATTTCAGTTCGTTCCATAAGATAAGAATTATGAATTACAAATAACGAGTTAAGAACAATAGATTCTCAAAATTCAATTGAAAAAGAGTCTGCATCTTTCCATACCGGAAATTTCTTTCTGAACTCTCTTAATGACGAAAGCTCAAGAATAGCTGTAGCAGCTCCTTCTTCATTGTCGGGTATGCTGGTCAAAAGATCTCCTTTATGAGAGTAGATAACACTGCCTCCATTATAGGATTGATTATTGCCATCTGTACCAATGCGATTAACCCCGCAGACATAACTTATGTTCTCTAATGCGCGCGCTTGAAGCAAAATATCCCAAACTTTTCGCCTGGGAATAGGCCAACTAGCAACATAAATCATTAGATCATATTCATTATTCACGTTACGACTCCAAACCGGGAAACGGAGATCATAGCAGACCAGCAATAGAATATTCCATCCTCGATATGAGATGATAGGGCGACTGTTACCGGCAATGAAATGCTCTGATTCTTTACCCATACGAAAGAGATGGCGTTTATCGTAATAGTAGGCATCACCTTCGGGCGTGAGAAAAAAAGCACGATTATAATACGAAGTACATTGGGTGGACGTTGTATCTTTTTCGTAAGCGATGTAGCTTCCTGCAATGGCTACTTGATATTCCGCTGCCCATTGACGTAGTGTTGTTATTGTCTTTCCGGTCACTGGTTCTGCTAGGTTATCGGTATTCATAGTGAATCCGGTAGAAAATGTTTCCGGTAAAACAACAATCTCCGTCGCTCCACGAAGTGTTTCTAACTTTTCGTGAAGACGACGGAGATTGTCTTGTTTATTTTCCCAAGCAATATCCGTTTGCAGGATACTGATACTTAGTGGGGACATGGTAATTATATATTTCCGATAGAGAAATTTTCGGGATGTTTACCTCTGAAATCTTTGTAATAGAGCTTTATCTCGCGCATATCCTTCTCCATATCTCCACTAGGCATTATAGCCTTGGTGCAACTGACTGTTTTCGTAGGATAATCAATACCGACTAATACAATAGGCACTTGTGCTTTAAGTGCAATGTGATAGAAGCCTTTTTTCCAGTTAGGGTTTGCTTTACGAGTTCCTTCGGGAGTGATAGCCAAATGAAAATGCTTGCTTGTTGCAAACTTTTGTGCCATTTGGTCTACCAATGACGATTTACGTCCTCTATCTACAGGAATGCCGCCAACTGCTTTGAACAAAAGTCCTAAAGGAAAAAAGAACCATTCTTTCTTCATCATAAAACTGGTTTTACGACCAATAGCGCCATAATATAGTTTACCGATGAATAAATCCAAGTTAGATGTATGTGGTGCTGCACAAACAATGCATTTATCATAGTTTGGTACCGTCACATTGGTCTTCCAGCCTAACAGGCGATAATAAATAAAGCTATAGATGGTTTTCTTCATCCTTATTTCAATTTGCCCATTGCGTCAATAATTTCGTCAACTTTTGCATTGAAGTCAACGCGTAATTTTTTGTAGAAACCTTTTACATTACCGGGTTCTGTATGGCTGATGCGGCTAATAAATTCATCTTGCATGTTCAAGATCACACCTAACAACTCATCAGCTTTCTGTTTGTCTGTTCCAGGTACATATAGATTGTGTACCATACATTCTGTAAAAAGTTCGCCTGCGATATAATTTATATTCTTTTTTAAAGTTCTTCTACTTGCCATAATCTTTACGTTTTAAGTGAATAATCTGAATTATTTTCGGTAAAGATAATGTTTTTATTAATGAATGAAGAGGAATAATGGTATTTTATGTGTTTTTAATTCCAGAGGGAGATTGTGGAAATGTTCTACAGCTGTAGACTTATTCTACAAATTGAGTGTAGGATAGAAGAATGGAATATTTATTTGATAGTACTTTTGTGTTTTGATAATCAGTGGTTTACTGCAAAATATAGACTGTATTGTAGAAGTTTGGCATCGGATTTGTTTTTATAGGTATTGAATACAGGGTTAAATTTATTAAACAGACAAGCATGAGACTATTTTTTACGAAAAGAGAGTTCAGATTAAAGAGAAAAAGATTAATAATAATGATTTCCTGCATGATCGTGTTATTGGCAGGTTATATCATTTTTACTTGGCCGAAAAAGGTTCAGCCGGAACCACCTACAGTTATCATAGCACCTGCTGAAAAAGGAGATGTTGAAATATATGGTGAGTATGTGGGACGTATTCGTGCGCAACAGTTTGTTGAAGTGCGTGCACGTGTAGAAGGATATTTGGAAAGTATGCTTTTTGCAGAAGGTAAGTATGTTAACAAGAATCAGGTTTTATTTGTGATTAACCGTGATCAGTACAGCGCTAAAGCTGATAAGGCTCGTGCACAGTTGAAGAAAGACGAAGCACAGGCTCTGAAAGCAAAACGTGATTTGGAACGCATTCGCCCGCTGTATGCTCAGAATGCCGCCAGTCAACTGGACTTGGATAATGCACAGGCTGCATACGAAACGGCGGAAGCTTCGGTTGCCATGAGTCAGGCGGATTTGGATCAGGCAGAGTTGGAACTAGGTTATACGCTGGTTCGCTCACCATTGTCGGGACATATTAGTGAAAGAAATGTGGATTTAGGCACTTTAGTAGGACCGGGAGGAAAGTCCTTATTGGCTACAGTCGTTAAAAGTGATACCGTACTGGTAGATTTCAGTATGACCGGTTTGGATTATCTGAAAAGTAAGGAGCGTAATATTGAAATAGGTCGTCAGGACTCCACACGTTCCTGGCAACCGAATATAACGATCACTCTGGCTGATAATACTGTTTATCCTTATAAGGGTTATGTGGATTTTGCGGAACCTCAGGTTGACCCGCAAACAGGAACGTTCTCTGTACGTGCTGAAATGCCGAATCCTAATCGGGTTTTGTTACCTGGGCAATTTACAAAAGTGAAATTGTTGTTGGATGTACGTGAGGGAGCTGTTGCTGTTCCTCAAAAAGCGGTTACTATTGAGAAGGGAGGGGCATATATTTTTGTGATGCGCCGTGATTCTATTGTTGAAAAACGTTTTATTGAACTAGGACCCGAATTTGGAAATAATTGGGTCGTTGAACGCGGTTTGGTTGCTGGAGAGCAAGTGGTGACAGAAGGTTTTCATAAGTTGACGCCGGGGATGAAAGTACGTCCTCAAGCCGCAGTTCTTGATAAGGAAGAAGATCAGCAGACCGATTCCTTGAATAAGCGCGTTTCTTCTGAGAATAAGGCAAAGGATAACAAACCCTCAAAGTAATGACATTATGAAAGTAAGTTTCTTTATAGATCGCCCGGTGTTTTCTGCGGTGATATCGATTGTGATTGTTATCGTCGGTATCATTGGTTTGACAATGCTACCTGTAGATCAATATCCCCAAATAACACCTCCGGTAGTGAAAATCAGTGCGTCTTATCCGGGAGCAAGTGCATTGACTGTTTCGCAAGCGGTAGCAACTCCTATTGAGCAAGAAATCAATGGTACTCCGGGTATGCTGTATTTGGAATCGAATAGTTCCAATTCCGGAGGCTTTTCTGCTACGGTGACTTTTGATGTGTCTGCCGATCCTGCTCTGGCAGCGGTGGAAATACAGAATCGCGTAAAGTTGGCAGAAAGCCGTTTACCTGCCGAAGTTATTCAAAACGGTATATCGGTGGAAAAGCAGGCACCCAGTCAGTTGATGACTCTCTGTCTGACTTCCAATGATCCAAAGTTTGATGAAATATATTTAAGTAATTTTGCAACAATCAATGTACTTGATTTATTACGTCGAATTCCTGGTGTAGGACGGGTTTCTAATATTGGTAGCCGTTACTATGCCATGCAGATTTGGGCGATGCCTGATAAGCTGGCAAATTTCGGGTTGACTGTTCAGGATTTGCAGAATGCTTTGAAGGATCAAAATCGTGAATCTGCTGCCGGTGTCTTAGGGCAACAACCGGTAACAGGACTGGATATTACCATTCCTATTACTACACAAGGACGTCTGAGTTCTGTGAGCCAGTTTGAGGATATTGTGGTACGTGCGAACTCTAATGGGTCTATTATTCGCTTGCGTGATGTTGCCCGTGTGTCACTCGAAGCTTCATCGTATAGCACTGAGAGCGGCATTAATGGAGAGAATGCTGCTGTTCTTGGTATCTATATGCTTCCCGGTGCCAATGCGATGGAAGTGGCGAAGAATGTAAAGGAGGCTATGAAAGAAATCAGTGCCAGTTTTCCCGAAGGTATGAGTTATGAGATACCATTCGATATGACTACTTATATTTCTGAATCTATTCATGAAGTATATAAAACTTTGTTTGAAGCATTGATATTAGTGGTATTGGTGGTATTCCTATCTTTACAAAGCTGGCGGGCTACTTTGATACCAATTGTAGCAGTACCTATTTCTCTGATCGGTACATTTGGTTTCATGCTTATTTTCGGTTTCTCATTAAATATACTGACGCTACTAGGTCTAATTCTGGCTATTGGTATTGTAGTGGATGATGCCATTGTTGTAGTAGAAAATGTGGAACATTTAATGGAGACGGAAAAACTATCTCCATACGAAGCTACCAAGAAGGCAATGACCGGGCTGGCAAGTGCTCTGATTGCTACATCATTGGTGCTTTGCGCCGTATTTGTTCCGGTTAGTTTCCTGAGCGGAATTACCGGACAACTTTATCGTCAGTTTACTATTACAATTGCGGTTTCCGTTTTGCTATCTACGGTAGTAGCTTTGACGCTCAGTCCTGTGATGTGTTCACTTATCCTAAAACCAGATAGCGGAAAGAAGAAAAACATTGTTTTCCGAAAAATCAATGAATGGCTGAATATCGGAAATCATAAATATATCGGTGTTATTAGCCGGGTAATCAAGAACCCGAAGCGACTGATGAGTACTTTCGGCTTGGTGTTGGTGGCTATTTTCATTATTCATCGGATGGTACCTACCAGTTTCCTGCCGACAGAAGATCAGGGGTATTTCAAAATAGAATTGGAATTACCGGAAGGTGCAACTTTGGAACGTACTCGTGCCGTAACTGATCGTGCGGTGAAGTACTTGGAAAAGAATCCATACGTAGCATATATACAGAATGTAACGGGTAGTAGTCCACGTGTAGGTAGCAACCAGGCACGTAGCGAACTGACTGTTATCCTGAAACCCTGGGAAGAACGTAAAGGAACTTCGATTAATAAAATTATGTCGAATGTAGAAAGAGATTTGAAGGAATATCCTGAATGTAAAGTTTATCTTTCCACTCCGCCTGTGATTCCGGGTTTAGGTACGTCGGGTGGCTTTGAGTTACAGCTTGAGGCACGCGGTGACGCAACTTTGGATGACTTGGTACAGGCGGCAGATACATTGATGTACTATGCTCAAAGAGATAAACAGTTGGCGGGTCTTTCTTCATCGTTACAATCGGAAATTCCACAACTCTATTTCGATGTGGATCGTGATAAGGTGAAGATGCTCGGAGTACCTTTGGCGGATGTATTCTCTACTATGAAAGCTTATACAGGTTCGGTATATGTAAACGATTTCAATATGTTTAATCGTATATATAAGGTGTATATCCAAGCGGAGGCTCCCTATCGGGAACACAAGGATAATATTAATTTATTCTTTGTAAAAGCGTCTAATGGGGCTATGGTGCCATTGACATCTCTGGGTAATGCTTCTTATACTACAGGACCGGGTAGTATCAAGCGCTTTAATATGTTTACTACTGCTGTAATCCGGGGATCGGCTGCACAAGGTTACAGTTCTGGGCAAGCTATGGAAATAATGGAGAAAATTGCACAAGACCACTTACCCGATAATATAGGTTTGGAATGGAGTGGTCTTTCTTATCAGGAGCAGAAAGCCGGTGGTCAAACAGGTTTGGTGCTTACATTAGTATTTCTCTTTGTTTTCCTTTTTCTGGCTGCACAATATGAAAGTTGGACAGTTCCTGTTGCTGTATTGCTTTCTTTACCGATTGCTGCTTTGGGGGCATATTTGGGTGTTGCGATTTGTGGCTTGGAGAATGATATCTATTTTCAGATTGGTTTGGTTATGTTAGTGGGATTGGCGGCAAAGAACGCAATATTAATCGTAGAATTTGCTAAAGTTCAGGTTGATGCGGGAGGAGATTTGGTACAGTCTGCAATTCATGCAGCTCAACTTCGCTTTCGTCCTATCTTAATGACGTCTTTGGCTTTTGTTTTGGGTATGCTACCAATGGTGTTGGCTAGTGGACCGGGTTCTGCCAGTCGCCAGGCTATTGGGACAGGTGTATTCTTCGGAATGATATTTGCTATTGTTTTTGGTATTGTACTTGTGCCGTTCTTCTTCGTGATGATTTATAAGACGAAAGCAAAGGTGCAACAAAAGATCAAGAAAGATTGATTGACTTAAAAAAAAGATGATTTATGAGAAAATATAGAATATACATATACTTACTATTGAGCGTGTTGATATTTGCCTCCTGCAAAGTAGGTAAGAGTTATGTCCGTCCGGTAATGACACTTCCGGATAGCTTGGTACACGAGCAAGATAGTGCAAGCATTGCCGATCGGCAATGGCAGTCCGTATATACTGACAATACTTTGCGTAGCTTGATTGACCAGGCTTTGGAATATAATAAAGATATGCTTATTGCAGCTGCTCGCGTCAAAGAGATGGCTGCACAGAAGCGCATTAGTGTTGCCAATCTGTTACCTCAACTCAATGGTGAAATAACTGCCGAACGTGAAGTAGAAAATTATGGTGGACATAACCGTGATGTTGGAAATACATACGAAGCTAAAGCTCTTCTCTCCTGGGAACTTGATCTTTGGGGGAATCTGCGATGGAAGAAGGTGGCATCAGTAGCCGAGTATTTGCAAAGTGTTGAGGCACAACGTGCCTTACGTATGACGATTGTTGCTGAGGTAGCCCAGGCTTATTATGAATTGGTAGCTCTTGATACAGAATTAGAAATTGTACGTCAGACACAGAAGGCTCGTGAAGAAGGTGTGCGTTTGGCACGTATTCGTTTTGAAGGTGGATTGACTTCCGAGACTTCCTATCAGCAAGCACAGGTGGAGTTAGCTCGTACAGCTACACTTGTGCCGGATTTGGAAAGACGTATCTCCATAAAAGAAAATGATATAGCTTTTCTTGCCGGAGAATTTCCTACCCGGATTGCTCGTAGTCGTTTTTTGCAAGAACTCAATGTGCCGGAATCTTTACCAGTCGGACTCTCTTCTGATTTACTGGAACGGCGTCCTGATATCCGGGCTGCAGAGCAACAACTAAGGGCAGAACATGCTCGTGTGAAAGTCGCCTATACTAATATGTTTCCCCGTTTGGCTCTAACCGGTCAGTTTGGATTGGAGAGTGATGGTCTGTCCAACTTCCTGCAATCGCCCTATTCCTTGTTGAGTGGTGCTATGCTTGCTCCACTATTTGGATGGGGAAAGAATCGAGCCGCTCTAAAAGCGCAAAAGGCATCATACGAAGCCGAAGTTTATAGTTATGAGAAGACGGTATTGAAAGCTTTTAAGGAAGCTAAGAATGCGATTGTGGATTTCAATAAAATCAAAGAAGTCTATCAGTTGCGCACAAAATTGGAGCGATCTGCCAAAAGTTATGTAGATTTGGCCCAGTTGCAATATATCAATGGGGTTATCAATTATATGGATGTGCTCGATGCACAACGTGGGTATTTCGATGCTCAGATTGGAGTGAGTAATGCTATTCGTGACGAACTTATTGCTGTAGTAAATGTCTATAAGGCTTTGGGTGGGGGATGGCAAATAGAATGATAGACGATAAATAGAGTCATAAAAAAAACAGGAAACTTTTCGGAGTCTCCTGCTTTTTTATGTAGATATATAATATTAATATCTTCTTGAATTGTAACCGCCGCCGTTACCGCCTCTTCTGTCACCACCACCACGGTTGTAACCACCACCGTTGCGAGGTCTTTCTTCTCTAGGACGTGCAACGTTTACAGCGATAGTCTTATGGTCAAATTCTGCACCATTAAGTTCGTCAATAGCTTTCTGAGCAGCTGCATCATCGGGCATTTCTACAAAAGCAAATCCTCTAGATCTTCCGGTTTCTCTGTCCATAATTACCTTAGCAGAAGAAATTTCTCCGTACTCTGAAAATAAATCGTTTAAGTCAGCCTCAGTGGTGTTATAACTTAAACCTGAAATGTAAATGTTCATTTTTACTTTTTATTTAAATAAATATTAATGTTGGAGTGAGGAGGTAATTTCTTGTAAAGGACCTGCTTTATAATAAGAAGAACTATGCGATAAAAATACGTAATCCAAACTCTGCTACAAAGATAGTGCAAAAAATTAGGTTACCATACTTTATCTCTTATTTTTTTTGCAGAAAAGTGATAAATTACCATTTCTCATATTATTTCACTGTTCCTGTTTGCATATCTTCTGAAAAAAGACGAAATTTGCGACGCTTTTTAGAAGGAACTTTACTAACATCTTTAAATATTTAAGAGAAATGACTAAAAGTGCATTGCAAATTGCAAGGGCTGCTTATCAGCCCAAACTTCCCGCAGCATTGAAAGCAAACGTAAAAGCCACTATCGGCGCTGCTACTCAATCTGTTGCTGACCAGGAAGCGATTCAGAAACTTTTCCCTAATACGTACGGTATGCCTTTGATTAAGTTCGAAGCTACAGACGAGAATGTGAATTGTCCTGCTATCAATGTAGGTGTAATCCTTTCAGGAGGACAAGCACCGGGTGGACATAATGTGATTTCAGGTCTTTTTGATGGTATCAAGAAGCTGAATGCAGATAGCAAACTGTTTGGTTTCATCCTTGGCCCTGGTGGCTTGGTTGACCACAACTACATGGAATTGACTTCTGATATCATTGATGAATATCGTAACACTGGTGGTTTCGATATCATCGGTTCAGGACGTACAAAGCTGGAAACAAAAGAACAGTTCGACAAAGGTCTTGAAATCCTTAACCAATTGGGTATCTCTGCATTGGTAATTATCGGTGGTGATGACTCTAACACGAATGCTTGTGTATTGGCTGAATACTATGCAGCTATCAACGCCGGCGTACAGGTGATCGGTTGTCCGAAGACTATCGACGGTGACTTGAAGAACGAAATGATCGAGACTTCTTTCGGTTTCGATACCGCTTGTAAGGTTTACTCTGAAGTAATCGGTAATATCCAACGCGACTGTAACTCTGCCCGCAAATACTGGCACTTCATCAAATTGATGGGTCGTTCGGCTTCTCACATCGCACTGGAATGTGCTTTGCAGGTACAACCTAACGTATGTATCATCTCTGAAGAAGTTGAATCAAAGGATATGTCTTTGGATGATGTAGTAACTTACATCGCTCAGTGTGTAGCCAATCGTGCTGCTGAAGGCAACAACTTTGGTACAGTTCTTATCCCCGAAGGTCTGGTAGAATTTATTCCTGCCATGAAGCGTCTGATTTCTGAGTTGAACGACTTCCTTGCTGCTAACGCAGAAGAATTTGCTCAAATCAAGAAATCACACCAACGTGACTATATCATCCGTAAACTCTCTCCGGAAAACTCTGCAATTTATGCAAGTTTGCCCGAGACAGTAGCTCGTCAGTTGTCATTGGATCGTGACCCGCACGGAAACGTACAGGTATCATTGATCGAAACTGAAAAGTTGCTTTCAGAAATGGTAGGTACGAAGTTGGCTCAATGGAAAGAAGACGGTAAGTTCACCGGTAAGTTTGCAGCTCAGCACCACTTCTTCGGTTACGAAGGACGTTGTGCAGCTCCGTCAAACTACGATGCTGACTACTGCTACTCACTGGGATTCACAGCATCTATGTTGATTGCTAACGGCAAGACTGGTTATATGTCTTCTGTACGCAATACCACTGCTCCTGCTGCCGAATGGATTGCTGGCGGTGTGCCCATCACAATGATGATGAACATGGAACGTCGTCACGGCGAAATGAAACCGGTTATCCAGAAAGCTTTGGTGAAACTGGATGGTGCTCCTTTCAAAACATTCGCAGCAAAACGTGAATGTTGGGCTATGAAAACAGACTATGTATATCCGGGTCCTATCCAGTACTTCGGTCCTACAGAAGTTTGTGACCAGCCGACTAAGACTTTGCAATTGGAACAAGGTAAGTAAATCTTGTAACCAATTGTAGATATAGGACACAAATTACCTGAATTACGCAAATTCTATTTTGTGTAATTTGCGTAATTTGTGTTCTTCTTTTAACTATACGCTTATATGCCTGCTAAACCCCATACAAATACCCGTCGTAAATCTGCTGTTCGTCGCACTCCTTCTACACGAAACAAGAAGAATAAGAAAGTGCACACCATGCCCACGTGGTTGCGCAATATCTTGGCTATCTGTATCGTTCTTGTTTTTTCGGCCGGATTTTATTGGTTCTTCATCCGTCCGTACGCTTATCGCTGGAAACCTTGTCATGGTGAGAAAGGTTATGGTGTATGTATGCCTACGGAGTATGATATACATGGCCTAGATGTATCCCACTATCAGGGAGACATTGACTGGGAAAAGCTGGCAAACAATAAAGATGTCCGATTTCCTCTTCACTTTATCTTTATGAAAGCTACCGAAGGCGGTGATCATGGAGATGATACATTTTCACAAAACTTTGGTCAGGCACGCAAGCATGGTTTTATCCGCGGTGCTTACCATTATTTTATTCCTAAAACTGATGCACGCAAGCAAGCCGATTTCTTTATCCGTACGGTACAGCTTGCTAAAGGTGATCTGCCTCCGGTGCTCGATGTAGAAACCACCGGTAAGAAATCAGATAAGGAATTAAAAATAGCCGTTAAGACATGGCTTGATAGGGTAGAGGCTCATTATGGGGTGAAACCTATCCTTTATACTTCTTATAAATTCAAATTGCGCTACCTTAGCGACTCTATTTTCAGCAAATATCCTTATTGGATAGCCCATTACTACGTAGATTCCGTGAAATACGAAAACAAATGGCACTTCTGGCAGCATACCGATGTAGGTAATGTGCCCGGCATTGAGAAAGAAGTCGACTTGAATGTATTCAACGGCACATTAGAAGAATTGCAGGCACTCACTCTGCAAAAATAATTATTTTGCCAGCACTGCCAGCACAAATAGTCATTATTGTGTTTTCTTATAATGAGAATTGATATGCGATATGTCTAATTATCAATGTGTTCTATTTACATATCTATTACATACTAATGTAAATGCCATTACCTCATAATGTAACGACCTTTACCTCGTAATGTAACGGTCGTTACCTAGTAGTGTAAACACCTTTACTCCATAGTGTAAAGAGTGTGATGCTATGAGGTAACTGATGTCTTCTTCTAATGATTTACCGGTGGAGGCATTAAGGGACGAGTAGTTTAACTGCTGCCCAGCGGTTCTTTTCCTGATGATGTACAAATTGTAATCCGTTGCGTTCGGCTTCTGCCAGAATAACGGGGATATCATCTACATAGAAACCGCTCATATAAAGCTCTGAACCCGGGTGCATACAACGTATATACTGCTTCATGTCATTCAATAGTATATTACGGTTAATATTGGCAATCACTATATCGAATGGACCTTTTCCTTCCAATGACGAAGCATCTCCTTGCGAAACAGCTATATTGTCAACATTGTTCAGTTTTATGTTCTCGATAGAATTGCGTACGCACCATTCGTCTATGTCGATAGCCGTACAGGGAGCAGCTCCGCGCATACGGGCAAGGATAGCGAGAATAGAAGTCCCGCAGCCCATGTCGAGAAGTGATTTCCCTTGAAGGTCACTATCCAATAGTTCGCTGATGATAAGGCTGGTTGTCTCATGATGACCTGTTCCAAACGCCATTTGTGGATTGATTACAATATCGTATTTAGCATGGGGTACATCTTTGTGAAAGGTACTGTGAATCACACAACGGTCACCGATGACGATGGGCTGGAAGAAATTCTTTTCCCATTCTTCATTCCAGTCTTTGTCTTCTGCTTCCTGATAATTGTATTCTATTTTCGTATCAGGTAACGGGAAGTCGGCAAGAGCTTCTTTTAAAGCTGATTCCTTGTATAAGTTCGTTTGTATATAGGCGGATATTCCATCAGCTTGTTCAACAAAACTTTCAAAACCTACTTCGCCTAGAACAGCGGAAAGTACGTCGTTTGCGATCTCAGTACAAGGAGTAGTACGGAAGGTAAATTCTAAATATTTCATTGGAATATGATTGTTTGTTAAATGCAGATGCTTACCGTAGGCGGCAAACCTATTTCTGCGTATATTTGTTTAATTGCGTACAAAGGTAGTGCAAATTGAGAGGAATACAATCAAGTTTACTTGAAATTGCATTTCTGAAATGCAGCCTACTTTATTTAAAGGTAGTGTATTTAGGGGATTCCCTACAAATCTATCGGGAAAATCTGTTCGATGGAGTAAATTACGGCGTTATCTTTGTGGCGTAGGAAAATACATAGTTGTAAACACATAAACTCAACGAATATGAAAAAGATTGTTTTTTTATCGCTTTTCGCCTTGTGCCTTCCGTGGACACTTTCGGCACAGAGTGTGGATGACGACCTTTACTACGTGCCTTCCAAAAAGAAGGAGGAAGTGAAGCAGGAGAAGAAAAAGACTGCGGTAGAAGAAGTCGTGGTGAAGTCAAATAGACCGTCAACAACAGTTGTTACTTCATCAGTGGGTAACACGACCGTTGTAGTGAAAGACCGTAAAGGAAATACTCGTGATATAGACGAATATAATCGTCGTTTCGACTCCCGTGATAATGATTTTGTCATGGAAGATGATACGTTATATATTGAAGAGAAATCCGAACCCGGTCTGGATGGTGAATGGGTGAATGGTCAATTTGATGGTTCACAGGACGATTACGAATATGCTACCCGTATTATTCGTTTTCGTAATCCACGTTATGCCATCAGTATCAGCAGCCCGCTTTATTGGGATGTTGTTTATGGTCTGAACTCTTGGGACTGGAACGTATATAGCGACGGTATGTATGCTTATGCATTCCCAACGTTTAGCAATCGTTTATGGTGGGATTGGCGTTATAACTCCTACGGATGGGGTGGCTATCCTAATTATGGATATGGTTGGAACAACTGGTATGGTCCTAGCTGGGGCTTCGGTTGGGGCGGCTGGTACGGCGGTGGCTGGTATGGATGGGGACACCATCATCATCACCACTATCCCGGTAGCGGATGGTATCCTGGTGGTGGACACTGGGGAGGCGGTAGTAACTGGGGACGCGGTAGCGTTTATACCAATCGTCGTTCTACAGGACCATCTTATTCAACTCGGAACAGTGTAGGTAGTACAACTCGCCGTTCTTCGGGTAGTGCTGTGAATGGTGGACAAACTGTACGCCGTAGCTCTGTAGGTAATTCAGGTACAACTGTACGTCGTAGTTCGGGTGAAACAACTCGCCGCGTGGTAGGTACACGTTCTGCTTCAACACGTTCTGGAGTATCAACCCGTACGGATGCATCTTCTACCCGCCGTTCGACATATACTCGCCCGAGTAGTACACGTAGCAGTTCTTATAATAACGGTACTGTAGAAGGTGTTCGTCGTAGCAGTGGAGTTAGAACAGGTTCTTCTTCTACTTCACCTACTGGTACTTCTACTCGCAGGAGTTCCGCTTCTACTTACAACAGAGGTTCGTCAGCCACACCTTCACGTAGCTATTCTAACGAAGGTAGCAGACGTTCATATAATAATAATAGTAGCACTAATACTCGTTCTTCTTCAAGTTTCTCTTCCGGCAGTAGTACACGGTCTTCCGGTGGTAGCTCTTCCGGTGGTGGATCAAGCCGTTCCAGTGGTGGTGGAGGCGGTGGTTCTTCCCGCAGAAGATGATGGTATATATTTAACTAAAAAGGTCAAATTATGAGAAAGAAAATAACATTGATAGCCCTTGCTGTGCTTGCAAGTGTAAGTGTAGGGGCGCAATCGGCATACGATGCCGGCAATATTGCAACAACTGACCTGAATGGTACAGCTCGCTTTGTGGGAATGGGTGGAGCTATGGGAGCATTAGGCGGAGATATTTCTACCATGGGTACAAATCCTGCAGGTATAGGAATTTATCGTAGCAATGATGCAATGCTTACCTTTGGCTATTCAAGTATAGGCGTTGATAGCAAGATAGGTGGACAAACCTTCAATTCAAACCGGAACCGTTGGAATCTTGATAATGCTGGTATTGTAATTTCTACAAAGATTGGTAATCAGACAGCGTTGCGTTATGTAAATTTCGGTTTTAATTATCGAAAGGCAAAAACTTTTAATCGCACCACTACAATGGCGGGACAAATGGGATTCTCGCAAACGGATTTGATGGTAAATCAAGCGAATAATATGTTTTTTGGTGGTACAGATCTTGCTGAAATAGTAGATAAAGATCTTAACCCTTATGATGATGAACGTGTAGGTTGGTTAGCTGCTCTCGGTTTTGATACAGGACTAATAGAGATGGGTGATGATAACTCGCCTTTTGTTAATTATCCTACTAAGCCTTATGTTAATTATCGTGGTGTAGAACGTGGAGGTATTGATAATTATGATTTTAATGTATCTTTCAATATTCAAGATCGTGTTTACATTGGCTTTACTTTAGGTGCATCCGACGTAAACTACCATAAATCTTATTTTTATGCAGAAGATTTGGGAAATGACGATGATTATAGTCTTACTAGTGAGAATAGTATTAAAGGTATAGGCTGGAATGCTAAATTAGGTATAATTGCCCGTCCTTTTGAAGACTCTCCGCTACGTTTTGGATTAGCTATTCATACTCCGACTTTTTATAGTCTGACCTATAGAACCAGTGCTGTGTTGCAGTCAAATCTTTGGTATACAGATCTTGAAACTGGACAAGAAACTCAGGAACATTATAAGGCCGACACTTATTATCAATTGTATGACAATGATATGAAGCGCGAATTTGATTTGAATACCCCGTGGAAGTATAATGTTAGCTTGGGTTACACCGTGGGGAGTAGTTTGGCTTTGGGTGCCGAATATGAGTATGAAGATATGTCTTCTATGAAATTTTACTATCCTGAAGGTGGGCAGATAGATTTTGAAAGTAATCAAGTGAAGCAGACTCTAAAAGGAATGCATACTTTCCGTTTAGGAGCGGAGTATAAGGTAATCCCTCAGTTTGCTTTTCGTCTAGGTTACAATTATTCTTCTACAGCCTATAAGGATGATGCTGTAAAAGTACTTCCTGAGAATTCAATTAATACGGATACTGATTTTGCTAATGCTAAGTCATTGAGTAATTATACATTGGGTATTGGTTATAGAGGTTCATTGTTCTATGCCGATTTAGCCTATAAGTATTCTACTCAGAAAGCAGATTTTTATCCTTTTGCATTCTCTAATGAAAGACCGGCGGTGACTAAGGTTACTAATACTCGTAGTCAGGTTTTACTAACATTAGGTGTACGTTTCTAACAAAACTTCTTTTATTGCAAATAATTTTTAAGAAATACCCCTTTCGTTCTCTATCCCTTATGAATTTGGGAATACAGAGATACGAAAGGGGTATAAGTTTATATGATTTAAATGATTGGTAAATTACCAATACCATCCAATACCTAATGATGCAGGATATAGTTCAGGTCCTTTATTCTTTTCAAATAACGGAGTGAGTGCGAAACGGGCGTTAAATGCAAAGCTACCATAGCCGGCTTGCAGCAGCATGTTAAGTCCTAATGGATTTGCATTCAGATTACTACTAAGGGTATGCTTGTCACCATCATATTTTGCTCGTGATTTAATACCAACACGCCATTCTGCTTCTACACCAGCAGTAATAAAGGCACGACTGCTACCAAACTTTGTTTGCCATTCCAAACTAACGGGTACTCGGAATGCCCAGTATCTCAACCAGCTTTTTTTATATTCAATTCCTTCTGCTGCCGGTTGACAAACTGTGATACCGTCAATCTTCTCAAAGCCATAGTTGTTATCCAATTTGTAAACCATGCGTGCAAGTCCTAATGCAGAGGTTATTCCCCAGTGATTGTCTCTTGTGATGGCTATACCTCCTGAGAAAGGATTGATGCCCCATTCCCATGATTTAGTTCCGATTTGCGGTACTTCTGCTGAATAGCGAAATGCTTGTCCGCCTAATTTATTAAAACCGAAATAGATAGCAGGATAATGCGGGTCGAAAGAATAGAATCCTTTTTTTTTCTTCACAAAGGGGACGGAAACTGTGGTAGTGCGCTCAATGCTGCGCCCATCCAGATAGACACCTTCAAAGACTTGGGCATTCTCAATGGTGTCGTTTTCTGTTTTTGCTTCATACATTTTCACTTTGATCTTTCCATTGTTTTCCCGGATAATCATTTTTCGTCCATTCAGATAGATGGTCGTGTCTTGTGGAATACTTTCTTGAGCCATGACTGATAGAGAAGTCATGAGGAGAAATAATAAAAACATGTGTTTCATAACTTTATTTGTTTAATTGATAATAGACTACTTTATATAGTTCAGGAATTTTATTCTTTACTGAACATCAGGGTGACAAGATCATCACTGTCTATCTCGCCTTCGATATAGATAAGTGTTGCGTCTCCTTTCTTGCCATTACGGAAAAGGATAAATCGGTTGATATTTCCTTTGAGCGCCGGAAGTTGATAATAACCGGACTGTATTTCACCGTTAGTTATTACTTCTTTTATTTTCTTTGCGTTTTGTTTATCAGCTTCCAGGCATTGATAGATGTCCGGTAATGCTTTTGCTGCTTTGTCCAGTTTCAGGCTTTTGTAATGGGTTATGTCCCATTCTTTCGATAACATTTTGGAGAGTTCTACATAAGTAGCTCCTTTCTGATTGCCGTATTTCTGGAATATAGTGGCTATCTGTAGCCCCTGTTGGGCGTATAGGGCAGTAGTACTACATAGTAGCAATAGGCAGCATAATGTGGTGCGAATAAGTTTTTTCATAAACATATCTATTGGTCCTTTATTATTCAAACATTAACTCAAGAACTTCCTCTTGACTCATACTTACATCCTGAAAGGCGGAAAGAGCCTGTTCATGTATAGTCTTGGCATCGGTGTAGCGTTTACCGTTAATAACGACATAGTCGGTCGGAGTGACTGCTATTTGCTGATAAAGATTGGCTATACCAACAAGTATAAGTAATCCGGCTGCTATACTACCTATAGTATAATATAGGCGACGGGGAATGAGATGCCTTGTCTTAGCCTTTTTATTCTCAGCTTCTTGGGGAAGAGATTGATGTGCTTTGGCCTCTTTATCCAGACAAGCAAATAGTGGACGGTACATTTGCAAATGCTCCGGTATTGCATTAGCTTCCGTGAAGTAACGGCGCAATTCGCGTTCTTCTTCGCAAGAAGTCTCTCCTTCAAAATATTTATTTAATAGTTCATCTATCTTCATGGCTCATTTCTCCTTTTCCTTTCTTGTATAGTTTGTAGATAAATGTCTCTTACCTTTTTTCTGGCTCTTGACAAATTGCTGCGAATCGCTTCTGCTCCGCAGCCGGTAATCTCTGCGATTTCATCTGTTTCGTACTCCTCTATATCTTTCATTCGCATAATGGTGCGCTGAAGTGGGGGTAACGAATCTATGATTTCGTGCATCAAGCGGATTTCATCTTTAATCTCTAATAATCGTTCCGGTGTTCCGGTAGGAGCAACGGCCTGTACAACATCCAGTGACAGATTGTTGGTGCGCTTGCTTCGCCACATATCCATACAGAGGTTATGTGTCAACGTCATGGCAAATGCTTCAATGCTTCGGTATTGTTCCAGCTCAAGTCTTTTGTTCCATAGCTTGAGCAGTACTTCTTGAATGGCATCTTCTGCATCTTCCGGTTCGTCGGTTAACTTACGTGCGTAATTCAGTAACTTGGCACGTAGTGGAAGAACGGTTATTTTGAATTGTTTGAGTTCCATTTACACAGATAAGACGAATGAGAAACAAGAACGTGACATGAGAAAACAAAAAAAGTTATAACTAATAACTCATAATAAAAAAGGGACTTACTATAAATAGCAGTCCCTTCCTTTTCATTACTATGTAATCTGATTATTTCTTGAAGTAGCGGTTGTACAAACCTTCAAAACCTTTACCATGACGAGCTTCATCCTTAGCCATTTCATGAACTGTATCATGAATAGCATCGAGGTTCAAAGCTTTTGCACGTGTAGCAATACGCTTTTTGTCTTCGCAAGCGCCGGATTCAGCATTCATTCTTTTTTCAAGGTTAGTTTTGGTGTCCCATACACAGTCGCCCAACAGTTCAGCAAATCTTGAAGCATGTTCTGCTTCTTCCCATGCATAACGTTTAAAAGCTTCTGCTACCTCAGGATAACCTTCACGGTCAGCCTGACGGCTCATTGCCAAATACATGCCAACTTCAGTACATTCACCCATGAAGTGGTTGTTGAGGTCTTTAATCATTTCGTCGTCGCAACCTTTAGCTACGCCGATAACATGCTCGTCAGCGAATACCAACGGACCGTCAGCTTTTGCTTCTTCAACTTCAACAAATTTGCTAGCAGGAGCTTTACACAAAGGACATTTCTCAGGAGCTGCGTCTCCTTCATATACGTAACCGCAGACAGTACATCTAAATTTTTTCATTTTTCTTAAAAATTAGTTGAATTAGTTATTCTTTATTTTAATCAAACGTTCGTTTTCTATACACTGTTTACAAATCCCTTTATAATAAAAGTGGATCTCTTGTACATCGTGACCATCCATATTCATGTCTTCTACCTTCTTGGTATTATTATCATTGCTCAAATCATAAATTTTGCCGCAATGTCTACATAGGAAATGAGCATGTGTGGAGGTATCTGCATCATAGCATGTATTTCGTTCATCAATAGTCAGAGTCTGTGCTGCTCCTTGTTCGCTCAACAACTTCAATGTATTATAGACAGTTGTTTTAGAAAGAGTGGGGATAGAAGGAGATAATGCTGTATATATTTCATCCACTGTAGGATGTGTACGATGCTCCATCAAATATCCCATAATTGCTATACGCTGTACGGAAGGTTTTATGTTATGATTTTGCAGTTGTTCTATTACATTCATTTCTTTAATGATTCAAACTTGTAATAATTACAAGTTTATTTCTTTTGCAAAGATAGACACTTCTTCCGATTTGCCAAACAAAATTAAGAAAAAGTTTTTATCTTTTCATTAAAACTATTGGAGGTTTCGGTTAGCAATTGATAGGGTAGTTCTAACCAGAATTCGGTCCCTTCACCCACTTTGGAATCTACTCCGACAGTTGCATTCATTTTTTCGGCAAGCATTCGGCAGATTGATAGTCCTAATCCGGTTCCTTGTTTGAAACTGTCCAGTTTGACGAAGCGTTCAAAAACTAACTGGCATTTGTCAGCAGCTATTCCACATCCGGTATCTCGGATAAAAAGGCGTAGCTTATAACTTTCAGGTAAATAGTAGCCAATGGTAATACTGCCTTTAGTAGTATATTTGATCGCATTGGAAATGTAATTGCCTAGTATCTGCATTACACGATTTTTCTCTATATAAACGATACATTCGGTAAGTGGTGTATCTACGAGACATTTTACATTTGGCGGCATGCGTAAGCAAAAAACATTTGCAAGTTCTTTAAGGCAATGATTGATATCTACATTACTATATTCAAAATCCAGTGATCCTGCTTCTATTCTTGAGAGGTCGAGAATATCATTGATGAGTTGTAACAGCAAATGGTTATTGTTTTCAATGATACGAATATATTCTTTATTTTCTGCGGTGCCGGCTGTTTCGGCAAGTATGCTGGAAAAACCTACTATAGCATTGAGTGGAGTACGGATTTCATGGCTCATGTTGGCAAGGAATGCAGATTTTAATCTGTCAGATTCTTCCGCGCGTTCTTTGGCATTGATTAATTCTTTCTTTATTTTTCTTTCTGCATTTTTCGAACGATTGGATAAATATAAGTATACGGCAATGAGCAATAGGGTGAAAATACAACTCATCCAGATATATGTTGCATATTTTTGGTAAAAGGAGGGTGGCTTGAAATAATAGATAGCATCAGTGGGATATAAGTTTTCGGGAATGTTACACCATTGTAAGTCGGCGTAATTGAGGTAAGTGTGAGGAGTACCACCATCTTGATACGGAATAGAGGAGGCAGCTTCTCCATTTATGACGCGATGAATAATAGACATAGCTGTATCAGTAAAGTCCGATGCAGAAATGTAATAGCCGCCTGCATAAAGATTTTCATGTAAATTCAGATCTGCCAATGTAAACACAGGAGTTGATAGGAAGGTAGGAAGTACCTTCTTCAGATGGTCGGACAAATAGAAACTGTTTTTATTGGTATATGGACGTATCCAAGAATAATATATGACACCGGTTTCTTGGTTATAGCTTCCCAATGTATCTAATAGCTGTTCGGTACTGAGTGTACTGGATGATAAATTTTCAAAAGTTAGTGTGGGATACTTCTCCTTGATAATCTTTTTGATAGAGTTTTGAGTAACTACACTGATATAGCGATAGTCTGATATGAGGGCGATGCGGCTAACCCCGGGTTGAAGGTGTTTTATTAACTTCAGGGTTTCTTCAATAAAGTAAGGTTGTCTTAGTACGGTAATATTATAACGTTTGTTGAAATCCTCAATAGGAATACTATTGTCGTCTGTTAATATAGCTTTGGTTAACAGGGTGTTGAGGTCTTTCGGAACCCTATTACGCGAATAACATAAGATGATAGGGATATTTTTCCAAGGCCCGTCGAAGAGGGAAGCACAAACAAGCCATCCTGGATCACCTACGATCAATACTACTTTGGGGGGAATGGGATATGTCTTTAAGACTCTTTCTTGAAGTTGCTTGACTTCATCTTCACTATTTAATAAGGGGACAGACAAAAAATAACTTTTTAGTTCCAGATCCTTTTCCGTTTTAAAACGTTCTTTCAATTCCGTATCAAAATTCTTCACCCATCCTTCTTCCAGATTGATGGAATTCAAGATAAGTGCATAGTCTTTATTATTAGCCGATACTGTCAGGCATGTTACTACAAGCAACGACAGTGTGAGTAGTAGTTTGCGTTGATATATCTCCATAAGGGTAAAGTAGATTCCGTGTATTTGAGTTGATAAAAATACTAGTTATTCGTTGAACTTCAAAGTGAAAAGGATGATTATTTTGTGTTTATTGATAAATTGCCGTATTTTTGTCACCGAATAACTAATAGCATCCTTATGAACTACGGATATGTAAAAGTAGCGGCGGCTGTACCCCGTGTTAAGGTGGCGGACTGTAAGTTCAATGCCGGACAGATTGAAAAAGAAATAATTATTGCCGACGGAAAAGGTGTGCAAATCATTGCATTTCCTGAGTTGTGTATTACCGGATATACTTGTGGTGACCTTTTTGCCCAGCAGCTTCTTCTTGAAGAGGCGGAAATGGGTTTGATACAGATACTGAATAATACACGTCAGATGGATATCATTTCCATACTAGGTATGCCGGTTGCTTTGAATGGTGTTCTGCTAAATACGGCAGTTGTCATTCAGAAAGGTAAAGTGCTGGGAGTGATTCCTAAAACTTATCTTCCTAATTATAAAGAATTTTATGAAAAACGTTGGTTTACTTCTGCTACCGAAGTGTCTGAAACTAGCGTACGCCTTTGCGGACAAATAATACCGATGGGAAGAAATCTGTTATTTGATACGGCAGATACGACGTTCGGAATAGAAATTTGTGAAGACTTATGGGCGCCAATTCCACCGAGTTCTCAGTTGGCATTGCAGGGAGCTGAATTATTGTTCAATCTTTCGGCAGATAATGAAGGTATTGGCAAGCATAGCTATTTGCGTTCACTTATTAGCCAGCAGTCGGCTCGTTGTATTGCGGGTTATGTCTTCAGTTCATGCGGCTTTGGCGAATCAACTACTGATGTAGTATTTGCCGGAAATGGATTAATTTATGAGAATGGCTCGTTATTGGCAGCAAATAAACGTTTTTCGTTTGAAGAGCAGGTTGTGATTAGCGATATTGATGTGGAACACTTGCGCATAGAACGCCGGGTGAATACTACATTTGCTGCTTGTCGTGCGAATTCTGCTTCGCAGCTTCCTGTGCGTATTTCTACGGAATATATTAATAGCAAGGATTTAAATCTGACGCGTACTTTCGATCCCCACCCGTTTGTACCGCAGGGACCTACATTGGATGAACGTTGTGAAGAAGTGTTTTCTATCCAAGTTTCCGGACTGGCACAACGATTGTTACATACCCAAGCAAAGAGTGCCGTTGTGGGTATTTCCGGTGGACTGGATTCTACATTGGCGTTATTGGTTTGTGTCAAGACCTTTGATAAATTGGGATGGCCGCGTAAAGGAATTATCGGAGTGACCATGCCGGGCTTTGGAACAACCGACCGTACCTATACCAATGCAATCAATTTAATGAACTCTCTAGGAATTACAGTGCGCGAGGTTAGTATAAAAGAAGCATGTGTTCAGCACTTCAAGGATATAAACCATGATGTCGACGTACATGATGTAGTTTATGAGAATGCACAAGCGCGGGAACGTACCCAGATTTTGATGGATATTGCCAATCAGACTTGGGGAATGGTAATTGGTACCGGTGACCTTTCGGAACTTGCTTTGGGCTGGGCTACTTATAATGGTGACCACATGTCTATGTACGGAGTAAACGGAAGTATTCCTAAAACCTTAGTCAAGCATTTGGTGAAATGGGTGGCAGAAAATGGCATGGATGATTCTTCACGTGCTACCTTACTTGATATTGTAGATACTCCTATCAGCCCTGAACTTATACCCGCCGATGAAAATGGAAATATTCAGCAGATTACAGAAGATTTGGTAGGACCCTATGAACTTCATGATTTCTTCCTCTATTACTTTCTACGTTGTGGTTTCCGCCCTTCCAAGATATTTTTCCTTGCAACACGTACCTTCAATGGTACTTACGACGAGGAGACCATCAAAAAATGGATGAAAACCTTCTTCCGCCGATTCTTTAATCAGCAATTTAAACGTTCCTGTTTACCGGATGGACCAAAGGTAGGCAGTATCTCTATCAGTCCACGTGGAGATTGGAGAATGCCGAGTGATGCTTCATCAGAGATGTGGCTGAGAGAAGTGGAGACACTGTAATGATTAGTGGTTAGTGATTTGTGATTTGTTTAAAAGATAACATGAACAAATCACTAACCACTAATCACTATTTATAGTATTTCTCGTAGATTTCCTTAAATTCTTTCTCCATCTTAAACCTCTCCAACCATGTGTTGAGACTATCCAAAAGGACGGGGGATTGTTTGCTTACTGCCCATGAATAAAATTGTGTGAAGCTGATAGCGGTATTGATGTCTATTTGAGGCATGCTGTCGACTACGGCACTCGCAATGTTTTCGTCGCATACGGCATAATCGATGTCACCGTGTGCTACTAATGAAATCAATTGTTCAGAACCATATTTATCTACTTCTTTGATATAAATAGTATCGCCTATTTCATTTCCAAGATTGTGAATTCGGAGAATGGAGGGAGAACCTTTAACTACATGCAAGGTCTTTCCTGCCAAATCGAGCTGGCTTTTTATATATAAAGAATCTGTGTCGGAAGTTGCTTTGCGCTGTACTAATACTTGCTTGCTCAGTACTATGGGAGTAGTAAGTAACAAGGAATCTTTCAGTTCACTGATGGCAAGTAATCCGTAGGCTATCACGTCAAATTTCCCTTCGGCTAATCCTTCCAACCGCTGATCAAAACTCATTTCCGGTGAAATAGTTACTTTTAGTTTATGATCCCGGGCAAAAGCTTTAATCAAGTCGTAGTGGAAACCGGATAGAGTATCGCCATCTACATAGAAACTTATTGAATTATATTCTGTTGAGGCATGAATAACACCGCTTGCTGCAATTTCGGCATAATCCCTCGGGTGTCCCTGCGGAGTCTCTTTCTTGTTGAAAAAGAAAGTAGCGAGTAAAGCGGCAACAACTCCCAGGATAATGTATTTTAATAGCTTGGCTTTATTCATATCTCGAAAGAATTAATCGTAGAAATTCCAGGAAACACCAATCTTGAATAAGCGAGGGTTGATGGGGTAATGCGGTACCATGAAGTAATTCCGATTTCCCATACCTGCATTGACGTGGTACATCATAGCAAAGATGCGCGTCCGTTTCAGATGCAGATTAGCATAAACATTTACGATTGGATATCCTCCAATCTCTACTTGATCGTCTGTAGGTTGCAGGTGGAATTGTTGAACACCGGGTGCGTAAGCGGGTGCCTTATATTTACTGAAATATCTGACATCAGCACCCAACTGTACAGTTAGTACTTTCTTTGCAAGCGAAGTAAGTATGTAGAGATTATGATAAAGCGAAAGTTCTGGCAATGGAAGAACTGTTGCATTACTCGTCTTCTGCCAAGTCACTTCATTATCCAGATGGAGGATACCCAAACGGAAGTTTTGTGACAGTGTAGCAGAGAGGACTTGAATGTTTCCACCATTCTGTTCGGGGAATGCACTTTGATTGAAGTATGTATAGTTTTTAATATTTTCTACTCCACCACGCAGATTAGTACCCCAGCGATCAATATTCAGTTCTCCTTCTACACGTGTGCGGAATTCTTTATCCATATTATCATTATCCCAAGTATAAAAGTTGGAATGATAATGACGCATATAGAATGAAGGGAGAGTATTACTGATATAACCTCTTGCATAGAAATTGACTGTATCTTTGAAAAGACGGAAATTCAAATCCAAGTTACCATTCACGCGGAATTGACCTATAGCTTTGTCTAGCAAGCCTACTTCGCCATTCACATTATAGTGTAGCACTTTGCCTTCACGCTTGGCCAGTTCTCCGCCCACAAATACTTCTTGCTCTGTATAACGAATACGACGCATGTCAGATAGTGTATCGACATTCATTAAATCGTACCTACTGAACTTATGTGAAATATAAGCGGTCAAACCTGCTTTAGCGTATTTATTAAATCCTTCCAGCAAAGCTACTCCAAATACATTCTTTATGCTGAAAGCGGTAGTAGAGTCGTTGCTATTGCTCTTGTTGATATAATATTTTTCAGGGAAAAAACCTTCAGGCGCATTGGATGTGCGGAATTGGTGGCGTGACCTTTCCACTTTAATAGTGTGGATAAAGCTAGTGACCGGCACAAATTCTTCCGTAGTAATGGTATCTTTGGGAGCTACATAAGTACTATCTGCCAATAATTTTTTGTTTTGCGTTTGCCTGCTTTCTATTTTGGTAACATCACGTTTAAATCCAAGGCGATAGCGTTGCGTCAGATAGATATAAAAGTCTTTATTACGATTGGAAGTCGGGCTTTGTTTATCTAACTTGACAGGTATATTGGACGACTCGTATTCTTTTTTTCCTTCCGACATGTTTTCGGGACGGGTGATGTATTGATCATCTGCAATACCGCCGTTTTCATTCATCTTTAGAAAAAAGTTGTTGTATACGGCTTGCATTTGGTATTTTTCGCCTATATAACTGGCAAATAATCCTGCGTTGAAGTGAGAAGTTGCTTGGTTTGTATAGTAACCACGTCCATATAAATAGTCAAAATTGAAACCGAATGCCAGTCTTTTATTGGCATTCACGGAGAAGTACGATTTAAAGCGTTCTTCACCATTTACTTTACTTCCGGCTTTATAGTAGGTCAGATTGGTAAAGGGGACATTGCTATTTGTGAATCTTACTTCATCCGGACGGATAAAGAAGCTTGAAAATGGTTGCATGAAAATGGTAGGTTCATCGTCACGACGTTCAAAAAATAAGCGGGACATACGTGGTGAACCCAAATTTCCTAAATAGTTGTAGTGTCCGAACATGCCTTCCACCAGGTTCGTATTCTGGAAATTGAGGTTGGTAGTGTCCGCCGGCATCATCTTACGTTCACCTAAAGTTTCACTCAATTGCCATTGATAAAGTTTGGGTGCAATACTTTGAATTTCCACACCGGTGGTATCTTCCAGGTTGTCCGGCAAAGTATTGGGGTCAACCTGATTTCCAAACCGGTCACGATTGTTCATTGGGTCAAGAGTGTTCTGTGCACGAACGCCCAGTATCCCTATAAACGATAAGAGTATATATGTCAGTACAATTCGTCTCATAATTAGGCGCAAAGATACAATAAAAAATTATTCACTTAATAATTTCTATCTTTTTTGGCTATTTTTGCATACATGATAAACTAATATTTGAATACAATGAGAACACTATTATTTCTTATTAGTTTTTGTTGCCTGCCTCTTTTGGGTTATAGTCAGAAAGAATTGATAAAATTAAAAGCGGATGTGGCACGTGCCGAGCGGTTGAAACAACGTGATAGTATGGCTACTACTTATTGTCGTATAGGAGAATATTACTCATATAGATCATCAAATACAGCTCGCTATTGGTTTAAAAAAGGATTGTAAACAATTGAAACTAAACGTGTGCTACTTTATACTGCTTTATTGAACAATTTGAGTGAGACTTATTTTTCGGAAGGTAATACAGAAGAGGCGTTGAAAGGATATATATGGACGAGTAGTGAATGCAGACGTTTGAAGGATACTACTTTGTTGATTAGTGTTCTTTCGGCAATGGGAGTGGTGTATCGTCAGATAGAAAAACCTGATTCAGCATTAAACTGTTATAATCAGGCATTGCGTTTAGTGAAGAAGCGTGATGATTGGTCTGAAAAGGCAAATCTGCTAGCTAATATTGCTATATTTTATGGCAATAATTCCCGTTTTGAAGAAGGAATTTTCTATGCCAAGCGAGCCGTAAAAGCAGCAACTGAGGGTAAGGATATGGATGATATTATGTATACCAACTATGTATGTGGGAGTCTTCTTTTCATGCAAGGTAAATATGATGAGGGCATTGACATGATACGGGCGTTGATTGCCGAAGCTAAGCGACAAAAGATGCCGAAGTTTATATTGAAGGGTTACGTGCCAATGCTTCATATGTTCGAAAAACTGGATGATCGTGATTCGATTGCTTATTACCTCAAAGAGGCGGAAAATGTGTTACCTTTAGTACCGGAAAACTCCCAAAAAGTACTAGGATTATTGGAACAGCAATTTCAACTATTGAGTAAATTGGACAGATATCAAGAGAGTCTGGAAGTACAGAATAAGTTACTTAAGTATCGCGGAGCAGGATTACACATGCCTACAGATAAACTGTATTGGATGATGGCACGCAATTACAGAGATATGAACGATTATGTTCATGCAATGGAGTTTTATGAGAGGGCTTATCAAATGGGCGACAGTGTACATGCCGAACAAGTCAGTCAAGAGTTGTCTAAATTGAGAATTAAGTATGAGACACAAGAGAAAGAACTGGAAATAGCTCATTTGAATAAAGTAAAACTTGAACAAGAAATGCGTACGATGCGGTGGATCATAGCTACGATTGTGGTAGCATCTGCTTTTTTATGGTTTGCTTTGTATTACTTGTTCCGGCGGAAACGTTTACAAAAAGAGCAGGAATACAAACTTGCCCAACGCTATATTGAGGGATTGGAGAAGGAAAGGTCACGACTAGCCAAAGAGTTGCATGACGGAGTGTGCAATGATTTATTGGGCATTGGTATGCAGATGTATGGAATTTGCTTCCGATGAGCGTGCCAGAATGACTGGGATGCTGGAACGGGTGCGCCACGATGTTCGTAACATTTCCCACGAATTGATGCCTCCCAAGTTTCAATATGTCACATTGATGGAAGCAGTAAATGCATTTGTTGAACATTTGGTTCCTCCCCCGACTATGCATATTGTATTGCATTCACTGAATAACGAAAATGATTGGAAAACGGTGCCCGAACATGTTGCTTATGAAATTTATCGGGTTGTACAAGAATTATTGTCCAATACAATAAAACATTCTGAAGCTACTGAAGTGGATGTAGAACTTTCAATCAAAGGAAAACAATTAACCTTGTTACTTTCCGATAATGGAAAAGGATATACCGATGCTGTTTCGTCCAACGGCATAGGTCTGAACACCATCCACGAACGTGCAAAAAACATTAATGCCGATTATAAGCTTGCTGAAAGTTCCAATGGTAGGCATGAATTTTCATTGATTGTTCCTTTGCCATAAGGGGCGTTGATTGTAGAATTCAAGGGCTCTTTTGACTAAAATCACTATTTTTGATGATGCCGGGTATTGATAAATAACTTTTCTTTGCATCATAAAAACAGAACACGAATTTAGATCAATGAAAGTGAAAGACATAAGTATATTATTGGTAGACGACCACGATTTAGTACTTCAAGGGCTAAAACGGGTGATTGATAGTTCTTTGTCAGAAATAAAAAATGTATGTACTGCGTCTTCGGGACAAGAGGCTTTGCACCTGATTGCTTCCCGGCCTTTCCACCTTTATGTGTTAGACATGGAGTTGCCCGATATGTCTGGGATTGATATAGTGACCCGAATTCGTGAAAAAGATTCCCAAGCTTGCATTATTGTGAATACGATGCACGAAGAAATATGGTTCATTAAAAATCTGATTCAATGTGATGTCAATGGTATTTTGTTCAAATCAATTGATTCTAAAAGGATTGTGGAAGCCATTCGTTGTGTGCTGGATGGTGGAACTTATTATTGCCCATACGCCGAACAGGTTCGCAATCAGATGAAGCGTTCGGAAGAGGGTAGGGGCGTTGCTTTGACTTCACGCGAACTGGATGTGTTGAAACGGATATCCGAAGGGAAAAACACCCAGGAAATAGCTCAAGAACTTTGTGTGTCGACTAATACTGTTGATACCCACCGCCGGCATCTGATGGGGAAACTGGATGCCCGCAATGTGCCGACCTGATAATGACAGCTATTTCAAAAGGGATTATTCCTATCCGCAAATGCTGATATTCAAATTACTAATACTTAATATTCTTATGAAAAAATTATCGATTACTATTCTTTCCGTGTTTTGCTGCGGACTGATGATGTGTGCCTGTAATGGTACAAAGAAAAGTGAACAAAGTGCTGAAAACTCTGTAGAGGCAACTTCAAATATAGTTGATGAGCAACCTTCAGGTTATGCGATGCCTACTGCCTCAGTAAATAATTATTGTGGAAATTTCACTGATCCCCGTAAACAGTATGGTTACTTAATGCCAGCCAACGGTTTGTTTTTGATGCTGAATCAAATAGGAAAAAATTATGTGATAACTGTTTACAAATATGTAATGGCTGGTGAAAACATTCAGTGTACACCGGAAGCTTTTGTGATGGCAAATATGAAAGGTGAGAATGTAAGTGTCGAAATTAAAAGAGATGTAAAGAACAATACTCCAAGCTTCACTTTTGTTCCAACTCCCGATTGCGAACATTCAGAATATGTGGCAACCGAAAAGGTAGCTAGAGATTATTTCTACTTATGTGGAGATAGTGAAGCTCGTTATAAATTTGAGGATTTGTTTGAAGATGAAAGGTACGCAGAATTTAAGAATCTGGTAGATAGTTACAAGAAATAAATTGCTATGAGAAAATGGATGCCTTTATTAATATTTCTCTTACTATCACTGCTACCGGTATCTTCATTCGGAGAGAAGCCCGATAGTACGGCGATTATAGAGGATTGTCCTCATGTTTGGACTTTTCAATCGGGAAGTCCTTGCAAAATCGTAATTGACAGGTTGTATAGTGGCCCGCGCAAAACTTTCTATTTTACCCGCGATGGCAAGATGCTTGCTGCTTTTGCAGAATATCTTGACACTCCTGATTCACATCGCCCAATAGTAAGTAGCTCCTTTTATGCTTATGATGAAAATGAAAATTTAGTAGGACTAGAGTCTTATTATTACAATTTGGGTGACCGGGGATCTATTGATACTGTTTTTAAAAGGGCAAATAATTATGTCCTTTCTAAAAAGGAACAATTGCGTAGACTTGAAGATGGGGTAGGTAAAACCGTATATCAGCCGGAAGATGTAGATTCGAAGGGAAATTGGTTGATAAGTAAGAAGTTGAAATACAACGGGAGTTTAGGTGACGAGTATAAACGGAAAATCTACTACTATGGTGAGTCTACAAAAGTGGAAAAGGAAGTGAAGGATGCTTTCATGCGACGGGATTCTTTACTCAGCTACTGTAAAGCAAATGCTTGGTCGGCAGGTGAGAAAGCCGATGCCAATCGAAAAGATAACTATGGATTGTGGTGGAATATCTTAGTACCTTTACTGCTTGGAGTGTTATTCGGTTATATTCCGAGTTATATGATGAGTACCAGAAGCAAACTATCGAATATGGCTATCATCATTATCAGTATTGCAATTGCTTGGTTTGTGGGGGGAAGTATTGCTAAAATAGTACTTATTATAGGTCCTTATGGTTTCATTTGGGAAGTAGTATTTTGGGTGATTGCAGTCGGAAGCTTTTTAGCATGTTTAAGTATTACGTTGTACAAACGTTGTCCTAACTGTGCTTCGTTCGATTGCCGTGTAATTAAAAGAGAGATAGTGGAGGAGGAAGAAAAGGAAACTACCAAGTATCTGGACGGTTCAAAAGAAACAAGCAAACGTTACTATTATAAGACTATTGAAACTATACGTTGTGAAAAATGTGGGCACGTTTGGAAGGTAACTCGTAGCGGTATTGTAAAAGATTAAGGGTGTTAGATGGCAAGGAAGCGAGTATACACAATGTTTGTTCTCCTCTTAAATTAAAAAAAGTCAGCCCCTGCAATGCTTGTTTTGCAGGGGCTGATTTATATTATATAAATGAAGTTACTGAACTTCTTTTATCAATTCCATACCTTTCTTGATTGCTTCTTCGTTCATCGGTATCAAGTGGTGGTGACGTTCGGGAAGAGTTTTCTTCAAACCTTTGATTACGCTATCTAGTGTTACCATTGATTTGAGTTTCAGCAATCCACCCAATACAATCATGTTGAATGCCTTAGCATTGTTCATTTCATTGGCGGCATCCATGGCATCGATACGGTAAACTTTGATGTCCTTACGTGTAGGCGGATGGATGATACCGTAACCGTCGTAGATAAGTACTCCGCCGGGTTTCACTTTGCTTTCAAACTTCTCCAATGAGGGTTGGTTGAGAATGATGGCTGCATCATACTTGCTAAGGATAGGCGAGGATATTTTTTCATCGCTTACGATAACAGTTACGTTGGCTGTACCACCACGTTGTTCAGGACCGTATGCAGGCATCCAACTTACTTCCTTGCCTTCCATCAGTCCGGAATATGCCAAAATCTTTCCCATGGACAAAACTCCTTGTCCACCGAAACCTGCTATAATGATTTCTTCTTTCATTGTTCTTCTGTCTTTAGCATGATTATTTGTCTTTCAGGTCACCCAACGGATAGAAGGGGAACATGTGCTCTTCCATCCATTTGTTTGATTTCTCGGGAGACATCTTCCAACCTGAATTACAAGTAGAAACGATTTCTACCAAGTTGGAACCTTTGCCTGCCATAGAATTCTCGAATGCTTTACGAATAGCTTTCTTTGCCTTGCGGATGGCGGGAACAGTCTGCACACTCTGACGAGTTACGTAAGCAGTACCTTCCAGTTGGGCAGCGATATCAGCCATTTTCAATGGGTAGCCATGTAGTTCCGGGTCACGTCCGTAAGGGCAAGTGGAAGTGGGCATACCCATGAGGGTAGTCGGTGCCATTTGTCCGCCGGTCATACCATAGATGGCATTGTTAATGAAGACGATGGTAATATTCTCACCACGGTTCAAGGCATGGATTGTTTCGGCGGTACCGATACAAGCCAAGTCGCCATCACCTTGGTAAGTAAATACCAGTCGGTCGGGCCACAGGCGCTTGATAGCAGTGGCAACAGCAGGTGCACGTCCGTGTGCAGCTTCCTGCCAGTCAATATCCAGGTAATTATAGATAAACACGGCACATCCTACGGGGGAAATACCTACTGTTTTGTCTTCCATACCCATTTCTTCGATAACCTCGGCAATGAGTTTGTGTACTACACCGTGGCTACATCCCGGACAATAGTGCATCGCATTGTCGTTCATCAGAGTCGGTTTCTTGTAAACCAGATTCTCGGGTTTGATAATATCTTCTCTTGTCATAATCACTTCTCCTTATCTATTGGTGAATCGTATGAAAAACTCCATCAGCTTGACGAAGATCGCCGCGCCGCAGACGTAGATGAACATTTTGAAGTCATCTTTCGCCACAAAGTAAATAATGATAGCTGCCAGTGCAAGTACCATGAATAGGATATTCAGTACGTTTCTTATTTTATCAGGATTCATCGTTTTATTTACGATTTAATTATTTACGATTGATAAATGTTACGACTTACGGCTACTAACTTTAATCGTAAATCGTACATCATTAAATCGTATATTATATTAGTTTTTCTTTCAATGCAACTACAATCTCATCCGGATCTGGAACGATACCACCAAGACGTCCGAAGTGTTCGATCTTGATCTTTCCGTTTACAGCAAGGCGAACATCTTCCACCATTTGTCCGGCATTCAATTCGGTTACGAGCATACCTTTCACCTTGTCGGCGTATGCGGCAATGGTTTTGGTTGGGAACGGCCACAAAGTAATAGGGCGGAGCATACCTACTTTTATACCTTCTTCGCGAGCAAGCTCCATAGCTTTTTGTCCGATACGTGCCATAGACCCGAAAGCTACGATCAAGTATTCGGCATCGTCGCAATGAATTTCTTCAAAGCGTACTTCGTTTTCTTCAATTTCCTTGTATTTAGCCTGGAAGCGGATGTTGTTCTTTTCCATTTCTTCCGGTTTTAATTCAAGTGAAGTGATGATGTTAGGTTTACGTCCTTTGGTCTTACCGAAGGTAGCCCATGGACATTGTTCCATAACTTCAGCATCTGTGCGGCGAGGTTTCATCGGTGGAAGAATTACTTTTTCCATCATCTGACCGATTACACCGTCGGCAAGGATAATAGCCGGATTGCGGTATTTGAAGGCAAGTTCGAAACCTAGTTTCACGAAATCGGCCATTTCCTGTACAGAAGCAGGAGCAAGAGCTATCAGACGATAGTCACCATGTCCACCACCTTTTACTGTTTGGAAATAATCGGCCTGACTCGGTTGGATAGTACCCAAACCGGGACCTCCACGCATAACGTTTACAATTAAACACGGCAATTCGGCACCTGCAATATAAGAGATACCTTCTTGTTTCAAGCTGACACCGGGACTGGAAGAGGAGGTTAATACCATCTTTCCGGCACCGGCACCGCCGTATACCATATTAATAGCTGCTACTTCACTTTCTGCCTGGAGTACTACCATACCGGTAGTTTCCCAAGGTTTCAGTTCGGCAAGAGTTTCCAATACTTCTGATTGGGGAGTAATAGGATAACCAAAGTAACCGTCTGCACCGCAACGGATGGCTGCGTGGGCGATGGCTTCGTTTCCTTTCATTAATACAACTTCTTCTGCCATATTCTTCTGATTTTATTCTACTTTTACTTTATATACCGAGATACATCCGTCGGGACAAACGGTAGCGCACGATGAGCAGCCGTTACAAGTATCTTCTAATATTTGCTGGGAAAAATTATACCCTTTTATGTTCACCTCTTTGGTGAGGGCCAATACATTGAGCGGACAAGCTACCACACACAGGTTGCAGCCTTTGCAACGCTCGGTGTCTACTACGATTGCTCCTTTGATTTTTGCCATAATTTACGTTATTTATTGATTGAACATATCCTTATTGTAGAAATTCAGAATGTCCATAGCCATTTGGTGGGCATGTAGAGCAGGACCTTCTGGGTTGAGGTCGATGGCGTATTGATAATTATTCAATGCTTGTTGCCAGTTGCCTTGTTTACGATAGGCATTTCCCCGCAGATAATAAGCTTCATCTTTACCAGGAAAATCAGTTTGTAGTACTTCGTCGAGCAGTTGAATTGCTTGCTCTACGTTTCCCTGATTGATTAGCTCTTTTATGGTATTCAGTTGCTCCATTTCATTCTGAGTTCCGGATTATTGAATCGCAAAGATAGCTTTTATTTGAAGACAATCAGCAACTTCTCTGTGAAAAATAAGAAAAAGGAGGAAATAAAGAAGCCCAAAGTTTCTTGAAATTCTATCAGAATGTCAAGGCTTTGGGCTTATATTGTAATAAATTTGCTTGCTCTGCTATACAAGCTTATTGTTTATATAGCTATTTCTGAACGTAACGTCTTTTATAGCTTTTATATCATTTATCCGTTGTTCTGTACCGGTATCTTATCAATTCTTCTTTGATGGCGTCCGCCTTCAAATTGTGTATTGAAGAATTCCGTCATAACCATGTCGGCTTCTTCGGTACTGATGAAGCGTCCTGGCATAACAAGTACATTGGCGTCATTGTGCTGACGGGCCAAATGAGCTATCTCCGCGGTCCAGCATAATGCAGCACGAATACCTTGGTGCTTGTTCAACGTCATACTGATACCTTCACCACTTCCGCAGATGGCGATGCCCGGATAGCATTCACCGGCTTCAACAGCAAGTGCCAACGGGTGAGCGAAGTCAGCATAATCGCAACTTTCGGTAGAGTAAGTACCAAAGTCTTTATAAGGCCAACCTTTGACCTCCAACCAACCGCGCACGTATTCTTTTAATTCAAATCCTGCGTGGTCGGAGCAGATTCCAATAGTTTTCATTCTAACTACGATTTTAATATTGACTTATTATATAACGAATGGAGTTACTTTTGGTTTTAAAGTAACTCCATTTCTTTCTTCTAATATTTTAAAGCATTGCTTTTACCTGCTTGTATACATTATCTGCAGTAAAGCCCAGCTTCTGATCCAATACTTTGTAAGGAGCGGAGAAACCAAATGATTCCAATCCCCATACTTTACCGCGAGCACCTACCAAACCTTGCAAAGTTACAGGCAGACCGGCAGTTAAACCGAATACCTTGGCATCGGCAGGGATAATAGATTCTTGATAACCCGGAGCCTGGCTGCGGAACAAACCTTCGGATGGAGCAGATACGATACGTACCTTCACGCCGTCTTTGCGCAACAGTTCGCTTCCTGCAACCAAAGTAGCAACTTCAGAGCCTGAAGCAACCAGAATCACGTCCGGATTTTCATCTGATCCGGCTACGATATAAGCACCTTTGGCAGCTTGTGTATAATCTGTTCCTGCGGGCAACATAGCGATGTCTTGACGAGAAAATATCAAAGCTGTAGGAGTGGAAGTATTTTCCATTGCAAGCTTCCATGCGATGGTAGTTTCTTCAGCATCTGCGGGACGAAGTACCAATGTAGAGTTATGTCCCTTGTGGTTCTTCAGCTTTTCCATCAGACGGATTTGAGCTTCTTGTTCTACCGGTTCATGAGTAGGTCCGTCTTCGCCTACACGGAAAGCATCGTGTGTCCAGATGAACTTTACAGGTACTTCCATCAATGCTGCCATGCGTACGGCAGGTTTCATATAGTCGGAGAATACAAAGAATGTACCGCAAGCGGTGATAACACCACCATGCAAAGCCATACCAATGCAGCAGCAAGCCATGGTCAGCTCGGCAACGCCAGCCTGGAAGAAGGCACCACTGAAGTCACCTTTCTTGAAAGCATGGGTTTTCTTTAAGAAACCGTCTGTTTTGTCAGAGTTGGACAAGTCGGCAGAAGCTACAATCATATTTTCAACTTGAGTAGCGAGAGCACCCAATACGGTAGCCGAAGCATTACGGGTAGCAGCACCTGCTTTTTGTTCGATAGCTGTCCAGTTTACTTTAGGAGCTTTGCCAGAGAAGAAGAATTCAAGTTTAGCTGCTTTCTCAGGGTTAGCTTTTGCCCAAGCTTCTTTAATTTCATATTTCTCAGCTACGATTTTCTTTAATTCAGCAGCACGCTTTGTATAAAGTTCGACAACTTCAGGGAAGATAACGAAAGGATTCGTTGGGTCACCACCAAGATTCTTGATTGTATTTACATAAGCGTCGCCACCAAGAGGAGCACCGTGAGTAGCACAGTTGGCTTCATAGCTGCTGCCGTCTGCTTTACGTGCACCTTTACCCATTACGGTCTGACCGATAATCAGCGTCGGACATTCATTTTCAGCTTTAGCTTCATTTAATGCAGCACGGATGGCGTCAGGATCATTACCGTTGATCTTGATTACTTTCCATCCCCAAGCTTCATATTTCTTGGCAGTATCTTCGATGGTTACATCTTTGGTTTCAGTAGAGAGCTGGATGTCGTTAGAATCATAGAACATGATCAGGTTATCCAATCCCAGTGCACCTGCAATACGTCCTGAACCTTGAGAAATTTCTTCCTGAATACCGCCATCAGAGATGTAAGCGTAGATAGTCTGAGGCATTACTTCTTCGAAACGGGCTTTCATAAACTTGGCAGCGATGGCAGCACCTACGGCAAATGTATGTCCTTGTCCCAACGGACCGGAAGTGTTTTCAATACCACGAGTTAAGTCACGTTCAGGATGTCCCGGAGTAGGACTACCCCATTGACGGAACTCTTTCAGTTCGTCTAAAGAGAACTTGCCGGTCAAGGCTAATGTAGAATATAGCATCGGTGACATGTGCCCCGGGTCAAGGAAGAAACGGTCACGACCTTCCCATGTAGGATTCTCAGGATCATAAACCAAGAACTCTGAGAAGAGTACGTTTATAAAGTCTGCACCACCCATGGCACCACCGGGGTGTCCGGAATTTGCCTTTTCAACCATAGATGCAGCAAGTATACGGATGTTATCTGCTGCACGGTTCATAAGTTTGTTATCGTTCATAACTTTCTATTTTTATATATATTTGATTACAAATTTGCGGATTGAGTTGCTACTTGTCAACTTTATCAGGGACAAAGATAACTCTTTAAACGTAAAACACAACATAGAAAGTGTGTCTTTTTTCTACCCTTTATCATCCACTACTTGCTAAAATACATAAAGTATTTTTTTAGCTGCTTTATTGTAATTCAATAGTAACAATCGATTTTGCAGGAAGTTTTACAGTAAGTATTCCTTTATTAATTTTTACTTCTTTGAATGGAACCGGTTTTATAATATTGGGCTTTTCAAAAGAATTGTAATCAGTCAGGTTTGCTGAGGTGAGAATTTCTCCAACAGCTTTCTTGGCTTGTATACCGGGCAAGTTGATGGTTACTTCTTGGGCATTGTCTGCATCGATATTGGACATGGATACGTGTATCTTGCCATTCTTGTCTTTTGAAGCAGTAGCGCTAATCATAGGAACTTTGCGATTATCGCGTACATCCATTATATCACAATTCAGTTCAAGAGGCAGATAAGTGGCATCCTGGTGTACATTGTACATCTTGAAAACGTAGTAAGTAGGAGTGAGTATCATGTCTTTGCCTTTGGTAAGAATCATGGATTGCAGTACGTTAACTATCTGTGCAATGTTTGCCATCTTTAAACGGTCGGTATATTTATGGAAAATATCGAAGCTAAGGGAAGCAACGAAGGCATCACGTAAAGTGTTTTGCTGGTAGAGATGACCAGGTACGGTACCCGGTTCTTCGTCCCACCAAGTTCCCCATTCATCAAGCATCAGAGCGATATGCTTGTTCTTGTCGTACTCGTCCATGATAGCGCAATGTTTCTTGATTACATCTTCTATCTCACGGCATTTTCCCATTGTCCAGTAGTAATCATCTTTACTGAACTGAGTGGCGGCACCTTTGCTGCCATTCCATCCTGTAACTGTATAATAGTGGAGGGACAGACCATTCATACGACCACCTACACGGTCCATAAGTACTTTAGTCCAATTGTAATCGTAGTCACTGGCTCCACTGGCAATTTTGAAAAGATTATTGCCATCGTAATTACGGCAGTATGTGGAATAACGGCGATATAGGTCTGCATAATATTCAGGGCGCATACTACCACCGCATCCCCAGCTTTCGTTACCTACACCGAGATATTTTACTTTCCAGGCATGGTCACGACCATTCTGGCGACGCAGACGTGCCATGGGGGAATCGCCTTCGGAGGTCATGTATTCTACCCATTTGGCAAGTTCTTCTACTGTTCCACTACCTACGTTGCCGCTTATGTAGGGCTCAGTACCCAACATTTCGCAGAGATTCAGGAATTCGTGAGTACCGAAACTGTTGTCTTCGATAGTACCTCCCCAATTGTTATTCACCATTTTAGGGCGGTTCTCTTTAGGACCGATGCCGTCCATCCAGTGATATTCGTCGGCAAAACAACCACCCGGCCAGCGAAGGACAGGTACTTTAAGTTCTTTCAAAGCATTGAATACATCTGTACGATAACCTTGTGTGTTAGGGATATCAGAGTTTTCGCCAACCCACAGTCCACCGTAGATACAAGTTCCGAGATGTTCTGCAAACTGACCGTAGATTTCTTTCGGGATGATTTGTTTGCCTTGATCGGCTTGAATTGTTATGGTTGCGCTTTTCTGTGCAGTCGTGGTTAGTGAAGCAGCAAGCATAAAAGCACTGATGATAATTTTGTTTCTCATTATGAATTACTTTTTATATTTTACAGCAGTTTCTTCAATAGGCAATCCAGTCTTATAACTTTCGATATATACGTTAAATCCGGCTATATCTTCGGCTGTTGGTGATATTTCAACGCCGGCATCACCTACAAATACTTTCTCATCCAAGAAGTCGGCAAGCGATTGTTTCTTTTCATTGTTCACGAGGTAAGAACCAAGTAGGGCAATACCCCAAGCTCCGCCTTCACCAGCTGTTTCCATAACTGAAATAGGTGAGTTGATGGCTGCTGCAAGTATTCTTTGACCTACACCTTTAGTTTTGAACAATCCTCCATGTCCCGTGATTCTATCAACTTTTATTTTCTCTTCGTTGAAAAGAATGTCATTGCCTATTTTGAGAGCTCCGACTGAGGCATGTAAGTGAGCCCGCATGAAGTTGGCGAGATTAAATTTGTCATTTGCTGAGCGTACAAACAAGGGTCTTCCATCTGCAAGTCCTGTTATCGGTTCACCTGAAATGTAATTGTACGAAATAAGACCTCCACAATCGGTATCACCTTTCAGTGCATGGTTGTAGAGTTTTCCATATATTTCATCCATATCCACCGGGATACCCATGAGCTCCTGGTATTCTTTGAACAGGTTGACCCATGCGTTGAGATCGGAGGTGCAGTTGTTGCAATGTACCATGGCTACGAGGCTTCCGTCAGGAGTGGTGACCATGTCAATCATTTCGTAAGGTTTTGACAAATCTTTCTCCAATACAATCATTGAGAAGGAGGAGGTACCGGCTGATACATTTCCGGTGCGTTGCTTTACGGCGTTGGTCGCAACCATACCTGTACCGGCATCTCCTTCGGGTGGACAAACAGGTACCCCTGCTTTCAGATGACCTGATACGTCGAGCTTCTTAGCACCTTCTGCTGTGAGGAAGCCTGCATTTTCTCCGGCTGACAATACTTTGGGCAGAATGTCTGAAAGTTTCCAGTCATATCCTTTAGGAGCAATCAAGTTGTCGAACTTGGTTATCATTTCAGCGGAATAGTTCTTGGTAGACGGATCTATAGGGATCATACCGGAGGCATCGCCTATACCCAGTACCTTTTCGCCTGATATCTGCCAATGGATATAACCGGCAAGAGTTGTCAGGAAATTAATGTCTTTAACGTGTCCTTCGTTATTCAGTATAGCCTGATACAAGTGGGAGATGCTCCATCTTAATGGGATATTGTATACAAACAGTTCTGACAATGCTGCTGCTGCCTGACCTGTATTTGTATTTCTCCAAGTGCGGAAAGGCACGAGAATTTCTTGCTTCTCATTGAATGCCATGTAACCATGCATCATGGCGCTGACACCAATTGCTGCCAGAGTTTCTATCTCTGTGCCATATTGACTTTGTACGTTTGAGCGGAGATCGGCATAACAGTCTTGTAATCCGCTCCAAATAGCTTCTACACTGTATGTCCATAGTCCGTCAACAAATTGATTTTCCCATGTGTGACTTCCTTGGGCAATGGGTTTGTTCTCCTGGTCAATTAAAACGGCTTTTATGCGTGTTGAGCCGAACTCTATTCCAAGTATGGCTTTGCCTGTTTCAATGGTTGATTTTGCATCTAATTTCATCTTTAAACCAATAATTTAAGGTACAACAAAATTGTATTATTATGAAATTAAAAGTGCTGCAAACTATATGGTCTGAGCACTTTTAACTTTGATTATTTGCTAATTAAATCTTAGCAGAGTGCTTTGTTCAGCATGTAGTAAACCTCATTCATGCGCAACTCTTTCTTGAAATCGCTGATGGTAGTATTCTCATTGATATGTACCATTTCGATTCCGGAGATTTCAGCATAGTCTTCCCAATATTCGGCTGTAAGATCGTAAGAGAAGCAAGAGTGGTGAGTACCACCAGCCAAAATCCAAGCGCCTGCACCTACTTCGAGATTAGGCATCGGAATCCAAAGAGCACTAGCAACCGGTAATTTAGGCAGCGGTTTCGGCTCGATACATTTCACATCGTTTACAATCAGACGGAAGCGGTTACCCATGTCGACTACTGTAGCTGTGCATCCGGTACCTGTTTTAGAAGTGAACACTAAACGGGCAGTTTGGCTCTTGCGGATACCTATGCCGAGGAAGTGTACTTCCAGACGTGGCTTGTTGGCTGCAATCATCGGGCAGATTTCCAACATGTGTGACTGTAGGATGGAGCTGTTGGCACCGTCGAAGTTCAGTGTATAATCTTCGAGGAATGAGCAGCCGCGAGGAAGTCCTTGATTCATCACCCATACCGTACGGTAAAGTGCTGCCGATTTCCAGTCGCCTTCGGCACCGAATCCGTAACCTTCTGCCATCAGACGTTGTGATGCCAAACCGGGGATTTGGTCGAAACCTTCATGTTCCAGGTCGCCCAAGTCATCGAAGTTGGTGGTGAAGCCTTTGGCACCTTTGTCTTTCAAGATGGCACGCAAGGCAAGTTCAGCCTTGGCAGCATTCCATACCTTTTGATAAGCTTCGGTAGATTTGTCTTCCAAAGCTGCATCATGATCGTAATCATTGAAATAAGTGGCTACCAAAGCATCTACGTCCGTGCTCTTGATTTTCTTTTGATAGTCCATCAGTTCGCTTACGGGGCAATAGTCTACGTGGTAACCCATGCGTTGTTCGGCTTCTACCTTGTCGCCATCGGTAACGGCTACGTTGTTCATTTGGTCGCCGAAGCGGACAATCAGCATATCCTGAGAATCGGCCCAACCTGCACAAACACGCATCCAAACGGCAATCTTATGCAATGTATCTTCTTCCTTCCAATAGCCTACTACCACTTTGCGACGGATGCGCATGCGGGTACAGATATGTCCGAATTCGCGGTCGCCATGAGCTGATTGGTTGAGGTTCATGAAGTCCATGTCCATTGTATCCCAAGGGATTTCTTTATTGAACTGAGTATGCAGGTGCATCAACGGTTTCTTGAGTTGTTGCAAGCCGTGAATCCACATTTTGGCGGGTGAGAAGGTATGCATCCAAGTGATAACGCCAATACATTTTTCATCATTGTTGGCTGCTTTAAACAGAGTTTCTACTTCTTTCGAAGAGTTGGCAGTGCCTTTGTAGACTACTTTCACGGGGAGTTTTCCCGATTCGTTCAGTCCTGCTACCATTTCATTAGAATGTGCGTCTACTGCGATTACTGCGTCACCTCCGTACAGGAGCTGTGCTCCGGTTACGAACCATACTTCATATTGATCAAATGCGTTCATATTACTTTATTTTTTAGTTTATAACTGTTGTTTATTTCTGTCCATAATAAGCATTAGGTCCATGCTTGCGGCTGAAATGCTTTTCAATCAGCAACGGATTCATGGTAAGAGTTGGATTGGCACTGAAGGCAATACTTGCCATTTTGGCTACCTGTTCCATGACAACTGCATTGTGTACAGCGTCGAAAGCATCCTTACCCCATGAAAATGGACCATGGTTTTTAACTAATACTCCGGGTGTATGTACTGGGTTCAGCCCTTCAAAGCGTTTCACAATAACATTACCCGTTTCTTTTTCATATTCACCTTTTACTTCGGCTTCGGTCATATCTGCTGTGCAGGGAATGGCATCGTGGAAGTAATCGGCATGAGTTGTTCCAATATTCGGAATGTCCAATCCGGCTTGAGCCCATGCGGTAGCGTAAGTAGAATGTGTATGTACTACGCCGCCAATTTCGGGAAAAGCCTTGTAAAGCACCACATGAGTCGGAGTATCGGAAGAAGGTTTAAGATGTCCTTCTACAACTTTACCTTCGAGATCGACCACTACCATGTCTTCTGCTTTCATATCATCGTAGCTCACTCCACTGGGCTTGATGACTACCAAACCTGTTTTACGGTCGATAGCCGATACATTGCCCCAAGTGAAGATAACCAGACCATGTTTCACTAATTCAATATTAGCCCGAAACACCTTTTCTTTTAATTCTTTTAACATGATTTTATTTACAATTTACTTGGACTTATAATTTGAATTTAGGGTCTTTCTGGTACACCTTGTCGTTGAATTTATACAAAGCGGCACCTCGTTTAGAACCTTTCTTGTCAATTTTATCAGTCTTCTCTATATAATCCATTTCGGCTATACGCTTGCGGAAGTTCCGCTTGTCGATGTCTTCACCATAAATGGCTTCGTAGAGACTTTGTAACTGCGAGAGTGTAAACAGCTCGGGCAACAAGTTGAAACCGATAGGCTTCGTAGAGGCTTTTTGCTTCATCAAATCACGCGCTGCTTGTACCATCTGAGGATGGTCGAAGATCAAGTCGGGCATTTCATTGATATTGACCCAGAAAGCATTATGCTGTTGTACAGCTTCACGGTCGTACTCATTGATGTTTATGAGAGCGTAATAGGCGATGGAGATGACCCGTTCTCCCGGGTCACGACTAACTTCGCCGAATGAATTAACCTGCTCCATATAAACATTCTCAAGACCAGTGAGCTCAGCCAATACACGTTTGGCTGCATCATCTACACTTTCATCTTGTTGCACAAATCCACCCATCAGAGACCATTCGCCTTTTGATGGTTCAAAGTTTCTCTTCAACAGCAACAGGTTTAATTCTCCTTCACTGAATCCGAAGATTATACAGTCTACAGATACGTAGAACTTAGGATTTATACTGTAATAAGTTGTCATTTCAAATTTTATCTATTATTAATAATATCCAAAGAGATTACCAGAAGTAAACATAGAACAGTGCACAAAGCAACACAACTCCTAAGGAAGCTACTACGTCCCACTTATTCCAACTTTTCTTGATAAGCGTTTTGTAATCTTCGGTGAAAGTGATACTTTCTATCTGCTGGGCAGTAGGTTTCGGAGTGAAGAATGATACTACAATCATCAACACAATCAAGAATATCAATAACCAGATTTCAAAAATCAACCAGTTGGTTTGCCAGAACCAAGCAGTGCATTCCCAGCCCCAACCAGACATTATATCCTTGCCTGTATTAGTGAAGATATTGGTCAACAAACGCACCATACCGATGATAAAACCTACTATCATAGCAGTTTCACCAGCTTTCGGTGTAATCTTCTTAGAGAATATACCCAATGCGAATACTGCTACCATTGTTGGAGCTAGCAGCGACTGGATACCTTGCAAATAATCGTAAAGGCTACCAAGACTCTGCATAATAGGGATCCATACAATACCCAATATAACTACTACGATTGTTGCAACGCGACCTACCATTACGTATGTTGCTTCGCTCTTGTTCTTGAACATTGGTTTGTAGAAGTCTTCTGTAAACAAAGTGGCACAAGAGTTAAAGAAAGCAGCCAATGAAGCAACCAGTGCTGATATAAAACCGATGGTTACAATACCTTTTACACCGGCAGGCAATACAAACTTAACCATAGAGCCGAAAGCTGTATCGGGATTATCCAGTACGAAACCGCTATCGGGACGTGATGCCAATGCAGCAGCTACCATACCGGGGATCAAGAACATAAATACCGGTAATATTTTGAAGTAACCGGCAGCGATAGTACCTCTACGTGCACGTTTCATAACCTCTTCACTAGATTCACCTTTACGTTGGCCAAGTACACGTTGAACGATATGCTGGTCGGTACACCAATACCAGAATCCGATGATTGATGCTCCGATAAATACCCATAAGCCGGGATAATCGTCATACATAGGGTCACCAGTCTCAAAATGGAACATGTGGTTTGTTCCGTGTGCTACTCCATCCGTTCCTATATTCAAGGTCTTGGCGTAATCTATCATGTGTGTCCAACCATCGGGGATACTACCTCCTCCAAGAGCTGACAAACCTAAGAACAGTACAAGGAATGAACCAATAATAAGTATGGGGGTTTGAATAGCCGATAGAGTCATTACACCCTTCATTCCACCTAGAACAGTAAAGATACCTGTTAATACAATGAGGCCGATGGCGCCATACCAGAATGGTAATCCAAGAAGACTTTCCATAAATATACCACCGGTAAATGCTGTTACACTTACTTTAGTCAGAATGTATGCTATCAGTGTGATGATAGACAACCAAGAACCTGTAGCTGGTGTATATCTGTATTTCAAGAAGTCGGGCATCGTGATGATTTTTCCTAACTTAACATTCATAAGCTGATAGAATGGTACAAAGAGCCATCCTAAAAGAAGAATCATCCAGCCTTGCATTTCCCAGTGAGCCATACCAACTCCTGACTTAGCTCCTGTACCGGCAAGTCCTACCAAGTGCTCGGAACCAATATTGGCTGCAAAGATAGCTGCACCAATGATATACCAAGGTTCACCTTTTCCAAATAAATAATCTTCGCTATTAGCACCTTGTTGCAGGCGTTTGTCTTTTTGCACAGAACGCCATACGGCCCATGTTACTGCTAAGATACCGACTACGATAATAACCCAGTCGATCCAAATAAATTCATGTGAATTCCAATTCATGATATTGATTAATTTTTCAAGTTATTGAAGTGTTTGCTATTATTTCTCTACTGAGAATTTGAAGATACATTCGCTATCGTAGGTTTGTCCCGGTTCCAATACGACTGAAGGCCACTGAGGTTTATTAGGGCTATCGGGGTAGTGTTGTGTTTCCAAACAAACGGAAGCGCGTTGATTATAAGTGATACCTTTCTTACCTGTTACGGTTCCGTCCAGGAAGTTACCTGTGTAAACTTGAATACCCGGTTCATTGGTGTAAACTTCCAAGGTGATACCACTTTCAGGAGAAGTCAGTTTGGCAGCTACTTGGCTGAGGTCACCATTGGTGTTCAACACCCAGTTATGATCATATCCATTTCCATTTTTAAGTTGGATGAAGTCAAACTTAGTAATGTCTTGTCCTACAGTCTTAGGTGTAGTGAAATCCATTGGAGTTTCCTTAACAGTTACAATTTCTCCGGTAGTCATGAAAGTGCTATCCACCGGGGTATAGTTATCGGCATTGACATATAAGATATGATCAGTTGCAGGTTTGGCGGGATTTCCCGATAGATTGAAATAAGAATGGTTTGTCATGTTGATAACCGTCTTTTTATCGGTTGTTGCACTATACTTTATATCTATAGCATTATCATCGGTAAGTTTGTATGTAACCTTTGCAGTAACATTGCCGGGGAATTGTTCATCCCCATCCGGTGAGATGCGGGTAAGTTCCAAAGTTGTTTCATCAATAGGTTTTGCATCATATACTTGATATTGCCAACCTTTAGGACCACCATGCAAGCAATGGCCGAAGTTATTTTGAGGTAACTGTATGGTATCTCCGTCCAATACAATCTTTCCTTGATTAATACGGTTTGCATATCGTCCGATAGAAGCACCGAAATCACTGGGGACGTTAATGTAATCGGCAATGCTGTCGAATCCTAGAACAACATCTTGCATAACTCCGTTTTTGTCGGGTACCATAACAGATACAATACGTCCTCCAAAGTTCGTGATACATACTTCCATGCCTGCCTTATTCTTTAAGGTATAAAGATGTGTGGCGGCATTGTTTACTGTTGCTTCGAACTTAACCGGGTCAAGACCGGATAATGTTAACTCTTGAGTTGGTTTGCTGTTGCACGCAGAAAGCATCAAAGCGGCTACTCCTGCAAGTAGAAAACTGTTTTTCATGGTTCTATTTTTAATGTAAATGAGACGTTTATTCTTTTATGGGTGTAAAAGTAACACTTTTGTTTGGTGTAAGATGTACACTTCTGTATGTTGTGCAACATAAAGAGGAAAAAAGTGTTGGTTTTCTTCTCGTAGAGTAGAGGTTTACGCTATGTATTCTTCTATTTATATGCGAAAGAGTGTATCTTTTGCTTTCGGCAAAGATACACTCTTGTTGCAGATAGCAGAGGCAAGAACATTTATTTGGTTTTCTTACCCCAATATGTCTTGTTGTTGGTATATCCGGCATAGACAATGGTGTGGGTGCGTGGATTGGCTTCCCAGTCGGTTTCGCGTTGGAGGCACAACTCCACTCCGTTGGCAGTCAGGATTTGCTTTTCTGCATCATAACTCCAAACTCCTCCTTTCCAGGTTCCGGCTGTAATGGTATGGTCAGCCGCAAGGGTCATGTTGCTCGATTCCTTCTGTTTTCCATAGGAATAAGACAGGTCGATATGCTCCCAGTTGCCTACCAGTTCATCTTCCGTGATGGCTACTTGAGGAACAGCTCCGTAGCGTTCGGGCATTACGACCGGCCAGCCTTGGGAGTTCCATCGTATGGAGCGTACATGCCCCATCATGAGGGCATTGCTATAAGCATTTCCTCCCACGTTTTCGGGGAATCGTCCTTGCGAAGCATAATACCAGTTGCCGTTGCCGTCGTCAAACACGGCGCAATGCGAGATACCTACCCAGCCATTACTGTTGCTGAATTTGTAGGGGTGGGTAACAACCGGATACATATCCGCTCCTTCGGTGACGTTGGCGCCGTCGATGCCGAGGTAGGGGCCTGTAATGCTCTTGGAGCGGCATACGCGTGTATTATAAGGTACTGCTAGTGCATCGTATGCCACGAACAGATAATAATATCCGGTTGCGGCATTGTAGATTATCTCGGGACCTTCACTGGCTTGCCAGCGGCTGGCTGCATTGCGGGTAGTTATCAGTTGTCCGTATTCGGCAGGAGCACTTCCTTCGGCCCAGGGCGCACCTAAACTTTGTTTCGGCATTCCGGTTTCCGGATTCAGTTCCATGGCAACGAGGCCGCTGTGCCATGAACCGTAAATCAGCCAATGCGTACTTTCGGGAGTAATGATATAGGAAGGGTCAATAGCATTCCACTTGAAGTAAGCATTCCAATCTGTCAAAGCAGGACGAGCCCAGTTTATGCCTTTATCGGAAGAGGAGCATACTACCATTCCTTTGTCAGTCCATTTATTACTTGCGGGGTCAGATGTTTCCATTAATCCGATGAAAGCACGTTCGGTCCATGAATTATCAAAATTGGCATTCGTATTGGTTGCGCCTGTTTTGATATAGTTATCTATCACGATAGAGTAGTACATGCGGTACAGACCGTCTTTCACTTTACGTACAACGGGAGCCCAATATCCGTAAGACGGCTCGGCGATAGCTTCCAAACCCATTGTTGCTCTGTATTCATTGAGCTTTTCTTTTACCCATGCAGGAATTTCCAACATCGTTCCACCTAGGTATTCCCAGTTTACGAGGTCTTTGGAGCGTCTGCCGTGGAAGTGTCCGCCGGCTGTATGTGCATTGCCATAGGAGGCGTCTGTCTGATACATATAGTAATATCCGTCTTCGGCCAGCACTACGGTGGGGTCGTGCACGTTTGCTAAGTTCCATTCACTGCGTTGGTCCCAGGCGGCTATGTTCACGTAGTTGTCTGCATAGGTGGGTGCCACGTAGTTTTTGAGCTGTTCGTCAATGCTTAGGTTCTCTGTGGTTGCCTTGAGTGCATCTGAGTAGGTATAATGGCTGTCGCTGTAGACATAAGCACGGATATAGTAAGAGGTATTACCCATCAAGCCGGAAATCGTGGCGCTGAAATTCTCATCGGCATCCGCTATGTTATCTTTGATAGTTGGGTTCTGGGCATTGACACTGTAGCAGAAGCCCTTCTTGACAACCTGATTGATACTGCCGGTGATCGACGAAGTGACAGTCAGTGAGGTGCCTGTGGTTGCGGTTATTGCAGGAGTACTTATGGTTACATCACCGTTCCCGATCTCATCGTTGCTGTCGGAGCAAGCTGTGAAGGCGAATAGAACCGGCAAGAATATCCTGAGGAATAATTGCTTTTTCATTTGTTTGGTGTTAAAAACCATGCCGTTCCTTTTAATAATCAGAGGAAACAGCATGGTTGGTATAGAAATTAATGTATAATGCGAATCAGTAGTTGAAACTACTTTATAGGCAAGGAGAAATGCATAAAATAATACCGGGGAAAGTATAAAGTGCCATTGGCAAATAATGAATATTATTATGCTAAGTATTGCCATTAGCTTGGCAAACTTTTGCCACCGCATTGGCAATACTTTGCCAAGCCGATGGCAAAACGTTGCCAATGCGATGGCAAAACTTAGCACAATACGTCTTCTCCTCGGTTAATTAGCATTGAAGACGAGATGACAACCGTCAACGGTCAATGCAAAGTTCAAGTCGCCGGAATCCACTGTGTTGATGCCAAGATAGTACTGGGTGGAGGTTGTACCCGTACCACTCTTCATTACTGCCTGAATGTCGGCAGTGCTATTGCCGCAGTTGGTTACGTAGACAGTGACTTGGGCCCCATTCATACCGGCAAGCCAAGTAGCCCAGTCGCCTTGTGTTCCGTTGTGAACGCAGGCTGCATATCCGTTGCCCCATCCAAAGTTGTCAGCACGAACCACTGCATATTCGTTGGTAATATCGGCTTTACGGAGAACTACAATGAAATTGTTATAGTTGTTAGCCAGACTACTGTAGTTGGTGAAGGTGATGGATTTTGTCTTGCCCACAGGAACGTTGAAGTCGTCTGAGAAGGCTCCCCAGAAGGCCGTTGAGTTGTCTTCGGCTCCTACCATGGCTGTGTTGCTCACTACAGAAGCTGCGGACTCGGATACGGTAACTCCTACCGTTGCGGTGACTCCTTTATCGGCGGTAATGGTAACAGTCTTGGAACCGGTCTTCGCAGGAATGGTAGAGAAACTGAGTTTTGCATTGTCAATGACTCTTGAATTTCCGTTGGCATAAGTTGCCGTAACCACCATGCCTGTTGGGTCGAAGGTCATCGTCCGGTCTGCCAAAGTCTCGGTAGCTGCCGAGGTGTAATAATAGTATTGTGTATGCGAGGGTTGGGTAGTCACCTCGATGGATACAATCTTTTCCACGACTTCAAAAGCAGCATTAGCCACAATCGGTTGTTCGCAATTCTCACCCTTAAATGTCTTATTGTAGATGGCCACAAGATTTTTCACGCCCAGTTGCTCCATATCAGGGATGGCAGAGATATAGAGTTCGGAAGCCGGTACAGTTTTGGTCACTCCTTCTTCAAAGGTAATGATAGCCGAAACATTGGCCATGGCTTCTTCTAGCGGAGTACCTACGTTGACCTGATTGGGTACATTCTGCAGTATCATCGATATCGGATTTTTGTCTTGGGCAGAAGTAAGACCACCAATAGGAACGATGTTGGTTTGCAAGAAGTTAATGTAAGAACCTTCGGGTACTAAGAAACAGCGGATATTGGCGTTGGTCTGGTCTTCGTTCAGATTAGCCTCCTTGTACGGCTGTGCATAGATCTTAGTCACCACGCCGTTGGTCATCTTGATGGTCAAAGCACTTTCGCTGGTGCGGTCTACGGTAAGCGTCACCTTGCCACCTAACTTCTGTACGCCTGCGTCTTCATTGCTGGCATCGGGAGCCAGAAGCTGCGTGCTTGTGGCATACTTAAAATAGAAATAAGTGCCCCATTGCGAGTTGTAGGCAACAGAGTCGCCTGTGGCATCAAAACGGATGGCTCCATATTCAGTATATCCTGTAGCTCCACGATCTACATCATTAGTGACAATTAGGGCAAAGTTTTTATAATACATATTGCTGGCAGGATTGATGTTAAGGTTGAACACCGCATTCCACTTCTGACCATCGGGTACTACGTAATACTTGGAGAAAGCACTCCAAAAACCAGAGGTGAAATCCGTACTTCCTATTGCGTACACATCTTCCTGCATACCTTCAAGCACTTCATCCGTATTGTCCTTTGAATTTTCTATAGAGTCTATTTTCTGGGAAATCCAGTCGGGAGCGTTTACATTATAGAGTTCGCCACCCTCACAGCCTATTAATGCCAGCAATACCAAGGTTATCGCAAAGCAGAAGGATGCTAATTTATTGAGATGTCTCATTGTCTTAAATTTTAATAGGTAATGGATTGTTTCTAATTTTATTTACTTGCTTAAATCTACAGCCGGACGTACTTTTCTTCCGCTTTCCTGGAAGTAAGTGGAATTATCTGTACTATAGTTGGCGGAGTTACCTTTCAAGTTCGGGTTATTGTTGGTCAGCTGCTGCACAATAGGCAGGAACTCATGTCCCGGTATGTAAGTATCGAAGGAACTCTTCAGTGTGGAATTCGTTGCTATATCGCTGTAGCTGACGGGGTCTTTCACTGCTTCGGTGGAACGACTGAAAGTGCCGTGTTCCTTGAGTTGTTGCAAACGACTGCTATCATAGAAGAATCCCCAGCGGATGAGGTCGAAGCCTCGGCCAAATTCGCATCCGAACTCTTTGGGACGCTCTACGTTGGCTATCTGCTCAAAGAGCCTGTCGGCAGTGTCGAAGTCGGAAAGTTTCAAGTCGGGCAAATCAGCGCGATTGCGCACTTCGTTAATCCAGTTGATAGCCTGCAGTGTGGGACCATTGACTTCGTTCTCACACTCGGCAGCACGGAGCAGCACATCAGAATAGCGCATCAAGCGCAGGTTGATTCCATCGTGCAAACCTGTAACCACAGTACTATACAGACCTGTACGGAGATTCGTGAATTTAGCAATCGGCAGGCCACCATAGGTGTTGTTCGTCACGATATTGTCGGCGGCCGAAAGTTTGTGGGTGTAAGCCACGTTACCATACTCAAAATTCTCCCAATCGGTCTCGTAAGTACCGATGGTCCAATAGAGTCTGGGGTCGAGTTTGCCATTGGTGGTACGTTCACTTTTGAAAAGTTGATAGAGCCAAGGTGAAGCCGAGATATCTGCCCATCCGCCATAGTTGCCGGGAGCAAAGTTGCTCTCGATGGCAGAGCCTTGTGTGGCATTGGGGCTCGTGTTCACCGGCGTCCATTCGTCATCAGTTCCCTGTGAATTATAGTCGAGGAACTGTACCTCGAAGAGGCTCTCTGCATTGTTCTCGTAGGCCGAACCTTCGTGGAAATTATCTCCATAGTTGTCCATCAGTTTATAAGTGCCATATTTCTTGCCGATGATGTCTTTCAATACCGTGAGTGCTTCGCTGTATTTTTGGCGCATCATAAGGGCGCGGGCATAATAGCCTGCCGCAGCACCGCAAGTAACCCGTCCGCCTGCCCATTCGCCGCCTTCGTTACGGGAAGGTAGCAATTCCATCGCCTCGTGGAAATCTTTTTCCACCTGGTCGAGTACGGCATCATAGGTGCTGTTGCCGCCATAAAGTCCCTCCAATGAAGAGTAAGTGGCGTAATCCGTGATGAGGGGCGGATTCTGATAGTAACCAACCAAGTTGTAGTACGATAGGCCGCGCAGGAAAAGCACTTGTCCTTTGATGCGTTTCATTTTTTCAGAAAGTTGGCTGTTATCTTCATCGCAACGGGAAATAGCGAAGTTGCACACGTTAATGGTGTAGTACCACTCGCGCCAAGGCCACCATGTGATGTCCGAAGTAACTTCTGCATTAAGGTCATCGAAAGGCATGTACCATACTTGCGAAGAGTTCCACGCTTCATCGCCACGGCAGACGTCGATGGTGTAACCTACACGGGCATAGGAACCCTCCATACGGATGTGGTTGTAGGCGGCAATCACGCATTCCTCCAAATCATCGGCATTAAAGCCAAAAGTACTTGAGGTTTGCTGGTTGGGATTCAACAGATCCATTTTGTCACTGCAAGAAACCAGCGTGCTAAATCCCAAAATGAGAGCAAGTGAATATTTATTTAGTTTCATAAGATATGTTTTTAGTATTTAGGTACTAGATAGTAACGATTAGAATGTAAAATGAACGCCACACATGAAAGTACGTGCAGTAGGATAAGAACAGAAGTTGTATCCCGGGGTGAAAGTTCCTCCCGCATAGTCTACATTATAACCGTGATAGCCGGTGAATGTGTGGAGATTCTGTGCTGATACGTAGAAACGTACATCGGATACATATTTGCCGAACCACTCGTTAGGGAAGTTGTAGCCCAATTCTACATTAGCTATCTTCCAGTAGGCCGCATTCTGAATCTTGCGGGAACTGAAGAGGTCATTCCAAGCCAAGCTGGCACTATTGGTGATATAGGTGCGTGGCACGTTGGAAAGGTAAGTGCTACCGTCTTCACTGAAGCGGTTGGCATTGAGGACGGCTACATCCTTATTGCCCCAGCCGTAACAAGAATTGAGCGAGTTGTAGATGTCATCGCTGACATGATGATTCAGCGTACCGAAGGTAGCGATGCTCAGGTCGAAGCGCTTGTACTCAAAACGAGCATTGATACCGAAATTTATTTTAGGCATACCGCTTCCCAGAATCACTTGGTCGTTGGCGTCTACTTTACCGTCGGGGACACCGTCCGGTCCGCTTACATCCTTATAGAGGCAGTCTCCAATCTGGGCACCCTCTTGAGTGGCGTGGTTGTCCAAGTCTTCCTGTGTACGGGCAATACCGTCATAAACCCAGCCGTAGAACTGACCTATTTCTTGGCCTACATTGGTAATGAAGGCTCCGGAGATGTAAGAGTTGGTGCCAAAACCCAAAGAAGTTACGCGGTTGCGTACCGTGCTGAGGTTGGCAGAAAGTTCATACTTGAAGGCATGGTCGCGGTTGCGGTAAGTAGCCGAGAACTCAAAACCTGAGTTGTTCATCGAGGCGGCATTCATTGTAACGGTGGTATTGGACACACCGGCTTGCTCGGGAACAGGGACAGAATATAGCAGGTCTTCGCTGATGTTCTTGTACCATTCGGCCGTGAACTCCAAGCGGTTGCGGAACAAGGCGATGTCGATACCCACATTGTAGGTCTTCTTTTTCTCCCATGACAAGTTATTGTCCACAAAAGTGGAAATGGCAGAACCAGTCACTACATTACCGTTGAAATTGTAAGTCATGTTATTGCGTGACATTACAGCCTGATACATATACTCACCAATATTCTCGTTACCGAGTTCACCATAGCTGGCACGGACCTTGAACAGGTTTACAACATTTTGGTCAAAGGGGAAGAAGTTCTCTTTGTCAAAGCGCCAGCCCACAGAGACGGAGGGGAAAGTTCCCCAACGGATACTTCTGGTCAGGCGGGAGCTACCATCCCGGCGCACTGTTGCCGAAAATAAGTATCTGTCATCGTAATTGTAGTTGATACGACCGATGTAGGAAAGGATGGAATGCTTGTATTCGTAGCTTTCAGAATACGTGTTGGCAGCATTCTGGAGCTGTAGGAAATAAGGTTCGGTGAAGTTGATTCCCCATCCGGTCAGCAGGTCGGTGTTTTCTTCTTCGTAAGTCTGACCTGCCAGTACGTTGATGTGGTGCTTGCCTATCGTACCATCGTAAGTAAGTACATTCTCTATCAAAGCATCCGAATAGTCGCGTGATCCCTTGGTGAGTCGTTCGTTGCTCTTTGCCAAGTACACACGGTTACTCTGTACCCATGCGGGGATCCAAGTAAAGTCCTTGCAATGGGTTTTACTGTAAGAGAGGTTGACTTTATAGTTGAGCCTATGATTCTTGTTGTCAACGCCAATCATCTTGAGGATATCCACATCGGCCGATCCGGTTCCTACGAAGCGATCCACACGGGTGTTGCGTTGCAGCAGGTTATTTACCAGCAACGGGTTGGAAGCGGAGATGTCACCATGCACGGTATCGTAGTAAACACCGTAGCCATAAGCGTCATAATTGAAGTTGTTAGCGATTCCCACCAAGTTATCAAGTACCCATGTAGAAGAATCGTATGCTTTGATGGTGGGCTGCATCAGCATACTACCGCGCAGCACGTTGGTTACGTCTCCATACAAACCTTGAACGTATTCGGAAGCATTTGACAAACCCATGTTGTCTTGGTTGGAGTGAGAGTAGACAAGGCTGGTCTGGAACTTCACGAACTTGGTGTCCATTGTGTTGTTGACACGTGCAGTGTAACGTTCGTAGTTAGGACCGGCACCTTCGAGAGTTCCTTTTTGGTTGAAATAGTCTAATGATATATTATAGGTGTTATGAGCACCACCTCCGGCGAGGTTCACATTGTGGTTTTGACGGATACCCATCTTGAATACTTCGTCAAACCAGTCAGTGTTGGTGTTATCTTGGAAATGATATTTTCCAGTTTCACTGTTAAGCTTGTATCCCGATGGCAACGGAGTGTTGGAGTTTACGCACGCCTGACCGATATACTGGCTGTATTGGTCAGCATCCATTACATCATAGATACCCTTAGGAATATAATCCATACCGAAGTATCCATTGTAATCCACTTTCAGCGGTTGGTCTTTTTGTCCGCGTTTGGTGGTGATTATAATCACACCATTGGCGGCGCGCGAACCGTAGATGGCAGCAGCAGAAGCATCCTTCAGCACCTGGATGGTTTCAATATCATTTGAAGAGAAATCACGGATGGAAGTTCCCATGGGAACACCGTCGATAACATAAAGAGGAGAGGTGTCTCCGAAAGATCCGATACCACGGATACGTACGCTAGGGTCGGCACCGGGCTGTCCGTCAGAGGTGATTTGTACGCCAGAAACCTTGCCTTCGAGCATGGTGGAGATGTTGGAGTTTGATGTCTGTTTCAAGGCTTCCGCATCTACTACAGAAACTGAACCGGTTAAGTCGGATTTCTTCTGTGTACCATAACCTACGACAACCACTTGCTCAAGCATCTGATCATCGGATTGTAACTGAATGGTTTCGATGATGGCACGATTGCGAACAGCCACTTCACGTTCTTTGAAACCCACATAGCTTATTGAAAGGATAGCGTTTCCAGGAACTTCCAGTTGGAAGTTTCCATCCAAGTCGGTAATGGTTCCGCCTTGTCCACCTTTAATCTTGACGGTAGCCCCTGGCATAGGTTCACCTTGTTCGTCGATAACTTGACCACGAACTTTGATAGTCGGAGATTGTGTCACGGTAGCCATGGCAGGTGTAGAATACACTGCCATACCGCCAAAGGCACACAGACTAAGCATTACGGAAAAAAATAAATGTTTCCTCATTTTTAAAAGTATTAAGGTTATTATTAAAATAATCAATTAGATTGTTGCTAACTATAATTACGATGTCGGATTGATGCATGGCATGATCCGACGTTGACTACCGAAGATAGTCAGGTCACAGGCTTCGCAAGCGTAATGAAAATCAATTGGGGAAGGTTGAATTTAGCCAATGCCGTGCACGATGCGGCAGCCATTCTTTTGTCATTCTTCATAATATTAATATTAAAATTAAACTTAAGTGCATGGTTCTCTCCGAAAGGATTGAGCTCCGATTGCATGGCAAAAGTAGGGCTTGCGCTATAAGTGAAGGTGGACAAACGACTTTATAAGGTGGACAAATGAATAATAAGTGTAAAAAATGCGCTTATTCCGTATAGAGGGTAATATTTCAGCTATTCTTCTTCATTAAGCAGTGAACTGGGTGTTGCATTAAAGTATTTGGTAAAGCATCTAGTGAAGTATTTAGGGTCGTTGAACCCTACTTCGTATGCAATTTCCGCAATGTTCATGCTTTTATTCTCCCGGTTTTTCAGCAATAGTTCGCGGGCAATGTTCAGGCGGTAGTTGCGTATGAACTGTCCTGCTGGCTGTCCGACGAGACTTTGTAGCTTTTTATTCAGCAGACTCTTGCTTACACCTACCGCTTCGCAGAAATCACTGACCTCGAAATAGGAGTTATTGTAGTGCTCCTTCATTACTTCCATCACATGGTTGATGAACTTCTTGTCGCTTGATTCTTCTTCCATATTCAGAACATCTACATCCATTGCTATGGCAAACTTCTTTTGGTAGCGTTTGCGGTTTTCGAGGATGTTTTCGATGCGGGTTAGCAACAGGATTTCGTCGAAGGGTTTCAACAGATATTCGTCGACGCCGATGCGATAGCTTTCGATGCGCGATTCTTGCGAAGTCTTGGCTGTCAGCATCAGGAAGGGGATGTGGGAGATAGAGATGTTTTCTTTCACTTTGCGTGAAAGTTCCAGTCCATCCATGACGGGCATCATTAGGTCGCTGATGATGAAATCTATGTACTGTGATTTCAGTATGTCCAGGGCCTCGGCGCCGTCGGCAGCTTCTGTCACTTCGTATTTGTCGCGCAGGATGGAGCGGATGTAGCCGCGCATGTCGGCATTGTCCTCTACGACGAGGATACGGAGGCCTTTCTTCTCCAGTGTGTCCGTCTGGTAGAAGGCAGGAGTGTCTGGCTGTGCGTGTCTTTCTACAATCTCTGTCACGGTACTGCTTGTCTCTTCGGAAAGAGGTAGTAGGATGCGCAGCGAGCAACCTATATGCTGGTTGTTGCGGGCATAGATGTCACCGCCATGAATCTGTACGATGCGTTTACATAGATACAAGCCTATGCCACTTCCAGCCTGCCCGTACATGGGGTATTTGGTTTGTCCTTGCGACTGATAGAAGCGGCCGAATATTTTGGGTAGGTCTTCGGTAGGAATGCCGCTGCCGGTATCGCTGACGCAGATGTAGAGGGTGCCCTTGCGGGTTCCGGCAGGGGGAAGTAGGGCAACGAATAGAGATACGGTGCCGCCGTTGGGCGTGAACTTGATGGCGTTGCTCAGTAGGTTGGTGAATACCTTGTGCATAGCTTCTTCGTCGTAGGCGATTTCCGGTGTATGCATGTGGTAGTACCGTTTTAACTGTATGTTGCGCTCCCGGGCGATGGCTTGGAATGGGATGATGAGCTCGTCGGCGAATTTCAGGAAATTGTTCTTACTTTTGACAATCTCGAACTTTCCTGAATCTACTTTCCGGAAATCCATCAATTGGTTGACAAGCGACAACAGGTACTTGGAGTTGCGTTCCACGAAATGCAGTTGCTCTATTACCTGCGGGTTGTAACTCAACTTCAGGGCGCGTTCGATGGGACCGATAATCAGGGTTATCGGTGTGCGGAATTCGTGGGTGATGTTGGTGAAGAAAGAAATTTTGTCCAGAGTGAGTTCCTGCACTTTGCGTGCCATTTGCACCAATTGGGCTTTCTGGCTGGTAATCTTTTCGTTCTGTTGCTTCAGCACCTCATTTTGTCTGGAAAGTTCTTCTGTCTGCTTCTCTAGTAACTGCTTCTGCTCGTTCAGCTCGTGGGTGCGTTGCTCCACCTTGTGGTGCAGAAGCTCTTTTTGGTGTTTTAGGCTGCGTATGCGCCACTGGTAGAATTGCCAGACGATGAGCGAAAGCAGGAATAGAACCAGTAGAATGAACCAGGCGGTTTTATAGAAATAGGGGAGGATAATGATTCTGAGCTCTGCTACCACCTCTTCCCGGTTACCGTTGTTGGAGGAATACTTCACTTGCAGTGTATAGTTTCCGGGCGATAGGTTGGTATAGCTGGCAAAGCGGCGGTTGCTGGGCACCTGTATCCATTCCTTGTCAAAGCCGATGAGGCGGTAGCTGTAGGTGGCTGCATCGTCGGGTTCGAAATTGAGGGCGGAGAACTCTAGCGAGAAGGATTTCTGGCGTTCGTGTATACGTATCTCCTGGGTTACGGATATATCTAGCGGCAACTGTTTACTGCCTGGCCGTATCTCTTCGTTGCCCACTATCAGCCGGGTGAAGCGCACTTGCGAAGGTTGCTGAGAAATGTCGGGTAGGTCGTATTCTATCATCACCAGACCGGCTACGTTACCGAAGTATAGCTCGTTGCGAGTGGAGCGACAGGCGGCATTCCAATAGAATTGGGTATTGCTCAGTCCGTCCTGTAGCGTGTAGTTGATGAAGCGCTCTTCCGATTTCAGCAAGCGGGAGAGACCGTTGTTGGTGGCTATCCACAAGCATCCCTTGCTATCTTCGAGGATGCTGTGTATGCTGTTGTTGGACAAGCCTTGGGTAGTGGTGTAGGCTGTGAAGCATTCTTTACCTTTGGCGTCAACTGTCCGTTTGTAGAGCCCGTAGCCGTTGCTACCCAGCCATAAGGTTCCGTTGCCTGTTTCATAGAAGCAGGTTATTTTCTCAATCAGGCCGGAGGACGGGTCATCCAGCTTGTACTTCAGATAGCGGTAGGAAAATGAACCGTCCGGCGATGTTCTCGGGCGGGAATGCAGGTCGATGACATAGACGCCATCCAGACAACCCATCCACAATTGGCCGTCCTTGTCGATGATGGAGCCGATGCATCCGCGGATGTCTTCGGCAGCGTGGTCGGCCATTGGGGAAAGGACTTTCCGACTCTTGAAGTCATAGAAGAAGATACCTTGGTTGGCTCCAATCCACATTCCGTTGTTGATGGAGTCGTACGCTAGGGCGCCGATGAAGTCTACCGGGTAGCCGCTGCCGTTCTCTGTAGAGATGACTTCGAGTGCTTGCTTGGGATTCTTCCGGTCGAGCAGATTGATGCCGCCTCCCCAGGTGCCTACCCAGAGTCTGCCTTGCGAGTCGGCAGTGATGGCGCTGACGGAGTTGTGGCTCAGTGCTCCATTTTCGTGGGTGTAGTGAGTGAAACGGTTGCTGCCTGCTTCTTTTCGGTTCAGTCCGCCTTCTACGGTACCCACCCACAGGGTTCCTTGGTTATCCTCGTAGATGGCATTGACGGGATTGTGTGAAAGGGTTTGGGGATTCTCACGGTCGTGCAGGAAGTTCTGTATGGAGAGGCGTTTGGAGGTGAATTTGTTGATGCCACCGCTTTCTGTTCCTATCCAGATATGTTTTCCTTCGACGGTGATGCAGTTGACGAAGTTGCTGTTCAGCAGACTGCTGCCGGTTTCGGAGAAACTGTCGCTGATGCGTTCGAAGTTGTCTTTGAGGGGATTATAGACGCTGATACCCCGTAAGGTGGCTATAATCAGTTGTTGATCGCTAGTCACGGCCAGGCTGGTCAGGAAGTTTTGCGAGAGGGAATATGGGTTGTCGGGGATGTGCTCATAGTGCTTCACGATGTTTTGGTTTCTGTTATAGCGGTACAGACCTAGGTTGGTTGAAATCCAGACTTCATTTTCCTTGGCAATGAAGTCGGTGAAGTAAGTGTCGGGGGCAAAAGTCAGGCATTCGGCTACGGGAACGGCCGTGAGCCCACCTTTCGCGTCGGCGTTTACCTTGCAGAGTTTGCCGTTCAGGCCTATCCATACCTTGCCGTCTTGATCTATATCGCTGAAGGTGATTTCGCTGCGATAGATACCGGGAGCATCAAGGGAGCGGATTTCTTTGATACCTCCTTCTTCATCGAAGGAGATACGGTGGAGTCGGTTGCCACAATGTAGCCAGATGCAGCCCGTGGCATCGCTTATGACGAGGGAGGCGGGCTGGCGTGAAAGGTCGGTGGATAACTTCCCCTCGTCTATCAGGGGAACGGACTGTAGGGTGGAGAGGTCAATGATGTCGGTTCCTCCTTCAGAAACGACCCATAGGCGTTGGAGATTGTCTTCGTAGACATTGCGGATAAAGTTGCTCTTTAGTCGGCAGTGGGGAGTGTCGGGGGTGAAGTTGATGAATTCGTAGCCGTCGTAGCGTGACAGTCCGCCGCCACCCATGCATATCCAGAGGAAGCCGTGGCTGTCGCGATAGATATCGTCGACGAAGTTATGGGGCAAACCTTCGTTCATGGTGATGTAGCTGATATTATAGCGATCGGTGAACGATTCCTGCGCATACAGAATGGAGAAAGGGCAGAAGGATAGCAGGAGGGTGCTTAATATAATAAGGTGTAAAGCGATGTATTTTTTCATACTGATTTGTATTAGTCTGGAACAAAGAAAACACAGAACCAAGGCAGGAGCAAGTTTGCTCGAATACGTTGGAGTGTAGCTTTTCCTCGCCTTTGAGGCAAAGATATGTAGATTACTCGTAATCTCCGAAAAATTGCCGGCTCTTTTGGTGAAAATGACTGTTTGTCCACCTTAAAAGTCCGTTTGTCCACCTTGCGTAGCTGGAATCCGGCGTATTTTCGCAGCATGAACAATGTTAATGCTAATATGATGAAAAACTTGCTTTGCATGGCCTTTGGCTGGATGTGCATTCTGTTGTCAGGATGCACACCTTCGGTGTTTACACCAGTGTCCTCGCCCAATCCTTGGCAGGACGACTATTCTGCCGTATCTTCGATGGACAATTACCGCTCGTGGGGAACTTATAACGTGCACGATCCTTCGTGCCGGAAGTTGGGCGACTATTATTATATGTACTCCACCGACGCCATTTTCAAGGAGAATCGTCGGGAGGCTGAAGAAAAAGGTGTGCCGTTGGGTTACATCCAGGTGCGCCGTTCCAAAGACCTGGTGCATTGGGAGTTCTGCGGGTGGGCATTTCCCGAGATTCCGCAGGAGGCGGTGGAATGGGTGCATGCTTGTACCGGGGGTAAGGGAGCCACGAACATCTGGGCGCCCTACATTATTCCTTACGAGAACCGCTATCGACTTTACTATTGTGTCTCGGCTTTCGGTCTCAATACGTCCTATATCGGCTTGGCGGAATCAGATTCTCCCGAAGGTCCTTGGAAGCAGATGGGTTGTGTAGTGAAGACCGGTCCCGGGACGGCGATGAACGCCATCGACCCTAGCGTTGTGGTAGACGCTGCTGATGGTAAGTGGTGGATGCACTACGGTTCCTACTTCGGTGGACTGTATTGCGTGGAACTGAATCCGGAGACGGGGCTCACGGCTGAAGTCGATGACAAGGGACACTTGACGGCTCGCCGCGCCAACTACCGGAAAGATAACCTCGAAGCACCCGAAATTTTCTACAATCGCGACTTGAAGCAATATTTCCTCTTTACTTCCTACGACCCACTGATGACGACCTACAATGTACGTGTCTCCCGTTCGGACAAGGCGGAAGGTTCGTTTACGGATTATTTCGGAAAGGCTGTAGCCGACACTACGAACAATTTCCCTATTCTGACAGCGCCCTACCGCTTTGCCAATCATCCCGGATGGGCAGGTACGGCACATTGCGGGGTGTTCACGACGGACGACGGGCAGTACTTCATGGTACATCAGGGACGTCTTTCGCCACACAATCAGTTGATGAACCTCCACCTGAGACAAGTGTTCTTCACGGAAGATGGCTGGCCGGTGGTGTCGCCCGAGCGTTATGCAGGCAGTGAGTCACGCCGGTTCTCTCCGGAGGATTTGGCAGGCGAGTGGGAAATCATTCGTGTGCAGGAGCCTTTGTATGAACGGCAACTGGAAGCCGGGCAGATACTTTGGGGCGAAGGCGAATTGAAGAAGGAAGAGTGGAACATGTCGCAACCGTTGAGTCTGGAGAAGTCCGGCAAACTGGGTGAGGGCAGGGGCAACTGGACCTTTACGGAAAGCCGTCAGATGCTGACGCTGGTGCTGAACGGCGAAGCATTGCAAAACCTGATTGTCTTTGCCGGTCACGACTGGGAGAACGAGACGGAAACCATACTCTTTACCGGACTCGATAGCCGGGGACGGTCGGTGTGGGGGAAAAGAACCAAATGATTATCAGAGACTTATTACTGTACGATTACTTTGTATATTGTACAGTGATACTTTACTACCGATAAAGTGGTACTTTACTAGTAGTACAGTGACGCTTTACAATAGATAAAGTAGTACTTTACTACTAGTACAGTGACACTTTATTGAATGTAAAGTATGAAAAAGTAGTGATGTGCTGCCATGAAGGTAATTATGAATATAAACTTATCTAATAGAAACATGATTAAAAGCAAAGGATTATTAGCCGTTATGGCCTTGACCGCAGGCATGATGCTTCAGGCTCAGACCAATGAACTCGTCGTGCAAACCAAGAAACTGGGTGCGGAAATACAGCCCACCATGTATGGGCTCTTTTTTGAAGACATTAACTATGCCGCTGATGGTGGGCTCTATGCCGAGTTGGTGAAGAACCGTTCCTTCGAGTTCCCGCAGAAACTAATGGGCTGGAAGACCTTCGGGCGTGTGTCGCTGAAGGACGATGGACCGTTTGAGAAGAATCCCCATTATGTGCGTTTGGCCTATGCTGGACATCCGCACAAGCAGACGGGGCTGGATAACGAAGGTTTCTTTGGTATCGGTGTGAAGCAGGGCGAGGAGTATCGCTTCTCTGTGTGGGCACGCATCCCCGATGGTGGGGAGGCCGGAAAGATTCGTATTGAGCTGGTCGATACTAAATCCATGGGCGAACAACATGCTTTGACCACCAGTGAACTGGTTATTGATTCGCGTGAATGGAAGAAGTATCAGGTGATGCTGAAGCCTGTCGTTACAGATTCTAAAGCCGTGCTCCGTATCTTCCTAGCCTCACCGCAGACGGTGGACTTGGAGCATGTCTCGCTCTTTCCCGTCGATACCTGGCAGGGACATGAGAACGGTCTGCGCAAGGACCTTGCCCAAGCACTGGCTGACATCAAGCCTGGTATCTTCCGTTTCCCCGGTGGATGCATCGTGGAAGGTACCGACTTGGAGACGCGCTATGACTGGAAGAATTCTGTGGGGCCGGTCGAAAACCGACCGCTCAACGAAAATCGTTGGCAGTACACCTTCCCGCACCGCTTCTATCCCGACTACTATCAGAGCTATGGACTGGGGTTCTATGAATTCTTCCAACTCTCCGAAGAGATTGGTGCTGAGCCACTCCCCGTATTGAGTTGCGGATTGGCATGCCAGTTCCAAAATCCGAATGCAGATGCTCATGCAGATGTTTGTGATTTGCAGTCTTATATTCAGGATGCACTCGATTTGATTGAGTTTGCCAACGGTGATGTTAATACCAAATGGGGTAAAGTACGTGCCGACATGGGGCATCCTGCATCTTTCAACCTCAAGTTTATCGGCATCGGCAACGAGCAATGGGGAACTGAATATCCTGAACATCTTGTACCTTTTGTTGAGGCCATCCGTAAGGTTTATCCTGATATAAAAATTATAGGTAGTTCAGGTCCTGACTCCGAAGGAAAGCAATTCGATTACCTCTGGCCTGAGATGAAACGCCTGAAAGCCGACTTGGTGGACGAGCATTTCTATCGTCCGGAGTCTTGGTTCCTCAGTCAGGGAGCCCGTTATGACAACTACGACCGCAAGGGACCTAAGGTCTTTGCCGGAGAATATGCCTGCCATGGCAAGGGTAAGAAATGGAATCACTACCATGCCGCTCTCCTCGAGGCAGCTTTCATGACCGGACTTGAACGCAATGCCGATATAGTGCACATGGCTACTTATGCTCCGCTCTTTGCACATGTCGAAGGCTGGCAGTGGCGTCCGGATATGATTTGGTATGACAACCTCCAGTCGGTACGCACCGTGAGCTACTATGTGCAGCAACTCTACTCCACCTGCAAGGGTACGAATGTACTTCCTCTGACTATGGACAAGAAACCGCTAACGGGAGCTGAAGGACAGAACGGACTCTTTGCCAGTGCAGTCTACGACGCGGACAAGCATGAAATTATTGTGAAGGTTGCCAATACCTCCGACAAGTCCCAAACGCTGAATCTGACTTTCGACGGACTGAAGAAGCAACAGACGCTTACCGGTGGACGTTGCATCAAACTGAGCTCTGTGGAGATGGATAAGGATAATACGCTTGACAATCCTGTCGCCATCACTCCTCGCGAGTCTGCCTTGCAGGCTGAAGGTCGCTCGTTGAGTGTAGAGCTTGAAGCGAATACATTTGCTGTTTATATCTTGAATTGTACACTATGAAAAAGAATACAATGAATAGGTTTGGCACAATTGTTTTAGGATTCTTTTCTTTTTTGCTGGCAGTCCCGCAGGGGCTGTTAGCAAAAAAGGATACTTCTTTTGTCGCGGATGGCAATCCTCTTGTGAAATATAAATTTGTAGGTGATCCTGCCGCTATGGTTTACGACGGCAAGATCTATATATATGGTGGTCACGATGAATGTCCCCCTCCGGCCGAGCATTATCAGTTGAAGGAATGGTGTGTCTTTTCCTCCGCTGACCTCAAGAATTGGACGGAACATCCCACTCCCTTGAGTGCTTCGGTCTTCTCTTGGGCGAAAGGTGAAGCATGGGCAAGCCAAGTCATTGAGCGTGACGGTAAGTTCTACTGGTACGTCACCGTAGAGCACGGTACTATACCCGGAAAGTCCATAGGTGTTGCTGTTTCCGATTCTCCCATCGGTCCTTTCGTTGATGCTCGTGGTTCTGCCCTCATCACCAACGACATGACTACGGAGCGCAGCCAAAGTTGTTGGGATGATATTGATCCCACTGTCTTTATTGACGACGACGGTCAGGCTTACCTCTGCTGGGGCAACAGCCAATGCTACTATGCCCGCTTAAAGAAGAACATGACGGAACTGGACGGTTCTATCATTCCTATCGACTTGCCTCGTTTCACGGAGGCTCCTTGGATTCATAAACGTGGGGGCTGGTATTACCTTTCCTATGCCTCCGAGTTTCCCGAAAAGATTTGTTACGCCATGAGCCGTAGCATCACGGGACCTTGGGAATACAAAGGACTTCTGAACGAATTGGCAGGTAACTGCAACACCAATCATCAGGCTATCATCGAGTTCAAAGACGACTGGTATTTCATTTATCACAATGGTGCCATCAATACCGCCGGAGGCAGTTTTCGCCGTTCGGTATGCATCGATCGCTTGTTTTACAATGACGATGGTACACTGAAGCGCATTCAGATGACTTCTGAAGGAATTTGGTGAAAGAACAGATTTTAGCATTGACAGGGTTAGGTCAATTTTAAGTTTAGTTTGGATTTAAAAAAAAGAAGGGCGCCTTTCTCATTTTGAAGAAAGCGCCCTTTTTAGCGTTGTTAACGGAAAGTCTGTTGCTTATTCTACTCTGCGAGCACCGTCACTGATGACCACATCATATACTTTCGGACTTCTGCCAAACTTCACTTTGAACTGATCTTTGGCTTTTTCAATGAAGGTAGTGTACAATTCATCTTTCACCAAGTTGATGGTACAACCACCGAAACCGCCACCCATAACGCGTGAACCGGTTACGCCACAATCAAAAGCAAGGTCATTGAGGAAGTCGAGCTCTTCACAGCTTACTTCGTACAATTTGCTCATGCCATGATGAGTTTCGTACATTTTTTGACCTACAGTTTCGTAGTCACCTCTTTCCAAAGCATCACAAACATCAAGTACACGTTGGATTTCTTCGATTACATACTCGGCACGCATATAGTCTTCGGCACTGATTTCTGCTTTAGACTCTTCCAGCATTTCCATTGTACAGTCACGCAAGAATTCTACATGCGGGTGTTTCTTTTGGATAGCGGCAACAGCTGCTTCACAGCTCTGACGACGCTTGTTATAAGCCGATGATGCCAATTCATGTTTAACTACTGAATCTACAAGTACCAAACGATAACCTTTCGGATCGAAGGGGAAGTACTGATATTCCAGTGAACGACAATCCAAACGAATAAGACTACCTTGTTTTCCAAATACGGATGCAAACTGATCCATGATACCGCAGTTAACACCACAGTAATTATGTTCTGTTGCTTGGCCAACTTTGGCAAGTTCGAATTTGTCTATTTTGTTATCTCCAAATAGATCGTTTATTGCATAAGCATAAGTACTTTCCAGTGCAGCGGAAGAAGACATGCCAGCGCCCAGAGGTACATCACCTGCAAAAGCCGTATTGAAGCCTTTTACATCTACACCGCGTTTCATCATTTCCCGGCATACACCGAAGATATATCTTGCCCAGCTGGCACGGGGAGCATCTTCTTCATTCAAACCAAATTCCACATAGTCTTTTAAGTCAATGGAATAAGCTTTTACAATGTTTGTGCCATTGGGTTTTACTTCAGCAACCATCCCTTTGTCGATAGCTCCGGGAAATACAAAACCACCATTGTAGTCAGTGTGCTCACCGATAAGGTTGATGCGTCCCGGGGAAGCATATACTGCTCCTGTTGTTCCGTCAAAGTGCTTAATGAAGCGGCTTCTTACGTATTCTATTTCCATGATATAATATTTTTATAAGGTGAATAAATCTAATTACCTATATATGTCTTTTTTTATTCTACTGAAATATCCTTATTAACATTCTTGCAACCTACTAAACCGTAGAATAGCAGATAAGCCAATGCGGCAATGATAACCCAGTAACTAGGCATGAAACCAGCGATGTCAGCAACCAAACCTTGAATAACAGGCAGGATACCACCACCACAAACTAATACCATAAACAAACCGGAAGCAGCAGCCAGATATTTTCCTAATCCTTCTACTGCCAAGTTAAAGATACCACCCCACATGATAGAAGTACACAAACCAACTAATACCAAATACATTGCATTAATAGGCACTTCTGCAAGTCCGAAAGACAAACCACCGGTAGCACTTTGTTGAAGTACTGGTAAATTAACCAAAGAACCTGTTGATGAGAAAATAGCAAGGAATACCAAGATTAAACCTAAAGCGGAAGTAAAAGTAAGCATTGCTTTACTTGATATTTTAGCACCTAATGAAGCACCTGCCAAACGTCCGATCAACATCAGGAACCAATATGTTCCTACTACAAATCCGGAGATAGTAGAAGGGATACCTGCACCACCCTTATCAATAGGGTCAGTCAAGAACAAATTTAAAGTACCCGGTACACCTACTTCAATACCTACATATACGAAGATTGCAATAGCTCCTAGTACGAAATGACGGAATTTTAAAGCTCCGGACATTAATTTACCGATAGGCTCTGTTGCTTTAGCAGCATTAGGTTCGGGGATTGGTACAAACAAAAGTACAAAGAATGCAAGAGCAAATACAGCCATTGCTGTGTACATTACAGGGAAGATCTGAGAAATTGTAGCTTTCTCGATGGCACCGGCAATAAGAATACCTACGAACATAGGAGTAATAGTTGCCATTACGGAGTTGAAAGAACCACCGACTTGGATAAGCTGATTTCCTTTGTTTCCTTCACCGCCGAGTTTGTTCAACATCGGGTTAACAACTGTATTAAGCAAACACATGGAGAAACCTGCAATAAATGCACCAGCCAAATATACTGCAAATGCCATTTCAGGACTGGCGTGACCTGATAAGAATTGGATGCCTACGCCTATAAAACCAACAGCTACTGCAATAAGTGCTGTTTTCTTATATCCTACTCGTGATAATAGAATTCCGCTGGGGATTCCCATCACTGCGTATGCAATAAAGTTACCGAAGTTACCCAGCATACCTAATGCGTTAGATACAGAGAATTGGTTTTTCAATACAATTCCCATAGGAGCGGCAAGATTGGTAACAAATGAAATCATACCAAAAAGGAAAATCATCGTAATGATTGCGATGAGCTTACCATTCGTTTTTTGTTGTGTCATGGTTTAAAAAAAATTATAAGTTTATAATTAGGTTAGTTATTTTATTCTTGTACACCAAATTTGTAGATGGTTATCTGCTGATACTCATCACCCGGTAGCAATATAGCTGATGGAAAATGAGGTTTGTTTGGTGTGTCCGGGAAGCATTGTGCTTCAAAGCAAACTGCACTTCTGGCAGGGAAAATTGCTCCGTGGGCACCGGTAAAGCCATTCAACCAGTTCCCAGTATAGAGCTGAACTCCAAGCTCAGTAGTATAGACTTCCATAGTACGCCCACTGATAGGTTCCGTACAGGTTGCTGCAAGGCTTAATTCACCATTCTCCGATTTATTTAATGCGTAACAATGGTCGTAACCTGCACCGTTTACCATCTGCTGGGAATTATCATCAATTCGTTCACCAAGCGTGTGTGGTGTACGGAAATCCAATGCAGTACCTTCCACTTTTAGTATTTCGCCGGTAGGGATAGATACTTCATCAATGGGAGTATAAAAATCAGCATTAATCGTGACGATGTTATTTAAAACGCTAGGAGAAGGATTGGCGATACCTGCCAGATTGAAAAAACCATGACTGGTCAAATTGACTATTGTAGCTTTGTCGGTTGTTGCTCGGTATTCTATGACTAATGCATTGATTTCATCTTCCAAGCGATAAGTCAGTTCTACTTCCAGATTGCCGGGGAAGCCTTCTTCACCATCAGCTGATATGTAGTTGAAAATAACGGTAGAGGAATCTGGCTGTGTAGCATCCCATACTCTGGTATGGAAACCGGTAGGACCACCATGTAATGAATTAGGGCCATTATTGATTGCTAACTGATGCTCTTCGCCATATAAGTTGAATTTTCCTTTGGCAATGCGATTGCCGTAACGTCCGATTACCGTATTAAGGAAAGGTTCAGGACTATTGATGACATTATCAATACTGTCGTGCCCTAAAACTACATTAGCATATTTCCCGTTTTTATCGGGTACCATGATGGAAAGGATAGCACATCCGTAATTAGTTACTGCAACTTCCATTCCCTGAACATTTCGAAGGATAAATAGATCTGTCTTTTTATCATTTAAATCCTTTTGAAAGTCTTTTTTGTCCAGACCGGACAAATTGCTTTCTGTTGGAGCGGTGTTTATCATACTGTGGTATTATTTAAATTTCTTGCAAATAAAAAGAAATTCTTTTGTTCTCCCAAGCAATTGGAAGGAAATGTGGAAAACATTTTAGGAAAGTTTAGCGTTTAACAAATAGAAGACAAATTGATATTTTTTGTATGTTTGCTGCCATAATCTGAAAAGATCATATCATTAACTGAATGTTTTATATAAAAAAAAACGAATGTATCCTCTAAAATTTGAGTCTACCTTGAAGCAAACGCTTTGGGGAGGCGACAAGATTATTCCATTCAAACATTTGAATGAAGACCTTTCTAATGTGGGTGAGAGTTGGGAAGTATCAGCTGTTGAAGGTAGCGAGTCTATTGTAGCTAATGGAGTTGATAAAGGATTAACACTACCGGAGATGGTCAGGAAGTATAAAGAAGATCTGGTAGGCGAGACTAACTATGCGCGTTTCGGTTCAAAATTTCCTTTGTTGATAAAGTTTATTGATGCAAAATTAGACTTGTCAATACAAGTACATCCAGGTGATGAGTTGGCGAAAAAGCGTCATAACAGTTTTGGTAAAAATGAAATGTGGTATGTTATTGCTGCAGATAAAGGTGCCAAACTAATCTCAGGTTTTTCGGAACAAATTACTCCGAAAGAGTATAAAGAGAGAGTTCATAACGGCACTTTTGCAGAAGTATTGCAGACATGTGACATCAAACCTGGTGATGTGTTTTATGTACCGGCTGGTCGTGTTCATGGTATTGGAGCAGGCGCTTTTGTAGCAGAAATTCAGCAAACATCCGATATAACCTATCGTATTTTCGATTACGATCGGAAAGATAAAGATGGAAAGTCGCGTGAGTTGCATACAAGCCAGGCAATGGATGCCATTAACTTCACTGACGTACAAGATGATTTTCGTACTGACTATGAGCTGTCGCAGAATGAACCGGTTGAGATAGTAGCTAGTCCTTATTTTACTACTTCTGTCTATGATATGACCGAAGAAATCACTTGCGATTATTCTGAACTGGATTCTTTTGTAATCTTTATCTGTGTAGAAGGTGCTTGTAGTCTGGTGGATAATGAAAAAAATGAAATTTCATTGCAGGCTGGAGAAACAGTATTGCTTCCGGCAGCAATTCAGGAAGTAACGATCATACCACAAGGTCGTGTGAAATTACTTGAAACTTATGTCTGAGAATTGAATAAAACAATCAGATAAATTTAAGAAAGGGCACAAATAAAGTAAATCTTTAAATTGTGCCCTTTTTCTATGTTAGTTGTAATATTTTTCTTTATATATTTTTCCTTCCAAATATTTTTTTGAATTTCCTCATTAATTTTAGTCCCAACATTACACCATCAAAGACTGCCATGCCGGTGTTGAAAGCTCTCATCATAGAACTGGCTTTGTCCGCAGCTGGAGCGAGCGGAGCAAAAATGTCCCGTGCAAGTTCATTCATGACATCTTTTTGCTCGTGAATTTGCTCTAGTAATTCAGCTTTTTGTTGTGCAATACTTTTTAAAGTGATAGGAAATGTATGGGATGTACTGTTCATGGATATTCTATTTTAAATCAGATGAACCTAAAAAAAGTTTCGCAATAAATTTTACAGTCGGGTTAATGATAAGCTGTTTACGAAATATAATGAGTAATACGATAAGCAGAATGTGGAAACAAGCAATCAAAGTATAGCTTGTCATTAATCCGCCTACCAATGGCGCCAATACATAAACCAGTGCGGATGAAAGATGAAACAGAACCACTACGCTGAGTGTAACGACTAGTACTACTAAGATAAATGTAGAAAGCAAGATGGAAAGTTTTTCGGTAACTTCCAATTTTGTGTATTCTTTCTGAAGTTCCAGATATTTCTTGAATTCGATGAATAACTGTTGGATACTATCAATGCTTTTGTCGTCTGAAAACATAGTGGTTCTATTTTAAATAACTTTATTCTGTTGCTTCACCTTTAATTTCTGCAGCAATTTCATCTACCAGGTTTTCCATCTCGTTTCGGTTCAGACGGATGCCTTTTTTACGAAGAATTTCTGCAATTTTATTACGAGTATCTTCTCCTTTTTCAGGAGCGAATAAAATACCAAGAGCTGCACCAACTGCGGCGCCGCCCAAGAAAGCAGCCAAAACATTTAATCCTTTCATAATGTATTCCTTTCTTTTAAGAGGTTCATATGACAAAAATAACAATAATTTTTGAAACTTTGTTCGTCATCTTTGTTTTTTTAGGAATAATTCTTTGAAAGATGATGAAATTTCTATTAATTTGCTGTCCGAAAGTATAGATTGTGTAAATCGTGATATTTTGTATCGTTTATGCAATGCAGTTTTGAGATGGAATAGACGTAGAATTTATTAACAAAAAAATAGAAAGAATGAAAAAACTAATTGTATTGGGAATGGGAGTATGCGTAGCATTGGCATTCTCTTCTTGTAAATCAAGTGAAAGTGCTTATAAGAAAGCATACGAAAAAGCTAAACAACAAGAACTGGCAGAACCACAGGCTACTACCTCTGCTGATGATGTGGCTCCTGTAGTGAGTGCTCCTACTGAAGCAAGAGTTGTAGAAAGTTCAAATGCCGGCGTACGTCAAGAGAAAGTAACGGTAGTTTCTGGCACTAGTGGTTTAAAAGATTATAGTGTGGTATGCGGTAGTTTTGGAGTAAAGGCTAATGCTGAAAACCTGAAAGATTATTTAGATAAACAAGGTTATGATGCAATAGTTGTATTTAATGCAGATGCTGCTATGTATCGTGTAATCGTTAATACTTTTGCTGATAGAGCATCGGCTGCTAATGCTCGTGATGCATTCAAAGCTAAATATCCTAATCGTAAGGATTTCCAAGGAGCTTGGCTGTTGTATCGCATCAATTAATAGAATTCTTTTTGGTAATACATAAGAAAGGGGTATTTTCCTCCTTTCATAGTTAAGGCAGTAACTGTGAAGTTACTGCCTTTTTAGTTGGAAATGAGTTTAAAAGCCTAGCTTTACAGTGTGAAAAGTACTTATAAATTTCTCTTTATCGTTTAAAAGAAGTTATAAAAAAAGCATTGGAAACTTTTTGAGATAGAAAAGTTTTAATTTTGCACCTCATATTTGTTAAGAATATAGTATGGAACGACGATATATACTGAATGCTATTGACGCTGCCCTTCAGGCTGGTGAGAAAATTCTTTCCATTTACAATGATCCGGCATCTGATTTTCAGATAGAAAAAAAAGCGGATAATTCTCCCTTAACTATCGCTGACCGTGAAGCTCATAATATTATTTGTGAGTATTTGAATGATACACCTCATCCAATATTGAGTGAGGAAGGAAGACATTTGCCTTATTCGGAACGGCATAATTGGGAGACTCTATGGATTGTTGATCCACTGGATGGTACAAAAGAATTTATTAAACGGAATGGGGAGTTTACTGTAAATATAGCCTTGGTTCATAATTCTGTGCCTGTAATGGGCATAATCTATTTGCCTGTATTGAGAGAACTCTATTTTGCAGAAGAAAGTTTGGGAGCATATAAATTATCTGATATTATCGAACGTGGTGAATTATCTTTAGATGAATTAATTGCATCTTCTATTCGTTTACCAGAGACTAGAATAAGTGATAAGTATGTAATTGTAGCTTCCCGCTCACATCTGAGTTCTGAAACAGAATCATATATTAAGGAAAAGAAGGATCTCTATGCTGATGTTGAGTTGATATCAAGTGGTAGCTCAATTAAAATATGCCTGGTTGCTGAAGGTAAAGCTGATGTATATCCGCGCTTTGCACCAACAATGGAATGGGATACGGCAGCCGGACATGCAATTGCAAGAGCGGCAGGAAAAGAGATATATCAAGCAGGGAAGAATGAGCCTTTGGTATATAATAAAGAAGATTTATTAAACCCTTGGTTTGTTGTAGAAAACAAACATTCATAAATGAAATAACGACTTATATGACGTTTGAAATATTGTTTGTGCTATTGGCTCTGTTGGGCATGGTGATCGCTTTGGTACTGGATAAAATGCGTCCGGGTATGGTCTTGTTTTCAGTGGTAGTATTATTCCTTTGTGCAGGCATTTTAACACCTAAAGAAATGCTGGAAGGATTTAGTAATAAAGGAATGATTACTGTTGCCATGTTATTCTTGGTAAGTGAAGGCATTCGTCAGTCCGGAGCATTGGGACAAGTTATTAAAAGACTGCTTCCTCAAAGTAAAACCACGGTATTCAAAGCGCAATTCCGGATGTTACCGACTATTGCTTTTATTTCTGCATTTCTGAATAATACACCGGTAGTTGTTATTTTCGCTCCAATTATAAAGCGATGGGCAGAATCGGTGAAACTTCCGGCTACTAAATTCTTAATACCTCTTTCTTATGTAACTATTTTAGGTGGTATATGTACGCTGATCGGTACTTCTACTAACTTGGTAGTGCACGGTATGATATTGGAGGCTGGCTTCGAAGGGTTCACCATGTTTGAATTAGGAAAAGTCGGAATATTCATAGCCATTGCCGGTATTATTTATTTGTTTGCTTTTTCTTCCAAGCTTTTGCCGGATGTTCGTACAGATGCGATCAAGCAAGATGAAGAACCTGAAGAACATGGTGATATGCACCGAGTGGAAGCTGTGCTTGGTCCTCGTTTCCCTGGTATCAATAAGAAACTTGGAGACTTTGACTTTAAGAGGCACTATGGAGCGGATGTAATAGAGATTAAACGCGGTGGTCAGAGTTTTACTCAAAATTTAGAGAATGAATATTTTCGCGAAGGTGATACATTGGTAATAATGGCAGATGATTCTTTTGTGAAAACTTGGGGAGAATCTTCTGTATTTGTAATGTTGGCGAATGGTAAAGATACAGAGCCCACGCCTGGTAAGGGAAAACGGTGGTTTGCACTTCTCTTGTTGATCTTGATGATTACCGGTGCAACGGTTGGTGAACTTCCTGCAGTGAAGGAGGCTTTTCCCGCTATTAAATTAGATATGTTCTTTTTTGTTTCTGTAACTACAATAATTATGGCATGGACAAAGATTTTTCCGGCACGTAAATATACAAAATACATATCTTGGGATATCTTGATAACGATTGCATGTGCTTTTGCAATTAGCAAAGCAATGGTTAATTCGGGTGTGGCGGATGTTGTGGCACGTTATATTATTACAATGAGCGATCATTACGGGCCTCATGTCTTGTTAGCTGCTGTGTTTATTATAACTAATTTATTCACAGAACTTATCACGAATAATGCTGCTGCAGCTCTTGCTTTTCCGTTAGCACTTTCTATATCTTCACAGATGGGAGTCAGTCCGATGCCATTCTTTGTTGTGATTTGTATGGCAGCATCTGCTAGCTTCTCCACACCAATCGGTTATCAAACAAACTTGATTGTTCAAGGTATCGGTAATTACAAATTTACTGACTTTGTTCGTATTGGTTTGCCGTTGAATATAATTACATTTTTGATATCCATTATTTTAATCCCATTAATATGGCCATTTTAATTGAATTATGACAGATAATATATATCCTATCTTTGATAAAATGTTGGCGCGGCAAGATAAAGAGAAACTTCTTGGTCAACATAGTGCGATGATTTGGTTCACCGGTTTAAGTGGCTCGGGTAAGAGTACAATTGCTATAGCCTTAGAACGTGAGCTGCATAAGCGCGGATTACTTTGCCGAATATTGGACGGTGATAATATCCGTAGTGGTATCAATAATAACTTGGGCTTTACAGAAGCTGACCGTGTTGAGAATATACGTCGAATTGCGGAAGTCTCTAAACTTTTTATAGATGCAGGCATTATAACTATTGCAGCTTTTATAAGTCCCAATAATGATATTCGTGAGATGGCTGCTAATATTATCGGACAGGATGATTTCCTGGAAGTCTATGTTAGTACACCCATTGAGGAGTGCGAACGTCGTGATGTAAAAGGACTTTATGCCAAAGCACGCAGAGGTGAAATCAAAAACTTTACGGGGATTTCAGCTCCATTTGAAGCACCAACTCATCCGGCACTGACACTAGATACATCCATGCTTAGTTTGGAAGAATCCGTAAATAAGCTTTTAGAACTCATTTTACCAAGAATTCAGAAGAAATAATTTATAATGAAAGAAGAATATAAGTTAAGCCATTTGAAAGAACTCGAAGCTGAGTCTATTCATATAATCCGTGAAGTGGCGGCGGAGTTTGAGAATCCGGTGATGTTATATAGCATAGGTAAGGATTCTTCGGTGATGGTGCGTTTGGCTGAGAAAGCCTTTTATCCGGGTAAGGTGCCATTTCCATTGATGCATATCGATTCTAAGTGGAAGTTCAAAGAGATGATACAATTCCGTGATGAATATGCTAAGAAATATGGTTGGAACTTGATAGTAGAGAGCAATATGGAAGCTTTCCATGCAGGTGTAGGTCCCTTTACGCATGGTAGCAAGGTGCATACGGATTTGATGAAAACGCAGGCTTTGCTTCGCGGACTGGATAAATATAAATTTGATGCTGCTTTTGGTGGTGCGCGTCGTGATGAAGAGAAATCGCGTGCGAAGGAGCGTATCTTCTCATTCCGTGATAAATTTCATCAATGGGATCCTAAAAACCAACGTCCTGAGTTGTGGGATAATTATAATGCTCGTGTTCACAAGGGAGAGAGCATTCGGGTATTTCCTATAAGCAACTGGACAGAACTTGACATTTGGCAATATATCCGTTTAGAAAATATTCCTATTGTACCGTTGTATTATGCCAAAGAGCGTCCTTGTGTCGAGATTGATGGTAACTTGATTATGGCCGATGATGATCGTCTGCCGGAACAATATAGGGATAAAATAGAAATGCGCATGGTGCGTTTTCGTACATTAGGTTGTTGGCCGCTGACCGGCGCTGTAGAGAGTAATGCCGATACTATTGAAAAAATTGTGGAGGAGATGATGACTACAACTAAGAGCGAACGTACTACTCGTGTGATTGACTTCGACCAAGATGCAAGCATGGAGCAGAAGAAACGTGAAGGCTACTTCTAAGTAATTAAAAATTAAGAATTAAATTTGAGGATGGATAATAAGTTAGATATAAAGGCATTTCTTGATAAGGACGAACAGAAGGACTTATTGAGATTGTTGACAGCTGGCTCGGTAGATGATGGAAAGTCAACTTTGATAGGACGTTTATTGTTCGATAGTAAAAAACTGTACGAAGACCAGTTGGATGCATTAGAACGTGATAGTAAACGTATGGGAAATGCAGGCGACCATATTGACTATGCATTGTTGCTGGATGGATTGAAAGCCGAACGTGAACAAGGTATCACTATTGACGTGGCTTACCGTTATTTTTCAACGAACAATCGTAAATTTATTATAGCAGATACTCCGGGACATGAACAGTACACCCGAAATATGATTACCGGAGGTTCTACTGCTAATCTGGCAATCATTTTAGTTGATGCTCGCATGGGTGTTATCACACAGACTCGCCGGCATACTTTCTTGGTTTCATTATTGGGAATCAAACATGTAGTGCTTGCCGTTAACAAAATGGACTTGGTAGATTTCTCAGAAGAACGTTTTAATGAGATTGTAGACGAATATAAGAAATTTATAGCTCCTTTGGGACTTCCGGATGTCAATTGCATTCCTTTATCGGCATTAGATGGCGATAATGTTGTAGAGAAGTCTGACCGTACACCTTGGTATAATGGTATATCTCTTCTTGATTTCCTGGAAACAGTACAAATAGGCAACGATCATAATTTTTCTGATTTTCGTTTTCCTGTGCAATATGTGTTGCGTCCGAATCTTGACTTTCGCGGCTTCTGTGGTAAAGTGGCTTCAGGAATTGTGCGTAAAGGAGATGAAGTTATGGCATTGCCGTCGGGTAAGAAGTCACGCGTCAAAAGTATTGTCACCTATGATGGAGAACTGGATTATGCTTTCTCTCCTCAATCCGTTACGTTGACTTTAGAAGATGAGATTGACGTTTCACGAGGTGAAATGTTAGTGCATCCCGATAACCTTCCAATTATGGACCGTAATTTTGAAGCTATGCTAGTATGGATGGATGAGGAAGTTATGGATATTAATAAATCTTTCTTTATTAAGCAGACAACTAATTTGAGCCGTACGCGGGTTGACAATATTAAGTATAAAGTAGATGTCAACACGATGGAACATCTCTCCCTCGAAAATGGGAAGTTGAATAAAGAAACATTACCGATGCAGCTTAACCAAATAGCTCGTGTTGTTTTGACTACAGCCAAAGAAATGTTTTTTGATCCTTATCAGAAGAATAAATCATGCGGTTCATTTATTCTGATAGACCCGATAACCAACAATACCAGTGCGGTGGGAATGATTATCAATAGGGTAGAAGATAAAGATAAGCATTTATCCGAAGACATTCCGGCATTGGATTTGCCGAAATTGGGTATTACTCCTGAACATTATGAAGCTGTAGAAAAAGCAGTGAGAGAGTTGGGACGTCAAGGATTTGAAGTAAGAATCATCAAAGAATAGGCTTCATAATTTATAAATTATAATAATAAAGCAATGGGGTTACTTGAATTCAATAAACTTCCGATAAATACGTTGGTTGGTGCTGATTGGAAAACTTTTAAAGAAATAACAGAAGGGCGGGAAATTGATGCCGCTTATAAAAGTAAGTATAGATTGACAAAAGCTGTTTGTCGTTTACTATCTACTTTGGCGCCAATTCAGAATAAACGTTATCGGGAACTGTTGGCTGATAAACCACTGGAGCATGATCCTGTATTTATTTTGGGACATTGGCGCAGTGGAACGACGTTTGTTCATAATGTTTTCTCTTGTGATAAGCATTTTGGCTATAATACGACTTATCAAACGGTGTTTCCGCATTTGATGATGTGGGGGCAACCCTTTTTTAAGAAAAACATGAGTTGGCTGATGCCTGACAAGCGGCCTACAGATAACATGGAATTGGCAGTGGATCTTCCCCAAGAAGAAGAATTTGCTTTGGCTAATATGATGCCTTATACGTATTATAATTTTTGGTTTCTGCCAAAGTATCAACAAGAATATGCAGACAAATATTTGCTATTTGATGATATTACGGAAAAGGAACTTAAAATATTCGAGGAGACATTTACCAAGTTGATAAAAATCTCTCTTTGGAATACGCATGGGACTCAATTCCTGAGCAAGAATCCACCTCATACAGGTCGTGTAAAAGAGCTTGTGAAGATGTTCCCGAATGCTAAATTCATTTATTTGATGCGGAATCCTTATACAGTGTTCGAGAGCACACGTAGCTTCTTTACTAATACAATTCAGCCATTGAAACTCGAAGATATCAGTAATGAGGTAATAGAACAAAATATTTTGTCTATTTATTCGAAATTATATCATAAATATGAGTCAGACAAAGAGAGTATCCCTGCTGGAAACTTAATTGAAGTGAAATTTGAAGATTTCGAGGCTGATGCAATGGGGATGACCGAGCAGATTTATAAGGCGTTATCAATTCCGGGTTTTGCTGAAGCTCGTGCTGATATAGAAAAGTATGTAGGTGGAAAGAGGGGATATAAAAAGAATAAATATAAATATGATGACCGCACAGTGCAGTTGGTTCAGGAAAACTGGAAATATGCATTGGAGCAGTGGAAGTATGATTTGTAATTTTTTAGTTTTCAATTTAATAAGATGATTCAAAAGAAAGTTTGTTTGTTGGGTATGTTGTCTGCTATGCTTTGTACCGGAGCAGTATCGGCGCAGCAACATCAAGTTGAGTTGATTCCTTTCGGAAATATGGATCAATGGATAGATCGTCAGATTAAGGAATCCGGTATTATTGGCGGTGCTACAAAAAATGTATATGCTGTTGGCCCCACTACAGAGATTCACGAGAACAAGGCATATAAGAATATGGGTGGTTCTCCTTGGGCTACTTCTAATGTGATGGCAAAGGTAGCCGGAGTGACTAAAACGAATACTTCAGTATTTCCCGAGAAAAGAGGGGATGGTTATTGTGCCCGGCTGGATACCCGTATGGAGAGTGTAAAGGTGCTTGGGTTAGTAGATATTACTGTTTTGGCTGCCGGCTCCATGTTTTTGGGTGAAGTGCATGAACCGATAAAGAGTACAAAGAATCCTCAGAAGATGTTGAATTCCGGTATTTCTTTCACAAAGAAACCTATCGCTGTTCAGTTCGATTATAAAGTGAAGATGTCAGATCGCGAGAAACGTATTCGTGCAACTGGGTTCAGTCGTATTACAGATGTAGATGGAAAAGATTTTCCTGAGGCTAATTTATTCTTGCAGAAGCGTTGGGAAGATAAGAATGGAAATATCTATGCTAAACGTGTAGGAACAATGGTTGTCCGTTATTATACTACTACAGATTGGCACAATAATGCTACGTATTCTATAATGTATGGTGATATTACAGGCGATCCTGCATATAAGCCTCACATGATGCGTTTGCAAGTAGAAGAACGATATGCTGTTAATAGCAAAGGGCAGAGTGTCCCTGTAAAAGAAGTAGCTTGGGGTACGGAAGAAGATCTTCCTACTCATTTGATATTGCAATTTACTTCTAGTCATGGTGGTGCTTATGTCGGTTCTCCGGGTAACTCGCTTTGGATTGATAATGTGAAGTTGGTATATTAATTGCAATAAAAGCCTGCAAATTACTAAATTTGCAGGCTTTTATTGATTGTGAATTCTACTATAAATGTGATAGCTTCTTTTATGAAACTCTTATAAACTTTCAGAGAGGGACAGTCTTGCCATTAAATAGCAAACGGTTGATTCGGCTCCTTGGTTTAAATTAATGTTCTCCTCTTCTAATCCGTCATAGCAACCTCCTGTAGCCGGATTATAAACAATTTGATGTAGATGGTTATTTCCTAAAAACCAGTTGAATGCATCAGTCTGCATACGTAAATATTTTTCCTCTTTAAATATCTGATAAAATGTTTTTAAGGCAATAACTATCCCTGCCACATCTACAGGTTGTTCGCCAAAACCATGAGTACTGCTTCCTTTATGCAGCCATTCTTGATTAGAAATTACTTGAAGATAGTCTCCTACAAAAACTTTATCCAGCAGGAAGTCTAAAGTCAGGCAGGCTATTTCTTTATATTCTTCTTTACCGGTAGTCAGGTAGGCCAGTAGCATTGCTTCAGGTAAGATGGCATTATCATAAGTAAGATAGGCCTCAAACCATTGCCATTCTTTTTCGGCTGTTTGGTGGTAATATAGGGTTAGTTTATCCGCTAGCAGTGTAATGCTCTCGTTTATCTTCGCTGAAGGGTACTCACAGTTGTAATAGTAAAGCCCCTTGATCATAAAAGCGATGCTGCGAGGTGAATTTGTCCGGTCGAAAAGCTGGAAGGTCTGTTTGAAAATAATTTCCGCCTCTTCACGCCATGAAGCAGGGAAATGCTTGGCGCAAGAGATCAAATATCCCAAGGCACAGACGGTTCGTCCACTGCTATCTTCCAGTCCAACTTCATTGTTCTGTGGGGTGAATGCCTTGTCGCAGTCTACATAATTCAGGAAAGAACCATCCGGTTGCTGACAATAGCGAATGAAATTCAGATAGACCTTTATTTCTCTCTCTCTCACTTTTTTCTGCCCGATGGCGACCGCTTGACACATTGCCATCAAAGCACGTGCAGTGTCATCCAATGTATATCCTGTAGAATTATCCGGACGATTTCCTTTTGAAAACTGTATCATTCCCCATTGCCGGCTCATACGTTGTATATGCTTCGTGTTTATGGGAGGTAGAGAATAGATCAAATCTCCTTTTGATTTACCTGTCTCTTGAAAAAGCAATGTGTAGGCAATCGCCACATTTTCCCATGCAGTAGCTGCAGTTTTCTGCAAACCAATCAGTTTCATTTCAGTTCGTAAATTTTCATTGTCAAGTAAAAGATTGACTGCTACAGCCAATTGATCTGAGTTCTTGAAGTCGAAGATGATACCGGAGTCATCGCTTAACAGTTCCAATGCATGTGGGATAGGGGTAGCGATGATTGGGCATCCGCAGCTGATGGCATATACAAATGTTCCACTCACGGCTTGTCTTGGATCACTCGATGTGAAAAGATATACATCCGTAAGCTGTAAATATTCCAATAAAACAGGAAGCTCAAGATATTGGTTAATAAAGAGTACATGCTTAGAGAGGTTCAATTCTTTTATTTTTGTTTCCAACATGCTACGATACTTTTCTCCTTCTGCTTTCAGCACTCCCGGATGTGTTTTTCCTATAATAAGAAACATAACAGAAGGATTTGCTTTTATAATGGTCGGAAGTGCATTCAGTGTTGTTTCAATACTTTTTCCGGAACTAAGAAGACCGAAAGTTGAAAGGATACGTCGTCCTGAAAGCTGATAGAACTCTTTTAATTTATTCTTATCTCTGAAAGATACCAGATGTGTTCCATGCGGGATTACCTTGATTTTGCTTTCATCCGCATGGTACTCTTGCGTGAGGATACGTCGTGATGTCTGTGTCATTACTACCAAATGCGTACAAGCTTTTATCATTCGGTTTACACTTTGATACATTTCAGCCTCAGGCTGTGAAAGTACGGTATGAAAAGTAAGAATTATCGGTTTACGAAGTTGATCTAGCATTTGCAGAAATGATTCTTCCTGGTCAGCATATAATCCGAACTCATGTTGGATAAGTACAATTTCAATCTCAGGATCGCTATTCAACTGTTCAGTCAATTTTGCAAATGCGGAAATATCTGAAGTGTTGAGAATATACTCTACTTCCTGTTGATTGTAGATATGTTTTTCCATGTCAGACGTTACTGCACATATCTTTATTGAATAGGATTCACCAAACTTTGTCAGAATAGCGTTTATCAAATCATGGGCAAAGGTGGCTATACCACATTCACGTGGAGGATAAGTCGTTATACATATTACTTTTCTCATTCAATTTGTTTTATTAATTCATTTATTAACTCTGTCAGGCTCACTGACACACAAGCGATACGCTTGTCAGCTGCGCCATAATAAATATAGAGTGTGTCATCAAACAGTGCAGTACCTGTTGGAAAGCAAACTTTGTTGACTACACCGGATATTTCGTAATCTGTTTCGGGAGTGAAAAGTGGATAAGGCAACCGGGCTATTTCTATTGCCGGATTATTGATATCCAGCAAAGCAGCACAAGCCGAATATACATAACCGGAAGGAGTATCATAAACACTGTGGTAAATTAGTAGCCAACCTTTTGATGTCTCTATCGGCGGACAACCTGCACCGATATAACTTGATTCATGATCGTAGTAGGGGGCCAACATGATACGTTTGGCAAACTTCTGAAAATATCTTTTCCAGTAATCTTTTGTAAGCATATCAAGGCGCTCTACTGCCACATATTGAATATCAGGACGGATACGGTGCATGAAATAGAATTTTCCATTGATTTTGCGAGGGAAGAAGACTACATTCTTGTCCATCATATAAAGAGGGTGTCCTTTCTCATTCGTTGCTTCACGTTTATTACCGGAACGAAAATATTTACTGATAATGGCCTGTTGAATGCGAAGTAAATTCTCGAACTGTGGATAAGTAATTTGAGAAGTAATGATACCTTTTTTCTCAAAATGTTTCAAATCGGTTGATACAGCTAAGGCTCCCACAGCACTATATCCATCGTAAGCAGTATAGGTAAGGTAGTAAAGGTCTTCAATCTTAACTATTCGTGGATCTTCCACTCCTTGACTTTCATAATCGAACTGGGGCACCAGTAAGGGAGTGGTGTTTCGCTCAACTACTGTGAGAGGTCCCTCAAGGCGGCAGTAACCGATGGATGAATGATTGCCTTGCTGCACAGCGCGATAAAACATGTGTACAGTGTTTTCTTCGACTATTACCGCCGGATTCATCACTCCTTCATTTTCAAACTCGAGTGAAGTACTTTCCAGTATAACACCTTCTCTTTTAATATGTATCATTAGGTTTTAGGTGTTAAATTCATTCCTTTATCACTCTTGCTTTGTTTCTCTTTCTGGTACTCGGTCAATACTTTTGCCTTGTTCTCCAACTTTTCTTTCTTGGGTTCTTTTTTTCTTTCTTTACCTTTCATGGTTCATTTTTTTTAGGATTGTTTATATTCGGGGATAAAATTAGGCGAGATTTTCTTCTTTGCAAGTTACGACATTAATACTCAAAAAGATAGGGGTGTGATGAATATTGTTCTTTTATAACCTATTGATACAATAATAGGCTGAACTAGGGCTTTGTTCACTGGAAAAGGTTAGTTCAGAACAGTCCATTGAATGCTAATGGTAAATCATAAAAGAAGAAGAGCCTTAAATCAATTTGATTTGAGGCTCTTCTTTAAGGTATAAAGTAAAAAACTTATGCTTGTTATTCCAGAATAACTACACGGTTCAAGAAGTTCTTGCCGAACATGTTAGCAGTACCACCGAATCCTACAAGTTCGAGTTGGTCTTTGTCAACGCCTTGCTTAATCAAAGCATCGTAAACGTTCTGAGCACGTTTTTCAGACAACTTCTGGTTCCAAGAAGCGCTACCTGTAGCCTTATCAGCGTAACCGGCAACTTTGTACTTCTTGTCTGGATTAGCCTTCAGGATCTTAGCTGCCAATTCGATATTAACCATACCGTAATCATCGATATTAGCTCTACCAATCTTGAAGAAGATAGCACGAGGACCGGCAACTTGAATTTCCTTAACAACTTCCGTCGTTTCAGGTTTCACGTTAGCTAATGCGTTCTTAGCGTTAGCCAAGTCAGCTTGAGCCTGTGCAAGTTCGCTTCTGTACTTGTTGATTTCGTTATTGATTGCATCTTGGTCGACTTTTGCTCCACAAGCAACGAACTTCTTGCCACCGAAAGTATAGCTTACGCCAGCTGTCAAAGCAAAACTACCGTCACAATCTGCGCTACTGTACTTTCCGTAGATAGAAGGAGAGATCAGCCCCCGAGCTTCAACGTTGATATCCAAAAATTGATTAATATTGAATTGTCCCATCAAACCAACTGAAGCATTGATTACACAATCAACCTTATCATCATTACCATAAATATTCTTAGCAAAACTCAAACCGGGACCTGCATAAGCAGACAAGTTGAATAAACGGTCAGGATTATAACCACCAATGGCATTAGATAGATTAAAAATACCGTCAGCGTGTAGTGCAAAAGTAGTAGGATCTACTTTTTTCCAATTCTTCTGGCTCTTACCCTTATCCAAATATATAGCATTACCATCATAGTGATAAGTGTTCAATTTGCTCCATACGCCTGATACTTGACCACGAACGGCCCATACAGGAGAGAACCATTTACCAAGAGATACTGTAATCTGAGGAGTTATGGCTTTACCAAAACCATAATCTGTATTGTCAGGATTTATGCAAGCTTGGGCTCCTACTCCTACACTCACAAAGATATTATCTCCAACTTTTTCGCTGTAGAATTTCTCTTTGTTTTGAGCTGAAGCATTAACTGCAATACCCGTCAACATCAAAGATAATATTACTAATTTACTTTTCATTGTTTTTTTATTTTTAAAATTGTCAACTCTTTTGTTCTTATTTGCTTTCGACCACTTGTCTACTTTAAATAAATTTTATAAGTAAGCCCGCCGGTAAAGTATTTCATTTTTTGCAATTCTACCTGCACGTGCAAATGGTTGAAAAGCAAATAGGTGGCACCAAACGCAAAATCTTTCGCATCATACTCTGCAATCATCCTTAATTGCGGATGAAAGGAAGGATTCCATGTAACACCTGCGGCAGGTCCGTTCAGAGGATAGTCCACCCGATTGTTATATAAATAAGAAAGGTGTACGCCAATTTCTTCTTTACCAATCGGAATGTGCTTAGTAGCCGCTATGTAGAAACGGCAAAAATATCCGTTTCCATCAGTAGTGGAAATCTGTCCTTCACCTGACTCGGTATAAGGATCTGACGTTCCTATTACCACTGCCGGCATATATTTCCAAAATTGTCCTTCTTTCAAAACTCGCAATCGGGCAGAAAAGTATCTGTCCTGATTCGTGAATTTACCTTTTCCAACTTTCCAATCTATTCCGATGTGTTGTGATTGAAATAGCGTACAAGTGTATGCAATTTCCAAACATGGAAAGATTGTCACATTTAAAAAGTAGTTATATGTATGATAGTACCAGCCAGGAGGAGTTATCTCCTTGTTCATAAAGTTACCACCAATCATTACCGTTTTATCCCGTTGCATTTCAGCAGACGGAGCATACAATAAACCGGTAGTACCGTATGTTAATTGAGCCGAGAGCAATAAGGGGCTAATCATAAAAAAAACTATCAAGATAAATTTCTTCATTATTTGCTTTCTTTTCACTTTCAGCTCAATTAGTTACACAACATCGCTTTTAGCAATTAAACTTTAATATTTAGATGTCAGAACCACCTATACCACCACCGGCATTTGAGTTATCGCCATGAATATCATGGTAATCATGGCTATCGTGACCGTCGTATACGAAACCAATACTTGATTGCTTAGCAGTCATGAAGTTCACAACATAAGTCTTACCATCGAAGATAAAAGTTAAAGACCTTAGGTTTAAAATAGTCTTTATGCTCAGTGCTTTAACGGCTAAATTAGCCTTCTTCCACAACTTAATGGTGGTCTTTTCTGTCTTGAACTTATCACCTGCATAAGGCAGATTAGTCTGAGCAGAAACACATCTTGCCAAATAAGCTAATGTCGTAGCGTCGATATCACTGATAGCTCTAGTAACTGCGCTTACTGTAACATCCTGAATGACGAAGCTGTCAATAACACGATTGTAAGTAACATCTACAAACTTAGCAATCGGATCAGCATCCATAGTCTTGTCTTCCAGTGCATAAGCAACAGCATTTCCATCTTTATCAAATTTTGGAGCTGGCATTCTGTCATCCAAAAGTAAACCAAATCCGGACAATTGACCTGCGACCTTATCATTCAATTCATCGTTTCCGGTAACAGGAGTACCTTCACTTCCTTCTCCTTCAGTAGGAGGAGTAACTGCTGCATCATTAACACCGGTTAATGCAATATTAGCGTTCACAACACAAGTAGTACCATCGGCTACCTTAGATACAGAGACTGTTCTCGTAGCAGTAAAGAAACCTGCTTTTTTTACAGTGATTGTAACTACATCATTTTCCTTCAATCCTGAAATCTTAAAAGAAGAGGCATTAGGTTGTGTAATAGAGCCAGCTGTTGTGGTAACTTCACTTGTCGTCACAGCAATAGCTTCATTGGTAGTTGCACTGTAAACAGAACCTACAATAAAATACTCAGGTGCAGGAACCGGATCTACAGGGGTTACATCAATACCTTTTTCTTCATAGCAGCTTGTAAACATCGTACCAACTGCCAAAACAGCTAACGCTAACTTAGCGCTAAGCCCTAAAAAATTACTTTTCATTTTCATCTCAATAAAATTAAAAATTTAACAATTCTGACTTAATAAAATATGGGTTAAAACTATTATCATACATATAATTATCACTCGCTTGAGCTTTGTAACCTTGACCATAAATTTGTTCATTTCCCGCATTATAGCCAATTCCAAAGTTATTGGAGGGTAGCACCCTTGGGATATACCCTTTTTTCTTATATTTATATGGTGGCAATGCTATCTGAAAACGAAAGCCTCCATTCAATCCATTATTACCGGCATGTTCTACTTTCATACCATAAAAACCTATAGATGCATACCTAAAATGACGTATGATATCGAAACGTACTCCACATTCTCCAAGCAAATACCGTTCAGCCTTCAAACTAAACTGGGTATTATATTTGGGCCAATAAAACGTTCCACCAATACTGCCTGTTACTGTCCACTTTGTACCATGGTAGAAAGAAAAACCATCCCAAAATCCCCGGCCAGTATAACCAACTCTCGCTTCCGCAGAAAAACGTTCATCTCTAAAGTAGTGCTTAACTCGTACATCGAATCCCCACCTCCAATTACTAAAAAAACCAGTAGTAGCAGTGATGAAAAATCTTTGGGGCAATCGCACCGTTTGCGAAAGCGTAATATAGCCTGGTTCTATCCGTTCATACATAGTACCATATCCATAATTTACAATCGGAAATGTAATCTGTCCACTAAACTTCATTCCTTGCCATAAACTGATCTCTATAGCAGGAGATAATTGAAATAGGACATCATAGATTCTCGATAAGCGAAGATTACGGAAATAGAAATCCGGATAGACAACAACATCAACCTTAAACAAAGAACTATTTTTCACCTTTATCTTCCGTGCCTCTTTCCACGTCCCGGCCAGATCATAGCTTACATTCCAATCTCTGCGTTCCGCTTGAGGTACGACATCACCTTTTATAGGGTGATAATAAAGAGAGAGCTGAGGTACATTATTATCCAAAACAATTATTCGGCATGGCTTTTTCTCCGGTAAACCCATCTTAAACTTTTTAATGCTAATATTTTTGTAATAAATTAAATATCAATATGATGTGTTTCATTGAAAGCTATTTGTCAGAGTTGTCTGTTTTTAGGAATTGTATATATCAGATAGTTTGTTGTTACTGATTTGTTATTCAATTAGACTTTGAGTTTGCATGAGTTTGTAAGATTTGTGTATTGATATTCAGTGTTTTAAAACTAAAAATGATAAATAGTGTAGAATAAAAATCAAATGCAAAATCTTTTGCAAGTGACTTTTGTTACTGCATTGTTACTAATGTTAATTATATGTATGTAATTTTGATAATATGAATATGAAAAAACAGTTGAGAATAAAAGAACCTATTAAGATTCGGACAAAAGAGTTATCGAATGGATGCCAATCTATATATTTAGATATATACGTGGAGGGAAAACGTCAATATGAGTTTTTGAAACTTTATATAATACCCGAAAATGATAAAACTGACAAAGAAAGAAATCACGAAACTTTGAGATTGGCCAATGCTATAAAATCTCAAAAGATTGTGGAGCTACAAAATGAGACATTCGGATTTAATCACAAGCAATTATCCAACGTGAAATTGACTGAGTATATGGAGCGAATTGCTGAAATAAGTGCTGATAATAAAGTCAGAAATGATACTATACACGCTATCATCCAGCATCTTGGTCGATATGATCCCAAAGGAATACTACTCAAGAAAGTAGACAAAAACTATATTTTAGGATTTCTTGAATATTTGAAAACTGCCAAACAAAAGCATTGTAAAAATGAAAAGGTGTTACATGTAAATACGCAGCTTAACTATTTTAAAATGCTTCGTTATTGCTTGAGGTATGCCATTTTTGAAGATTATATAAGAAGTAATCCTATGGATAAGATTAAAAATGAAGAAAAACCAAAACGCTGTAGAGTAGAGAGAGAATATCTGACTATGGAAGAGCTTACACGGATGGTCCGTACTCCTTTTTACAATGATTTATTAAAGAAAGCATTTCTGTTTAGTTGTTTTTGTGGTTTGCGGCATTGCGATATTGTTGCATTAAAGTGGGATGATATACATTTTGACGAACAAGGAAATACAATGATTAGCATTATTCAACAGAAAACAAGAGAGGCGATATCGCTTCCTTTGAGTTCTGAAGCAATGAAATATTTGCCTGATAGAGGAATTGCACAGGATACTGACAAAGTATTTGTGAATCTGATTTCTTTAGGCCGTAGTAACGAAATTTTATACCGGTGGGCTGAGCAAGCAAATATATCGAAGCATATCACTTTCCATACGGCACGCCATACACATGCCACAATGATGTTGACATTAGGAGCTGATTTATATACTGTTTCCAAATTACTAGGTCATACCAATATACAAACCACACAGATTTATGCAAAACTTGTGGATGAGACTAAAAAGAAGGCAGTTGAACTTATCCCTGAAATAGAATAGGCTGATTAGTGAAAAAATGAATGATCGATTGTTATTTGGATTTGTTATTGTGGAGTAGAAACACAGTTTTCTACTTCATATTATTTTCTGAGTCTCCAAAGATCATTTTGACATTTTGTATTTTTAGTACATCGAGAATCCGCTGTTTCCAATCAAATACCTTTAATAATGAAAATATGAAAGTGAAAAACTTTAAATAACAGTGTGATAGAGGTATATCTAAATCTTTACATTTGTATTAGAGTGAAAAAGGCTTCGAAAAACATTTTTTATAAAACTCAATAATGTTTTTACTAAAATGGAGTAACCTTTTTAGTAAAACGTAGTAGCCATTTTAGTAAAAACCTGTAGGCTTTATAGTAATAAGTAGTAACCCTTTTGTGTATAAATATGTATTTTTGGGCTATTTATGCAGATGCAATGTATAGCTATAACTATATATATTCAAGAAAAAATCTAGATTACTAATTTATAAAATAACGTGTGATGCAAATATTGCAGATATTGCATCTAAATGGTTTGATTTTACTGTTTTATTCTATCATTTTGAATATTTGTAAAGTGCAATCATTAACTGTCTGACGCAATTTGAAACAAAATACAACATTAGAAGAGTAGAAATAAGCTTTTCAGCTTTCAGTGCAAAGGCTGTTAATCCACTTCCATTAAACTATCTGCATGTTCTAAGAACGTTTTTGCAGAAAAAACTACATTATTTCATTTTTTCAGATAAAATTCTTTGGTATTAATAAAAATGTGTCTATTTTTGCACCATATTTTGTGTCGTATGGATACAGAAAATGATTGAAAACGATGAGGTATAAAAACTCTAACATTGGAAAGTGCCTAGTTACTAAAACAATAGCACGGTATACGGCGTTCTTTTTATTCTGTTTGCTTCCTTTAAAAGGGCTTTGCCAAACGGGAGAAAGTACGGTGAATACATTAGTAGATATGGGATTTGAGAATGTTGGATGGACAGAAGATGATGGTGAACGTGTTTATGTTTTACAAAATTCAGCGTATCGCTCGCAAGGCGTAGGAATTAGTAAAGCGGTAGATGTTATTCAAGAAATGGGTTTACCGGAGAAAAAAGCATGTCGAATAATTGTTTTGGACAATAATGTACCTCAGATTTCTCTTTATTATCACCCTATAAAAGGTGATACCGTACCTCAAGCGGAACGCAGTGATTGGAATGTAAGCTATGATCTTGGAGGGACGTGGAAAGATGCACGGAAGATAAAGGTGAAAAATAGTTCTTTGTTTAAGGTTGATGTATTGGTTTATCCGCAGTTGGCGTTCAAAAATTTGGTTATTACGCAGATTTATCAAGTTTTATTTGATTTGAGCCCTGCGATAGAGGTCTCTTTGTGGAAAGGAATGAAACTTACTGGGCAATTGAAGATACCTGTTTACAATGATGGATATGGACAATTTGAAGATAAGGTTCACCCAGGTAATTTGACTATTTCACAAAGGTTTAGATTACCATACAATGTATTTGGAAAGGTAACTGTTGGTTATTTCAATGCAGACCAATATGGAATTGATGCAAAATTTAGTCGTCCATTTAAAGATGAAAGATTTTCAGCTTTTCTGAGATTGGGATATACAGGTATTGGATATTGGGATAGCTTTAAGTTGCACTATGATCCAACAATGACCTTTACATGGACGGTCGGAGGAAGTTTCTTTTGGCCAAGGTACAATACTCAATTTATTGTGCAGGCACAAAAGTTCTTATATGAGGAAAAGGGTATTAAGGCCGAAATGATACGCCATTTCCGTTATTGTTCTATCGGCTTTTATGCAATGAAAGCAGAAGGTGCAAAGGCTAACGGGGGATTTCGTTTCCAGGTGTTACTACCGCCTTATAAATACAAAAGGCATAAATATGTGCCGCGTATAAATACATCTGCCAATATGGGTATTATTTATAATGCAGGTAATGAACGTTACTATTATAAGGAATACAAGGCAGAAGCAAGTGATAATATAATGGAAGAAAATAGTTTTAACCCATATTTTATTAAGTCAGAATTGTTAAATTTTTAATTTTATTGAGATGAAAAAGATTAAATTCTTTAATGGTATAAGTGCTACTTTTGCACTTGCCGCAGTAGCTTTGGCTACAACCTTTACTTCTTGCGAAAAAGAAGATTTTAATGTGAATTTCGAACCGAATCCTGCGAAGGTCGTTTTCACTCCAAATGTAATTGATGCAGCAACTGGAAGTAGCGTAACTGCTGTTGTGAAAGTCGATGGTAAGGACGCATTGGAAATTGTGTCAACTCAAACTGATAAAGCTTTGCCCGCTGGTAAGGTGAAAATTACAGCAACAGCTAACAACATCACAGGGGAAATTGAAGTTAGTTACCCAGCTGTAGCTGCTGGTCAGATTGTATCTATATCTCCAGTTATCTTCTTGAGTTCTGAACTTGTGTTTACTGCTAATGAAGGATCTGCAGTACCTGTAGGTTCACCTAAAGTTAGATATGGTAATGGTAGTGCTACTCCTGATAATCCTACTCTTGACCATGCTGGTAAAGTTTGGAATACAAACAAGTCAGATTATGCAGTTGAGTTCACTGCTTCATGGAATCTTATAGATGCTGCTATTAAGGCTGGTGCTGATACCAAAGCTGTTACTAATATTCCTGGCGTATTCAATGTAGATAATATCGGTGAAAAACCATTAAAAGTAGGTTCTTGGTGTATGTACAATGCTGTATACACAATTCAGCCAGCTAATCTTAAGTATAAAGTAACTTCAAAAGTTTCATCTGATGTTATAGCTGAAGTTGTTTATTATAACCCGATTTACACTGTTACAGTTGCTGCTGAACAAATGGCGATCCCTGGTCACGAACATGCTTTTGGTCATGGTCATGGTCATGGTGGTAACCCCAACGCTGGTGGTGGTATCTCATTAGCTGACTAATCGTCAGGTCTAAGAATTACTGAATAGTATAATCTAAAAAAAGTAAGAAACTACAATGAAAAGTAAATTAATTATAGCTTCATTATTGCTGGCTGGTGCCTGTGCAACGGTGAATGCGCAAGAAAAAACCAAATATTATACCGAGAAAGCATCGGATAATATTTTTGTAGGAGTAGGCGTTGGAGGTATGGCTGTTATCAATGATGGTTTGAATACTCCGACAATGAATTTCAATATTTCTGTTGGTAAGTACATTACTCCGGTTTGGGGTGTACGTGGCCAGTTCAGTGGTGTATCACAGAGCTTGGACGACCAAGATAATGGCTATCACCGTTATTGCAAGGAATTTGGAGAAATCAACTTGGATGCAATGTTGAACCTGATCAACCTGTTTGGTGGTTATAACCCCAACCGTGCATTTAACTTGTATGTATTTGGTGGTCCTACTATGAATTTGTCTAAAGCAGTTGATACTAATTTGACTATCATGGCTGATGGCAAGCAAAATTCTACTTATACTGAAGATGGCATGAAAGCTCGTTTCGGTGCAACAGTAGGTTTAGGTTTGTCTTATGACATCAATGCAAAATGGGCAGTTAACTTGGAAGGCCGTTTAGGCGTTACTCCTTCTATTTTTGGCGATGCTAGCGACTGTCGTAAGGCTGAAGCTACTGCACGTGTAAATGTAGGTGTTGCTTATACATTCGGTGGTAAGAAGTTTGTTGCTGCATCTAACATTGACCAAGATGCAATCAACGCTGAAATCAACAAGTACAGAAGTGAACTTGCACAGGCTCAGGCTGACTTGGCTAACGCTAAGAACGCATTGGCTAACATGAAACCTGAAGTAAAAGAAGTTGTTAAGGAAATTGAAGTTGCAGGTCCTCGTGCCATCTTCTTCAAGATTGGTAGAGCTAATATCGATGATTACGGTATGGTTAACATCGAATTGGCAGCTAAGATCCTGAAGGCTAATCCGGATAAGAAGTACAAAGTTGCCGGTTACGCTGATAAGGCTACAGGTAGCGCTTCTTGGAACCAGAAGTTGTCTGAAAAACGTGCTCAGAACGTTTACGATGCTTTGATTAAGCAAGGTGTTGACAAAGATCAGCTTGAACTTATCGGATTCGGTGGTACTGCTAACATGTTTGGCAAGAACTTCTTGAACCGTGTAGTTATCCTCGAATAATATCCACTCCAGTGGAGAAAAGACTCTAAAAAGAAGGCGTCTGAGTTTCAGACGCCTTTTTTAATGAATCTTCTATCTACATAATATAATCTTGTTCTTCAATAGTGACTGAAACTATAAGTGATGATGAAACTTAAGTTGTTCTTTTTTGTTTTGATTTCCTGCCTGTCCATTTCTATTTCCGCTCAATTGACTTATGGTACGACCGGCTTGTTGCATGCACCTTCTGCTGAAATGCAACGTGACAAGACTGTTATGATTGGCGGTAATTTCATGAATAAGGAGTTGACTCCACCTACATGGTATTATCATACCTACAATTATTTTCTTAATGTTACCATATTTCCTTGGATGGAAGTTGCTTACACCTGTACGCTTTTCAAGGCGGAAGCTTTGGGACTTGGTCCTTATGGTTACACCGGATTTACAAATCAGGACCGTTATTTTTCATTGCGTTTAAGAGCTCTGAAAGAAGGGCAATTTTGGAAATATATGCCGGCTGTTGTTGTTGGAACTTCCGACCCCTTTACCTCCTCCGGAGATGAAATAGCCTCTACTGAGGGTAATGGATATTACAGTCGTTTTTATATTGCCGCTACCAAGCATATTGCAATAACGAGTAAGGAAGAAATAGGTGTTCACCTCTCTTATCTTTATAATAACCGCAAAGAGTACAAGTTGAACGGCATTGCAGCAGGTATCACTTATAATCCGTCTTTTCATCCGCAATTACGGCTAATTGCAGAATATGATTCGAAAGATTTTGCATTAGGTGCCACATATCTGCTTTTTAAGAATTTGCATATTCAGGTCGAAATGCAGAAGATGCAGTATTTTAGTGGAGGATTGACATACAAGATACATTTGAAGTAACAAAATGAGAAGTATTGAAAAGGGTGTTTGACTTGATCAGACACCCTTTTTCTGTATTATAAGTTTGAAATAGACGAAGGAATTCAAATATTAATCGTAATTTTGTAGCCTAATATGAGTAGAATAGTAGCCATTGACTACGGTCGTAAACGTACAGGTATAGCTGTTAGTGATACATTACAGATGATTGCTAATGGTCTGACAACTGTGCCTACACATCAGCTATTGACTTTTATCCTTGATTATGTAGATAAGGAACCGGTGGAACGTATTTTGGTTGGCCTTCCTAAACAAATGAATAATGAGGTTTCAGATAATATGAAGAATATAGAACCTTTTGTTCGTTCTTTGAAGAAGAAATTACCTGATATGCCGATAGAATATGTAGATGAACGCTTTACGTCTGTTTTAGCGCATCGGACAATGCTGGAAGCCGGACTGAAAAAGAAAGACCGCCAAAACAAAGCATTGGTAGATGAGATCAGTGCGACTATTATTTTGCAAACTTATTTAGAGAATAAACGTTTTAGTAATTTGTAACTTGTAATTTAAAGAAATGATTTTACCCATTTATGTGTACGGCCAGCCCGTATTAAGAAAAGTGGCGGAGGATATTACTCCGGATTATCCGAATTTAAAAGAACTGATTGAAAATATGTTCGAAACCATGGAGAATGCCGAAGGTGTAGGACTTGCCGCTCCGCAAATAGGTTTGCCTATTCGTGTAGTTACCATTAATTTAGATGTTTTATCGGATGACCTGCCTGAATATAAAGATTTCCGCAAAGCGTATATTAATGCCCATATCCTCGATGTAGCAGGTGAACAGGTTTCCATGGAGGAAGGATGCCTGAGTCTTCCCGGTATTCATGAATCAGTAAAGCGTGGCGATAAGATTCGTGTGAAATACTTGGACGAGAACTTGGAAGAACATGATGAAATCGTAGAAGGTTATTTGGCTCGTGTGATGCAACATGAATTCGATCATTTGGATGGGAAGATGTTTATAGACCATTTATCTCCTTTACGTAAACAAATGATTAAAGGCAAATTGAATGCTTTGTTGAGTGGTAAAGCACATTGTACTTATAAAGTAAAAACTATAAAGAAATAGTAAACCATATAATAAGGTATAAAAGGCTCAAAAAATATAAAAAGTATTCCGTTAATCCTGACAAGTAAACGAAAAACGTTACTTTTGTTTCGTTTACAAGCATTTATAAAACAAGATGATTAAAAAGATATTAATAGCTTTAATGCTGTTGCCTACATTGTTATATGCGCAAATCAATACGGAACGGGTGATGACTATCGCTCGGAACGCATTGTATTTTGAGGATTACGTGCTTTCTATTCAATATTTCAATCAAGTAATTAACGCTAAGCCCTATTTATTTGAGCCTTATTTCTTCCGTGGATTGGCCAAAATTAATTTGGATGATTTTCAGGGAGCAGAAGCAGATTGCGATGCTGCCATCCAAAGAAATCCATTTGTAGTAGGAGCTTACCAAATCCGTGGATTGGCACGTATCAGGCAGAATAAGTTTGACGGAGCTATTGAAGACTATAAGGCAGCCATTAAGTATGATCCGGAGAATGTTGTGCTATGGCATAACCTGACTCTTTGTCATATTCAGAAAGAAGACTATGAAGCTGCGAAAACAGATTTAGGCAAACTCTTGACGATTGCTCCAAGATATACCCGTGCTTATCTGATGCGTGGTGAAGTATCTTTGAAACAAAATGATACAATACAGGCTTTAAATGATTTTGATAAAGCTATTGATATGGATCGTTATGATCCGGATGGTTGGGGAGCCAGAGCTATTGTACGCATTCAGCAAGGAAATTACAAAGAAGCGGAAGCTGATTTGGATCAGTCGATTCACTTGAGCGCGAAGAATGCAGGTAACTATATCAACCGTGCGTTAGTTCGCTTTCATCAGAATAATTTAAGAGGTGCCATGAACGACTATGATTTGGCACTGGATATTGATCCGAACAATTTCCTCGGTCATTATAACCGTGGTCTTTTGCGGGCACAGGTAGGTGATGACAATCGTGCGATAGAAGATTTCGACTTTGTATTGAAGATAGAGCCGGATAATATGATGGCAACTTTCAATCGTGGTACTTTGCGTGCACAAACAGGTGATTACCGAGGTGCAATCAGCGACTACTCCAAAGTGATTGATGCATATCCAAACTTTATGGCAGGTTATTATCATCGTGCGGAAGCTCGTAAAAAGATAGGTGATCGTAAGGGAGCTGAGCAGGATGAATTCAAAATCATGAAAATGCAGATTGATAAACGTAATGGCGTTTCATCTGCTAATAATAAGGATGTAGCAGACAATTCTTCTGAAAATTCTGGCGAAGAAGATACCGGAAAGACCCGTAAGAAATCTGACAAGAACATGGAGAACTACCGGAAGATTGTGATTGCAGATGATTCGGATGCAGAACAACGCTATAAGAGCGACTATCGTGGACGCGTACAAGATCGGAACGTAACCATTAAACTCGAACCGATGTATGCCCTGACATATTATGAGAAACTGAGCGATGTAAAACGTATGGTTCATTATCATAAGTTTATCGAAAGCTTAAACCACGAAAAGCTTTTCCCGAAGCCATTGCGTATCACCAATATGGAGGCTCCGCTGACTGAAGAGCAAGTTCGTTTCCATTTCGCTTTAGTCGATGCTCATACTTCGGACATTGTGGCTGACGACAAAGATGCCAAGAAACGTTTTATGCGTGGATTGGATTTCTATCTAGTTCAAGATTTCGCAAGTTCTATAGACGACTTTACACAAAGCATCTTGTTGGATGGTAACTTCTTCCCGGCATACTTTATGCGTGCCTTAGTGAGATGTAAGCAATTGGAATATAAGAAAGCAGAAGCTTCTATCAATGATGGAACCGCCTCTACCACGGTAACAGAAAACAAGAAACCGGAAGTTACGGCAGTAGACTACGAAATTGTGAAAAGTGATTTGGATCATGTAATCCAAATAGCACCCGATTTTGTTTATGGTTACTATAATCGTGGAAATGTGTTATCCATGTTGAAAGATTATCGTGCTGCTTTGATTGATTACGATAAGGCAATAGAACTGAATCCTGATCTTGCCGAAGCTTATTATAACCGTGGGTTAACACATATCTTCTTAGGGAATAATAAACAGGGTATCTCTGATTTGAGTAAGGCGGGTGAACTTGGTATCGTTTCAGCCTACAATATAATAAAGAGGTTTACAGATGTGCGAGAATAACATTTTTTTGCTAAAAATTAGATTATCAAAAAGAATTAGTTATTTTTGCGTTCTGAAATTTGAACTATAAATAACATTATGATAAAGATAACATTTCCAGACGGCTCTGTTCGTGAATATAACGAAGGAGTAACCGGGCTGCAAATTGCAGAAAGCATCAGTTCTCGACTGGCACAGGATGTACTGGCTTGTGGCGTGAACGGAGAAATTTATGATTTGGGGCGTCCTATCAAGCAAGACGCTGAAGTTGTTCTCTATAAATGGGAAGATGAGCAAGGCAAACATGCTTTTTGGCATTCTAGTGCACACTTACTTGCCGAAGCTTTGCAAGAACTTTATCCGGGCATTCAGTTTGGTATTGGTCCGGCCATTGAAAACGGTTTCTATTATGATGTAGATCCGGGAGAAACACCTATCAAAGAAGCTGATCTGCCAATCATCGAGAAGAAGATGGCTGAATTGGTTGCTAAAAAAGAAGCTATTGTTAGACAGGATATTGCAAAAGCAGATGCTTTAAAGATGTTTGGTGAGCGTGGCGAAACGTATAAATGCGAGTTGATCTCCGAATTAGAAGATGGTCGTATTACTACATATACACAAGGTGCGTTTACCGATTTGTGCCGTGGTCCTCACTTAATGACTACTGCACCTATCAAAGCCATCAAATTGACATCTGTAGCCGGTGCCTACTGGCGTGGACATGAAGATCGTAAGATGATGACTCGTATCTACGGTATCACCTTCCCGAAAAAGAAGATGCTGGACGAATATCTGGTTCTTTTGGAAGAAGCCAAAAAACGTGACCACCGCAAGATTGGTAAAGAGATGGACTTGTTCATGTTCTCCGATACAGTAGGTAAAGGATTGCCGATGTGGTTGCCCAAAGGTGCTGCATTGCGTCTTCGTTTGCAAGATTTCTTGCGTCGTATCCAGGCGCGCTACGACTATCAGGAAGTTATTACTCCACCGATCGGCAATAAATTGCTATACATTACCTCCGGACATTATGCCAAATATGGCAAAGATGCATTCCAGCCTATTCAGACTCCGGAAGAAGGAGAGGAGTATTTCTTGAAACCAATGAACTGCCCGCATCATTGCATGATATACAAGAACTCACCACGCTCATACAAGGAACTTCCTTTGCGTTTGGCAGAGTTTGGTACGGTATGTCGTTATGAACAGAGTGGTGAATTGCATGGATTGACTCGTGTGCGTAGTTTTACGCAGGATGATGCCCATATCTTCTGCCGCCCCGATCAGGTAAAGGATGAATTCCTTCGCGTAATGGATATCATCTCTATCGTTTTCCAATCTATGGAGTTCACGAACTTTGAAGCACAAATCTCTTTGCGCGACAAAGTAAATCGTGAGAAGTACATTGGTAGTGATGAGAATTGGGAGAGAGCAGAGCAGTCTATCATTGAAGCTTGCGAAGA
>NZ_JASLER010000027.1 GCF_030151085.1 Bacteroides sp. | reverse complement strand
CTCATACGTGCCAAGAGTACGTGGAAGCTTGAAGAGTTCCAGTGCTTCTTCCAATGTGATGGTTTCGAGGGACAAATCTTTGGTCATCTGTGCAAAACGGGGCTTTTCCTCATCTTCTACAGTACCCATTTGTACTACAGGGCCAAAACGCCCTATCTTTACCGAGATTTGCTTTCCGGTAACGGGATCATTTCCCAGAATACGTTCGCCGGCTTTATGTTCGCTCTTGGAGGCAAGCGTTTTCTCTACCGAGGGGTGGAAATCCTTATAGAAGGTTTTCATGATAGCTGTCCATTGTTTCTCACCTTCGGCGATTTCGTCGAATTGCTTTTCTACGTTGGCTGTGAAATTGAAATCGAGGATGTTCGGGAAATACTCTATCAGGAAGTCGTTCACAACTATACCGGTATCGGTAGGCATGAGTTTGGACTTCTCGGCACCGGTAATCTCGGTGTTGGTATTATCTACTATCTGATTGTCTTTCAGCATGAGTACGTTGTATTCGCGATCTTCTCCCGGCTTCTCGCCTTTCAATACATATTCGCGTTGCTGAATAGTAGAAATGGTAGGAGCGTAGGTAGAAGGACGACCGATACCCAGTTCCTCCAACTTACGTACAAGGCTTGCTTCTGTATAGCGAGGCGGATGTTGAGTGAAACGTTCGGTTGCGGTAATATCTTCGTGCTGAAGTTTCTGTCCTTTCTTCAGAGGAGGCAATAAGCGTGACTCATCCTCTTGGTTGTCTGCATCATCATCGTATGATTCGCGGTAAACGTGGAGGAAACCATCAAACTTAACCACTTCTCCGGTAGCGGTGAAAGTATCGGATTCGTTGCTGATGCCGATGCTTGCAGTGGTTTTTTCCACTTCAGCATCTGCCATTTGGGAGGCGATGGTACGTTTCCAAATCAGGTCGTACAGTCTCTTTTCTTGTGAGCTGCCTTCGATTTTGGCGTTCTCCATATAAGTAGGACGGATGGCTTCGTGCGCTTCCTGTGCACCTTTGGTCTTGGTGGCAAAGTGGCGGGTATTTACATAACGCTCACCCATCATGTGTGTGATGGCTTCTTTACTGCCGTTGATTGCAAATTCGGATAGATTTACAGAGTCGGTACGCATGTAGGTGATGTTTCCTGATTCGTACAGTCGTTGTGCTACCATCATGGTTTGTGCTACCGTGAATCCTAGTTTGCGGGCAGCTTCCTGCTGCAAAGTAGAAGTGGTGAATGGAGCGGCGGGGCTCTTCTTCAACGGGCGGGTGATGATATCATTGATGGTGAATGTAGCGGAACGGCAACTTTCCAGAAATTTCTGTGCTTCTTCTTTCGTCTTGATCCGGCGTCCCAGTTCGGCTTTCATCTCTACCAACTTGCCATCTTCGTCGGGAACAAGGAATACGGCAGTGACGCGGTAGGCTGCTTCGGTTTGGAATGCATGAATTTCGCGTTCACGCTCTACGATAAGGCGAACGGCAACGGATTGTACACGACCTGCCGAAAGGGCGGGCTTTACTTTCTTCCACAGTACGGGCGAAAGTTCGAAGCCTACGATACGGTCCAGGATGCGTCGTGCTTGTTGGGCATCAACCAGGTTGATGTCTATATTACGAGGTTGCTCGATGGCTTTTAAGATAGCGCCTTTCGTGATTTCATGGAAAACAATACGTTTGGTGTTCTCCGGTTTCAATTTCAGCACTTCGTACAAGTGCCATGCGATGGCTTCTCCCTCGCGGTCCTCATCGGATGCTAACCATACTGTTTCTGCTTGTTCAGCTTCCTCTTTCAGTTGGGCTACGAGTTTCTTCTTATCAGCAGGTACTTCATAGTGCGGTTCAAAGTTCTTTTCAATGTCAATACTGAAATCTTTCTTTTTCAAATCGCGTATATGACCGTAGCTGGAAAGGACTTTAAAGTCTTTCCCAAGGAACTTCTCAATTGTTTTTGCTTTTGCCGGAGATTCGACAATGACAAGGTTCTTTTGCATAAATTTCTGTTTTGTAGTGACTCACGCCACCTAATTCGCCCGCAAAAGTAGAAAAAAAAGATTCTTTCTACCTTATAATATAAGGAGAATTTAGCAAAAATGACCTTTTTTGTTCAAATTAGTTGTGTTTTGCTGCTCTTGTTTCACTAAAATTGGAAACTTACTCCACCAAGGAAATTGAGCCCTTCTGTAGGATACCCCCAATAGTATTGATAGTCTTTATTCAACAAATTGTTTGCGCGGGCATAGATGGAAATTCCTTTGAATAGTTCATAGCTTCCACCCAAGTAGAGGTTACTGACAGGGTCTGCCTTCTGTCCTTGCACCTTTTCGCGGGAAATGTTTTGATAACCCAGGTTGATGAGTACAGAGGGAATAGGGCGGAGGTCGATGCGGAAGTTGGCTTCGAAAGCGGGTTTGAAGGCTAACATCCAATCAGCCTCTTTATCGGATATTTTCCAGTCACGGTAGATGCCCGAAGCAGTGAAAGAGACGATATCCTTATAAGCATAGCTTACTTCGGCACCGGCGTAAATGTTGTCGGTATTACGGGTGTCGAGTTGTAAGGCATATCCGTAGAAATCGGAAGGGTGTTGCAAATCTTCTATGCCAAAGGTAAGAGCAGATTGCAACAAGTCGTTTTTCAGGTCTTGATAACCACCGTAGATGTTGAACCATAATCCGGCAACGGGGCTTGCTTTGAAGCCAAGAGCGGCATTAAGTTGTTCGTAGGTGGCATCTAATTGTCCGGCAGTTTGTCCGTATGGGCTGATAGTCTCCATGCGTCGGAAATCATTTTGAATCTTTCCGCCTTTGGCTTGGGCGTAAAGTGTATAACTATCGGAGAAGGTATATGCTGCCGTTATATCAGGAGAAACACGGAATTGCTTGCCAAATCCGAAAGCCAGATCTACATGAGCGCCTAGGTGGATTTTCCAGTCGTCATTCTCATAAAGATAGTAGGGGTTCAGGTTTAAAGCTGTATAGTCCTCGAATTGATTATTCTTGTAGAATACGTTGTCCATGGCGAGTGCCACTCCAATGAATTGCTCTTCGGAGATGGAACCTGTCGCTTCTGCTTTAGTGCGTACCATGCCTTCTTGGGTATCACTGAAACTTAATTCGTGTTGGCGTTCATAGAACATAAGGTTCGTTTCGGCACGGAACTGCAAGGGCATGTCGTCGCTTGTAGATTTTACACTGAAATGTACATCACCGGAAGTGAACTTCTGCTTGTTATTTACTGAGTTAGGTAGGAAGTTGAAGTTGCTGAGACCGAAGTTTCCTGCTATATTCAGGTTTACTTTCTTGAAAGCATGTACATAGTCCATGCCGGCGTGGGTATGATAATAATAGGAGTTCCAATCTTTCTGATCGTCTGGCATATTCAGTTTGCCATCCATACCATTTGTATGGAAAGTGAGGTTGAGGCGGTCACTGTTGGGCAAGGTAAACAGATAGTTGGCGCGGGCATCGAGATTGCCATAGCTGCCATATCCCAGACGGGCATATCCCGGTGATGCTTTGCTCTGTGTTTCCTTACCTGTATAGGCTTGCATGACGGTAGCGGGAATGTTACCGGAAGGCATAAGTGTGGCGTCATATTCCACTTCTTTTTTGCTCACGGTAGGAGGTTCTACTTTGGGCAGCACGTTTACTTTGGAGGCATCCATGATGTCCGGGTTATATTCTTGTTCTACAACAACCGTGCGGTTTACTGTAGAGTCTTTAGCTAGCTTCTGCGCTTGGGCTCCCAAGGGGAAGGAAATGAGCGTTAATGCTCCAAGTATATATTGTATCTTTTTCATATAACTATTCTACTTAACTACTTACTACTTAACTACTAAATAATTCATTTCAACTTCTCCAGTCTCTCTTTAATCATGCCGGCGATATCATCGTTCGCTTGATAATTCTGTTGCAGGCTTAGTAAGTACTGGCGTGCGTCGAGTTTCTTGTCCATGGCAACATATACGTCGGACAAGAGGATGAAGCTACGTGCCAGCCAATAGGCATGTGGAGTACTTTGGTCGATATAGTTGAGTATCTCTTTTTCGGCAGCAGGATATTCACGGGCATTGTACAGTTGCTGGGCTACCAGGAATTTAGCTTCGGCGCCATAGAGGGTACGGGTATCTTTTGCTAAAAGTTTGAGGTCGTCCATGGCTTTCTTATCTGCTTTTTGGTTCAGATAAGCTTTGGCGCGATAGTATAAGGCTTCATTGCGCAATTCGGGGGATAACTTGGCTTCGGCAAGAAGATTTGTGGCGGACTGGATGACATCTGTATCATCGCCCATCAATGCAGCGCAACGCAGTACACCGATGGAACCGAGCTGACGGCGTTCGGTGGTAGAGGCTTTGGCTTGTAACTTCTTGTAATCCGCAATAGCCTGATCGTATTGCTTACGGTTAAACAGAATCTCTCCATGCATCAGCAGGGCTTCTTCCGAGTAAGGATTGTCAGGATATTCCAGCAATTTGCCGGCATGAAGCAGAACGGCTTCTTCGTCTTTTTGCTCTTTGCCGATTACACAGAGGTAATAATGGGCGTTCAGACTGAAAGCACCGTTCGGGAAGCTTTGCAGATAGCGGTTGAAGCTGTTCTTGGCAGGGGCTGCTTCTCCCTTCATGTATATCTTCTCGGCGGCGATGTAGGTTAGTGAATCCTGCTCGCTGGGTTCAAACCGGATTTCTCCCGGCATCTGTGAGGCGAGGGCGGCAAACTCATCTACGCGGTTGGCGTCTACATAGATAGACTTCAGGTCGCGCATGGCGAGACGTGATTCTTCGCTACCCGGATATTGCTTCACTACGTATTTATAAGCATCTATAGCGCGGTCGTATTCATCATTCTGGTAATAGAGCAGACCGATTTCGGCGGCAGCTTTACGGCTGACGGGGCTTTCGGGATATTTATTCAGTAGTTCGCGGAAAGAAGCGATGGCCTGGCGGCTGTTATTGCTCTGTACGTAAGAGCGACCTTTCTCATAAAGTGCATTTACGGCGTAGGGTGAGTTAGGATATTTGCTTGCCAGACGGTCGAGTAGGGAAACCTTTCCGGAATAATCTTTTTGCAATCCGGCTACCAGTGCCAGTTGATAGAAGGAGTAATCTCCGGCGGGAGTTTCCAGTTTTTCGGCTTTGGTATAATATTGCTTGGCTTCATCAAAGCGGCGGACATGCAGGTTACAGTCACCGATACGGTTATAGGCATCTGCCAATGCTGTTGGATTTTCTCCTTTCTCCAGTTGGACGAAGTTGCGGAAGCGGCTTTCTGCTGCGGCATATTCTTTTTGGTGGAAGGCGATGTAGCCCAGGTTGTAATAGGCGAGGGCAAACATTTCCGTATTTCTTTGTCCGGTGAGAGAGAGATACTCGTTGAAGTTTCGAGCGGCTTCTTGCATGCGGTTCAGGCGGTAGTATGACTCACCGAGCCAATAGAGAGCATCTGCTTTGGTTTGTAGGTTGTATTGTCCCAAGGCAACACTTTGGTTGAAGTAGCCGATGGCTTGTTCGAATTGGGTGTTGGCGAAGGACTGCGTACCAAGCTGGAATAAGATCTTCTGTTTGGCTTCCAGAATAGCTTTGCTGGGATGGGCGATCCGTTCAATGGACTTAAGTGCGGCATCATAGCTACGAGTGTTCATATACACTTCCACCAGGTAGTTGCTGACTTTATCGGCATAAACGGAATTAGGAAATTCGTTCAGGAACTTCTCGAATACGGTAACCGATTCGCCGAAAGCGGAATAGGATGTTTCGTGAATGCACAGGGCGTAATTATAAGCTGCTTGCTCTTTGATTTTCAGATCGGCATTGCTGGCGGCTGCTTGTTCAAAAGCCATGCGTGCTTTGGTCTTATCGCCCAGTTGCAGGTAGGCAAGACCCATGTGGAGGTAAGCGTTTTGTGAAAGGGCATCGTTCTGGGTGGTTACTTCGCCTAGTATTGTAGGTACTTTGGAATATACACCGCATTGATAGCAGGACATTCCCAGCATGTAGTAGGCATCCCGTCTGTGAGTCGGTTCAGAATCGTTTTTCAGATATTCCTCGAAAGAGCCCATGGCTTCGTGGTATTTCCCGAAGTGATACTCCGCTGTTCCGAGCACACGGTACATTTCTGCGGTGTAGGTCTGACCCGGAAAGGCTGACAGATAGTTTTGGGCAACAATCTCTGCCTTGTCGTAATTCTTTTTAATCAGATAGATTTCTGCGATGTAATAAGGAACCAGTGCCTTGTATTTGGCATTATCCTGTAAAGGCAGAAAGCCGCTGAGGGCTTCGTCGTAGCGTTGTTGCGTATAACGGATATAGGAGATGTAATAGCTGCAATCTGCTGCATATTTCTTGCTCGTGCTGCGCAGGGTTTCGAACCATACGGCAGCTTCTTGCACATTGCCTGTTTTCAGGTAACAGGTAGCCAGTCGGTAAGTCATGTCGTCGCGCTCTTCGGAACCTAAGAGTTCGAGGCGGGCGGAATTGAACATGGCAAGTGCATCGTCATATTTGCCTTCGAAGAAATAGGCCGAGGCAATGAGTGCATAGATACGGTTGGAGTATGGAGTGTCGGGATATTCTTCGAGAAAGGCTCTTAACAGCTCTACGCTTTTGGGATCTCTTAACTCGTATGCGGAGCAAACCAACATGTATTCTGCTTCTTGTCGTTCTCCTGTGGCAGGCAATGGTTTGCCTTCTGCATTCTGTTGGCGTACAAAGGCTTGCAATGGAGAAATGGCGGCAGCATAGGCTTTCTGCTGGAACAAGGTTTGTCCTTCCTGATAGAGTCTCTGAGGGGAAGTGCTTTTCTCACTTGTTTGCGCGTTGGCAAGCAAAGGTGCACAGCAAAGTGCCGTACAAAGTATTCGGGAGATTTTATGTTTCATCTTCTTTCTAAATAGGTATTTTACAAAAATACGGGTTTCACACCGTATTTGTTACACTTGTTTGGCTTTTTTAGGGATTTCTCGTTTCTATATGCGATGCTTTAAGAACTTCTCTAGTCCCTGGCGGATGGAACCCAGTCCGAAATCTTCTGTGCGTATGTCTTTCAGGGGTAGGAAAAAGGTTTCCGCAGCATCATCCATTGCTTTGAAGTGAGAGGTGTCCGATACCTTACAGCTGAAGAACATGTCAAGCGTATGTACAGGAAAACCGGAATAAATATAAATATTGGGTAGCGAGAATAAATATTCGGTTTTTACCACGTCCATGCCTGTTTCTTCTTTTACTTCACGGGCAACTCCTTCTTCACCGGTTTCTGCCATGTCGATGAAACCGCCGGGTAGGTCGAGTGTTCCTTTAGCCGGTTCTTTGGCGCGGCGACATACCAGAAGTTCGTTCTGCTCATTCAGTATGAGGGCTACTGTAGCTGAGGAGGGGTTGAAGTAATAGACGAAGCTGCAATCGGTGCATTTTTTGGACTTGCCGTTATGAACTTCGAAATGGGCGGAGCCACACTTCGGGCAATATCGGAATTGAAAGAGTGGATGTTCCATGATTAATATTTTTAGTCTTTGTCCGTGGCAAAGATACTGAAAAATCTGATAAAGCCTCATATCCCAGTTCCTCTCTTTCGGAAAGGCTGAGGGGGAGGCTTTTGTTTCGTTCTTGACGGGTTATGAATTGAACTCCCATCTATCAACCAACTTATTTTCTAGACGTTTTCATTTTAGTTTTGCATGCATATTTGCTCTCATGCTCTCATAGAAGCTTTGTATCTCCGTGTTCATCGTAGTTTGAGGCATGACAGCAACTATGATAGCAAGTATGGGAGTAAGTGTTTGCCCTCATAGTATATTGTCTTGAAAATTATTTAATTATCTGTTAATAAATGAATTAACTGACGCAATGCAAAGAACGTATTTCGTGTCAACATGATGCTAATTTGGTGTCAACACGGAGTTAATATCGTGCAAACACGCTATAAACTTCTTGCAAGCTCAGTGTTGAGCGCCTGAAATGACTGTTGTTAATATGACTTTCACCTGTACTTGTTCTGTAGAAGCTATGTACTTCGTTCTGTTTATCTCTATTGATTGTTAGCTGTTTACATTTGCCAGCCTTTCAGTTTACAATTGTCAGCTTATCAGTCTACAATTGTAGACTGATAAGCTGACAATTGTGAGCCCTTGATAAATAGCTGTGTTTAATCGCTCAAATATAGGTGCATAAGCAAAGAAACACCTATCTATTCACGAACAAACAAGCGTCTGTAACCTATGAAATGTACGTGCTATTTAAAATTTTGCATCCACTTTTTTAATTTGCTTACACTACTCTTGTAATGCCGATGAATAGGTAAATGTAGAAGCTGGGTGCAAGTGTGTAGGCAGAAACGTATAAACTTCGTTTTGTTTTATTTCATTTCCCCTTTTGGTAAGTTTTGTGGAAACCTTTATATTTGACCACCTTTTAAGAGAATAGAACATTGAAAGAGACAAGTATGATAAAGACCGCTTTTATCGGTGTGGGTTATCGTGGTAAACAGTTGTTGCAACTATTGCTGCATCTTCCTGACTTTCAGGTGGTGGCGCTTGCCGATCCTGCGCTCGAAGATTTGGGCTTGCCGGGCATCTGTTGCTACAACCGGGGCGAGGACGACTATCTGAATATGCTTGAGGAGCATAAACCGGATTTAGTGTTTGTTGCTTCACCCTGGCAATGTCATGTACGGCATGCTCTGCAATGTGTTTCAAGAGGTTGCCATGTTGCTTTGGAAATAAAGGGTGGACTGTATATAGAAGAGTATCGGCCTTTGATAGAGTTAGCGGAACAACAAGGGAGTCGCGTATATCCATTGGAAAATACACTTTTTATGCGTGAGAATCTTTCGATCTATAATCTGATAAGAGCCGGTGTGATGGGAGACATCGTTTATATGCGTGGCGGTTATCGTCATGATTTGCGCCGTCTTTTGCTCGATGATGTAGGACATATCGGCAATCGCAAGAAGACGGAAAGCGTATGGCGCAGTAAGTTCTATCAGGAAGAAAACGGTGACCTCTACCCCACGCACGGATTGGCTCCTCTCTGTATGATGGTGGGCATCAATCGGGAAGATAAGATTAAATACCTGACTTCATCCGCCTCTAAACCCGCCGGAATGTTACAGCGTATCAAAGATTTAGGTGGGAATACGGAAGTAGAGATCAAGATGGGGGATGTCGTCGTCACCCAATTGGAGACGGAAAACGGTGTCCTGATCTCATTGACCCATGACACTACCCTGCCCCGTCCGCGCAGTCTGGATTTTGAGATCCAAGGTACGAAAGGTATCTGGCAGGGCGACAGGCGATTGATATACATCGAAGGCGTCAGCCCTGATGAAACCTGGGAATCGGATGAGGTATACGTAGAACGTTATGAGCATCTGTACTGGCAAAAGTGGGGAGAAGAAGCTATGCAAATAGATACTCATCATCAAGGTATGGACTACATTATGCTTAAAGCGGTGGAAACTGATTTGAAAGATGAGATGCCTTATCCGGCGACGATACAAGATTTGGCACTGTGGACTTCGATTACCCCTTTGTCCAAAATCTCAATAGCCGAACGAAGAACTATCAGTATAATATAATGAAAGATTTTGCTGCCATTGACTTTGAAACAGCCAACGAACAACGTACCAGTGTGTGCAGCGTTGGAGTAGTAATTGTACGGGATGGAGAGATTGTAGACCGTTATTACAGCCTGATCCGTCCTGAACCTGAATATTATACCTATTGGAATACCCGTGTGCATGGTTTGACTATGGCAGATACGGAGAATGCTCCCCTTTTCCCCACCGTATGGCAGGAGATTGCTTCACGCATTGAGGGCTTGCCATTGGTAGCACACAACAAAGGCTTCGATGAGAATTGCCTGAAAGCAGTTTTCCGTACCTATAGCATGGACTATCCGGATTATGATTTTTATTGCACATTGCAGACTTCACGCCGTGTCATAAAAGGCCTGCCGAATTATCAGCTACATACAGTAGCTGCACGCTGCGGCTATGAGTTGGAGCAGCATCACCACGCACTGGCGGATGCAGAAGCCTGTGCACAAATAGCATTAATGGTATTTGATGTTAGATAAAAAGAAACTTTTTAAATTACCAATTTGTTTCTATCTTTGCATATCTGAACAATTAAAAATCAAACTAATGAGTGTAAAATCAATGTCTGTGTGCCTGGTATGTGCCGGGGCGTTATTCGCAAGTTGCGGTAGTGGTAGTGTAAAGAAGGCGGAAACGACTGAAAATACAGAAAAAGCCGCTATCGTTGGTAATGATAAGGATGATCATGGCTGCATTGCTTCTGCCGGTTATACTTGGTGTGAGGTGCAGAAAGATTGCATCCGCCTGTGGGAAAAAGGTGTTCGTATGAATGCTGTAAACAATGCCGACAAAACTCTGTTCCTTGTATTCAGCCCTGATTCAACACAAGTGGAATTGTTCTTCTCGGAAGAAGGTGCACCGAATGAAATATTGGATCGTCGCAATTTGCCTGCGGGTGGATATGCTTGGAATGTAGAAGATGATGATACAAAGAATGTACGTTTGGAAAATGGCAAATGGACAGTCAGTCAACGAGCTAAGCTCATTTATCAACAATCAGAGGAAAAAGCAGAAAAATAAGATATGAAAGATTTGAAGTCTTTGACAGAGTCAGTCTGCCATATTGCTCGTGAAGCGGGGGCTTTTCTGAAAGAAGAAAGAAAAAGCTTTCGCCGTGAAGCAGTGCAAGTGAAGCATGCGCACGATTATGTATCATACGTCGATAAAGAATCGGAAAAACGACTTGTCGCCGCCTTGAAGGAACTTTTGCCCGAAGCCGGATTTATTACCGAAGAAGGCTCGGCTGTATATCAAAATGAACCTTATTGTTGGGTGGTCGATCCGCTGGACGGTACTACCAATTACATCCATGATATTGCTCCTTATTGTGTCAGCATCGCCTTGCGCAATAAACAGGAGCTTCTTTTAGGAGTGGTTTATGAGCCGAACCGTGACGAGTGCTTCTATGCCTGGCAGGGTGGTGGTTCTTATATGAATGGCGAACGAATACATGTTTCTCCCGTGACCTCCATTGAAGAGGCTTTCGTAGTAACCGAACTTCCTTATAATACTGACCAATACGCCCGTACCGGCGAACACTTGATACATGAACTTTATGGTAAAGTATCAGGCATCCGTATGAATGGTTCTGCGGCACTCGCATTATGCTATGTGGCTGCCGGACGGTTTGATGCCTGGCTGGAAGCTTTCATCGGCAAGTGGGATTTTTCTGCCGCCGCACTTATGGTACTCGAAGCGGGTGGAAATGTGACCGATTTCTATGGTAACGACTATTTTCTGGAAGGACATCATATCATCGCCACTAACGGACCGCTACATCCCATCTTCTTGAATTTGGTAAAAGAAGTGCCTCCTCTAGATATGTAGACGGAATTTGACTGGCTATTAACAGATGAAATAATAATTAATAGTATGGAAAACACACTCAAAACTTACCTCTTATCCTTTATTCATCTCTTTTTCCCACGCCAATGCGTTGTCTGTGGAGCTCCTTTGCAAGAAGGTGAAGAGGGGATTTGCCTAACGTGCAACATGGATATGCCCCGTACAAATTATCATGTCAGTAAAGATAATCCGGTAGAACGGATGTTTTGGGGTAAGGTGCCTTTAGAACGTGCAACCTCTTATTTCTATTACAGTAAAGGAAGCGATTTTCGCCGTATATTGCACCTATTGAAGTATGGTGGCAGGAAAGATCTTGGTGGAGTGATGGGGCGCTTTATGGCAGCGGAATTGGCTGCAACGGACTTTTTTCACGATATTGATGTAATTGTTCCCGTTCCCCTGCACCCTCGTAAAAAGAGGATGCGTGGGTATAATCAAAGCGAGTGCATAGCCCATGGCGTTGCTGCCGTAACAGGAATACCTATAGACATTGCCTCGGTAAGTCGTATAAAGCATACCGATACCCAAACCCGCAAATCAGTTTACGAGCGGTGGGAGAATGTAGATCGTATTTTCTGCCTTCGTTGTCCCGAACAATTCAAAGGAAAACATATTCTTATTGTGGATGACGTATTAACCACCGGTGCCACTACCACCGCTTGTGCCGATGCATTCAAAGAAGTGGAAGGTGTGCGTATCAGTGTGCTGACATTGGCGGTAGCAGAATAATAAAGATATAGAAAACAAAAAAGGTTTGCCGTAATGACAAACCTTTTTGCTCTTCCTCTTGGACTTGAACCAAGGACCCTCTGATTAACAGTCAGATGCTCTAACCGACTGAGCTAAGGAAGAATGTTGCATTCAAGTTTTTCTTTCGCTCTTCCTCTTGGACTTGAACCAAGGACCCTCTGATTAACAGTCAGATGCTCTAACCGACTGAGCTAAGGAAGAATGTTGTTTTTTCTCAAATGCGCTGCAAAAGTAATAGGATATTTTGAAATATGCAATATCTTTGCAAAAAAATATTTGAAAATGGACAAAATAATAGGATTAGGCAACGCCTTAGTAGACGTACTTGCAACCCTTAAAAACGATGAAATTCTAACAGAAATGCAACTTCCCAAAGGAAGTATGACGCTTATAAACGAGGATAAACTACAGAAAATCAACGAGTACTTCGATCAGATGGAAACTCATCTGGCTACCGGTGGCTCTGCCGGAAATGCAATTCGAGGTATGGCGTGCCTTGGAGCGGCTACCGGATTCATCGGTAAGATTAACAACGATTTTTATGGAAACTTTTTCCGTAATAGTTTGTTGGAACGTGGAACGGAAGCCAATTTATTGCTTTCTAACACTCTTCCTTCGGGAGTAGCTTCTACTTTTATATCTAAAGATGGCGAACGTACATTCGGTACTTACCTGGGAGCGGCCGCCACTTTGAAAGCAGAGGAACTTTCATTGGATATGTTCAAGGGGTATGCTTACTTGTTTATTGAAGGTTATCTGGTGCAAGACCATGATATGATTCTTCGTGCCATTGAATTGGCGAAAGAAGCCGGATTGCAAATCTGTCTGGATATGGCGAGCTATAATATTGTAGCGGAAGATTTCGATTTCTTTTCTCTATTGATAAACAAATACGTGGATATTGTATTTGCCAATGAAGAAGAAGCAAAGGCTTTCACAGGCGAAGAACCGGAAGAAGCGCTGGACATCATTGCTAAGATGTGTAGCATAGCAGTCGTTAAGGTAGGTGCTCGCGGTTCCTTAATCCGTAAAGGAACAGAAGTGGTATGCGTGCAGGCCATCCCGGTTGAAAAGGTATTGGATACTACCGGTGCCGGTGATTATTTTGCTGCCGGTTTCTTATACGGGCTTACTTGCGGCTATTCTTTGGAAAAGTGTGCAAAAATCGGCTCTATCCTTTCGTGGAATGTAATACAAGTGATTGGAGCGGAACTTCCTGAAACAAACTGGGAGCGGATAAAGAAAGAAATCACTGAATTATAATGATATAATAATTGAGGTATATGAAAAGATTTTCTAAGATACGTTGGATAGCTGCCCTGCTGGTTGTAGTGGGTGCTGTTGTGTTTCTAAGTTTTAAGAGTGGTGACAGCCGCAGTTTCCAAATAGCGAAGAATCTGGATATATTCAATTCAATAGTGAAAGAATTGGATATGTTCTATGTAGATACGATTGATCCTAATAAGACTATCCGCGATGGTATTGATGCCATGCTTTATTCATTAGATCCTTATACTACTTATTATCCGGAAGAAGACCAGAGTGAGCTGGAGATGATGCTGAAGAATTCGTACGGGGGTATTGGTTCCATTATCAGATACGATCCTAAATTGAAGCGTACGGTAATCGCTGAGCCATACGAGCACATGCCTGCTGCTGAAGTGGGACTGAAAGCCGGAGATATTTTATTGGATATCGATGGAAAGGATCTTGAAGGTAATAAAGATGTCAGTACTTTGCTTAAAGGTCAAACAGGTACCAGCTTTAAGTTGAGAGTGAAGCGTCCGGGTGTAGATAAACCCTTAGTATTTAATATTGTGCGCCGTTCTATCCAACTGCCTTTTATTCCTTATTATACGGTGTTGGATAATAATATCGGTTATATTAATCTCAGCACTTTCTCCGGTAATCCTTCCAAGGAATTCAAACAAGCTTTTCTTGATTTGAAGAAACAGGGTATTACTTCTTTGGTGATAGACCTGCGCAACAATGGCGGCGGTTCGCTCGAAGAGTCTATAGAAATTGCAAACTTCTTCCTTCCTCGCGGTAAGACGCTTGTGACAACGAAGGGTAAAATAGCTCAATCCAGCAATTCTTACAAGACATTGCGTGAACCATTGGATCTGGAAATTCCTTTGGCTGTATTGGTAAATAGTGGTACGGCTTCGGCTTCTGAAATTCTTGCTGGCTCCTTACAGGATCTTGACCGTGCCGTGATTATTGGTAACCGTACTTTCGGTAAAGGTTTGGTTCAGACACCCCGTCCGCTACCATACGGCGCTACCATGAAGATTACTACATCCAAATATTATATTCCTAGTGGGCGTTGCGTACAAGCCATTGACTACAAGCATCGTAATGAAGATGGTAGTGTAGGACGTATTCCTGATAGTCTGACTACCGTATTCCATACGGCAGCAGGACGTGAAGTACGCGATGGCGGTGGTGTTACTCCCGATATTGAAGTAAAGCAGGACAAACTGCCTAATATCCTTTATTATCTGGTAAATGACAATCTGATTTTTGATTATGCTACACAATATTGTCTGAAACATCCCACCATTCCTTCTCCTGAGAAGTTCGAAGTTACGGATGCTGATTATGCCGATTTCAAGGCGATGGTGAAGAAAGCTGATTTTAAATATGATCAACAAACGGAGAAAATACTGAAGAATCTCAAAGAAATGGCAGAATTTGAAGGCTACTTGACAGATGCCTCTGAAGAATTCAAGATTTTGGAAAAGAAACTAACTCACAATCTGGATCGTGACCTCAACCATTTCTCCAAAGAGATTAAGAATATGATTGCGGATGAAATCATCAAACGCTATTATTATCAGCGTGGAAGCATTATCCAGCAGTTGAAGGATGATGATGGTTTGAAGGAAGCAGTGAAGGTTCTTAATGATTTGCCGAAATATAAAGAGATGCTGAGTGTACCGGTTGTTCCGGCGGTGAAGAAAGAATCAGCAAAGCCGGTCTGAGGTAAGTCTATTTATTATGATTAATTATGTGATTTGAAATGAAACATCTTTTATTGACTTTAGTTTGGTTGTTGGCGTGGACTACACTTCATGCGCAAGATATGCGCATGGATACCTATTGTAATCCCTTGAACATCGATTACACGTATATGATTTACAATTCGGATAAAGACATTTCCTATCGTTCGGGTGCCGATCCTGCTGTAGTGAAATTCCGTGGGGAATATTATATGTTCGTAACTCGTTCGAATGGTTATTGGCGTTCTAAGGATTTGTTGAATTGGGAGTTTGTACGCCCGGGTAGAAATTGGTATCCACAAGGATGCAATGCACCGGCAGCACACAATTATAAAGATTCAGTGCTCTATGTAACAGGAGATCCTTCCGGCGCTATGAGCATACTTTATACGGATAATCCTGCTTCCGGTAATTGGGAGGCTACCCCTGCCATCTTACACGATTTGCAGGATCCTGATCTATTTATTGACGATGATGGTAAAGCTTATATGTTCTGGGGCTCTTCCAATGTGTTCCCTATCCGAGGTATGGAATTGGATAAGAACCACCGTTTCATCAAGAAGGGTGAAACAAAAGAACTCTTTGGCTTGGATATGCCCAAACATGGTTGGGAACGATTCGGAGAGAATCATGCAGATACCATATTGGGTGGTTATATCGAAGGACCGTGGCTGACAAAACATAACGGGAAATACTATATGCAATACGGTGCGCCGGGTACTGAGTTTAATGTATATGCCGATGGTGTATATGTAGCAGATCATCCGATGGGACCTTATACCTATCAGAAGCATAATCCGGTTTCTTATAAACCGGGCGGCTACATGAATGGTGCCGGACATGGAAGTACCGTACTAGGCCCCGGCGGTCAATACTGGCATTTTGCTTCAATGTCTCTTTCCGTCAATGTGAACTGGGAACGTCGCCTTTGTATGTTTCCAGCCGGATTTGACAAAGATGGCATCATGTATTGCGATACCCGCTTTGGAGATTATCCCCGTTATGCACCTGCTGTACCGGGCAAAGCCGGACAGTTCCGTGGCTGGATGTTGCTTTCATACGGTAAACCGGTGACGGCTTCTACTACTAAAGGTGATTTCAATCCTTCTGGTTTGACGGATGAATTGACTAAAACCTTCTGGCTTGCTGCAGCCAATGATGAGCGTCAATGGGTACAGATCGATTTGGAGAAGCCTGCCGATGTGTGTGCTATTCAAATCAACTACCACGATTATCAAAGCAATATGTATGGCCGTTACGAAGGGCTTCACCATCGCTATGTAATCGAGGGTTCACTCGACGGACAGAACTGGGATGTTTTAGTAGATCGTAAGGAAAGTTATAAAGATACTCCGAACGATTATGTAGAGTTGACTTTACCCACATCCGCTCGCTATATCCGCTATAAGAACATTGATATACCGACGCCGAACCTGGCTATCTCTGAACTTCGTGTTTTCGGACTGGGTAGTGGTAAGGCACCATTGGCACCGAAGAAGTTCACCCTTGACCGCCACGCCGACCGTCGCGATATTACTATCAATTGGGAACCGGTGAAAGGTGCGCAAGGTTACAATATACTTTGGGGCATTGCACCGGATAAATTGTACAGCTCTTGGATGGTTTATGGTAATGAAGGTAAGCACTTGATGAAGAGTTTGAATACTGACCAAAAGTATTACTTTGCCATTGAGACGTTCAACGAGAATGGTATTTCTCAACTTTCTGCTATAAAAGAAGTAGAGTAACCAACCAATATATAGAATAACACCATGAAACAACTTTTCAGTTTAGTATTATTTTTATGCTTGGGCATTTCTATTTCGGCTCAAGATACTTTTCAGAAAGAGATGTTTGTCTCTTCTCGTGGAGATACACTACAGTATCGACTGCTTCGTCCCGAAACGATGAAAGCAGGTGAAAAATATCCTTTAGTACTCTTCTTGCATGGAGCAGGGGAGCGCGGTAGTGACAACGAAAAACAATTGACTCATGGTGGACAAATGTGGTTGAACCCTGTAAATCGCGAAAAGTATCCGGCATTCGTACTGGCTCCACAATGTCCCGAAACTGGATATTGGGCATATATGGAGCGCCCTAAATCATTTTCTCCTGCGGAAATGCCGTTGGATGTACCGGTATCTCCTATCTTCCTTACATTGAAAGACTTACTGGATACCTATCTGGAAATGCCGCAAGTAGATAAGAGCCGTATTTATATCATGGGGCTTTCTATGGGCGGAATGGGCACATTTGATATGGCTATTCGCTACCCGGAAGTCTTTGCAGTTGCCATGCCTATTTGTGGCTCGGTAAATCCTGCTCGACTGAAGGCTGCTAAAGATGTGAAGTTCCGTATTTTTCACGGAGATGCTGATGACGTAGTGACTCCCGAAGGTTCGCGTGCTGCTTATAAAACACTGAAAGCTGCCGGTGCTGATGTGGAATACATTGAATTTCCGGGGTGTAATCATGGCAGTTGGACACCAGCTTTCAATTATCCGGATTTTATGAGTTGGTTATTTAGTCAAAAGAAGAAATAGACACCTTTAAATGAATTCTATAAATAAAGCCTGCACATCAATTTGTGCAGGCTTTGCTTTTTATTCTTCAACGTAATCTCCGTTTTTCTTTATCAGTTCAATCAGCTTTTCTACAGCTTCCTCTTCGGGGATGTTCTTTTCGATACATTCTTTTTTCTTGTATAGGCTGATCTTTCCGCGCCCTGCGCCTACATAGCCGTAGTCGGCATCTGCCATTTCGCCGGGACCATTGACAATGCATCCCATGATACCTATCTTCAATCCTTTCAAGTGGCTGGTAGCCGCTTTGACGCGAGCTATGGTTTTTTCCAGATCGAATAAGGTTCTTCCGCAGCCGGGGCAAGAGATGAATTCGGTCTTGCTGGTACGAACCCGCCCTGCTTGTAGAATGCCGAAAGCAGTGGTATCTACTATTATCGGATCTATCTGGCCCTGATTGAACAAGAGGATACCATCACACAAACCATCAAAGATAAGTGCTCCCATATCGGCGGCAGATTTGATTTGCAGATTCTCCGCTTCGTCTTCTGCATAGTGCTGGAAGAAAATAACCGGATTCTTCAATCCTTCCTGCATCATTTGGTGAACCAGTCCACGCTGCTCTCCCAAACGATTGGGATGGTTGCTTTGTGAAATTAATACGACTTCAGGGTGGTACTTCAAGCAAGCAATGGCTTCATCGTTTAAACCCATATAAGTGATAAACAGGAACTTTAGCGAAGCGTTGCAACCACTGAGGAAAGGTATCTGATCGCCCTTGAATGCAGGCCAAGCATTGTCTTGTCCTATCCAGGTATCTGCGTCGATGATGCATGCCATCCCTTCGGGGCATTGCTCGGGTACGGAACGGCCTGTATAAACATAGTCCGGCGTAAATTGCGGATTGAATTCCATGTTTCCGTCCAGACGTGCGGCAATGACTACCGGCAGGTTGTCTCCGCCAATGTTATGTACCGCTGAGGTTTCACGACGTGAAGGAGAGAGATAGTTAAATCCGGGTACGTCCGGTCCGGGGATATAAGGATGATCGTGTCGCTGCACGATATAATCCACTAGCTTGCGGGCTACTGGGATTTCGGCTTCGGGGGCTTCACTCAAGGATACGCGAATGGTATCACCCAGTCCGTCAGCCAGCAGGGCACCGATGCCCAATGCGGATTTGATTCGTCCGTCTTCTCCATCACCGGCTTCAGTTACGCCGAGGTGTAGCGGAAAGTTCATTTCTTCTTGTTCCATAACAGCTGCCAATAGTCGTACGGTCTTTACCATAACCACTGTGTTGGAGGCTTTTATGGAGATTACCACATCCTTGAAGTTCTCTTCTACGCAGATACGTAAGAATTCCATGCACGACTCTACCATGCCTTCGGGGGTATCACCGTAGCGGGACATGATACGGTCGGAAAGCGAACCGTGGTTCACTCCTATACGGATGGCTGTATGATTTTCTTTGCAGATATTGAGGAAAGGGATGAAGCGGTTACGTATCTTCTGCAATTCTCCGGCATACTCCTCATCGGTATATTCCAGATGTTTGAAGGTACGTGCTGCATCCACGTAGTTTCCCGGATTGATTCGTACTTTCTCTACGTATTGCGCAGCTACATCCGCCACTTTCGGGTTGAAATGAATATCTGCAACAAGCGGAACCATATAGCCGTTTTGTCGTAATGCTGCATTGATATTCATCAAGTTTTCGGCTTCCTTGATGCCTTGCGCAGTGAGGCGTACATATTCACCACCGGCATCTACAATGCGTTTGGCCTGTGCCACACTGGCATCCGTATCTTGAGTAGGTGTATTAGTCATACTCTGTATACGGATAGGATTGGAGCCGCCCATAGGGGTGGCTCCAATGTTTACTTCTGATGTTTCCCGTCGGGAATAGTTGAATAAATCCACGGTTTTAATTAGTTTTATACTCGTACTTCACCTCTTTCAGTTCCTCATTTGCCTTGACGATTTTTTTCTTCAAACCTTCTTTATAGGCGGCAAAGGTTTCTGCTAGTGAAGCATCGCTCAATGCTAGCATTTGTACGGCAAGAATGGCGGCATTCATGGCACCATTAATAGCAACGGTTGCTACGGGTATGCCCGGAGGCATCTGAATGATAGAATAAAGTGCATCAACGCCATCGAGTACAGAACCTTTAACGGGAACACCGATAACAGGAAGTGTAGTGTTGGCTGCGATAACACCCGGTAATGCAGCAGCCATACCAGCAGCAGCAATAATCACTTTAATGCCGCGTTGGCGGGCATTCTTTGCAAAATCTTCTACAGCTTCCGGAGTGCGGTGTGCCGAGAGGGCGTTCATTTCGAACGGTACATGTAAATCATTAAGTAGCTGTGCAGCCTTCTCCATAACAGGAAGGTCAGAGGTGCTACCCATGATGATGCTAACAATTGGAGACATATTATTTAGTTATTAGGGTTTAGTGATTAGTTTGTCATATCGCTATGAGCCAACTAATCACTAATCATTAATCATTAACCATTAATCAGTGCTTTGTAGGCTTCGGCATCCAACAGGTTGTCGAGGTCTGAAGCTGCATCCGGTTTCATTTTAATGAGCCAGCCTTCGCCATACGGATCTTTGTTTACTAATTCCGGTTGGTCGGCAAGAGCTTCGTTTTGCTCCAGAATTTCTCCTGCTACAGGCAAGAAAAGGTCTGAAATGGTTTTTACTACTTCAATGGTACCAAACACTTCGTCAGCAGCTAATGTTTCGCCTTCTGCCTGAATATCGACAAATACGATATCACCTAACTGTTCTTGTGCGTAATCGGTAATACCTACATAAGCTACATCACCTTCCAGGCGAATCCATTCATGTTCTTTCGTGTACTTTACATCTTTTGGAAAATTCATAATCTTTAGTTTTAAGAGGTTAATACTATTTCAAATATAAAATTGAGAATTAAAAAGGAATGGACTGTTCTGTGTCTGATTTAAAAGAGAAAGACACGGAACAGCATGTTACTTAATGGGTGGAGTACCAGTAACGAACAGATAAGTCCTACGGTAAATCCTCCCATAACTTCACCTAATGTATGGTGTTGCAAGATGATGCGGGCGGTACCCAGCACTCCTGCCACCAGTATAAAAAGGCATAACCACCCTACGGGATTATAACCATACAATGCACTGAAAGCTACCAGTCCTCCTACTACGGCTCCGGCTCCCGCCATGTGTTCACTGAGTTTCCATTTTAAGTTGACAATGACACATATAACCATCATTACCAGTGCAGCGAGGATGATACCTGTCATGTACCAAGGTATATTCAGGCGGTGCATCATGAGTAAGCAAAATACGTATGAAGTAATCGTGAGGATGAAAGGAACATATCTCCGCTTTCTTTCAACCAGATCTTTAGGACTGAATCCATTGATTTTGCGGAAGATAAAAATGGTCAGAGTAGGCATCAGAATGGTGAAGCAATAAACTACTCCTAGCACAATCAGCTTGTATTGCAGGGGCATGATGCGCAAGTAGGAAAATATAAACAGGATGACAAAAGCCAGAAAAGGTATGGAAAACGGCGTGAATATCGCCGAGATCACCTGTGCTGTCCTGATTAATGTCTTATCTGCTATGATATGTTGTTCTTCAACCATCTAAGTCTATTTACAATTTAGTTATTTACAATCTCACCTTCTCAGTCTTGCTACCGGAATATTCATCTGCTGACGATATTTGGCTACTGTGCGACGAGCAATCGGGTACCCTTTTTCTTTCAGTAGCTCGGTAAGCTCATCATCGGTTAAAGGTTTCTTTTTATCTTCGTTATCGATACACTCTTTCAATATCTTGCGGATTTCGCGTACAGACATTTCTTCGCCATCTTCGGTAGTATAACCGTCGTTGAAGAAGTATTTCAATGAGAAAATACCATAATTAGTCTGTACATATTTACTGTTGCTGACGCGGGAGATGGTGGAAATATCCAGTCCGGTACGTTCGGCAACATCTTTCAGAATCATGGGGCGCAACAACGATTCGTCTCCTTCGAGGAAGAACGGACGTTGCAGGTCGATGATGGCTTGCATGGTAGTCATCAATGTATTCTGACGTTGCTTAACAGCGTCGATGAATCCTTGGGCAGCATCCATTTTTTGTTTGAGGAACATCATAGCCTCTTTGGACTCTTTAGATTGGTTCGCCCTGTTCTTGGTGTGTTCTTCTACCATCTCGTTGAAATCGCGGCTCATGCGCAATTCAGGTACGTTACGGTTATTCAACGCCAGGTTGATGGTGCCATCGTCGTAGGTATCTACAATGAAATCGGGGATGATTTGCTGCATGTTTTTGCCGATGGTTTCTCCTAAAGATGCACCGGGGCGTGGGTTTAGCTTGACAATCTCCTTGATGGCTTGTTCAAAAGCATCTTCTTCCAATCCGAGCTTTTGTTGTATCTTATCCCAGTGCTTGCGGGTAAACTCTTCGTAGCATTCCGAAATAATAGCTTCTTCTATATATAATAAAGGATTGGGGGTGAAATTCTGTTGCTCTATCTTGCGACGTATCTGTATGAGGAGACATTCTTGCAGGTTACGCGCGCCTAATCCGGCAGGATCAAAATCTTGAATGATTTTCAGCGCATCCTCCAATTCCTGAGGGGTAGCTTCAATACCGGCATAAATGGCTAGTTCGTCACTGATGTTATCCAAAGATTTGCGCAACAAACCGTCATCATCCAGTGAGCCGATAAGATATTCGGCTAGTTCACACTGGTGCTCTGTCAAGTCGCGTTCACCTAATTGCTCTTTCAGGGTTTCGTAGAAAGAAGTAACGTCAGAAAAAGGTATTTCTTCGGCTTGTTCACCTTTGCTGCGGTTGTTCTCCTGTAATTTATAATCGGGGATATCGTCTTCGGTCAGATAGTCGCTCAAAGAATCGTAATCGGTGTTTCCACCATCTTCCAGACCGGTATCAGCATCGGAGGCGTCGGAATATTCTTCGTTGGGAGATTCTTCTCTACCTTCTTCGAGTGCCGGATTTTCTAAAAGTTCGGCACGGACGCGATCTTCCAGCTCCACTGCGGGAAGTTCCAGTAGCTTTACTACCAGAATCTGCTGTGGCGATAGCGTTTGAATCTGTTGCTGCGCCTGCGTCTGTACCTGTCGGGAACCTTGTGCCATACTTTAAAATTAAGAATTACAACAATGCTTTTCGAATTCTTTCTGCAAAAATAGTGAATAGTTCGGGAAAGCGAAATCTTCTTCTGTATTATTTCCTATCTTTGTTGACAATCAATTTAAAAAACAAAGCGTCATGTTTGCTAAAGAAACGTATGTACAGCGAAGAGCCCAGCTGAAAAAGATCATGGGCTCAGGAGTGTTATTATTCCTGGGTAACGACGAACAAGGATTGCATTACGAAGACAATACTTTCCGTTATCGTCAGGATTCCACTTTCCTCTATTATTTCGGGTTGTCATTTGCCGGACTTTCGGCTATTATTGACATAGACGAAGATAAGGATATTATTTTTGGTGATGAGTTGACTATCGACCACATCGTGTGGATGGGTACGCAACCTACTCTGAAAGAAAAAAGTGAGCGAGTGGGTATTGCCGAAACCCGTCCCTATGGAGAAGTCGTGAATTATCTGCATAAAGCCATACAAAATGGGCGTACAGTACATTATCTTCCTCCTTATCGAGCCGAACACAAACTGAAGTTGATGGATTGGTTGGGCATTCCGCCTGCACGTCAGGAAGGTTCTGTTCCGTTTATCCGCGCGGTAGTAGCACAGCGTAGCTATAAATCGGCAGAAGAAATCGTTGAGATAGAAAAGGCTTGTGATGTAACAGCTGATATGCATATCACCGCCATGAAAGTGATTCGTCCGGAAATGTACGAATACGAAGTGGTTGCTGAGATGAACCGCATAGCCGAGATGAATAATTGCCAGCTTTCATTTGCTACCATTGCTACTATCAATGGTCAGACACTGCATAACCATTATCACGGTAACAAGGTGAAGTCGGGTGATTTGTTCCTGATTGATGCCGGAGCAGAAATAGAGTTGGGATATGCAGGCGATATGTCATCTACCGTTCCCGCTGACAAAACATTTACTTCGAAACAACGTGCAGTTTACGAAATACAAAATGCTATGCACCTGGCTGCTGTCAATGCGCTTCGTCCCGGCATTCCTTATATGGAAGTGTACGAACTGACTGCCCGCACATTGGTTGAAGGCATGAAGGGGCTTGGTTTGATGAAAGGAAATGCTGATGATGCTGTGCGCGAAGGTGCGCATGCGTTGTTCTATCCTCACGGCTTGGGACATATGATGGGGCTCGATGTACATGATATGGAAAACTTAGGTGAAATATGGGTAGGTTATAATGGACAACCCAAGAGCACACAATTCGGTCGTAAGTCACAGCGCCTTGCCATCCCATTGGAACCGGGCTTTGTACTGACTGTTGAACCGGGCGTGTATTTCATCCCCGAATTGATGGATAAGTGGCAGGCTGAAAAGAAATTCATGGATTTCGTCAATTATGATAAGTTAAAGGAATACCGCACTTTCGGTGGTATCCGCAATGAAGAAGATTATCTGATTACTGCTGACGGTGCCCGTCGCCTGGGTAAGAAGATTCCATTGACTCCGGAAGAGGTGGAAGCGCTACGCTAATTCCTGACCGGATTTGTTTAACAATAAAAAAGTGGTGATAAGGTATCTTTCCTTATCACCACTTTTTTTATATCTATGTTTGACTTTTATGCGTGGAGTTCCAGTACAAATCGTGCTCCCTTATTATAGCTGCTGTCTAGTGTCAGCGAACCGTTCATCTTGGTAGCTATCAGAGAGCAGATGGGCAGTCCTAGACCATCACCTTGCGTCAGGTCTTTCACTTCGGTGAAGGGTTTGAAGATGTCTTCGCGTTGTTCTTCGGGGATACCGCAGCCGGTATCACTAACTATAAACTGATGCGTGTGTGCACCACGTTTCTTGAAGTCCAACCAAATCTTGCCTCCGGCAGGAGTGTATTCGGCAGCATTTTCTAATAAATGCAATAAGATACGTTCCAGTTGTTCCGGGTTGATTTTGACATTCAACTTAGGAGCATTTACAGCAACGGTAACATCTTCTTGTGTCTTCCCTTTTATCTTATCCATGATGCTCTCGCAGAAAGTCGATATGTTCTTTTCCTGCATTTCGTATGGTTCGGACAATGTATTTTCGAGTTCAGACAATTCTTGTATATGGGTGGAGAAGGTGTGCAATGCCTGTACGCCGGGCAACGAAGGATCTAAGGTATCCAACGTCGGCTCCATCTGTGAGGAGATGTTCTGAATGAATTTGGTCTTTAGTTCATTGTGCTCATTAGCAATTTGGATAGCTTTTTTCTGCTTACGGGTCAGAACAATGAAGCGCAGTAATACGATGGCACCCAATACTAAAGCTACGGCAAGAATGGCAGCCAGTACACAAAGTCCGATAATGATGTATTGCTTGGAGCTAAGTGAGCTGTCTTTTTCCTGAACAACCGTCAGAGTTTCATCATATTTACGTTTCAAGACATTTAGTTCATCCTGGGCGGTGAGTGCTTTTACCGAGTCGGTCCATACAATGAACTTATCGTAAGTACGTGCCACTAAAGGAGCATTGTTTGCTTTGCGGGCAATGTCAATAAGTGTTTTATAGCATTCGTTTACTTTGGAATAGTTCTTTTGTTCTTTGTACTGGCCTATCAGCTTGTTGATAGAGGCGTCACCTTGTGCGTTTAGTCCAAAGGTGTAGTAATAGTTTGCTTGGGTATAAAGCAGGTCATTGTTTAACGAATCGTTGCGTGAAGCTTTAGCTGTTTCTTCCAATCGGGTTAACTGCTCTTTGGCACGTGCGGGATTCTTTAGGTTGATATACATTTGTAAACGTTCCTTGTTGATACGGAACTTTAAATCGGGTAAGGCTTTGCCTTCTTTTTGTTCGCCGGTTTCCACTACTTGTTCGGCACTACGCAACAATTCGAAGGCTTCTTTGTAATAATTTTCCCGATGATATAAGGCACTGGCGTTAATACCGCAATCTACAGCTTTGTCATATTTGTCTTGAGAAGAAAAGGCATTAAAGGCTTGAAGATAGAGATAGCGAGCCTTGATATATTCTTTCTTTGCAAGGTTTTCTTGAGCCTGTTTCATTAACTCATCAGCGCGGTTCTGTGCTTGTGACTGACTATAAAAGCATAAAGTAATTAAGAAAAGTACAGCAATTATCTTTTTCATTTTGTAAAATCGTTTGTTTGTTACAAAGGTAATATAAAAATAGTGATTAGTGGTTAGTGATATGTTTGTTTTTTCACTAACCACTAATCACTATTTTTAGTACTTGAAGCTACTGCCTCCTAAAAATTCTCTTAACAAGGAGGTTGGTGGAATCTCTTTATCCTGTACCGGGGTGAAGTATTTTATAAACTTCATGAGTCGGTAAGCTTCGGCATATTCCGGGCAATTACGTGGTACACTGGTTAGTATCGGTTCGGCATGGCAACGGAGCACGGCAAACTCGAATAAAAGAGCGGAGTTGAACATGACGTCGGCATTTTCCTGATAGGGGAAAATCCATTTGTCTTCGCCCGCCCGTACACTAGGCCAACGGGATATTGTTTCCTGAGCGGAATATCCACGATAGTTGAAGTCACGGATGATGCGGCGTAGCAAACGGTTATCTGTTGTGGGTATCCAGTTGTGATCGTCCAAGGAGATGGTAGTCAGTGCTGATACATAAATCTTATATTTGCTCTCGGCAGGAATCTGCGGTGTCAGTTCGGGGTTGAGGGCGTGAATTCCTTCCAAAATGAGGATCATATGCTCATCGATACGCAATTTGTCGCCTTTATATTCTTTTTTTCCAAGGCTGAAGTTGAAGCGTGGAAGTTCTACTTCTTCTCCTCGAAGCAAAGCTTGAAGTTGTGCGTTGAAAAGCTTGAGGTCGAGAGCATAAAGTGATTCGTAGTCATAATTCCCGTTCTCGTCAAGTGGCGTTTCTTCACGGTCTACGAAATAGTTATCTAAAGAAATGGGGTATGGACGCAGTCCGTTAGTCATCAATTGAACGGAAAGGCGCTTGCTGAATGTTGTTTTTCCGGAAGAGGAAGGACCTGATATAAGTACTAGCTTAACACGATTTCCATTTTCACCGCGATGATATATGTCATCAGCAATCTGTGCGATCTTTTTTTCTTGCAGAGCTTCGGCTACATTAATAAGGTCAGTGGCATGGCCCGTTTCACAAGCAAGGTTGAAATCACCTACATTACTGAGTCCCATGATGTAATTCCAACGCAGATGTTCTTTGAAGACATCGAGCATCTTTTCTTGTTTTACAACTTCTTCCAGTACGTTAGGATTCTCTTTATTAGGAATGCGTAGTAACAAACCATCGTAATACTTCACAATGTCGAATAGTTTGATGAAACCGGTACTAGGCAATAAGTTACCATAATAATAATCTACGGTATCGCCTAATGTATAATAATAGGTATAGAGTGAACCTGAAGTCTCTAATAGTTTCACCTTGTCATTCATACCTCTCTCGCTGAAGATACGTACTGCCTCGGCGGTGTGGCATTCAATGCGGTGATAGGTTATATCTTCGGCAATAATCTCTTGCATCCGTTTTTTGATTGCAGCTACATCTTCTAGTTCAATGGGGCGTCCGATACGCAGGTTACAGAAATAACCTTTGGATACAGGATGTTCTACGAATAACTTCCCTTCCGGAAAAATCTCATTGATGGCTTTATACAGTACGAAGCAAAGTGAACGGACATAAGTGCGCATTCCCGACGAATCGCATACATCAAGGAACTCTACATCTTTATTATTATATACTCGGAAATTTAATCCTTCAGAGCGATTATTAACCTTTGCACTGACTACTTGATAGGGAAAATTAAGATTAAAACCGTAATAAATATCCAAAAGTGAACTTCCAATAGGGAATTCTTTATAAATATTATTATTTTTGCAACAAATTTGTAACATGTGTTTCATGACGTCACTACTTTATATGATTGATACGTTAAATATAGAGTATAATAACAGATGGAACAAAGAAACCCTTTAATTAATTAAAGATGGAATATTCTTTTTATGATTTTTTAAAGTTACTCGGTTCGTTGGCTTTATTCCTGTACGGTATGAAGATTATGAGTGAGGGACTTCAAAAATTTGCCGGAGACCGGTTGCGGAGAATTCTTACCGCAATGACTACTAATCGGGTGACCGGTGTACTAACGGGCGTGTTGATTACAGCATTAGTCCAATCATCATCAGCGACAACTGTAATGGTTGTGAGTTTTGTAAACGCCGGACTATTGACCCTTTCGCAATCCATAGGTGTCATTATGGGAGCCAATATCGGTACTACCGTTACAGCATGGATTATTTCCGCCTTAGGTTTCAAGGTCGACATTGCCGCTTTCGCCCTTCCCCTTCTTGCCTTCGGCATTCCTCTTCTCTTCTCTCAAAAAAGTAATCGTAAGTCTGTCGGTGAGTTTATTTTCGGTTTTGCATTCCTTTTCATGGGGTTATCCTATTTGAAGAACAATGCTCCCGACCTGAGCCAGAACCCTGATATGCTGGCTTTTGTACAGGACTACACCGACATGGGCTATATCTCCATTCTGCTTTTTGTACTTATCGGTACCGTACTGACCATGATTGTGCAAGCTTCAGCGGCTACTATGGCTATCACCCTCATTATGTGTGCCAACGGATGGATTAGTTTTGAATTGGGTGCAGCGTTAGTGTTGGGTGAAAACATAGGTACTACTATTACCGCAAATCTGGCGGCGCTAACGGGTAATACGCAGGCTAGGAGGGCTGCTTTGGCTCACTTGGTGTTCAATGTATTTGGTGTTATATGGGTATTATGTTTATTTGTTCCATTTACTAACGGAGTATCTTGGTTTGTGGAAAATGTAATGGGGACTACTGATCCTGCCGTGGCTGTTTCTTTCAAGCTTTCAGCATTCCATACCTGTTTTAATATCTGTAATGTCTTGATATTAATATGGTTTGTGAATCTTATAGAACGAACGGTTTGTGCGATTATTCCACTGAAAGAACAAGATGAGGAATATCGTTTGCGTTATATCTCCGGTGGTATGCTTTCTACTGCTGAACTTTCTATTTTGCAGGCCAGTAAAGAAATTCATCTGTTTGCTGAGCGTACCCACCGTATGTTTGGTATGGTACAGGACTTGCTGCATACCGATAAGGATGATGACTTTAATAAATTGTTCAGCCGGGTAGAGAAATACGAAAATATCAGTGACAGTATGGAGCTGGAGATTGCCAATTATTTGAATCAAGTGTCAGAAGGGCGTTTGAGTTCGGAAAGTAAGTTACAGATACGTGCGATGCTTCGTGAAGTAACTGAGATAGAAAGTATTGGCGATAGCTGTTATAATCTGGCACGTACCATTAATCGCAAGCGTCAGACTAATCAAGACTTCACCGAAAAACAGTATGAGCATATTCATTTTATGATGAAATTGACGGATGATGCGTTAGCGCAAATGATTGTAGTGGTAGAGCGTACCGAACATCAAAGTGTTGACGTAAATAAGTCGTTCAATATTGAAAATGAAATAAACAATTATCGTAATCAGTTGAAGAATCAGAATATTCTGGACGTAAACAATAAAGAGTATGACTACCAAATGGGTGTCTACTATATGGATATAATTGTGGAGTGTGAAAAACTGGGTGACTATATAGTAAATGTAGTAGAAGCCAGTAGTGATATAAAAGAGAAGAAAGCGTCTTAGGACGCTTTCTCAAATTCTTCTTTTCCTACTCCGCATAAGGGGCATACCCAATCGGCGGGGATATCTTCAAAAGCTGTTCCGGGTTCAATACCGCTATCGGGATCACCCTTTTCTGGGTCATAAATGTAGTCACAAACAGTGCAAATGTACTTTTCCATAATTACTTTTATTTGAGTTTATTCTCTAATAATAACGAATAACCCCCGTGTTTTGTTTGATTCTTGAATAAAAAAAGTTACTTTTGCTTCTAAAATATTAAATGCGACACTCTTATGCAGATGACAAACGAACTGTTTAGGGCAATAATGCGAAATATTCATGCTTATGTTTTGTTAATTGACCGAGACTTTATAGTATTTCATACAAACTATTACGATATAACAGGAGCATTAAAACCTGCTGAACCTCAAAAAGTAGGTGATTTGTTGCGTTGCGCCAATGCTCTATCTGCTGTGGGAGGTTGTGGAACCCATGAATTCTGTGGAAGTTGTCCTGTGCGAAATGCGATAGAAAATACATATCGTACACATCAAAATTTTGTGGATTTGGAAGCTGTGCTGAATGTGAGGGATGCTGCCGGTAATCTAACGGAATGTAATACTTATATTTCAGGTGAATTCATGGAAATAGAGGGCTGTGATAGTATGGTTATTACTGTGCATGATATCACCCGCCTGAAACATGTAGAGGCTGAATTAAACCAAGCACGCAACAAAGCAGAAAATGCAGATCGTTCCAAGTCTGCTTTTTTGGCAAATATGAGTCATGAGATCAGGACTCCATTAAACGCGATTGTAGGTTTCTCCGAATTATTAGCTTCTGCATCGAGTGAAGAAGAAAAAACACAATTCCTTGAGATTGTCCAAAGTAATAATGCATTGTTGCAACAATTGATAGCTGATATTTTGGATCTATCGAAGATTGAAGCAGGTACTTTGGATTTTGTCTTTTCGGATGTGGATATTAATCAGGTTATGTCTGATTTGGAGCAGCAATTCCGAATGAGAGTTGCAGAACAAGGCTTAGGAATAGAAATTATTCGTGAAACTCCTGAATCGGGATATACGTTGCATACAGATAGAAACCGTTTAGCTCAGGTAGTTGCCAATTTCATGACAAACGCGATGAAATTTACTTCTAATGGAAGCATAACTTTAGGGTATAGAATTAATGAAAATGACCTTTACTTCTTTGTAAAAGATACTGGAAGTGGAGTTCCCAAGGAGAAACAAGGACAGATTTTCGAACGCTTTGTAAAACTGCAAAATGAGAAGCAGGGTACTGGATTGGGACTATCTATCTGCCAGACTATTATTCGTAAATTAAATGGCGAAATAGGTTTGGATTCAGAAGAAGGTAAAGGCTCTACATTTTGGTTTGTTTTGCCTAAATAATACTGGTTAGAAAATCATTACTTAAAAAAAAATAATAACACAGCTTATCCCGATATATTGTTGTATTTTTGCAATCCCAAATTAAACATAAAGACTTGCATGACTGCATCAAAGGATGATTATTATCATATCGGGCTTACCGATGAAGAGGTACTTAAAAGTCGCCTTGAACATGGTGTGAATTTACTTACACCTCCTAAGCGCCCCTCCTTGTGGAAATTATATTTGGAAAAATTTGAAGACCCGGTAGTCAGAGTACTATTGGTAGCTGCTTTCTTTTCCTTAGTTATCTCTGTAATAGAGAATGAGTATGCCGAGACAATCGGTATTATCGCCGCCATTTTATTGGCTACCGGTATCGGCTTTTACTTTGAATATGATGCCGCTAAGAAATTCGACCTGCTGAATGCGGTGAACGAAGAAACTTTGGTGAAAGTGATTCGCAACGGACATGTGCAGGAAATTCCCCGTAAAGATGTAGTTGTAGGCGATATTATCGTTCTGGAAACCGGTGAAGAAGTTCCCGCCGACGGTGAACTGATTGAAGCCATCTCCCTGCAAGTGAACGAATCGAATCTGACAGGTGAACCGGTAGTCGCTAAAACTATCTTGGAAGCCGATTTCGATGAAGAAGCCACTTATGCTTCCAACCACATTTTGCGTGGTACCACCGTAGTAGACGGACATGGAACGATGCGTGTAGATGCAGTGGGTGATGCTACTGAAATTGGTAAAGTAGCCCGTCAAAGTACGGAACAGACTACGGAACCTACTCCACTGAATATACAATTGACCAAACTTGCCAATCTTATCGGAAAGATCGGGTTTACAGTAGCCGGACTGGCTTTTGTCATCTTCTTTACGAAAGATGTACTGTTGGCTTACAATTTCTCTTCATTCCAAACTCTTCAAGATTGGTTGCCGGCTCTGCAAGCTACTTTGCAGTACTTTATGATGGCGGTTACCCTGATTGTGGTAGCTGTTCCCGAAGGTTTGCCGATGAGCGTCACGCTTAGTTTGGCATTGAACATGCGCCGCATGCTTTCTACTAATAATCTGGTTCGTAAGATGCACGCCTGTGAAACGATGGGTGCGATTACAGTGATTTGTACAGATAAGACGGGTACATTGACCCAGAACCTGATGCAGGTATATGAGCCTAACTTCTACGGACTGAAAAATAAAGGCGAAATAGGAGAGGATGATCTTAGCAAGCTGGTAATGGAAGGCATTAGTGCTAACTCTACAGCTTTCCTGGAAGAAACTGCACCGGGCGAGAAGCCGAAAGGAGTGGGTAATCCTACTGAAGTTGCTTTACTTTTATGGCTGAACAGTCAAGGTAAGAATTACCTGGCTTTGCGTGAAAGTGCTAAGATTATTGACCAGTTGACATTCTCTACTGAACGGAAATTTATGGCAACCTTGGTGGAATCTCCATTGATAGGGAAAAAGATTCTGTACGTAAAGGGTGCTCCTGAAATAGTATTGGGCAAGTGCAAGGAAGTTGTACTGGATGGAAAGCGGGTAGATGCAAATGAATATCGTTCTACCGTTGAAGCTCAATTGCTCAATTATCAGAATATGGCAATGCGTACGCTTGGTTTTGCATTCAAGATAGTCGATGATGCGGAGAATGCTGATTGTGTATCGTTGGTTGCTGAGGATGATTTGACTTTCTTAGGTGTAGTAGCAATTAGTGATCCGATCCGTTCGGATGTACCAGCTGCCGTTGCCAAATGCCAGTCGGCAGGTATCGGAGTGAAGATTGTAACGGGTGATACTCCGGGTACTGCCACCGAAATAGCCCGTCAGATAGGTTTATGGAAGCCGGAAGATACGGATCGTAACCGTATTACAGGTGCTGCTTTTGCCGAACTTACCGATGAAGAAGTACTGGAACGTGTGATGGATCTGAAGATTATGTCGCGTGCACGTCCTACAGATAAGCAACGTTTAGTACAATTGCTACAGCAGAAAGGTGCCGTAGTGGCCGTTACAGGTGATGGAACAAACGATGCTCCTGCTTTGAATCACGCTCAGGTAGGTCTTTCAATGGGAACAGGTACTTCGGTGGCTAAAGAAGCCAGTGATATTACTTTACTTGACGACTCTTTCAACAGCATCGGTACTGCCGTGATGTGGGGACGTTCTTTATATAAGAATATTCAGCGCTTTATTATATTCCAGCTGACTATTAATTTTGTGGCACTGTTCATCGTATTGTTGGGCTCTATAGTGGGTACCGAACTTCCGCTGACCGTAACGCAAATGTTGTGGGTGAACTTGATTATGGATACCTTTGCTGCATTGGCTTTGGCTTCTATTCCGCCCAGTGAAAGTGTTATGAAAGAAAAGCCGCGTAAGAGTACCGACTTTATTATAACCAAGCCCATGCGAAACTATATATTAAGTATGGGTATCATATTCCTCGCATTGCTTATGGGTATGCTCTTCTGGTTCAATAATGCAGAAGGCGGTATGACGACCCAACGTCTGACTATCTTCTTTACCTTCTTTGTAATGCTTCAATTCTGGAATCTCTTTAACGCCCGTGTATTTGGAACTAACGATTCAGCATTCAAGGGACTATCCAAATCGTATGGCATGGAATTGATTGTACTTGCCATCTTAGGCGGACAAATATTGATTGTTCAGTTTGGTGGAGCTGTGTTCCGTACCGAACCACTTGATTTTACAACTTGGATAACGATTATAGCTTCTACCTCACTTGTTTTATGGGTGGGTGAACTTATCCGTCTTATCCGACGTTTAACACAGAAATAAGAGTAATGAAAAGAAAAGGAATAAAAAACCTTATTATTGATTTTGGCGGAGTTCTGATAGACTTGGATCGTCAACGTTGTATTGAGAACTTCAAGAAGTTAGGTTTACCGAATGTGGAAGTCATGCTGGATTTATATCACCAGCAGGACTTCTTCCACAATTATGAAAAAGGATTGATAAGCAGTGACGAATTCCGCAGTATACTTCGTGAAAAGATAGATAAGCCGGTCACTGATGCCCAAATAAATGAAGCCTGGAATAGTTTTCTACTAAGTATTCCTGAATATAAATTGGATTTGTTGTTGAGATTGCGTAAGGATTATGTGGTTTATCTACTGAGCAATACCAACGATCTCCATTGGCAATGGTCACTTCAACATGTATTTCCTTATAAGACTTTCCGGGCGGAAGATTACTTTGAACACATTTACCTCTCTTATGAGATGAAAATGGCTAAGCCGGATGTGGAAATCTTCCAAAAGGTACTGGACGATACCGGCATTAATCCTAAAGAAACGCTTTTCATTGATGATTCTGAAGCGAATTGCCGTACAGCGGAAACTTTAGGTATCTCTACCTATACTCCAAAAGCCGGTGAGGACTGGAGCCCTCTTTTTAAGTGATTTATTATCAATTTTCAACTATCAATTCTCAACTTAGAAAGTGCAACTTTTTACTGAAACATCAGATATTGACTTTTGTCCGAGCGTTGCTACTATCGGCTTCTTCGACGGGGTACATCGGGGACATCGCTACTTGATAGAACAAGTACGCGAAGTTGCTGCTGCACGCGGTCTTACTTCCTCTGTTATTACCTTTCCTGTACATCCCCGTAAAGTGATGCAGGCCGATTACCGTCCTGAACTGCTAACTTCTTGCGAAGAGAAGGTAGCTTTACTTGCCGAAACAGGTATAGATTACTGCATGATGCTTGAGTTTACTCCTGAGGTGGCTCGTCTCTCGGCAAAGCAGTTTATGCAGATACTTAAAGATCGGTATCAGATACAGGCTTTGGTCGTGGGGTATGATCATCGCTTCGGGCATAACCGTAGCGAAGGATTTGAGGATTATGTTCGTTACGGACAAGACATGGGAATGGAAGTGCTGCTTGCACGTGCCTATTCATCTGATGAAAATATAACTGTCAGTTCCTCTATGATCCGTCACTTTCTGCAACAGGGCAATGTTGCGTCTGCTGCTGAATGTTTAAGCTATAATTTCTTCTTAGAAGGTACGGTGGTGGGAGGTTATCGTGTAGGCCGTAAGATAGGTTTCCCTACAGCAAATCTTCGCGTTAATGATCCGGATAAGATAATACCTGCCGATGGTGTTTATGCCGTTTATGTTTTTCTTGATGGTGTAAGATACGGAGGTATGTTAAGCATCGGTTATCGTCCTACTCTTGCTAACGGTACTGACCGCAGTATTGAAGTCAACATCTTCCATTTTAATGCTGATATTTATAATCAGCCTATGCGTATTTCCTTTGTCCGCTATATGCGCCCTGAACTGAAGTTCGATTCAGTTGAAGAGCTTATTGCCCGTATCCGCCAGGATGAAACGGAGGTAAAGGCTGTACTTGAAAAATAACTCTCTGATTTTTGCTTCTTCTTTACTCTTCTCGATTGGATTTGGTTCAAACCCCGTCAAAACTATATGTTTGTTGAGTAGCAGGATTGATATCACTTGCTGTTTCGATGTCCACTTGCTGTTTCGATGTTTATTTGTTCCTACATGGAAAAACAAATCGTTTCAGCAAGCCAAAACGATTTGTTTTAACTAACTGTACAACTAGTTTCAATAAGCAAAACACTTTGTTTCAACAAGCAGAATACTTTATTTCAACAAGCAAAACAAAGTGTATTGATATGCTGAAATATTTTGTTTTACTATAGGAAACAAAGTGTTCAGCGCTATGAACTAAGTATTTAACTCATATTGTCTTCAAGCTAAAACTATGTATTCTCGTGTTTGATTATCGTCTTTTCTTTTCTGACTAGAATGGAGTGTTGCAGATAAAATCATCTGCAACCATCTGCAACAGGTATCTGCAACAGCGTAAACTATTGAAAGATAATTCGGTATAAGCAAAAGTGTGGCAGATGGCAGATGCTTTTTCGAAAACAAACTTTTGTGTAGAGTGGGAGTTGGGTGGTACATTATTTATGGGGAACATTGGCGAACAGGTTTCTGATGCCCCACGCAACATAGATTTTTCTGTGTATTTATCGTAAAACGCATTATTATTATTGTTTTTCGATAAATATTTTCTGTTTTTCTTTGTCATATCAAAAAAAGGTATTTTATTTGCATATCGAAAAACGATAAATGATTATCGAAAAACAAATATGAATAACTTATAAAATAAGATTGGTATGAAAACTTTAGCAATGACAGTAATCTTCGCAGTAACGTTAGTAACTAATGCATTTTGTGGTAATAATCAGAAAGCATTTGCTTACAACGAAGTGATGAACGGTAATCAAGTGGAATCTCAAATAGTATATAAAGTAGAGGATGGTAAATTCTTGCAAAACCACTTGAAGTATAATTTTACTTATGATGCTGCCGGACGTACAGTGAAGAAAGAGACTTTGAAATGGAATGAAATAGATCAGGCTTACGAACGAACCTATTGCTTGAACTATAACTACTCAGAAGCCGGTACAGATGTGGAATATGCATTGTGGGACAATAAAACAACTTCTTATTCGGATGTAAGAGAGAAAGCAGTTTACTTGCAGGACGGTGATAGTGTAAACTACCTGAGCTACAAGTGGAATGAAAAAGATAATGATTGGAATCTGCTGGTAGATCACTCTACTGATAATGAAGACGTGCTGCTTCTGGCGATAAAATAGTATATAAGTAATATAAGGAAAGGTTTAGGTTATGAGAAAAGCATTTATGAGTATTACATTATTGGTGTTATCACTATCTACAGTAATGATGTTGTTGTTGGGAGTTATCGCTTCCGCTTCATGAATTGACAGAGAAAATAAGTATCTTTGCGAACTTTTAAACAGAAAAGAACAATGTGGACGGCTATTAAATTGGTTTTGATTTACTTTCTGATGCAAATGTTGGGGCTATTGGTAGCTTCACCCTTCGGACTGTTATATACATATATTACTTCGGGCAGTTTGGATGTAGACAAAGCTACGAGTTCAACATTAGCACCAGCCATGCTGTTAGGCTTTGTTTTTATGGGGTTGTATTTGTGGCGCACGCATTATCTCACTGGCGATAGAAAACTGTATTCACTTGTATCCTCCTCTTATTTGGCTTGGAGCCTGTGTGCCGGGGCAGCTTCTATTTTTATGATAGACTTCCTGATGTCTGTTTTGACATTTCTGCCTAATTGGATGGAGCAGACATTTGATATATTACAATCCGGTTGGTTGGGTATTCTATGTATTGCCGTGTTGGGGCCGATATTGGAAGAATTGCTGTTTCGTGGTGCAATCACAAAAGTCTTGTTGAAAAAATACAGTCCGGTTAAGGCTATTTTGATATCAGGTTTGATATTCGGGATCTTTCATATAAATCCTGCACAGGTGGTGGGTGCTTGTTTTTCGGGATTCCTGTTTGCCTGGCTTTATTATAGAACGGGTAGCTTGATACCCTGTATCTTGATACACATCTTGAATAACAGCCTTTCTGTGTATTTGGCTTTGAATTACCCGAATGTGGATACTACTGCTCAATTATTGGGAGAGCCGACTTATCTGATTTGTCTGGTGGTAGCTGTAGGGCTGCTCCTGTTTTCGTTGAAGAAGCTGAATGAATACAAATTATCTGCTAAAATAAATACAATAACTGAAGAATGAAAAGAAGATTGAATATCCTTTGTGTAATAGTGATGCTGGTGCTGAGTTACTCGGTGTTAGAAACTGCTTATTATGTCATTGTCGGTGCCAAATTAGGTGTACAGGTTGCAGTCGAAAATGAAGATGACTTGACTGTGCAAAGAGAACTTATGAATATAAAGTATGTCAGTCTGGTTCCTCGGGGGATCTCTATGTCAGGAAATGGTGGTGCGATATTTCAAGATTCCGTCTATAATGAAAAGACAGGGACATATATACCTGCCACTTATTCCGGAATGGCAATTAGTGTGGATACAAAGCCTACTGTGTGGGAGGTGATTTTGAATAAGTTTTTGTTCTTTTTCTTGCAATTTGGTATGTACACCTGGGCTATTGTATTATTTCTTCGCTTAATAATATCTATCAATAAATCTGATATCTTCAATTGGAAAAATGTGCGTCGTTTGCGTAGAATGGGGATAGTATTGATAGTTGGTTTCAGTTGCTCATTTCTTTCTGCCTATCTTAGTAATCGTAGTGTGAGCGAGGTGTTCTCTCTTCATGGATATGACTTGGGAATTTCAGAAGTGGTGGGTACTACTATGTTGGTTCTTGGCCTTAGTTCGCTGATTGTAGGAGAAGTGTTTGCTATCGGACTGAAAATGAAAGAAGAACAGGATTTAACTATTTAAATATTTAGTAATATGGGACTATTTAGAACAAAGAACACAAGTGAGAAACTTAAACAGGTTCTTACAATTCTTACCGTCTTCTGTTATTGGTTTATGATAAGTGGGGTTGTTCGTGCTTGCGAGCTTATTTATAATATAGTACAGGGTGGTGATTATTCACTTTCTGTGATTACTTATACTGTTGCTCCCTCAATTGTTTTGGTTTGCGTCAGTGTATTTATAGTAAAACTTGTGCGTAATGTACGTAGAGGGGAAGTCTTTGTAATGAAGAATGCTCAGTACTTAAAAATAATCGGGGTTATTGTGGCATTAGGAAGTATGGTTCAGCATTATACATCTGCAACCAATGGTTGTTTTGGTAGCTATACGACTTTGTATTTGCTAGGATTGTTTATCATGATGTTAGGAGTTGTCTTTCATATTGGTATCCGTATGAAAGAGGAACAGGATTTAACTATTTAATTGCTTGAGGGTAATGATATGAAGAAGTTTAGAATATTAGGCATATTAGCAATATTGGTAATTGTAGCACAGTTTATATTTTCAATTATTGCAAGTTGGGGTGATGTATCTGACAGTTTCATGGAAGGCTATAATAGTACATATCAGAAGGAACACACTTTTAATTCTTATAGGAGTGTTGCTGTAGCTGTAAGGCCTTTGGAAACAACTCGACTAGATTCTCTAACTAATAGTCTTACAAAAGAAAACGTACCTTATAGAATAGAAGAAATAGATGTTCCTATACTTCCGTCGGTTTGGAGTTCTATTATCATGATTGTCGGAGGATTTTCTGCTTTTGCTATTTTGGGTGGAATTTATTGTTTAATGCGACTCTTGATAGCTATCTCGAAACGTAATGTGTTCTCTCAGGTGAATGTAGTCAGAATGCGTGTTTTTACCTATTCATTTGTGATCTTTCATTTTCTGAATAGCTTGGTAGAGTGGTTGGATCATTTGGAAGTGACTAAACAGATTGCTCTGAAGGGGTATGAGATGAAAGAATTCCATTTGTCTGCTGATTGGATGTTACTAATTATTATAGTTCTATTTACCGAAATATTTGCAGTTGGCGTGAAGATTAAGGAAGAACAAGATTTAACCGTTTAGTAAAGGAGATTTGAAATGAAGAAGAAAGTCAAAGTTAGTTTGTATTTCCTTGCTGGACTTGTTGCAGTTTTGTTGGTGGCAAGTGCTATCTATTTTCTGTTGATATTTCCGCTATTGGAAGGCAAGTTGAAAATTTATATAAGTATGATATGGATGTATCTATGTGTGTTTGCTTATTATTGGCTGACAAAACGGTATACTAATTGGTGGATTATATTAGAAGAAGAAAAGATAAAATAGGGGAGTAAATTATATGATTATAGTAAACCTAGATATAATGATGGCCCGAAGAAAAATATCTTTGGGAGAGTTAGCGGAGAAAATTGACATCACGCCAGCCAACCTTTCCATCCTCAAAACAGGAAAAGCAAAAGCGATTCGTTTTTCTACACTTGAGGCTATATGTAAAGTACTGGATTGTCAGCCGGGAGATATATTGGAATACAAAGAAGGGGAGGAGTAGATGATAAAATTACTACATAGTAGTGTATCAACTACCTATAGGTAATTAACAAACTACTATGTAGTAAATACTTCACTATCTATAGGTAAATGAATCCCTATTGGAGTAGTGTTTAAAAATAATTATTTACTTGCTTTTGCCTTGAATGCTAGTGCATACATCCGCATCTGCCTCACCATAGATAATAAACCGTTGCTACGGGTGGGCGAAAGATGTTCTTTCAATCCTATCTTATCAATAAAATAGAGATCGGCATTTAGAATCTCATCCGCTGTATGTCCGGAGAGTACTTTGATTAGCAATGAAATTATACCTTTTACAATCAGTGCATCACTTTCTGCCTGGAAGATAATCTTTCCATCTTTTTCATCTGCCTGAAGCCATACACGGCTTTGGCATCCCTCAATCAGGTTCTGTTCTGTTTTATATTTTTCGTCAAGTGGTTCTTGTTCATTTCCAAGGTCGATAAGGAGTTGATATCGGTCCATCCAATCGTCGAAATCGTTGAATTCGGCGATAACTTCATCTTGTACTTCGTTGATGGTCATAGTCTATCTATTCTTTAGTTTATATTCGGATAATTATTTCTCGTTGTAAATAACTTGCATCACTGTCTGTCCTACGGCTTGCAGAGTTTCTTTGCTGATGGCATCCATATCATCTTTTTCTGTGTGCCAATGGTCGAAGAAATTGTAAGGCACAATGTCAATGGTAGGAATCTTTGCATAACGATTAATAAACGTATGGTCGTCTGTAACCTCACCACCATCTTTGGGGACAAAGAAGCGATCATAACCTAACTGTTTAGCTGCTTTCCATACTTTACGATTCACTTTTGAGGCGACCTCTTCGGATAATCTTTCGTAACGGAATTCCGGGTCTTTACCACCTACCATATCCAGTAGGATACCAAAACGGGCGTTATAACCTTCTATATGAGGATTGCGTGCCCATGCTTGTGAACCGAGTCCCCAAGATTCTTCTTTATGTTGGCCTTGGTAAGCACTGTGCGTACCATAATCCTCAGCATCTACAAGAATAATGTCAATGCCCAGTTCAGGTTCTTGTTTCTGGATCTGACGTGCTATTTCGAGAAGCACACCCACGCCACTAGCACCATCATTTGCACCCAGAATTGGGGTATAGTGTTTCTTTTCGTCCGGGTCTTGGTCTGCCCACGGACGACTATCCCAATGAGAGAAAAGAGCAATACGTTTTTTAGCTTCGGGTTTGTAGGCGCCGATTATATTTCGTGCTTTCAGTAAAGTTCCATTGTAGGCAGGTAAGTTGATATTCTGATTATAAACCTTTGCGCCGAACTGCTCCAATTTCTGAGCTAAATAATCGCCACATGCTTTATGTGCATCCGTATTCGGAACACGTGGACCGAAATCTACTTGTGACTTTACATACTGATAGGCACTGTCTGCATTGAACTGAGGTACATTGGCAACGCTCTTTGTCTCAGCTTCCTCACTGCTATCCGCAGTTTTCTTGCTGTTATTGCTGCATGCCACTGCCGCTACGATAAGTAACAGTAACAGAGAGGTAAATGTATAATTCCTTTTCATCCTTTATCTGTATTAAAACTTAATTTGACTTCTTTATTACCAACTTCCAAAGTAACTTGTGCTCCATTGATTAAGGGAACATTCATAGTAACGTGACCGACAGGAAAATTAAAACATATAGGATAATCATACTCTTTCACTAAGTCTGCCAAAGCACCGTATAAATCCTTTCCTAGAGATTTGTTCTCTTCATATTCGGTGAATTGTCCGATGATAAGTCCCGAAAGCTTTTCGAGTATGCCACCCAACTTTAAATTATACATCATGCGCTCTACTGCATGAGGACGTTCGCCTACATCTTCTATAAAAAGAATGGTTCCCTCAGCAGGAATATCGTATGGCGTGCCGCGTAATCCATAAAAAACCGACAGGTTGCCACCGCGCAAAATGCCTGCTCCTGTTCCTTTATGGTTCAACTTGTGTGCCGGGCAAACATAGTTGAATGCTTCTTCACCATTTATTGCATTGCCGAATAAGATATCTTTCAAAGCCTGTGCACAGAAATCATCCTCAGGCTCTACCGTCAAGTGGCGTGCCATAGGGGCATGCAACGATGCAAAGCCATTCTGTTGAAACAAATTATGCAGAGCTGTAATGTCACTGAATCCGATGAGCCATTTGGGATGTTTTTTGAACTTGGTAAAGTTTAGTTTGTCCATCAGGTGCACTACACCGTATCCTCCCCGGCTACAGAATATAACTTTGGCTTTTTCGTCATCCATCGCATCTTGCAAATCCTTCACACGCTGGCGGATACTACCTGCATAAGTGCCATTCGCACTACCGGCGTTCTTTGCCAATACTACTTCTAGCCCCCAAGACTTCAAACGTTTGGTGGCTCCCCTCAAAAAAGACTTGTCTATTTTGCTGGAAGGAGAAAGGATGATGACACGGTCACCCTCTTGCAGATATGGAGGAAAAATAAGATTACTCATACACTTTCTGCTATATTTACCGCAAAAGTACACAAAATAACGAAATTATGACCTTTGATTGAGCAAAACGCGTGTAAGAGATGTTAAATATAATAGATGCATAGAATTGCAGTGCGTTATCAAAATGATATTAAACATATAAATTTTCAATTTGTACAATGCTGTATTTCTCGACATTTTTTCAGATATTTGCTAAAAATCTAACTATATGGAACCGATACGGAATTTCGATCAGTTAACCGCTCATTTGAGAACCATGAATAAGAGGAAACGCATAGCAGTAGTTTGTGCCAAAGACCCGAATACAGAATATGCTATAGCCCGTGCCCTTGAGGAGGGAATTGCGGAGTTTTTAATGATTGGCGACTCTGCCATTCTTGAGAAATATCCCACTTTGAAGAAATATCCTCAGTATGTGAAAACCCTGCACGTCGAAGATCCCGACGAAGCTGCTCGTGAAGCAGTACGCATCATTCGCGAAGGAGGCGCAGATATTCTAATGAAAGGTATTATTAATACCGATAACCTGCTGCATGCCATTTTGGACAAAGAAAAAGGATTGTTGCCTAAAGGTAAGATATTGACGCATCTGGCCGTAATGCAGATACCTACGTATGATAAACTTCTATTCTTCTCCGATGCGGCGGTGATTCCACGACCTACGTTGCAGCAACGCATCGAGATGATTTGGTATGCTATATGTACTTGCCGGCAATTTGGCATTACAAAGCCTCGTGTTGCCCTGATACATTGTACGGAGAAAGTGAGTGCCAAGTTTCCGCATTCATTAGACTATGTCAATATCGTGGAATTGGCTGAAGCAGGAGAGTTTGGAAATGTTATCATCGATGGTCCGTTGGATGTAAAGACCGCTTGCGAGAAAACCAGTGGTAATATCAAGGGAATCGTTTCACCTATTGACGGTGAAGCCGATGTATTGATATTTCCGAATATAGAATCGGGTAATGCTTTCTATAAGGCTGTTTCTCTCTTTTCGCATGCCGATATGGCGGGATTGCTCCAGGGACCTATTTGTCCGGTGGTATTACCTTCGCGAAGCGACTCCGGTTTGTCCAAATACTACAGCATTGCAATGGCATGCCTTACCAGCAATGAGCAAATGGAAGGATGCTTGCACTGTACCTCTAAATCTTAATTTGTAAAGTATGAAAATTCTAGCAATCAATCCCGGTTCCACATCGACAAAAATAGCTGTGTACGAGGATGAAACTCCCATCTTGGTAAATAACATTCGACATACAGTAGAGGAGTTGTCTGAGTTTCCCCGTATTATCGACCAGTTTGAGTTTCGCAAGAATCTGGTGTTGGATGCATTGGAAGCTAAAGGTATTCCTTTTGATTTTGATGCTATTGTAGGACGGGGAGGGCTGTTGAAACCCATTCCTGGTGGAGTGTACGAGGTGAATGATGCTATGCTCGATGATATTGCTCATGCCATGAGGAGCCATGCGTGCAATCTTGGCTGCCTTATTGCTGCTGAATTGGCTACCTTACTTCACGATTGCCGTGCTTTTATTGCTGATCCGGGTGTAGTCGACGAATTAGAAGAAGTAGCTCGTATTACAGGATCTCCCTTGATGCCCCGAATCACTATTTGGCATGCTTTGAATCAACGTGCCATTGCCCGTCGTTATGCTGCCGAGCATAATCTGTGTTATGAAAATCTTAGTCTGATTGTTTGTCATTTGGGTGGTGGAATATCTATAGGAACGCATTATCACGGTCGTGCCATTGATGTGAATAATGCTCTTGACGGTGAAGGCCCTTTCTCACCCGAACGTGCCGGAACACTTCCCGCTGGTCAGTTGATAGACCTTTGTAACTCCGGACGCTTTACTAGGGATGAATTGAAAAAACGTATTTCCGGCAGTGCAGGTCTTACTGCTCACCTAGGTACAACCGATGTGCAGGTTATTGTAAAACGGATTGAAGAAGGTGACAAACATGCTGAGTTGGTGTTAGATGCCATGATTTATCAGATTGCCCGCGGTGTTGGAGCTTCTGCTACGGTGCTCTGTGGTAAAATTGATGCTATTTTGCTGACGGGAGGAATGGCTCATTCCGATTATATAATTTCACGTTTGAAAGAACGTATTTCCTTCCTTGCTCCTATTTATGTCTATCCCGGAGAAGATGAATTAGAAGCATTGGCATTGAATGCTTTAGGAGCTCTGAGAGGGGAGCTGCCGATACAAATATATCAGTAAATGCATCCTCTTTTTGTTTCGAGCAGATAACATAGTTCCGACCTGACATCTTTATACTACTCCTGTACTAGATATAAGGAGCAAAGCCCCCAAAGACTTTGCTCCTCCCAACCTTCTTTCCTTGAAACTAATAGATAGAAAACACCACTAATCAAAAATATACTTTATTGTGACTCAGAAATTATTCTTACCTGCATCCCACCAAAGGCGTGTTCCGCCATTGTCGGGCCCGCCTAATGCTGATATAAGTGAGCTATATTGTGTTGGATTCGACTTGGCTAAATCTGCAGGAAATGGCAGGCGACGAATCATTATATCAGTGTCAATAGCTCCATTGCTCTTATTTACTACCACTTTAAACAATTTAGGATAGCCTGTACGACGTTGTTCAGTCCAGGCTTCTGTCCCTTCAGGATAAATTGCTAACCATTTCTGTGTTATTATTTTCTCGAATTGTTCTTCAGTACTTTTAGCATCATTCCAATTCGGAGTAGTTTTAATCAAAGCTTTCATATCAAACTTCTCGTCAAATGGATCTTTATAGTCAATAGGCACTGCATTACTTTGCAGGTACCTATCGGCTCCACCTACACTCCATTGCTCGAAGGATGTTTGTACACCTTTCTCGTAGCACTCTTTGGCATTCTCTGATGAAATACCTCTCAAAGCGGCCTCTGCACGTAGGAACCAAACTTCTGCTGCTGTCATAAGAATAGGATTTGTTGTTTGGCTAACGGTACTCTTCGAACACATTTTATAACGATTGTCAGCTGTTGTCAGGCCTGTCCCTTGCGGTACTCCTTTATAGGTTCCGGCATAATCGAATTTGCTGGTCAAATGCTGTGTTACATTGTTGTCATCTACCCATGTAATTTCTTTGCCACTTGCTCTTTCATAGAATTTGCCGATGCGTGGGTCATTGTATCCTTTTAAAACGGATTCCATAGTGGCGCCCATAAATACTTCTCCCCACGATTTGTTGAGTTCCCCTAACGGATTTGTATAGACTTCTGCGGTAGAAACGGATATCACTTCAGTAGAGAATTCTAAAAACTCGTTCAAGTCGAATGATTTTTTGGCTTGTTCTGTAGCCAGTGTTTTATCCACATTGGCTACACGCATTGCTAAACGCAAACGCAGAGAGTTACCGAACTTTATCCACTCCGCTAAAGTTTTACTCGGAGTCAGCATATCTGCATCCTTGTAGGGTTCTACTCCGGGATTAGTTTTAATAAATGATCCCAATGCACTAATACCACTTTCTAAATCTGCAAAAAAATGCTGATAGGCTGTTTTCAGATCATCTACATTATCCCCTTCTTGCCCGAATTTGCTGTAAACCAATGGCCCATAGCAGTCAGCAACGCGATGCATCAGTTCTACCTTTAGTATTTTGGTGATAGCTAATAACGCAGGTTGGTTGGCATTGATTTGTGTGCACTTCTGGACCTCCGGCATAATATAAGAGTAGTTGTACGCCCAATGTGTGCATGTCCATCCATCGTTTAAGGCATATACAGTGTTCTTATCGTTGAAGGTTTGATTCATATCATGAAAATAGCCTGCAAACATATCTTGCCCTAGGTTCTGTGCTATCTGGAAAGTCCAGTTTCTTCCGGCACCCCAATCATAATTGAAGTAAATGCCACTTTGAATAATCTCAAACTTTAAAAGATATTTTTGGAAATCATATTCCTGTAAATCAGAATTAAAACCCGCATGGTTTTTATTATCCGACACGAAATTGCCAGTGCATGCAACTGAGGTTCCCAATAATCCACCTGCTAAGAGTACTGCTAAATATTTAGTATATTTCATAATCGCAAGAGTTTGAATTAGAATGTAAATTTGATATTGAAACCAATATTCCTATTTGTCGGCATACCGAATACATCGACACCTTGCAGGGTGTTTCTTACTGATAGAGTTGCATCCGGGTCAAAAGGTGCATCTTTGTAGAAGAAAAAGAGATTGCGTGCAACAAGTGAAAGGTCAAGACCTTTGAATACTTTTGTTTTTTCCAGAATAGATTGCGGGAATGAATATCCCAATGACAGTTCACGGAGACGTATGTTGGTGGCATTGTACATATAATATTCGGAGATACCATTGCGGTCACCAACGGATTTATAGAAACCGGGTACATTATTAAAACGATTCCCTTCAAACTCCACGTATCCTCTATCACGTGCCTTTGCTGTTTCGGCTGTTACGCCTTTCTGATCTAAAATAGCTTGGGTTAATGACATAACATTTCCACCGGCTCTTATATCAATCAAGAAGTAAAGGCTGAATCCTTTGTAGGTGAAAGTATTACTCCAACCTAACATGAAATCTGGGTTTGAATTACCTAGGTAATCATTATTGCCGGTATTTACAACCGGAGTACCATCATCGTTACATTGGATTTTACCGTCTTTGCGTACAAATGCATTTCCATAAATATCGCCCAGCGAGCCACCCTCTTTTATGCGTATTAAATAAGCCATCGAAAGGCCCGGATCGCCGTATGTGAATGATGTGTAATCAGGATGTAACGATACTACTTCATTGTTGTTAGTAGAGAAGTTTATAGCTGTTTTCCAGCGGAAATTGTCATTCATTAGTGGAGTACCATCTACTGTAAGTTCAATACCTTTATTACGGATCTTGCCAGCATTAATATATCGGTATGCATATTTATCTCCGGCAGCGGTAGGCATTCTCAGTAATTGGTTTTTTGTATCGGTTTGATACCATGTGAAATCAATACTCAGGCGATTATTGAAAAATCTCCATTCTGTGCCGAATTCGATTGAATTGCTGATTTCCGGTTTTAAATCACCTTTGTGATATGTATCGGCACTCTGAAGTACTCCACCAGCTGTAATGATATCTACCAGATTAGTATTACCTATAGGTAAATCGTTACCTACTTGTGCCCACGAACCACGGATTTTACTGAATGAAATCCAATTGGGCAGTTTAAACGAATTGCTCATAATCCAAGATAGACCCACTGACGGGTAGAAGAAACCGGAATTCATACTTTCAGTATGTGCCAATGTTGATGACCAGTCATTGCGTGCTGTAACATCTAAATAGATTGCGGCATCAAACCCTATTTGTGCCGTACAGAATATGGATTGGATGGTACGCCTCTGGTCAATTGCCTGTTCAATTGATGAATTAGAACCTGTAACGATGTTGGCTACTGTAAATAAATTGGGTTTATAAAGTGAGGCTATCTTTGAGTCTAGCATCAGGGAATTGACTTTAGTTTTATTGATGCTAGTACCGATAGCTGCGTTCAGTGACCATTTATTCCATGCTTTATTAAACAATGCCATCGCATCTGCATAAGTCTGGAATTGTTCTGCCTCTGACCAAATGTAACGCCCGTTGCTTTTACCTTTGTAAGTACCGGTGATGGTAGGTGAGGTTGAAGCATAGATGTTTTGATTGAACTTGTCGCTCGCATAATCTATATTACCTCGCGCTTGTAAGGTCAACCAATCATTTATCTTCAAAGAAACCCCTAGAGATACCAATGCCCGATAACGTTTATTATTGTTGATTACCCTGTTCTTAATCCAATATGGATTTTGTGTCCATTCCGAAATATCAGTAAACCAATTTTGGACAGGCATATTATTACGAAGAGGATCGCCTACCTCAAATTCTTTAGCATATTGAGATATGTCCATACCACGAGGGAAGCTATATAAATCTACCAAAGGATTCAGATAGAGACCACCTGATGCAGTACTGTTTTGAAGCTTCTGAGTCATCAGAGTGGCGTTGCCGTCTAATTTTAACCGATCGTTAAAGAAGTTAGCTGTTTCGCGCAATGTAACATTGTGTTTTTGTAACTTATTGGAGTCAATGATGCCTTTAGCAGTAGTGTTGGCATAAGAGAAATAAGTTTGCATTTTCTCATTACCACTTTGTAAAGATATTGAATTGATAGCTGTTACTCCATTCTCAAAGAATTTGCCTACATTGTCGTAATCAGTCAAAGCCTTGTTTTTTCCCCAACTGTCAGTGCCGCTGGGACCATAAGTATTTTGAAATTCGGGAAGACTGGTTGCCTGGTCAACCGTCAGATTTGAAGAGAAAGTAACTCTTTGAATACCTGCTTTACCTTTCTTTGTAGTAATTAGAATAACCCCATTAGCTGCTTGAGAACCATAGAGAGCGGCAGCGGAGGCTCCTTTTAGAATGCTCAGGCTTTCAATATCATCCGGATTTAAGTTGGATATGCCGTCACCGGCATCACGGTTAACGCCGTCGTTCTGACCGCCCATAACGGTGGAAGTAGATTCGGTAGATATATTTTGCATAGGTACACCGTCGATAACATACAATGGCTGATTGTTTCCACCTTCAAAAGCAGAACGGCTACCACGGATGGAAACTTTTGCAGATCCGCCAAGTCCTGCTGCGCTTTTATTGATTTGCACACCAGCAGTTTTACCGGCAAGTGCATTAATCATGTTAGGGTCTTTGGCACGTGTCAGTTCTTCACCAGCTATTTGTTGAGTAGAGTAAGTCAATGAAGATGCTTTCTTCTGAATACCCATAGCTGTTACAACTACTGTTTCCAAAGTTAATGCTTCTTCTTTCATTTGAATGTTAAGTATCCTCTGCCCATTTAGAGTTACGGTAATGGGTTGATAGCCTATATAACTTATTGTTAACGTGGAATTTGTTGGAATATTTATAGCAAATTCGCCATTCAAATCTGTGATAACACCATTTGCGGTCCCTTTTTTGATGATGTTGGCGCCGATGATGGGTTCACCTTTTGGATCAGTAACTGTACCTTTGACGATTACCTGTTCTTGTTTCATACCGAGTACACTTTCTGTTTTTTTGCTATTTTTAGTTAGTACAATATTCTTACCCTCCATTACATATTTAATATCAGTGCCTTTGAACATTTCATTCAGTACCTCGGCTACAGACTTATTATCTGCATCTATGTTTACAGTACGACGTACATCTACACTTTTTTTGTTATATACAAACAGGTATTCAGTTTGCGACTCAATTCTAGTAAGAACCTGACCTACCCTAAGTTGAGCATTGGGAATGCTTACTTTGGCATTTTGGGAGTAACTGTTTGTACTATATACTTGGAATGTTACAAACAAGAGAAGAATTAAGGTAATCTTCATAGTTATGCTTAATTTCTAAACTTTTTGGGCAAAAAAGTCCCATCTAAGAAAATTTTCTCATATCTTTGTCATTGTGTTAAGTTAATAAATTGATTAAGGTCGATTTTTGACTGTTTATGATCGGAAAGTATGGGGGTACTTTCCGATCTTTTTTTATCAAAAAGTGAGGGGTATTATTTTGACTGTTTCTTTTATACTTTCATAATGTTCTAAGGTTTTGAAAGGTTAGTACTAAATTTAGAGGTTGCTATTATTCATATATGATTATAGAATCTTTATCTTCATTGATGCTATACTTGAACGGATGATCTTTAGAGATTGTCCGCAAAATATGTTCAATACCGTCTTGCTCTCTGAACTTGCCGGTAAGACCTGCATGGTCTAGCAATTTGGGACTGGTTACGGTGATTTTAACATTATAGTATTTTTCCAGTTTATCCAAAATACCACCAAACGGTACATCGTCAAAGCAATATAATCCTTCTTTCCATCGCAAATATTCGTAAGAGGGGAGAATCGCCTTTTTGTATTTTCCATCATAGTTTGCGAAAAACTCCTCTTTTTTCAAACGGGTTACTACTTGTTCATTATGTGTAGTATATATATCTATAATACCTTCTACCAAGGTCGTTTCAAATTCTTTGCTACCCTTGTAGGCACAAACATTGAAAGAAGTTCCCACTACTCTTACATTATGCATCTCTGTATTTACGTAGAATGGAATTTTCTTGTTTTTGGCTACTTCGAAATAAGCTTCTCCATCCAGTTCTACATTACGTTCATTGCGACCGAAATTGCTTGCATACGTTAAAGTGGATTTGGAGTTCAACCAAACATGCGTACCATCAGCAAGTGTAATTTGGGCACGTTGTCCGGCAGGCACAGTGATGGTCTGCAACTGTGCATCTTTATTATATAGATAGTCGGCAGTCATGAAATAACCACAAACACCTATAATGATGACAGCAGCTATGCGGGCAGTCCAACTTAGCATAGGAGTAAGGCGTATTGTCTTTTTCTGTTTGGTATCCTGTTTGTCAGAGAATAGAGAAATATCATACAACATACGTTCTTTCAGGAAAACTTCTCGATTCTCTTCGGTGGCTTCTACCCAATCCAGAATTTGCTTTTCTTCGTCAATAGTAGCAGTGCCCTTGAAATATTTATATAACAATTCTTGGTTCATCGTAAATTAATTGGTTGGTTATTAAATCTGAGTTTCATGCCCTTTCCATATATATAACCGTCTAAGTTACGACTACCCTATGGAAAAATCAAATTTATTTTTGATAGAGGGTGTTTTTAACATTTAAAGGAGTATCGAGGCTAGATAATCTTTCAACTCAAGGCGAAGAATTCTCAATGCCTTTGTGATATGTGCCTCTACGGTTTTAAGCGAAATATTCAGTTGTTCGGCAATTTGTTTGTTAGGTAGATCTTGGTAGCGGCTTAGCATGAAAATAGCTCTGCTTTGTGCCGGCATCTTTTCCAATACCTCATGTACTATATGTTGTATCTCGGAATTGAATATCTGGTCGGGTTCGCAAGCTTTCAAAGTAGATATACGCAAATCTAGTTCACGTTGCTTGTGGCTGTTTATGTCTTCTTCAGCACGCATGCGTATCTGCCTGTGCTCTAAAAGATTGAGAGACTTGTTCTTAATTATGGTAAGCAGCAGAGCATGTAGGTTGCTGTTTTGCTCCCAACGGTCCCGGTTTTCCCATAAAGCTATCATAGATTCCATTAAAACATCTTCTGCTTCTTCTTTATCTCTAAGATAAGAATAAGCAAAAGCTAGGAATTTTTCTTGGTTCTCCTGAAAGAATCGAGAGAAAAGATTCATAGTATGAAGGTTTCCGGTGTCAGGCATTTTTCTAGTGTTTTAACTATTTTCAAGGTTTAACGTAACAAAACAACATAATCTTTTTGTAATATGCAAACATTATGCTTTGTTTTTCTCTTTAAACTTGCCTTTTTTTGACAAAAAGAAAACCCGATGGGTTATCCATCGGGTTTCTTGAATATAATTAAGATACGATTTTATCTTCTTTCTCTTCTCTCACCTCTTTCAGGTCTTTCGCCTCTCTCGTGTCTTTCTCCTCTTTCAGGTCTCTCAGGTCTTTCAACATAACCTTCAGGTTTTGGCATCAATACTTTGCGAGACAGCTTGAATTTACCGGTCTTAGGATCAACATCCAGCAGTTTTATTTCAATCTCATCGCCTTCTTTAATGCCGGCTTCTTCTACTGTTTCCAGACGTTTCCAGTCGATTTCAGAAATATGGAGTAATCCGTCTTTTCCGGGTAAGAATTCTACAAATGCACCGTAAGGCATGATAGAACGTACTTTACCTTTGTATACTTCACCTACTTCAGGTACAGCTACGATGCCCTTGATCAAGCGTATAGCATCGTCAATACATTTTTTGTTTGTACCGGCAATTTCGATTCTACCTACATTATCCACTTCTTCAATGGTGATAGTAGCACCGGTTTCTTCCTGCATACCTTGGATAATCTTTCCACCAGGGCCAATGATTGCTCCAATGAATTCTTTAGGAATAGTCATTGTCTCGATTCTCGGTGCATGTGGCTTCAGATCTTCACGCGGTTCAGCAAGGCAGTCGGTTAGTTTACTTAAGATATATTCGCGACCTTCTTTGGCTTGTAACAAGGCTTTTTCCAGAATCTCGTAAGACAATCCGTCAACCTTGATATCCATTTGAGTAGCAGTGATACCATTTTTAGTACCTGTTACCTTGAAGTCCATGTCACCCAAGTGGTCTTCGTCGCCAAGGATGTCAGACAATACTGCATATTTATCTTCACCGGCGTTCTTAATCAATCCCATAGCGATACCTGAAACTGGATTGTTGATTTTCACACCTGCATCCATCAATGCCAAGGTGCCGGCACATACAGTAGCCATAGAAGAAGAACCATTAGATTCAAGAATGTCAGAGACTACACGTACTACATACGGATAATTAGCAGGAATTTGTCCTTTCAGCGCACGCCATGCCAAATGACCATGACCAATTTCACGACGACCTACACCACGTTGTGCTTTAGCTTCACCTGTAGAGAACGGGGGGAAGTTATAATGTAGCAAGAAGCGTTCTTTGCCATGTTCTAATACGTCGTCTACCATCTTTTCGTCCAACTTTGTTCCAAGTGTAACGGTAGTTAAAGATTGTGTTTCACCACGTGTGAAAACAGCTGAACCATGAGGTCCGGGTAAGTAACTGGTTTCGCACCAAATGGGGCGGATTTCAGTAGTCTTACGTCCGTCCAGACGCTTGCCTTCGTCCAAGATAGAACGGCGCATTGCTTCTTTTTCTACATCGTGGTAGTAACGGTCGATAAGTGCTGCTTTCTCAGCTAATTCCTCTTCAGAGAGTTGAGCCTTGAATTCTTCGCGGATAGCATCGAAAGCATCCATGCGTTCGTGCTTATTCTTGTTGCCGGAAGCGGCAATAGCGTATGCTTTTGCGTAACAAGCATTGTGAATAGCCTTGCGAAGTTCTTCATCGTTCACTTCGTGGCAATATTCACGTTTTACGGTAGAACCCACTTCTTCAGCCAGTTCTATCTGAGCTTTACATTGAACCTTGATAGCTTCGTGAGCAACCTTCATAGCTTCCAATAAATCAAGTTCGGAAACTTCGCTCATTTCACCTTCCACCATCATGATGTTTTCATAGGTAGCACCTACCATGAGGTCCATATCAGCTTTTTCCAACTGATCGAAAGTCGGGTTGATAATGAACTGACCCTCAACACGTGCAATACGTACTTCAGAAATCGGTCCGTTGAAAGGTATGTCAGAAACAGCAAGAGCTGCAGAAGCTGCAAGTCCTGCCAGTGCATCGGGCATATCAATACCATCGGCTGAGAAGAGGATGATATTTACATATACTTCTGCATGAAAATTATCGGGGAATAAAGGGCGGAGAGCACGGTCAACAAGGCGGCAAGTGAGGATTTCATAATCAGAAGCGCGTCCTTCACGCTTTGTGAAACCGCCGGGAAAACGTCCGAATGCGGAGAATTTTTCTTTGTACTCTACCTGTAACGGCATGAAATCTGTTCCGGGAACTGCGTCCTTAGCGGCACAAACAGTAGCTAAAAGCATGGTGTTGCCCATACGAAGCATTACAGAACCGTCTGCCTGTTTTGCCAGCTTTCCCGTTTCGAGCGTGATGGTTCTGCCATCAGGGAGCTCGATTGTCTTAACAATTGGGTTAATCATAAAAAATGTTTTATATCTAATTTTCTTTCAAAATTCGTGCAAAGATACATATTTTATTCGTGTAAAATGGTGGGAATGAGATAAAAAGTTTGTATTTATTCGTTTTTTACACTTTTCTATGTGGAAGATACGAAGAAAATGCTTTGACTAATGTTGAAAAGACGTATATTTGCAAGCATGTTTGCAAAGAAAAGATAAAACTAAGATACGATATGAAGAAAATCTTTTTTGTAGCACTTGCGGCTGTAGCATTGAGTGCGTGTAATTCCGAACCGAAGTTTAAAGTGGAAGGTGAGGTATCGGGTGCCGATGGCAATATGCTTTATTTGGAAGCCTCGGCTTTGGAAGGTATTGTTCCTTTGGATTCTGTAAAGTTGAAAGGTGACGGATCGTTCAGCTTTAAACAAGTACGTCCTGCTTCTCCAGAATTTTATCGTTTACGTGTAGAAGATAAAGTTATTAACTTCTCTGTCGACTCTACAGAAACGGTTCAGGTGAAAGCTCCTTTCACAGACTTTTCTACGGCTTATGCGGTAGAAGGTTCTCCTAATAGTACGAAAATAAAGGAATTGACTCTAAAGCAAATACAACTTCAAAGTAGTGTAAATGCATTGATTCAAACCATGCAGGCGCATAAGATAGGAGCGGATGTTTTTGAGGACAGTCTTGCGGTCTTGTTGAAGAACTACAAGGATGAAGTAAAGATCAACTATATTTTTGCTGCTCCTAATACGGCTGCTGCTTACTTTGCTTTATTCCAGAAATTGAATAACTATTTGATATTCGATCCATTGAATAGTAAGGATGATATCAAATGTTTTGCTGCTGTTGCAACCAGCTTGAATAATTATTATCCTCATGCAGACCGTTCTAAGAACCTTTATAACATTGTGATAAAGGGTATGAAGAACACGCGTACTCCCCAGCAGAAAGTCTTGGAAATTCCTGAAGATGCAATCTCTGAAACCGGAGTAATTGATATCAACCTTCGTGATATGAAAGGTAATGTACGTAAGTTGAGCGATCTGAAAGGTAAAGCGGTTATTCTGGACTTTACAATTTATCAGAGTGCTACATCGGCTTCTCATAATTATATGTTGCGCGATTTGTATGATAAGTATGTAGGTCAAGGTTTGGAAATTTACCAGATTTCTTTGGATGCTGACGAGCATTTTTGGAAAACAACTGCTGACAATCTGCCATGGGTTTGCGTACGTGATGCCAATGGAGTTTACTCAACTTTTGCTTCGGCTTATAATGTACAGTCAGTTCCTGCAGTCTTCCTCATTAATAAAAATAATGAGTTAAGTGCCCGTGGCGAGACTATAAAAGACCTTGAAGCAGCAGTGAAAGCATTGCTGTAACTTGTTATAAATTAGAAGATTTAATTTAAATATGTTACAAAGCAGCATTTTTTGCTTGACACGCATTATTTAAAAGGCTATCTTTGCAAAGGAAATCGAAAAGAGGGTTCCAGCATGCTGCTCATGTTGGAATTCTTTTTTGTTTATAGTACCATTAAAAACTAATATAATAATTAAGGAGGAAAAAGTATGGCTTATATGTCAGAAGAAGGCTACAAGAAATTGATGGCCGATCTAAGGCAACTGGAGACGGTAGAACGTCCGAAGATTTCGGCTGCAATTGCCGAAGCACGTGATAAGGGTGACTTGTCGGAAAATGCAGAGTATGACGCTGCAAAAGAAGCACAAGGTATGCTCGAAATGCGCATCAATAATCTGAAACTTACTATTGCCGATGCTAAGATTATTGATGAATCGAAGCTTGGCACGGATTCTGTACAGATTCTTAATAAAGTGGAACTGAAGAATGTGAAAAATGGCATGAAAATGATTTATACCATTGTTTCGGAAAGTGAAGCCAATCTGAAAGAAGGTAAGATTTCTGTAAATACACCGATTGCTCAAGGTCTACTTGGTAAAAAGGTGGGTGATGTTGCAGATATTAAGGTTCCGCAAGGAATGATTCACTTGGAAGTAATGAACATATCAATTTAATTGAAAGGCAAGTCCGCGTGCGGGCTTGCCTTAATTTATATATCGCATAAAGCTATGGCAACAATATTCAGCAGAATTATCGCAGGAGAAATTCCCTGTTACAAAGTCGCAGAGAATGATAAGTTTTTTGCATTTTTGGATATCAATCCGATGGTGAAAGGTCATACTTTGATCATTCCCAAGCAGGAAGTGGATTATATTTTCGATTTGAATGACGAAGATTTGGCGGCAATGCATGTATTTGCTAAAAAAGTGGCACTTGCCATTGGTAAAGCTTTTCCCTGTAAGAAAGTAGGTGAAGCAGTGTTAGGTCTGGAAGTCCCTCATGCCCATATACATCTGATTCCGATGCAGAATGAGAAAGATATGCTTTTCTCTAATCCTAAGTTGAAACTTACGGATGCGGAATTCCAAGCTGTAGCCGAAGCTATTCGCGCAGCACTTTAAGAAGTTTATTTTCCTCCCTTAAATAAACAGAAGCGGGAGTTGAACACTGGTTCAACTCCCGCCTTTTTATTCCCTATCTTTTAACTTTCAGCTTTTAACTTAAATGTAGTCATCGCCCAATTTAATTTGTGCATCATTGACATATTTACGGATTGCATGCTCTTCATCTTTTTTGCAAATCAGAAGTACATTGTCCGATTCTGCAATAAGGTAACCTTCCAGACCATCAATAACTGCAAGTTTATTGTCGGGCAGTACTATGATATTATCCTTGCTGTTATAAATCATTGATTGGCATTTCAGGGCCACATTGTTATCACTATCTTTTGGCGACAAGTCATAAAGAGAACCCCATGTGCCTAAATCCGACCATCCGAAGTCACCTAATGATACATATACATTATCTGCTTTCTCCATAATACCGAAGTCTATGGAAACATTGGGACAAGCTGGGAAATTCTCATCGATAAATTTCTTCTCTTCGGGTGTGCCATACACTTTTTTACCGGGCGCTAATTTGGAAGCTAATTCGGGCAATAACATTTCAACAGCTCTTATGATGCTATTTACATTCCACATGAAAAGACCGGAATTCCAATAAAATTCTCCACTCTCCAAGAATACCTTTGCCAATTCCAGTTCCGGTTTTTCTGTAAATGTTTTTACCTTGTGGCAATTCTTGCCTACTGATTCTGCAATTTGTATGTAGCCATAGCCTGTTTCAGGACGATTAGGCTTAATACCCAGTGTTAGTAATTTATCGGATTGTGAAACAAAAGCTAAGCCGTTTTCAATAGCAGTAAGAAACTCACCCTCCTTTAAGATTAGGTGGTCCGAAGGAGCTACTACGATATTAGCATTTGGATTGAGTGCTCGGATATGATAAGATGCCCATGCAATACAGGGCGCTGTATTGCGGCGTGTCGGTTCCAGTAATATTTGTTCGGGTTTAAGTTCGGGAAGTTGTTCTTTTACGAGATCAGCATATAAATCGTTTGTAACGATAAGTATGTTTTCGACTGGTATTACTTTTTTGAATCGGTCAAAAGTCTGTTGCAGTAATGAACGTCCTGTTCCAAAGAAATCCAGAAATTGTTTAGGGAGTGTTTTACGACTGAATGGCCAGAAGCGGCTGCCAATACCTCCACCCATAATCACACAGAAATTATCCTTATTGGTTACCATGTTATTTGTTTTAAAAGTTTCTGCTAATGTACGGTATATTTTATAAAGAAGGAATGCTTAAGATATGTTTTCTTGTTTTTTTCGAGTTTTTTTATGAAAAGTATTGCAGGATTGGAAAAAAGCCGTATCTTTGCACCGCATTTGAGAAATCAAATATGCCCAGATGGCGGAATCGGTAGACGCGCTGGTCTCAAACACCAGTGGATTCACTTCCATCCCGGTTCGACCCCGGGTCTGGGTACTGAAGCGGAGAAAGTTGAAAGACTCTCTCCGTTTTTCTTTTCTACCCCTCGTAACTCGTTGGTTTACTGATAGATTAAATGTTACAGTTCTTGTACCACTTCATTAATCGTTCAAAGGACGGGCAATCGATGGAAAACAAATGAATACCATATATTGTAGTAAGCTTGAGTTCAAGTTATAAATGCGACACTTTTTTCTATTTCATCAGCGTCATACCTGATCCTATATCACAAATAGTGTTCAATGCGGATATAAACAACAAAAAGATGAACGTAATATTCGAATTTGTCATTGGATATTTCTTTGGCATTTATTTTTTCCTAACTTTGCCAAGGATAGTTGAGAAGCTTTTGCCATTTTATATTTTAATATTTATCCAATATGCCAAATCAGAATACATTTCTGTATCCCCCTTTGACATTTCGAATACTTGCGGTTGCTATTCTCGCTTGTTTATTTCTGGTGCCCAAGACGATGGCTGATACAAAAGATCAAGAGTATATTGTTCTTATCAGTTCTTCCACTTTTCGTGAGAAATGGGCTTATGATTTACTTGAAACTGTAGAAAAGGCATTCAATGAAGAAAATTCAGTGAAGGTATATTTGGAGACTCTCACAACATGGCATTTCAATAATCAACAGGAAATAGATCAGAAGGTTGATTATCTAAGGGATAAATATTCTGTGCCTCCCCAAGCCGTCATATTTGTAGGCGATCCGGGATGGTACGTTTGTAAACCGCTTTTTGACACTAACTGGAAAGGAGTACCTACAATTATTTGCCACTCGATGCCGCATACGTCGGCTGATATAAATAAGTACTACAATGGCGAATATATACCTGAAGATCAGATTATCACTAGACCGGAAATGCTGGAGCGGTATAATGTGACTGCCATAAATATTCCTGTTTGTATTAAAGAAACCATAGAATTGATGAAGGAGATTACTCCTGAAATGAAAAAGGTTGTCTTGTTATCGGATGACAGATTTATCTGTTCTCTAATTCGGAAAAAAGCAGAAGAAATACATCAGCAATACTTTTCTGATTTGGATATGGAATTTATTACATATCCTCAGACAAATACAGAAACAATGCTCCGCATGATTAGTGAATGTGGTAAAGAGACAGGTATTATCTACTGTTCATGGGTGAATGTGGCCGGTCAGAATTTGTCTGAAAAGTATTATCCTGATGAGAGAATGCATTCTTATATTTCCGGTATAGTTAAAAAGCCGGTATTCTCGTTGTCTGACCAGTTCACGAGGGGACATGCCTTATTTGCCGGTGGACATTATATCGGTAGTACCGATGTTGAAAGTGCAGTCATCAGTGAAATCAGAAGTGCATTGAAAAAGGATGGTACATACGAGGCGAAAACGGTTGTTGCCGGTACGCCCAATACCTATCTTAATTACCAGACACTGCTTGACAAGGGAGTTGCATTAGATCACTTTCCTAAAAATGCGGTTTATTGTGATGTTCCGCCCAGTTTTATCCAGAAGAATATTATTTATGTTGTGATTGTATTGGGCACTGCTATTGTACTCCTGCTATTTTACTTTATGCACAAGCGTATCAAAAAAGTGAGAGAAACGGAGTGGCAAGAGCATCTGCATTTGCTTGAAAATATTCTCGACAACCTTCCTATTGCAGCCAAGGTGAAGGATGTCGATAATGATATGCGTTATACTTTTATAAATAAAAAGGCTGAAGAGCTCTTTGAATATCCGGCTAAGGAGGCGATTGGAAGAACTGATT
>NZ_JASLER010000107.1 GCF_030151085.1 Bacteroides sp. | reverse complement strand
CCGCGAAATGGGTGTAGGCGTATATGCTACAGGAGGTGAAACTGCCGATGTAGGCGATTTGGTGCGTACCATCATCGTAGACAGTACCGTAACTTGCCGCATGAAGCGCAGCGATGTGATTGATAATGCCAATATCCGTCCGGGCGATGTAATTGTAGGCTTGGCTTCTTACGGACAGGCTACTTACGAAAAAGAATATAACGGTGGCATGGGCAGCAACGGATTGACCAGTGCCCGTCATGATGTATTCTCCAAATATCTGGCAGAGAAATATCCCGAAAGTTATGACAAGGCAGTGCCCGAAGAACTGGTTTACTCCGGTGGTCTGAAACTGACGGATGCCGTAGAAGACAGCCCGCTGGATGCCGGAAAATTGATACTCTCCCCTACCCGCACGTATGCGCCGGTAGTGAAGAAGTTGCTGGATGCACTTCGCCCTGAAATTCATGGTATGGTACACTGCTCGGGTGGTGCACAGACGAAAGTGCTGCACTTTATAGGTGATAATTGCCGCGTGATTAAGGATAATCTGTTCCCTGTTCCTCCTTTGTTCAAAACGATTAAAGAGCAGAGCAATACAGACTGGGCAGAGATGTACAAGGTATTCAATATGGGACACCGTCTTGAAGTATATCTATCGCCCGAACATGCCGAGGAAGTAATTGCCATCAGCAAGAGTTTCGGTATTGATGCACAGATTGTTGGACGTATTGAAGAAAGCAACCAGAAAGAACTGATTATCAAGAGTGAGTTCGGAGAATTCAAATACTAATTCAATGGCAGACAACAATACCATATTAGAGAAACTCGAAGGGCTTGTTGCCCGCTTCGAAGAAGTATCGACGCTGATTACAGACCCGGCAGTGATTGCCGACCAGAAGCGTTACGTTAAACTCACCAAAGAGTACAAAGAACTGGGCGACCTGATGGAGGCCCGCAAAGAATATATCCAAGTGCTGAACGGCATCGAGGAAGCCAAAGAGATCATCTCCAATGAAACAGACCCGGAGATGCGGGAAATGGCACGCGAAGAATTGGATGCCTGTCAGGCACGCCAGCCGGAACTGGAAGAACATATCAAACTCCTCCTCGTACCTGCCGACCCGCAAGACAGCAAGAACGCCATCCTCGAAATCCGCGGGGGTACAGGTGGTGACGAAGCCGCTATCTTTGCCGGAGACCTCTTCCGCATGTATACCAAATATTGCGAAACGAAAGGTTGGAGGATGGAAATATCCAGCGTCAACGAAGGCGCGGCAGGCGGATTCAAGGAAATCATTTGCAGCGTTACGGGCGACAATGTATACGGAACATTGAAATACGAATCGGGGGTACACCGCGTACAGCGTGTTCCGGCTACTGAAACTCAGGGACGTGTGCATACCTCCGCCGCATCCGTAGCCGTGCTGCCCGAAGCCGAAGAGTTCGATGTAGTAATTAATGAAGGCGAAATCAAATGGGATACTTTCCGAAGTGGCGGTGCCGGCGGACAGAATGTAAATAAAGTTGAGTCCGGTGTACGTCTGCGCTATGTATGGAGAAATCCGAACACCGGCGCTTCTGAAGAAATCCTGATTGAGTGTACCGAAACACGCGACCAACCGAAGAATAAAGAGCGTGCCCTCTCACGTCTGCGTACCTTCATTTACGACAAGGAACATCAGAAATATCTGGACGATATTGCCTCCAAGCGAAAGACAATGGTATCTACCGGAGACCGCTCCGCTAAAATCCGTACCTACAACTATCCGCAAGGACGCATCACCGACCATCGTATCAACTATACCATCTATAACCTCTCCGCCTTTATGGACGGTGACATTCAGGATTGTATCGACCACCTGATTGTAGCGGAAAATGCAGAACGTCTGAAAGAAAGCGAACTGTAAGCCAACAGGTTAAGAAGCAGAGCGAATGAAAGGACAGCTACTACATAAAGTATTTCATACCCTGACGGAAGCGTTTCAAAATTGCCTGAGGCGCTTTCCTTCTACAGTATGTTTCGTCCTTGCACTTACCGCTTATTTAGTCTATCTGGTAGCTACCGACCTGGATGATGACAGGAAGCTGGTGATGGTTCTGGGTTACTATTTTTCTATCGGTACGTTGCTCTCACTCACTCTCCACCTGTGGAGCGAAGAGATAAAGAGCAAGATAAAAGGAGTGATCGTACATATAATAATGCACGTATTGCTGATTGCCGATGCGGTGTACCTCTACAGTCTTTCACCGGAACAGTCGCTTACCGAAATAGGCATAGCCCACGGAGCCGCCATCCTGGCACTGTGGCTTTCGGCTTTCTTCCTTTCATTCATCAAAGAAAAGAATGACATTCCAAGCTGGAACTTCGCTTCATACACGGTCGGCGCTTTTGTCACGGCCAATGTGGTGGGGCTTATCATGAGCGGTGGAATCAGTCTGCTGGTGTTCTCGCTCCGCCAACTCTTCAATGTGGATGTAAGTTGGAATTGCTATCTGTATATCCTTATTATATGTAGCGTGTTGCTTCCGATGTTGCTCTTCCTTGGCATGTTGCCCAAAGATGAACAAAAACATAACCGGGAGCCGCAACCGTCGGAGTTCCTGAACGGCACGATACATTTTCTCTTCCTCCCGCTCATGGCAGGATATCTCCTCGTGCTTTATGTTTATGCAGCCCGCATTTTTATCAGTTGGGAACTGCCCACAGGCTGGGTTTCCTGGCTCGTGGTAGCACTGATGGCAGGATGTATCGCCATTGAA
>NZ_JASLER010000011.1 GCF_030151085.1 Bacteroides sp. | reverse complement strand
CCTAATCCTCCTACTAATATCGTTAAGAGCGCTGTATAAAACAAATAATTTCGCTTGGTAATACTAATACTCACGTCTATTCAATTATTATATTAGAAATAAGGTAAATTTCAATCGATGCAAACCGACACATTATTATCATTCATCTCAATGAAGCCACCATTGATTTCCTGCACATGCTCTTCGCCTTCCATCGTCACGTATGACAATGTACCAGCTTTCAATGAAGATACAATGGGGGCATGCTGCGGCAGGATAGTAAATGAGCCTATCATACCGGGCAGAGTTACATTTTCTACTTCTCCATTGAAAAGTTCTTTCTCCGGCGAAACTATATTTAGCTGTAATCCCTTCATCTCTTTATTAGTAACTTGTAATTAGTAACTTGTAATTAGTAATTCGCAACTACTTCTTACTTCTTTGCTTGTTCCAACAACTGATTGCCCTTTTCTATGGCTTCATCAATAGTTCCTACATTCAAGAAAGCAGGTTCGGGCAAGTAATCTACTTCACCGTCGAGAATCATCTTGAAACCTTTGATAGTGTCTTCTATGGAAACCATTGTACCGGGAACACCTGTAAACTGCTCGGCAACGGCAAACGGTTGCGACAAGAAGCGTTGTACACGACGTGCACGGTTCACTAATGTACGGTCGGAATCCGAAAGTTCTTCCATACCAAGGATGGAGATGATATCCTGCAATTCCTTATTACGTTGCAAAATCTGTTTTACACGCTGTGCCACTTCGTAATGTTCCGGTCCTACAATATGCGGATCAAGAATACGGGAAGTAGACTCCAACGGATCTACAGCCGGATAAATACCGAGTTCGGTAATCTTACGGCTCAATACCGTTGTGGCATCCAGGTGCGTAAAGGTTGTAGCAGGTGCAGGGTCGGTCAAGTCATCGGCAGGAACATACACAGCCTGTACTGAAGTAATAGAACCGTTTCTTGTAGAAGTGATACGTTCCTGCATGGCACCCATTTCAGTAGCCAGCGTCGGTTGGTAACCCACAGCAGAGGGCATACGACCCAACAAAGCAGATACCTCGGAACCGGCCTGAGTGAAACGAAAGATATTATCTATAAAGAACAATATATCAGTTTTTCCTTCGGCCTGGGCTCCCAAATCACGGAATGATTCGGCAACTGTCAAACCGGATAATGCTACCGACTGACGTGCACCGGGAGGTTCATTCATCTGGCCGAATATCAGCGATACTTGCGATTTCTCTACTTCGTTATAATCAACTTTAGACAAATCCCAATTGCCCTCTTCCATACTCTTTTTGAATTCCTCTCCGTAACGGATTACACCGGATTCAATCATTTCACGCAGCAAGTCGTTACCTTCACGGGTACGCTCTCCTACTCCGGCAAATACGGAGAAACCATGTTGTTTCTTGGCAATATTATTGATAAGTTCCTGAATCAGTACGGTTTTTCCTACACCGGCTCCACCAAACAAACCGATTTTGCCACCTTTACTATAAGGTTCCAGCAAATCAATTACTTTGATACCCGTATAAAGCACTTCTTGTACGGTAGTCAAATCTTCAAACTTGGGGGGATCGCGATGGATGGGATAAGCGCCGGTACGGTCCAGTTCTTTCATTCCGTCGATGGAGTCACCTACTACATTCATCAGGCGACCTTTAATTTGTTCACCCACCGGCATGGTGATAGGTCCACCAAGCGGATGTACCTTCATACCTCTCTGTAGTCCGTCTGTACTATCCATGGCAACGGTGCGTACGGTATTTTCACCGATATGCTGTTGTACTTCTACAATCAGTCTCTTACCATTCGATCTTTTTATTTCCAATGCATCGTGAATACTGGGCAACATTAATTCAGCCTCCGTACCTTCGAAATAGACGTCCACAACAGGTCCGATTACCTGCGAGATATGTCCGACAATCTGTGACATAAGCAATCTTTTTTATACAGTTTTTCCTTAAATTATTCGATCTAGTAAAGTTGTAAGTCGCGTGTATCTTTTCAAAAAAATCAGCCGTCGCGTCTTTCATCAAATCATCAAAGCAATATAGCCTTTATTGCTATTAACATTTGCAGGCAGCGGTTTGTTCAGTTGAATAGTTATATAAACAACGTTTGCAAATGTATAAACAAATATGGTCTCATTGTTATCGCAAGAAACATTTTTTCTATAAATTATACCAAATTGAACCTTTAATATTACAAATAGAACAATCTGTTGCAGGTTCTATAACGCCAATTAACAATTCGCAAGACAACAAATACTCATAGAACATTTAATCGTGCAATTATGTTATATTAATAAAACCTCATGTCGTATGCTTCATAGTTTTTTAAATATACTGGCAACCATAATCAGTGTGGCAAGTCTCTTAATTGTCACTTATGGCGCATTGATAGGAATCTTGTCCTTTCTGGGTAATGAGATTAAAAGATTTACCGGAAATTATTCTACCACCAATATACGAAAGTTGCGGGCAACCTTTGGAACTTATTTACTCCTCGGCTTGGAATTCTTAATTGCTTCCGACATTCTGAAAACAGTATTAGAACCCAGTCTTAATGAATTGGGAATCTTGGGAGGTATAGTTATTATAAGAACCATTCTTTCCGTTTTCCTGAACAAAGAAATCAAACAACTGGAAAGTGAAAATATAGAAAACTAATAAATAAATTTATATGAAAACATTTATTCTAACTTTAATCATAACAATGATGGCAACAGTAATTAATGCGCAACAAAAAAGTTTTTATGACTTCACTGTAAAAACAATCGACGGGAAAGATTTACCGCTCTCTACTTTCAAAGGGAAGAAGGTATTAGTTGTCAACGTAGCCTCTAAATGTGGCTTCACCCCACAGTATGCCAAGCTTCAAGAATTATACACTAAGTATGGAAATGATAATTTTGTAATAATAGGTTTCCCTGCTAACAATTTCCTGCATCAGGAACCTGGTAGCGACGAAGAGATCAAACAGTTCTGTACTTTGAACTACGGAGTAACCTTCCCTATGATGGCGAAGATTTCCGTGAAAGGGAAAGATATTGCACCTCTTTACCAATGGCTTACCCAGAAAAGCGAAAACGGTGTTGAAGATGCCAAGGTATCATGGAATTTTCAGAAATTCTTAATTGACGAGAATGGCAATTGGGTAGCTTCATTCAGTCCGACTACAGATCCTATGTCTGAAAAAATCATCAGCCTGATAACTCAATAATAGTTCTGAACTTATTTACATAAAAACAAACATCAGAAACAGACCGTCTATTTCCCCTTAACAGACCATGTGTTTCACTCAAACAGATGGTCTGTTTTATCAATAGAGACAAGTGATTGCATAAGTTATATATAATAAAGTACATTATTATAAATGCTCACCCTGCTCTACTTCGCATAAGCCTCAATCTCCGCATCATGCGGATTTACTATCTCACTCATAATCAGTAATTCATAATTAATATTCTCTTTCATTGTTTTTTGTTTTAAACGGTGGCGAAGATAGAGCGTCTTCTTTACTTTTGCAACAACACGCATACTCTACAGTGTGTGCCGGCAGAAATTATGTCAGTTTGTCGAAACTTATGTTTTAGGGTAAGTAAATGGCTATTGAATGGGAAAATGCGTATCAAACGTCGTACACAATCCGATCGGTTCTGCGTACGACCTACGAAGGTGTCCGCCAAAGTCTTACAGACTTTCGTGAACACCCCGTAGTACACAACTCGTGCACATAAGAAATAAACAAAGAAAGAGATATATTAAAATATATCTTAATCGATTCAATGTTCTAAGAACTTATCCGCTTCTCCCCGCGCCATGCCCGGCAAGCCCCAGGTTCTTATCAAGCCTGCAATATGAATGGGCGTCAGTATAGTAGTGTGTACTGTAAATCCAGCCGTACATAATTCATTGTAAAGCTGCGGATAAAGCAAGAGTTGTTTACGAAACGTACGGGCTGCTGAGTCGGTACGGATACTGGGAAAGTAGGCTGATGCTACTTCGGACAATGGATGACAACCAGTGAGCATCCAATCAAAATTTAATGGTTTCATATTCACTTAATTTTTGAAAACGCCGGCAAAGATACGTCAAAAAATGAAACATTATTCACTTACTTTGTTCTATACAATCAGTTCATTATTAGATTGTAAGTAGTTTTCCACTCTAATAATTAAAGCTGAACGGGCGCGATAAAATACGCGCGCAAGATGTAAACAAATAAAAAACAAAAAAAAATGAAAGAACTAACATGTTTTACGCTTTCAGTACTCCAAGAACTGGAAGATGAAGGGCGTTTCGGTACGGCGCATGTCTATCGAAGTACGCTTCGTACATTCATCGTTTACTGGCATGAACACCATGCCGGACGTACCATCCCGATGAAAGCGGTATTCACCCCCGCCTCCCTGAAAGACTTTGAGCGCCATATGCAGGAACGCATGCTCAGGATGAATACTATCTCGACCTACATGCGTATGCTGCGTGCCATTTATTACCGGGCGTTGAAGAAAGGGTTCGTACTCTATGTGCCGGGACTCTTCGATCACGTCTACACCGGAACACGTGCCGATACAAAACGTGCTTTACCACCGGCTGATATGGGTCAACTGTTAAACGTTAAGCCGACAAAAGAGCATAAACTGGCAGAAGCGCAGATATGGTTTGCCCTACTCTTCCTGCTCCGAGGCATGCCTTTCGCCGATCTGGCACGATTGCGCAAATGCGACCTGCAGGAAGGTATCATCACCTATCGCCGCCAAAAGACCGGAAGACCGCTTACAGTACGTCTCACCCCCCAAGCTGCCGAACTAATACGATCTTGTGCCGATTGCCGTCCGGAATCTCCTTACCTACTCAACATCCTATGGGATGACAACAAATCAAATCATGCTCCTATCGGTAGTCTTGAAGAATATCACCGGTATCAAAACGTATTACGCAATTTTAATTGGAGACTAAAAAAGCTGGCAATCACATTGGGGATACCAACAAGGATCTCTTCCTATGCCGCACGACATACATGGGCGACGATAGCCTATCACAAAAAATGTGCTGTGGGAATTATCAGTAATGCACTGGGGCATTCATCGGTAAAGGTTACGGAAACGTATTTGAAACCTTTCGATAATGATGAACTGGACAAGACAAACAGAATGATAATTGCTTACACTAAAAAGCATATTTTTATTTAAATCGCAAGCCAAATTATCAACTATTTAATTATTATACAAACAATTACACAATAATTACTTTGTAGGTAACGGCATTTATATTGCCGCAAATATAATCATAAAAACTGAATATAAAAATAAAAACAAACAAGATTTTATCAAAATAGGGGTAGAACGCCCGAATACAGACAAACAACACCCCATTTTCCCTACCCGATAGCAATATTCCCTAATACCGCCCTCCGAATGAAAACGGGAAAACAAACCATGCAACAAACTTTTTGTTTGCACGGCAGGGAATGTACACCCCTAATGTAATACAGACACCTCTGCTAAATAAATGCCGTTACCTACAAAGTAACAGACAATAAATAATAGCAATACAAATGAACATCAGTATATGATAACACTCAAAACACAAGCTGCTATCGCAGTTCTCAATGATATCTATACGGGAGAAGGAACAGCCCGTACTGATGAATGTAAACTTTCCGAAGAAGAGAAATACTCCCTGTTATACAAACTCGCAACGGCAGGAATCATAAGACTCGTGGATATGGAAAAGCCACAAGACATACAATCATACGGTCCCAATCGCAAATCAATAGACGTATCCCTACTGGATATACTAGAAGCCACAGGAGAACACTTGAACTGTAATCACCCGACAACAGAAATATTCTATTCAAAGTATGGCAACGCAGCCAAGAAGCTGGGGATAGTAAACCAGATTACAAGGACATACTTGCAAGAAATAAAGCTGTTTGATTTATAGCAATTTAATTTAGAAACATTTAGTATACAATTATTTAGCAAAAGACACTTGAAAGAAAACATCCACATATTGCCCCTGATACCGGTTCTTCTGATACTGTTATGCAGTACAGGAGTGAAAGCGCAGACCGTCGCCATAAAAAGCGACCTGCTTACAGGAGTCTTGTCCTCACCCAATATCGCAGTGGAAGTGAAGCTATCCAACCGACTCACATTGGAAACAGGATTCCATTACAACCCGTTTTCGGCAGGAGACAATAAAAGATGGAAACACTGGTTTCTGCAACCCGAACTCAGATACTGGAAATGCCAACCCTACGGAGGACACTTCTTCGGGGCACACCTCATATATGGAGTTTACAACGTGGGGAACATGAAGCTCCCGCTAGGACTTTTCAAAGGCGTGCGTTCGTCAAGGTATG
>NZ_JASLER010000088.1 GCF_030151085.1 Bacteroides sp. | reverse complement strand
CTATCACCCGCACTTTATATACTCTAAGACAAACAACTACAAGCAATTTAAAAACCTCTGAGAATAACATCTCAGAGGTTTTTTTATGAAATAATTAAAGCGTAATTATAAAATATAGCGTATATTTGTTTTTTAATAAAGAGAAAGATCTCCAATATCAACCATACTATGAACCTTCAAAGACATATATCTTTAGTTTGTTTGTTTTTGCTGGTGGCATGTCTGTCTTATGCCAATCAAAAGCCTTATATTATCAATTTTGCCCGTGATAAATACCATGCAGCCAATAAAAATTGGTCTATCGGACAAGACGAAAGAGGCATTATGTATTTTGGCAATGACATCGGTCTACTAGAATCCGACGGTATGGAGTGGGAACTCTTCCCCATGCCCAACTCTCTTATTGTGCGGGCTCTAGCAGTAGAATCACATCAAACAATTTATACCGGAGGCGCTGAAGAACTGGGCCGTTGGGATAGAGACCAGTCCGGCAGACTGAAATATACTTCTTTAAAAGGATTATTGCCTGCCAAAAGTCTGGATAATGAAAGCTTTTGGCGTATCTGGATAGACGGAAATAATGTCTACTACCAATCATTCAGCAATATTTATGTTTACAACCATAAGACCATGCAGAAGTTAAGTATTCCTAAAGGATTTCTACTGCTGCTGAAAGTAAGAGATGAATATTGGGTACAAGAAATTTATGGTCCGCTTTACCGGTTAAAAGATGGTAAGTTAAACAAGATTGAGGGTACCGAATTCCTGGAAGGAACCACGACCCGCGTCATTCTTCCATACGGAAAAGATCGCTATTTAATCGGTACCTCGACCGGAGAAGTATATATATACGACCATAAAAACTTTATTTTATGGAACAATGCACTGACTAACCAACTAGGCGGACAAGAGTTGAACTGCGGCATCTTTTGTGCCAAACGAAACACCTACTATCTGGGAACACAACTAAGCGGAGTATACGAGGTGGATATTAATGGCAACATACTTAATCACTTCTATTCCGCAAACTCCTTACAGAATAATACTATCCTGTCTCTATACGAAGATCACCGGAACAATATATGGGTGGCCATGGATCGTGGTCTTGCTTATATCCGCTACACGGACGGACTAAGCTACTATCGAACAGCGAATAGCGGCTCCAGTGCTGTATATGCTGCCACTCTGTGGAATGGAAATCTACTGATAGGTACCAATCAAGGCGTATATTATACTCCAAAAGAAAATGCCAACGATCTGGAAATGTTTTCTTCGTTAAAGTTAATTGAAGGTACACAAGGGCAGGTTTGGTCTTTCCAGGAGATTGACGGAAGATTATTCTGCGGACATAACAATGGATTACTTGAAATACGCCCGAATTTCAGTATCAAGCAATTATATCGAATCAATAGTGGTGTATTCCGGATATTGGAAGCTACCATTAACGATAAACTGATTCAAATTATTATCACATACAACAAACTATACATCGTCAACAAAGAAACCGGGCAGGTAAACGCAATGCAGCAAATCACCGACCCCATTCAAGACGCAGAAGTAGACCATTTAGGTAATATATGGTTGGAAACTGTCAGCCGGGGCATCTATAAGTGCCGGCTTAATGAAGAATTGAATGCATTCCGCTACTACACTTATTATGGAAACGACAAGGATAAAGAGCTCCCTGTTCATCTACAAGTATATAAAGTGAGTGGACGTATAATTTTCCTGGGAGATAATCGCTTCTTTTCGTACAATGAAACGAGTGATAGTCTACAATCCAACCCACTCCTAAACGAATGTTTCAAGAATGTAAACAATCTCAAACGAATTGTACCCATCAATAGTCAAGAAAGTTGGGCTATCAGCAGTTCCTCTGTTTACCGTTTTTTCTATGACGGTTATATAGCACGTATCAAAGAAGCTTACAATGTAGAAGCGGACAATCTATCGCTTATTACAGCTTTCGAGAACATATCAGTATTAAATGATTCGCTTTCGCTTATCTGTCTGGATGCCGGATTTATTCTTCATAACTCCATGCACAGCAAACAGCAAAGTATAAAGATATCTCCTCCTAATCTTGAGTTTGTACATACGGGAAGGGACTTGAACGGTGGCTATGCCGATCTCAACAAGCCTATCCAAATCCCTTACGAAGACAATACCGTTACCGTTGGTTTCTCTGTCAATGATGCTTTTGCCGGGAACCTTTTTATAGAATATCTACTTGAAGAAGTAGACAGCACTTGGAGTCAACCCGAACTACGGAATAGCATTTCGTATGCCCGTCTACCACAGGGTACATATACTTTGCGTCTTCGCGCCACGGATGGACTGAATAACTATTCTCCCGATACCATTATCCGCTTTGAGATATCACCGCCTTGGTATCGTACCATTTGGTGGTATCTTACTTGTGGTCTTTTAACTATCTCTGCCCTATTCATCACCTTCTGGCTGATGAAGAAGCGATTGCAAACGAAACATCTGAGACGTATGAAAGCTCAGGAAGCGGCACATCTACGTACATTGAACGAGCAGCTGCAGAACGAGATCGAGGAAAAGAATGCCGAAATTTTCACCCAGACATCATTCATCATCCGTAAGAATGAACTGATCTTGAAACTGAAAGAGATTGTAGATGAAGTCTGTACCAAGAATACTCAAAAGCCATTGATTCCTCTTTATCAGAAAATCAATAATCTGCTTACCAATAACCTCGATACAGAAGATGACTGGAAAATGTTCCTTATCAAATTTGAGCAGAAGCATCATAACTTCTTCAAGACATTGAAAGAGGCTTACCCTTTGCTTACAACCAATGACTTGCGCCTCTGCGCCTGCCTCAAACTGAATATGGACACCAAAGACATTGCTTCTTTGATGAATCTCTCGGTGCGAGCCATAGAAAACAACCGTTATCGCCTGCGCAAGAAACTCAATTTACAACCCACTCAAAACCTGAATGAGTTCTTTTTAACTATTGATTGACATCTTTTTTGCTTTTTGTTTGTTTCATTGCATTATTTAGATGAGTTATCCACTAAAAATTAACGCAATGAAGAAGAAACCTAAACTTCCTATGAAAAGGGCCTTATGGCTGAAAAATCTATTCTTAATGGCATGCATGCTTTTGGCATCTGTGCCTGTCTTTTCACAGACAAAAACCGTAACCGGTACCGTAACAGATGCCTTGGGTGATCCTCTTATCGGTGCATCCGTATTGGTACAAGGTACTTCCAATGGTGTGATTACCGATATAGACGGTAAATACTCCATTCAGGTAACACCGGAAAACACTTTGGAGTTTTCCTATGTAGGTATGCTGAAACAATCCATCAAAGTTGGAAACCAATCAGTTATCAATGTTCAGCTGAAGGACGACTCCAACTTACTGGCCGAAACCGTAGTCATAGGTTATGGTAGTGCCAAGAAACGTGACTTGACCGGTTCTATAACGAACGTAAAAGGAGATGAAATTGCCAACAAGCCCGTAGCAAATCCTGTAGCGGCTTTGCAAGGTAAAGTTGCCGGAGTGCAAGTAATCAACTCCGGTAAAGCTGGTGCAGATCCTGAAATACGTGTACGCGGTACGAATTCAATTAACGGTTACAAGCCTCTGTATGTAGTAGACGGATTGTTCAATGACAACATCAACTTCCTGAACCCACAGGATATCGAGTCTATGGAAATCCTAAAGGACCCGTCCTCACTTGCCATCTTCGGTGTACGTGGTGCCAACGGTGTAATTATTATCACTACCAAGAAAGCAAAAGAGGGTCAAACCCGAGTAAACATCAACGGTTCTTTCGGTTTTAAAGCAATCACCAATAAGATTGCCATGGTAGATGCCGATGGTTTCAAGATGTTGTACAACGAACAATTACAAAATGAAGGTAACCCACAATTTGATTTTACCGACTGGACAGGTAATACCAACTGGCAGGATGAAATTTTCCAGAGCGGCTTCATTACCAACAATAACATCAGTATTACAGGTGCCTCTGCAAAGCATAGCTTCTATCTCGGTGCAGGTTATGCCTACGAACAAGGTAACATCAAGAACGAGAAGTACAGCAAAATCACATTGAATGTCAGCAATGATTACAAAGTAACCGACAACTTCAAAGTAGGTTTCCAATTCAACGGTGCACGTATATTACCGGCCGATACCAAGAGTGTTGCAACTGCTTTGCGTGCTGCTCCGGTAGCCCCTGTATTTAATGAAGAATATGGTTTATACACCACACTCCCCGGTTTTCAGAAAGCACAAATGAACAACCCGATGGTGGATGTCGAACTGAAAGCCAATACTACGAAAGCTGAAAATTATCGTGGTTCGGGTAGCGTATATGGTGAATGGGACTTCCTGAAACATTTCCAATTCAAGGTGATGTATTCTATGGACTATGCATCTAACAGTACTCGCAAATACACTCCGAAAATCCAAGTTTATGATAATAGCATAGCAGACAAGATCGAAACTCTAGGCGACGGTAAAACCGGCGTAAGCCAAGAGAAACAAACTGAAATGAAAGTACAGAGCGATTATCTGCTGACCTACCAGAATACATGGGGCGAACATAGTTTGACCGCTACTGCCGGTTTCACTACTTACTATAATAAACTGGAATTACTAGGTGCCGCCCGTACCCAAGGAGTAGGTTTGGTTATTCCTGATAATCAAGACAAATGGTATGTCAGCATAGGCGATGCCGCAACTGCAACAAATAATAGTACACAATGGGAACGTAGTACGGTATCTATGCTGGGTCGTGTCATTTACAACTATAAAGGTAGATACTTACTCAATGGTTCATTCCGTCGTGATGGTTCCTCAGCATTTGCATATACTGGAAACCAATGGCAAAACTTCTACTCAGTAGGTGCCGGTTGGTTAATGAGTGAAGAAGAATTCATGAAAGGAATCACTTGGTTGGATATGTTGAAATTAAAAGGTTCTTGGGGTACGCTAGGTAACCAAAATCTGGATAAACCTTATCCGGCAGAGCCTCTTTTGACCAATGCTTATTCCGCAGTATTCGGTACCCCGTCCGCTATCTATCCGGGTTACCAACTTTCTTACTTACCTAACCCTAAATTGCGTTGGGAAAAAGTAGAAGCATGGGAAGCAGGAGCCGAAGCCAATTTCTTCCGTAATCGCTTGCACTTCGAAGGTGTATATTACAAAAAGACCACCAAAGATTTGCTGGCTGAAGTTCCGGGTATCTCCGGTACAGTTCCGG
>NZ_JASLER010000008.1 GCF_030151085.1 Bacteroides sp. | reverse complement strand
GAGATTATATTTGACCGTCACTTGCCGGAATGCCAGATATTGAGTGACCGTAATCGTCTGAATCAGGTGATTGCTAATTTTGTGAACAATGCCATTAAGTTTACTTCTACGGGAAGCATTCGTGTAGGATATGATAAGATCGACGAAAAGAATATCCGCTTTTATGTAGCGGATACCGGTATTGGTATTGATGCGGAAAGACAAACCCAGATATTCGAACGCTTTATAAAACTGAACTCTTTTGTGCATGGTACCGGATTGGGACTTTCCATCAGTAAGAGTATTGTAGAACAGCTGGGAGGTACTATCGGAGTGGATAGTACTCCGGGTGAGGGTTCTTGCTTCTGGTTTATATTGCCGATAGATTGAGATAATTTCTTTTGAAGAGAAAGAAAATAAGAAATAAGCAGCCCGTTTGTTCAATCTAAACAAACGGGCTGCTTTATATAAGAGTATTCTGTAAACGACCTTTATTTGCGAGGTGACTTTGTTTTAGGAATGGTGAACCAGAAACAAGAACCTTCACTTACAACAGAATCTACACCTATCTGCCCATTCATCTGCTTTACAATGCTTTTGCAAATAGACAGACCCAAGCCGGTACCATTGGCAAAATTATTCAACTTTACAAAGCGATCGAAAATAGATTGGACTTTATCTGCGGGAATACCTATGCCCGTATCGCGTACATAGAACTTTATATAATCATCATCTACCTGTTGGTATCCCAAAGAAATGCTGCCTTCCGAAGTAAACTTGATGGCATTGTTCATGAAGTTGGTTACGACTTGTACCAAACGGTTCTTGTCGGTATAGATGGTACATTCGGGTAAATATTCGTCAAAACGTAGCTCTACATCCTTTGGCATTTTTATCTGTATGGAGTTGATGATCTCGTGGCAAGTACGGTTTACATCTACATTTCCTTCTACAAAGTCGAATGTGCCGGCTTCAATCTTCGATAAGTCCAGAATGTCTGAGATCAGCTGGAGTAACAGATCGTTATTCTCTTCTATAATGCTTTGATACTCTTTCTTTTCTTCTTGCACATCTGTTTCTACAAGCATGCTCGAGAAACCTACTATCGCATTGAGTGGAGTACGTATTTCATGACTCATATTGGCAAGGAAAGCACTCTTCAACTGGTCGGCGGTTTCTGCTTTTTCTTTGGCTTCAATCAGCATGGCTTCGGTTTCTTTCAGTTCGGTGATGTCATAGTTCACACAAACCATGTCGATAACGCCTTCTTCCGGGCGAAAATCGCGTACCATGACATTGACACGAGTCCAGGTATAATGTCCGCCTTCACGCATAATGCGCATATCATGACGCAGATGGGTTGATTTCCTTTCTATTACCTGGTCGAAGAAGTCCAGTATCACCTTTCGGTCTTCCGGATGAAAATTAGCATGCACCCTGATAATTTGTGGCAAAGGGGTACCTTCTTTTTCTCCTACATTCCGGTACCAACTTTTCAGTGCATAGCCGTCTCTGGTCATTGCATTGAATCGGGCATAACCTACCTTGGCATAATCGCCTACCAGCATGAAGTTCTCTTCAAATTCTTTCAGCCTTCTGTACGCTTCGTTTGCCTTTGTATTGTCAATATTGGCAATCAGAATGTTGATAAGGCTGCCGTCAATATTGAAAATGGGGATTGCTTTAGATAATAAGTCTATATAGCCTTTCTTCTCTGTTTTATAATAACCTTCTATCAGAGAGAATTCATATTTGAACGAATTGTTCAAGGATTCCCCTTTTAGCAGAGTTTCTTTCCATTCAGGGGGCATCATCGGATTATTAAACAAGTTGATACCCAATATGTCTTCTTTCTGTTTTATTCCGAATATCTCCTGGTCTATTTCATTGATCTCAATAAGTTTATTTTCGCTGTCATAGAGCTCGATGCCTACGGGAATGTTTTGGTAAATATCACGGAAATACTTCTTCTCGAGTTTAGCAGTCTCTTCTGCTTTGCGCAACTCCATACATAAGCCGATGATATTTGCTATTGACGAGAACCACAGGTAGTCTTCATTGTTCCAATCGCGATATTCTTTAACTATATCGATGCTGATATAACCCCATACGCCACTTTTAGAGGTTAGAGGTATGGACATGACTGATTTGGTACCGGTACTTCCCAGTCTTTTCTTTTTTTCAGTATCTTCGACCGGCAAGTGCTCCAGAGAGAACAAAGTGATGGGTGTGCCCGATAGGATTTGTCTGTCCCACCATGAATGAATATCCAGTGGCTTTTCTTGCCCTTTCCATTGCTCGGTGATTAAGTCGGATGTTACTTCGTAGGAACAACGTTGTGACATGTTCACTTTGTCATATTCCACAATATAAGTTCGGTCACCGTTAAATTGATGAAGAACATCCTCTAAAATCCTATTAATAACTTCCGCTGTATTGTCTGAGTGGAGTAGGCTTAATAGTGATTGCGTAAGTCCGTTGAGCTGGTGTAAGAGCGTATTCAGCCGGTTTATTGTTTGTTCATGGATATTCATTCTTTGACGGGAAATGCACTGCATGCTACCAAAAACACGAATATGCCCGTCAGGAGTTACGGTCTTCTCTCCAACTTTGGTGCTTACCCATGTGACGCCATACTTGGTGTTCATCGGGAAAACTTGTTCATAGACTTCTAGAAATTTGAAAGAAGCAAATTCTGAAAGGATACTTTCTCGATAGTCTTCACATATCCGGTTGCTAAAATCCAGGAAGGAGATTGACTCTCCTTTCAGATCGAACAAATCTTGCAGGAACTCAGAACAATAATATACTTGTTCATTAAAATCTGCTTCCCACCATCCTAAACGACTTAAAGAGATCGCTTTCTCTAATCGGGATATCTTCTCTTCTGCTGAAGTCATATTTTATATTTCTACTATTATGTGGTAAAAATACGTATTAATATTCAATATATAAGTATGATGGAAGCAAAAGAAATAAAAATGTTTATACCGCATTCCTTTCCACTTTATAATGTAGGGAAATGGAATGCGGAAAGAGGAGGGAAGTTTACACTCCGCTGAAAGCGCTGAAACCACCGTCTATCGGGAGAAGTGCCCCCGTTACGAAGCTGGCTGCATCACTGCAAAGAAATTGTACGGCACCATTCAGTTCGTTGATGTCTCCAAAACGTTTCATGGGAGTTTTGGCTAATACTTTCTTGCTACGATCGGTCAGTGAGCCATCAGGGTTGATAAGTACGGCACGGTTTTGGTCGCCGATGAAGAAGCCCGGGGCGATGGCGTTTACACGGATTCCGTCGCCATACTTCAAAGCCAGTTCGCTGGCAAGCCATTGAGTAAAGTTGGCAACGGCTGTCTTGGCGGCCGAGTAACCGGGAACGCGGGTAATGGCACTGTAGGCTGCCATAGAAGATACATTGACAATGCATCCTTTACCTTGCTTGGCCATGACTTTGCTGAAGACGAGTGAAGGGTAAACAGTGCCGTTCATGTTCAGGTTAGTTACCTTTTCCCAGCAAGAAATGTCCATGTCGTAGAAATGCTGATCGGGTGCCAAGGTAGCACCCGGCATGTTGCCACCGGCTATGTTGAGCAGAATGTCGATCCGTCCCCATTTAGCTACGATGTCATCGGCAAGCTTTTCGAGGCTGGCGATGTCCAGTACATTACCTACGATGCCGATCACATCTTCACCGTAAGATTTCAGTTCTTCTACACGTGCGTCCAGTTGTTCCTGACGGATGTCTACGGCTACCACTTTGGCACCTTGTTGCATAAAACATTTGGCAATGCTGCCACCCAGTACACCACCGGCTCCGGTGATAACTGCTACTTTTCCTGCGATACTAAATTGTTCGTTCATGATATTAAAGTTTCATTGTTGATTTCTTCTTATAACTGCCATCATCCCCTCTACCTGTGCCAACGCCAACATGCGCCCATGGAAGGAATATCCGGGATTGTATCCTTTATCTTCATCTCCCAGCATCATCCGCCCGTGATCTACACGCATGGGTAGGGCAGGGTTTTCTTTCTCGAAGATGCCGATAAGGTCGATGAGATGCCCGCGTCCTTCCAAATGGGAACTTTCGATGAAGTTACCTCCCGGCATGGCAGCGGTGCTGCGCAGGTGGACGAAGTGGGTACGTGAAGCAAACTTCTTTGCTAGCTCACGGGTATCATTCTGTTCGCCTGCACTGAGCGAACCGGCGCAGAAGGTCAATCCGTTATGAGGATTATCAACGGCATTCAGGAACCAGGCGATATCCGTTTCATCGGTAACGATGCGCGGCAGACCTAAAACTTGAAAAGGAGGATCGTCGGGATGCACGCACATATTCACTCCGAATTCGTCGCAAACGGGCATGATGGCGGCAAGGAAATAACGCATGTTCTCGCGCAGCATGTCGCGGTCGATTCCTTTATAGAGAGCCAGCAGATTCTTGAAGATATTCACTGGATTCTTGTCTCCTTCCTTGATGTTGCCGTTTACAAAGCCTTGCGTCTTCACGATAATGGTATCGACAAGTTCGTCTTTTTCGGCTTCGGTGATGGTTTTGTCCAGTTCGGTGACTTTGGCAAGCTCTTCGGAGGAGTATTCTTTTTCGGCTCCTTCGCGTTGCAGAATGCGCAGGTCGAAGTAGGCGAAACGAATGCGGTCGAAGTAGAGTGATGAAGTACCATCGGCCCAAGGATGTTGTAAGTCGGTACGTATCCAGTCGATAACGGGCATAAAGTTGTAGCATACAGTTTTTACACCACATTTACCCAGATTGGCAAGACTTACTTTGTACTTCTCGATTAATTCGTCGCGTTCTGCTCCGGCGTATTTGATGGCTTCGCAAACGGGCAGGCTTTCGACAACCGACCAGCGAAGACCGTAGGATTCTATATACTCTTTCAGTTCGTTGATGGCTTCCACAGTCCACACTTCGCCGTTGGGTACGTCGTGTAAAGCGGTTACGATACCTTCTACTCCAATTTGCCGAAGCATGTCGAGCGTGATCTTGTCTTTCTTGCCAAACCATCTCCAAGTCTTTTCCATACTCTTTCCGTATTAGTGATAATATTGATTGTCAGTTGCAAAGATATGCACAAATACAAATCTACGATAGAAGAATATTTGCAGGATATGTGCGGATTTTTGCAACTGCTTGGAGTTGATTTGCTTCCTTTAGTTATCTTTGCGGATAAGACAATGGCTAAAAGGGATAGTTATGAGACAAATCATGAACGAACGGCTGCAAATATCGGAGTACAACCCGATAAGAGCACGGTATTACGACTATAATCGTTTCACGTATCCGTGGCACTTTCATAACCAGTACGAGATTATTTATGTGAAAGAGAGTCATGGCTCATGTTTTGTGGGCGATTGTATTGAGAAGTATTCGGCTGGCGATATGATACTGTTTGGCCCAAATCTCCCTCATTATATGCGTAGTGACGATATGTATCATTCCGAAGCATCTACTTTGCGGGTGCAGGGTACCATCATCCAGTTTGAACAGAACTTTCTGCAATACTCATTGAGCTATTATCCACAATTTATTCAGATAAAAACATTGTTGGAAGAGTCCAAGCGTGGCATACTTTTTCCCAAAAAGAGCATAGCAAACGTAAGCAAGCAGATAGCGGACTTTCCCGAATTAAAAGGTTTCCGTCAGATTAGTGTCCTGTTGGAGACATTGCAAGAACTGGCGAATATTTCTCAAAAGAAGATACTGGCAAGCCCCTGTTATTACGAGAAATTTCCATCTATGGGGAACAAGCGGATTGATAAAATAATCTCCTTCATCAATAGCAACTATACCCGCAACCTCAAACTGAACGAAATAGCTGAAATGGCGAATATGAACGCAACTGCCTTCTGCCGCTTCTTCAAAGAAACCACCAGCAAGACTTTCTTGCAATATGTGGTGGATATGCGTGTGGGATATGCCTGCAAGCTATTGACTATCGGCGATATGGACGTCTCGCAGATAGCCATAGAGTGTGGTTTTGATTCTATTTCTCACTTTAACCGTACCTTCAAGCAGCTTATGAATATGACGCCTACACAGTACAGAAGTCAAATTCTGAAGTGAGCAATAGCGGTTAGCTTATTTCGTTGTCGATAAAGTAAAGCAGTCGATATCCGGTGCCCAGCAATAAGAGCTTCCCATACTTACGGTATTGTAACCCGGTTTCAGGTGTATAGGGATAGAAACTGAAGCTAATTTTCCTTGTCCTTTATCGGGCAGGGAACTGAACATCACGGTCTTGTCATTATTCACCGTGATTTCGAGTTTGCAACCTGACCGGGGTATGTATTGGATAGTCATTTCGTAGTTGCCTCCTTGTTCGCTGAAGACTTCTTTCCACTCTGCACAGTTCTCTTTCTTTCCGCCTATATAGCTTACAATCATGCCTCCGGATGCTTCAGGTATCGGGGTGTAGATGATGTTTTTGGGTGTAGCAACCAAGTCGTTGAAACAAGGCAGATAAGCCCATTCGGCTTCATAACGCATGGGTTCCAGCCTTTTTTCAGCTTCCAGTCGCAAGATTAGTACGCTATGGGGAGGTAACTTGTGTTTCAGTGTTTCCTTTATTACGGGCAGGTCTTGTTGCTTTATCAGGTCTCGTGCTTTCACTTTTCCGCCTAGTTCCAGTATATCTATTGGGACGGAAAAGTCGCAGATGCTGTCTGACGGATTGTATAGAGCCACTGCACGCATCTTACCACGCTTCTGCTCTATGTCTTTGGCCAATACATATCCTGCATCAGCATGCTGCACTACGCTTGCCTGTAGGCCCAGTATATCTTGATTCAAAGCGATGAGTTCCTTGTTTTTTAGTAGTTTCAATGAGGCTTCGGGGATGGTAGTCAGGTCGCAGCCTATCAGCAAGGGCGAACTCATGATACACCACATGCCGAAGTGCACTTCTTCTTCTTCGGGTTTCAGCCCGCGTCCTATCTCCAGCATGTCCATATCGTTGTAATGACCTTCGCCTGCATAAGCCGACAAGTAGAGGTTCTTTCCTATGATATACTTTACCGATCCCCATGACGGATTGATGTCCGAACTGATTCGCCACGAACGTGCTAGTTTCTTCGCCCATGTACCCGGAAAAGCCCATCGGCAGATATTGATGGATACATGATTGCAACCGATATTATCGATAGCTTGGCGGATTTCGGTGTATCGTTTCTCTTCCTCCAGGTTCAGTTCCTGTCCTGCACCGCAATAGTCAATCTTGATGAAGTCAAATCCCCAGTCCTTAAAGTATAAAGTGGCATCCTGATGCTCATATCCATAAAGACCGACACCGATTCCATTTTTATCTTTATCCCAGATGGAGCCGCATGTGTTGCTTCCTGCATCGGAGTAGATGCCGGCTTTCAATCCTAATGAATGGATATGGTCGGCTATCTCTTTCAAACCATTTGGAAAACGTTCGGGATGTGGTTGCAATACTCCTTTTTCATCTCGCCAACCAAAGAAACCATCATCTACATTGACGTAGGAATATCCTGCATCTTTCAGCCCGGCTTGTACCATGGCATTGGCTTGTTTTTTTATCAGCTCACCATTGATATTAATTCGGTAAGTGTTCCAAGAACTCCATCCCATAATAGGAGGCTCGAAGACTGTAGGGGCTATAGCACATACTTTGGAAGATAATCCAAGAGCTAAAGCACATAGGAATAGAAGTGCTTTTTTCATAAATATCTGTAGTTTGTTAACCGCGTGGCAAAGATAGGAAAAAACATATAGACCTGAAAGTAATATCCCCTTCCATACTTCTAAAATAGAGTAGGGGAAGGGGATTACTTTTTATGAGTATAATGTTCTCTTTTACGAGAGAAGTTCACTTTACATACCGAAGGAGAACTTGTCAATGGATTGATATACCACACTGGCGATACTCAGCACTACAATGCCCAGCGTACAGATAACAAGACTGGCACGTGTGTAATTGTCACTGCGGAAAGCTGCAATCGGCTCATCGCTCTTAACGATATACATGGCTTTTACGATCTTCAGATAATAGTACAGAGACAATACCGTGTTGACCAATGCAATGAATACCAGCAAGTGGAATCCGCTCTGGAAGGCTGCTGCGAAGATAAAGAACTTCGAGAAGAAGCCTGCAAACGGTGGAATACCTGCCAGTGAGAATAATGCCAGCGTCATGATGAATGCCAATTTGGGATTGGTGCTGTACAGTCCGTTGTAGTCTTCGAGTGTGTACTTATGAGAACGGAGCGCTACAATGGTTATAACAGAGAATACGGCTAGATTGGCAAACAGGTAAATCAACACATAGTAAACCAAAGACGCCATACCTTGTGATGTTCCACTTATCACACCCAACATGATATATCCGGCTTGTGAAATACTGGAGAATGCCATCAGACGTTTCAAGTTTTCCTGGCGCAGCGCAAATAGGTTAGCAAGTGTGATAGAAACAATCGTCACCCAGTAAAGTACTTCCTGCCATTGGATAACCATTGGTGCAAATACTTTATACAGTATCGTCATCAAAACAAATGCGGCAGAACCTTTGGAAATAACGCTCAGGTAAGCAGTTACCGTACTCGGTGCACCCTCGTATACGTCTGCCGTCCACAGGTGGAAAGGTACCAATGAAATCTTGAAGCCCATGCCCGAGAAGAAGAAGACGAATGCCATAATCTGCAAAGCGTTGCCATCAAGATGTGCAGGTATATCATTGAAATAGAGTGTACCGATAGAACCGTACATCAGAGAGATGCCGTACAGTAACAGACCGCTGGAGAAAAGTGCTGTGAGGATATACTTGGCACCTGCCTCGGCAGAGTGGTGACGGTATTTATCGAAAGCAACCAACGCTGCCATCGGGATACTTGCCGTTTCCAGTCCGATGAAGAACATCAGGAAGTGTCCGGCGGAAATCATGAAGTACATACCCAGCAGGGTAGAGAGTGTCAATACGTAGAACTCGCCTTGCTTGATAGCTGTGTCAGGACGACGCATCCACTCGTGTGCCATCAGGAATACAATGAGTGTACCCACACTGAGGATAGACTTCACAATGCTTTGAATCGGTGCATTGTGATACATACCACCGAAAGCTTCAGCCTCGGGACCGGGTACTATCGTGATAAGCGTATGTATAGCGAGTAGGATCACAGGTAGCATCGAGTTCAGTACCGGCTTGCCACTGTTCTTGTGTGCATCCGGACTCATGAAGAGGTCAGCTACAAAGAGGATAATGATAACCGCTATCAGTGATAGCTCCTCTTTCAGTATGAAAAATTGGGAATAATCCATGTTGTTTAGTGATTAACGATTAGTGATTAGTGATTAGTATGCGGCCAATTGATTGATAACCGGCAGCACGCTGTCTCCGATCATGCCACTTATCCACCACGGTGCCATACCCAAAGCAGCAACGCAGGCAATGAGAATGATAACGGCTGTGCGTTCATCCCAAGTGGCATCGGTCAAAGCGAGATGGTGTTTGTTGGTACAGGTACCGTAGAGTATCTTACCTACCAGTCTCAGAATATAGACGGCTGTAATCACGATGGAAGTACAAGCAATGATGGTCCATGCACGATGGAAAGTATCAGGATGCTGGAAGGAACCGGTAAAGATCGTCATTTCGGCAACGAAACCACTAAGCCCCGGCAAACCTAAGTTAGCAAGACCGGCAATCACATAGCAAACGGCCAGGAAAGGCATAATCTTCATTAAACCGGAAAGCTCACGTACATCACGTGTATGGGTACGTCCGTATATCATACCGATCAAAGCAAAGAACAAGGCTGTCATCAATCCGTGGCTGAGCATTTGCAGCACAGCACCCGTACAGGCTGTCTGGTTCATCATCAGGATAGCGAAAAGTACCAAACCACAGTGGGACACGGAAGAATAAGCATTGATATACTTCAAGTCGGTTTGCACGCAAGCCGAGAAGGCACCGTAAACCACCGAAATACCTGTCAGGATAAGGAATATCCATCCCAATTCTTGTGCGGCTTCGGGCATCAGGTACATGGCGATACGAAAACATCCGTAACCTCCCAATTTCATCAAAACACCTGCATGGAGCATAGATACGGCAGTCGGCGCCGAAGCATGACCGTCGGGACTCCATGTGTGGAAGGGGAACAGGGCACCCAGTACACCGAAACCTAAGAAAGTAAGCGGGAACCAGATACGTTGTTGTTCGATAGAAATGTTATGCAGTTGGGCTATTTCCAATAAGTTCATCGAAGTAGCGCCACTACCGAAGTAGATGCCCAGAATACCGATCAGCAAGAAAGCGGAACCACCCATCAGCATCAATGTCAGCTTCATGGCGGAGTACTCTTTGCGTCCCGAACCCCACACGCCGATCAATAGATACATCGGGATCAGAGCTATTTCGTAGAACATGAACATGGTGAACAAGTCTGTAGAAATAAAGAAACCGAATACACCCATCGAAAGTAGTGTAAACCAAAGGAAATATTCTTTTGTGAGCGGTTGCAAACGCCAGGAAGCGAATGTTCCGGTAAATACGATAACAGCCGAAAGGAGTAGCATGGCCACTGAAATACCATCTACACCTACGGAATAGTGAATATGGAGCGCCGGATACCAAACCACACTGGCACGGTACAGCATTTCATCCGTGGCACCTGCTTGGCGGGCATTCAAGTACATCACTGTCAGTGCTACAGAGAGTACCAGCAAAGCCGATGCACCGGTCACCATCACCGAGCGTATTTGAGCTATGTTGCGGCTGAGCCAAAGGCCGAGCAGCATTAGCAAGGGGATGAGTACGAATAAGGATAAGAAGTTCATCTTTATATTTACGATTTAACGATTTACAATTTACGATTGAAATATCTCAGGTTATAACAGCAACAGCAGGATTAATGCGAGTGTACCTAGCAGGAATACAAACGTATATTGCTGGATGCGTCCGCTTTGCAAACCGCGTATCTCGTCGCTGGTGGTATTGGCACTCCATGCGAGGAAATTGAAGAATCCATCTACTACATGACGGTCCCACCAGGCAATTGGGCGGCAGATGCAGCCGAAGATAATGCGGTGAGTTATGAATTGATAGACATCGTCGATGTAGAAGCGGTGATAGGCAGCAGTCCACAAGCCGTGGAAACGGCGGGCAAGTGCATTGGCTACAGGTTGTTTGCTGCCTGCATACATATAAGTAGCTAAGGCGATAGATACTACTGCAACGGCAATACTTGTTCCGGCTACTGTCCAGTCAAGGTGTATATTATAAGAGGTGCCATTGGAACTGATGAAGTGTCCGAAAGGCAGAACGAATTGCCAACCACCTACAACAGTAATTGCAGCTAGGAACATCAACGGAATAGTCATTGTCAACGGGCTTTCGTGCGGCGTATGATGATGGCTTCCATCGCTTGCCGACTCTTGCCGGGGCGCTACGCCCCCCCAGAAGATGCCATAATAGAGGCGAAACATGTAGAATGCGGTCATGCCTGCAATCACCGTCATTATCCATCCTATTACAGGGCTGAACTGGAAGCAAGCGGTTAATATCTCGTCTTTGGAGAAGAATCCTGAGAATGGAGGAATACCTGCAATGGCAAGACATGCGATAAGGAATGTGATGTGTGTAATCGGCATATATTTGCGAAGTCCGCCCATAGCCGACATTTCATTGCTGTGCACTGCATGGATAATACTACCGGCACCCAGGAAGAGCAATGCTTTGAACATAGCATGAGTAAACAGATGATACATACCGGCCATATATCCCAATCCGCCATGATGCGGGTCGGTAGAAGTACATACACCCAGTGCTACCATCATAAAACCGATCTGTGAGATAGTAGAGAAGGCAAGTACACGTTTAATATCGCTCTGTACACAAGCCACGCTGGCAGCATAGAATGCGGTGAATGCACCTACGTATGCTATCATGTGCAATACACTGGGTGCGTATTCTATGAACAATGGGAACATGCGTGCCACCAAATAGACACCTGCAACCACCATTGTAGCCGCATGGATCAATGCGCTGACAGGCGTAGGACCTTCCATAGCATCCGGTAGCCAGATGTGCAACGGGAACATGGCACTCTTTCCGGCGCCACCGATAAACATCAGTCCCAAAGCCAGCGGTAACATGGCTGCACCGCCCTTCATCAAAGCCATTTCATTAGGTTGGAAAGTATAAGTTCCTGCGTAGTAGCCATAAATCAGGATACCTATCAGGAAGCCTAAATCGGCAAAGCGGGTTACTATAAACGCTTTCTTTGATGCGGCAACAGCCGACGGCTTAGTATAATAGAAACCAATCAGCAGATAAGAAGATACACCTACCAACTCCCAGAACAGATACATCTGGAAGATATTTGTTGCTACAACCAGTCCCAACATGGACATGGTGAACAGAGAGAGGAAAGCGTAATAGCGCTGGAATCCCTGCTCTCCTTTCATGTAACCGAAAGAATAAAGGTGTACCATAAACGAAACGGTGCTGATAACGATCAGCATCATTACTGAAATAGGATCGAGCAGAATGCCCATATCTATTGAGAGCTGTGGGGTAAAGGGTAGCCACGAGAAATTATAAGGCATCAATGTGGCATACGTACCATCAGCCAGGCGGGGGGCACTGAAGTACTGCCATGCCGTAGCGTATGAAAGTACTGCTACCGCACCCAACACCGCGGTACCGATAAAACCGGCGGTACGGTGCGACATCCATTTTCCTCCCAGTCCTAAGATAAGGAAGGAGAGAAAAGGAAGAAGAAGGATTAGAATTGTATATTCCATATTTAATCTTTTGTTATCTGTTATTTATTATGCACCACTGTTGCGAGTGACGCAACTTTCCCTACCATTTCATCTCGTCCAGTTTGTTCACCTGGATGCTGCGTATGTTACGGTAAATGTTAATCATAATAGCAATAGCTACCGCAGTTTCTGCTGCCGAGATGGCGATGGAGAACAGAGAGAAGAAATATCCTTCCAATCCTCCGGGGAACAGAAAACGGTTGAACACAGCGAAGTTGATGTCTGTTGCATTCAGTATCAATTCGATTGAAATCAATATCGCTAAAGTATTGCGGCGGGTAAAGAATCCGTAAATACCGGCGAAAAACATGATAGCCGAAACTATCAGATAATATTCCATGTGTATCATAATCAGTGATTCGTGTTTAGTGATTAATGATTAACGTTTGCGGGCGATGAGTAAACCTCCTACGATACATGCCAGCAACAGGATGCTAACGGCTTCGAAAGGCAACAAATACCCGTATTTATCACCACTCAGCATATGGTATCCGATGGTCTTGATATTGACCTCTATCGGTTCTACATCTGTGGTAGCGATGAACTTATGGTTCAAAGTTATAAATACTACGATGATTGCTCCGCCTACGGTAGCTCCCAGTCCGGCAAGGAAGCGGCTGCGTTTCAGCTTTTCTACTATGTCGCCTTCACCACTGGTAAGCAGGATGGAGAAGACATAGAGTACGACTATACCGCCAGCGTATACCATGATCTGTACCGAACCAAGAAAGGTATATCCCAGCAGGAAGTAGATACCGGCTGTTCCAAAGAGTACGAACAGTAGGTAAGTAGCTGAGCGTACCATACGGTTGGTTGTTACCGTCAGAATGGAAAATACGGTAATAAAAGCCGCAAGGAAGTAGAATACTACTGTTTCAAGATTTATTTCCATGTTGTTTAATTACAAGTTACTAATTACAAATTACTTTGTCGTCTCTTCTTTGGGAGCGGCTGGTTTTTTCTTCTCTTCTACGTGACTACCCGGATAGTTCAGCGTCTTCACTAGTTTTGACCGGTCGAACACAGCATGTTCAAAGTCCTGACCGAAAGTGATGGCGTCGTGGGGACAAGCATTCACGCAAAGCTGGCAAAAGATGCACGAACCAAGGTCGTACTCATACTTCGCCAATATTTTCTTTTTCTTGCCGTCTTCCGTTTCCACCATCTCGCTTGTTACGGTGATGGTGTCGTTGGGGCAGGCTATCTGACACAGTCCGCAAGCAATACAATGATGCTCGTTCCGGTCATTATGCGGCATGATCAACGTACCACGGAAACGGTCGGACAATTGTAAAGTCGCACGGTTTTCCGGATATTGTTCGGTAGTCTTCTTTCGGCAGAATACAGTCATGGTGGTCTTCATGCCTGTTAGCAGAGAAGTGATGCCGTGTATCAGTCCGCCGATATAAGAGTTGTTTTCTTTTTCCATATTGTTCATCCTCTAAAAATGTAATCCGAAGACTACGATTAACACCATCAAAATCAAGTTCACCATGCTGATAGGCACCAGGTATTTCCACTCCAACGCCAGAATCTGGTCGATACGCAGACGAGGGAATGTCCACTTAATCCACATCAGCAGAAAGACTACAAAGAATGCCTTGCCAAAGAACCAGATGAAACCGGGGATATAATCCATTGCCGCGTTGAAACCATCCAGTCCGGCAATGTGCAACGGCATCCAACCTCCAAGGAAGATGGTAGCGGCAACTCCGGCCACGATAAACAGATTCAGATACTCAGCCAGGTAGAAGAAGCCGAAACCCATACCGGAATATTCCGTATGGTAACCGGCGGTCAATTCACTTTCCGCTTCCGGTAAGTCGAAAGGGCCACGGTTGGTCTCCGCATTTCCGGCAATGAGGTAGATGATGAAAGCTATCAGCGCAGGGATATGTCCTTTGAAGATGAACCAGCCGTCAGCTTGTCCTTCTACAATTTCGGAGAACTGCATGGTTCCCATCAACACTACCATCGTCAGGATACTGAGTCCGCACGACAACTCGTAGGAGATGATTTGCGCACCGCTTCGCATAGCTCCAATCAGTGAAAACTTATTGTTCGAACTCCAACCTGCCAGTAGAATACCTACCACACCGATGCTCGATGCAGCCAGCAGGAAGAAGACACCTACATTAAAGTCCAGAACTTCCAGTCCTTTGCTGATAGGCAAGCAACAGAAAGTGAGGAACGAAGCGATAATCACCATAAACGGTGCCAGGTAATAGAGGAACCGGTCGGAGAATTTCAAATCAATGATTTCTTTGGTCAACATCTTGAGGACGTCGCAGATTACTTGGAGCATTCCCCATTTTCCCACACGCATCGGACCGAGGCGGCATTGGAAGAAGGCACATATCTTGCGCTCCATATAAATCAGGATAATGGCGAGAACAGCGTACATCAGGATGATACATACGCCAATCACCACACATTCAAGGAATATAGCCAGACCCTCCGGCATGAAGGAGGTTAGCATCTGGTGAATCCAGTTAGTTATTATACTAAAGTCAAACATATTATCTATCAATATCGGGTACTACATAATCCAATGTTCCGCCAATGGCAATAAGATCGGCAATCTTTGCTCCACGGGAGATGGTATCGACTACTGAAACCAGTGGTAATCCTGTAGAGCGGAAGTGCAGGCGGTAAGGAGTCTTGTCGCCGTGGCTTTCGAGGAAGACGCCGAATTCACCACGACTGCCTTCAACGGCCGCATAGTAACTGCCTTCGGGTACGCGGATAATGGGTTTCATCTTCTCTTGGTAAGCACCTTCAGGGATGTTGTCTATCAGTTGCTCGATAATCTTCAAGCTTTCCAGGATTTCATCCATGCGGACAAGGTAACGTCCCCAGGAATCGCCTTCGGTACGGACAATTTCCTTAAAGTCCACCTTATTATATATACTATATGGCATACGCTTACGTACGTCGCACGCCCAACCACTGGCACGTCCTGTACCTCCGGTTGCTCCAAAAGCAATGGCATCTTCGCGCGAAAGTACGCCTACGCCCTTCAAACGCTGTTGTGCAATGATATTTCCGGTAAATACATCGTGGTATTCGTGTAAGATGTCTCGCAGGTAGGGAATGAATTCCTTTACTTTCTTTTGGAAATCCGGTGCAAGGTCTGCTTGTACACCACCGATGGTATTGTAGTTCATGATGAGGCGTCCGCCGCAAGTTCCTTCGAAAATGTCAAGGATCTTTTCACGTTCACGGAAACCGTAGAAGAAGGCGGTCAGTGCACCTAAGTCCATGGCGAGACAAGAGTAGAACAGCAAGTGAGAATCAATTCGCTGCAACTCGTCCATGATGGTGCGGATGTATTGAACGCGTTCGCTCACTTCCACGCCCATTGCCTTTTCGATACACATACATAAGGCATGACGATTCTGGTGTGCACCCAGGTAATCCAGACGGTCGGTCAAAGCCAATGTCTGCGGATAAGTCAGACTTTCGCACATTTTCTCGATACCCCGATGAATGTAACCGCAGTTTGCATCGATCTTCTCAATGATTTCACCTTCCAGTGATACGCGGAAGCGCATTACGCCGTGTGTGGCAGGGTGTTGCGGACCGATATTTACTACATACTCTTCGTCACCGAATAGCAGGTCTTCGCGGTTCTTCAAGGTTCCGTCGGGATGCAATTCCAGTACGGTAGTCGTATCTATAGTCTCTTCATTGTCCATGCGCAACGGATTATCCTTTTCCGGATCGTTATCCTTGCGCATTGGGTAGCCTACCCAGTCGTTGCGCAGATAGAGACGGCGCATATCCGGATGGCCGATGAAGACAATGCCGTAGAAGTCGTATACTTCGCGTTCGTTAAAGTCAGCGGCTTTCCATATATCGCTGACAGATGGAAGTTCGGGTTGCTCCCGGTTCAAAGTGGAGGTGTATACCGATACACGTTCGCCGGTGCTGGTGGATTCCAGCAGATAGACTACACCAAGTCCGCGAACTTTGTCCGGTGCGTCACCGTCCTCAGGCACTCCCCAATCCATGCCGCTGAGGCATTCAAGGAAGTCCATTTGTTTCTCTTTCCGCAGACGTAGCATTTCGTCGTGCAGGGCGGCAGGTTCTATATATTTTATATCCATATTGGGATTAGTCATAACTAAATTACTCTTCTTTCGGTTTCTTTTCTTGTCGGTTCACTCCACCGAAGTATTTCTCTATTTTCACTTTGCGTTGCAACTGCATCAAACCATAGTAGAATGCTTCCGGACGTGGAGGGCAGCCGGGGATATATACATCTACCGGAAGTATCTTGTCCACGCCGTTCACTACATGATAAGACTTCTTGAACGGACCACCGCTGACGGCACAGCCACCCACGGCAATAACGTACTTCGGATCTGCCATCTGGTCGTACAGACGTTTCAGTACCGGAGCCATCTTATTCGTAATGGTTCCACAAACCATAATCATATCTGCCTGGCGCGGACTGGCACGTGCTACTTCGAACCCAAAGCGTGCCATGTCATAACGGGCAGCGCCGAGAGCCATAAATTCGATACCGCAACAACTGGTTGCAAACGTAAGTGGCCACAGTGAATTACTGCGTCCCCAGTTGACGAGATCGTCCAGTATGCCGATAGCCACATTGGCACCTCCGGCATTGAGTTCCTGAACCAATTTCTCCAACGTTTCGTTGTCAGTAAACTCCTCATAAGGGATAGATTTTATTTTGGGTTTCTTCGTTACTTCCATTCCAAAGCTCCTTTCCTCCAGGCGTATGCAAGGCCCAGAACTAATATAATCAGGAAAAATAAGATGCTGAAAAGTCCTGCCACTCCGAGTTCACGTGCGATGACTGCCCATGGAAAGAGGAATACAGTTTCCACATCGAACATCAGGAACAGAATAGCAAACAGATAGTAACCTACCCGGAATTGCATCCAAGATTTGCCGCGTGTGGGGATACCGCATTCGTAGGGCTCCATCTTCTGTGGATTGTACGAACGGGGAGCAATCGCATTTGAAAGTGCAATGACTATACCCACGAAAGCAATTGCCGTCAATAGGACGACCACTAACAAAGTAAAGTTCATAAACCTGATAAGATTTTAGATTTATATATAATAGATACATTGCATCGGGGACACAATACCTCTGAATTGTTGCCCGATGAAATTAAGTAAGACGAGCTCTATAGGAGCCTGCGTACTTATTAAATAATAATCTTTCTTAGCCCAATTATATAGTAGTTCGCATCGGGTACAGGGTGAGGGGAGAGGTGTAGCAAGCGGTCACATTCGGGTGAGTAGGCATGTTGTTGCATCTTATATACATGAGTGCGTAATAAGATAATTTTGTTGCCGGGTACTTGAACACTATCCACATGTTCCATACAAAAAGAGAAAGCAGAGAAATGGTAATAGAAATTTTGAACGGCTTGTTTAGAAGTCGGCGCTTGTGATAAAATACATTTCTCGGTCTGGTTGCTGACAGGAATGCATAGCAAATCCGCAGCTATTACATTGTTGTGTAGTAGAACTGCTAATATGACGATTATACTATATTTGATGCATTGCTTCATAGCAAAATTCTCTCTTTCAAGGGTGCAAAGATATAATAAGTCTCCTTCAAATTGCTATCTGTGCATAACAAAAAATGATTATTTTTACACTTTTTATCCTAAATCAACTCCGCTGCCAGAATTTAGGTGTGAACAAAAGTAAAACCGTGAAAAGCTCCAAACGTCCTAATAGCATAAGAAATGCCAGGAGCCATTTAGCTGCGTCAGGCAATTCGCTCCACGAATATGCCGGACCACAAGTACCTAGGCCGGGTCCCATATTACCAATGCTCGAAATAACACATCCAATGGATTCCGAATAATCGATTCCCATTGCAGACATAAGGAAAACACTGGCTATTATGATAATGATATAGATGAAACAGAATGCCAGTACGGTTGAAACAATAGAAGGTGAGATTACTTGCTTATTAATGCGTACAGGTAATACTGCGTTGGGGTGTATGATATGCTTGAATTCATTACGTGAAACCTTTGTGAGGATAACCAAACGAATACATTTCAGTCCTCCGGTTGTGCTTCCTGCACAGGCTCCCAATACCATGATAATGGTTAGTAATCCCCACAGAACAGGTTTCCAAAGCATGTAATCGTCGGTAGCAAAACCGGTGGAAGTATGCAAGGAAATAACTTGGAACAAGGATTTCCGGAAAGATTCTTCCGCTCCCATCGAGCTTGTGTAATAGAGCCCTACAGCTATAATCGTGGTAAAGAATACGACAGACCCGAAGTAGAATTTTAGTTCCGCATTACTAATAATTTTTTTTAATTTCCCGTTAACTAATAGCAACAGTAGCGTGAAGTTAATGCCGGAAATAAACATGAAGATAGAAATGACATATTCTATATAAGGTGAACTATAGTAAGCTACACTTGCCTGCTTGGTAGAGAAACCACCCGTTCCGGTAGTTGCAAATGCATGGCAGACACTATCGAACCATCCCATGCCTCCCAGCATTAGCAGAATTACGAGAAGAGCGGTGATACCGGTATAGATACTCCAGATCCATCTTGCTGTTATACCGATACGAGGGTGTACTTTGTCGTGTGTAGGTCCGCTGGCTTCTGCTGCAAATACTTGTAGACCGCTTACACCAAAGATGGGAAGAATAGCAATGGTGAACATGATAATCCCCAGACCACCAATCCATTGGGTCATACTGCGCCAGAAGAGAATGCCATGTGGTTGTGAATCGATATTATTCAGAATAGTGGCACCGGTACTGGTGAACCCGGACATCGTTTCAAAAAAAGCATCGGTTACGTCAGGTATATATCCTCCGATATAGAACGGAAGCATGCCGAAAAGTGAGAAAGCTACCCAGGCGGTACTGACCAATACATAACCGTCACGGCGAGTTAGCTGGTGGTTGCCTCCTTTACCAAGGGCTGCTAATACTAAACCGACTCCCGCTGTGATTGCCCCTGCTTTCCAGAAAGCGAACGAATCGTCTTCACCATAGTATAAAGATACGATGGAGCAACCAAGAAACATGATTGTTTCCAGCAGCAATAAGATGCCGATAATTCGTATAATTGTCTTGAAGTTAATCACTTTAGTTGAAGTATTTCTCTATTTTCTTAATCATCATGCTCAGGCAGAATACCACAACGTGATCGCCGGGTTCTATAAGGGTATTACCTGTAACCACTACACCTTCGCCATGACGAATCAAACCTCCGATGGTAGTACCTTTGGGCAGCCCTAAATCCTTTACCGGATGTTTGGTTATTTTCGAACCGGCTTTGACGGTAAATTCCGCTACATCGGCATTGGCGAATGTCAGACATTTCACGTTACTTACGTCTGCATCCAGCATCATCTGATAAATGTGGCTGGCGGCGATTAATTTCTTATTGATAACGGTACCGATATCAAGACTTTCCGCCATACCTATATAGTCGATGTTCTCAACTTCGGCTACGGTTTTGCTTACTCCCATTCGTTTGGCTGCAAGGCACGCAAGGATGTTGGTTTCGGAACTGTCGGTCAGTGCAACAAAAGCCTCCGTATTTTTCAGTCCTTCTTCTATAAGCAGATCCATGTCGCGACCGTCGCCATTAATAATCATGACCTTGTCATCCAGAATCTCGGTCAGGCGGTTGCAACGATTCAGGTCACTGTCTACAATCTTCACTTGCATATAGTCGGGAACATATTGTGCTGTACGCACGGCAATGCGACTACCGCCCATAATCATTACGTTTCGTACGTCGGCATAGTCTTCTTTACCAGCTATCTTACGAATATAAGGTACATATTTGCGGGTAGTGGTGAAGTAAACAATATCATGCAATTTGATGGTATCGTCACCTCTCGGAATCAGTGTTTCGTTATTTCGTTTGATGGCTACTATATGATAGGGTAGCTCGGGACCTCCCAACTGATGGAGAGGGATATTCAGTATTTCTGCTTTTTCACGCATCTTAGTACCTAGCAATATCAAGGCACCTCCACAGAACTCCCACCACTGGCGTACCCAGCTCATGCGGATAGAAGATACTACTTCCTTGGCTGCAAGCATTTCGGGATAAATCAGTGAATCCACGCCCAACTTCTGGAAAAACTCTTTGTTCTTGGGTAGTAAATATTCGTAGTTGTCAATGCGGGCAACCGTTTTCTCTGCTCCGAGATTGTTGGCTAACATACATGCGGTCATGTTCCGGCTTTCATCTGGGGTAACGGCAATGAACAAATCGGCTTCGCCGGCTCCTGCTTCTTTTAAACCTTTAATCGAGGTAGGGGAGGTGGCGACTGTCATCAAATCGAAGTTTGAGCTCAAAGTACTCAATCTTTCTTCGTTGTCGTCCATCAGAATGATGTCCTGTTTTTCGCGGGACAACAGTTTTGCCAAGTGTGTGCCTACTGCGCCGGCACCTGCAATGATTATTTTCATAATTGTCAATTATCAATTGTTCATTGTCAATTGATTATAGATTCCTTCTTCATCCATTCCACAAAGATGATACAACTCTTTTATGCTACCGTGCTCAATGAATGAGTCGGGCACACCAATACGTTGTACATGTGGGGTATAGTCATTATCTGCCATAAATTCCAGTACGGCACTGCCCATACCACCTTTTCGTATACCATCTTCTATGGTAATGATATGTTGAAAATTGCGACCTACTTCATGCAAGAGTTCCTCATCCAGTGGTTTAAGGAAACGCAAGTCATAATGGGCTATGGATAAATTCTTCTCTCTCTCTGCCCGCTTGATAGCGCTTGCGGCGATATTACCTATCGGGCCGATGGAGATGACTGCAAGGTCTTTGCCGTCTTTCAATTTGCGACCTTTGCCTACAGGTATTTCTTCGAATGGGCATTTCCAATCCAACAATATACCGCGTCCACGGGGATAGCGGATAACGAATGGCCCTTTGTCCGGTAATTGTGCGGTATACATCAGGCGACGCAGTTCGTGCTCATCCATTGGAGAGGAGATTGTCATATTGGGGATCGGACGAAAATAAGCTAGGTCGAAAACACCGTGGTGAGTCGGACCGTCTTCGCCTACCAGTCCCGAACGGTCGAGACAAAGTACTACGGGCTGTCGAAGGATGGCGATATCGTGTATTACACTGTCGTATGCCCGTTGCATAAACGAGGAATAAATGTTACAGAAAGGTTGTAAGCCTTCTTTGGCCATACCACCTGAGAAAGTCGCTGCATGAGCTTCGGCAATGCCTACATCAAATGCCCGACCGGGCATAGTCTCCATCAGTCTGTTCATAGAACATCCCGTGGGCATGGCGGGAGTAACGCCGACTATTCTTGGGTTCTGATTGGCTAGCTCTACCAAAGTATCACCGAATACATCCTGAAATAGAGGAGGTAAGTCGCTGGTGTCGGCAGTAAAGCGCTCACCTGTTTCGGGATCAAACTTGCCGGGGGCATGCCAGATGCCCGGATCCTTCTCGGCCGGTTCAAATCCTTTGCCTTTGATGGTATGCAGGTGCAGTATCTTCGGACCTTGCATATCTTTTATATCCCGGAGAATACGTGCGATATTTTTAACATCGTGTCCGTCTACGGGACCGAAGTAACGGATATTCATTCCTTCGAAGATATTCTGTTGTTGGGCGGCCATAGATTTTAGACTGTTAGCGAAGCGGATAAGGGCTTTGCGGCGGTCTTCGTTCAGGATACCCATCTTGAACAATACTCTGGAAATGTTGAATCGGAGCTGATTATAACGGTTGCTGGTAGTTAAGTTGAAGAGGTATTGCTTCATGCCACCTACACTACGGTCTATTGCCATATCATTGTCGTTGAGAATGATAAGCAAGTTGTTGTTAGTGGAAGAAGCATTGTTCAGTCCTTCGAATGCCAGACCACCACTCATGCTTCCGTCGCCGATGATGGCTACTACATGACGGTTAGTCTCGCCCTTCTTGGACGCAGCAACTGCCATACCCAAAGCAGCAGAAATGGAGTTGGAGGCATGTCCGCAGGTGAAAGTGTCATATTCACTTTCATCGGGAGAGGGGAAAGGGCGGATTCCTTTGAATTTTCGGTTGGTAGAGAAGGATTCGCGACGTCCGGTCAGGATCTTATGTCCATAAGCCTGATGTCCCACATCCCATACTATTCGGTCGTAAGGGGTATTGAAGACATAATGCAAAGCAACGGTCAATTCTACTGTGCCAAGACTAGCAGCAAAATGTCCGGGGTTGCACGATACTTCTTTAATAATGTCTTGCCTCAATTCATTACAAACCTCAGGAAGTTGATCTACGCTAAGCTGGCGTAGGTCTTCGGGAGTAGAAATTGAATTTAACAAGTTATATGTTGTTGGTTCTGTTTTCATCTCTGTTCTGAAGATTACAAAATGCAAAAATAGCAAAAGAAAACGGATGGTAGGATGTTTTTAGAGAGAAAAAATGTAGAAGAGGTGTTAAGGTGCATTTTAATGGTGTATGGGCATCAAAAAGTCAGGCTGCAAAACACTTATTTTGCAGCCTGACTTTTATTATGCGGGATATTTGTTATTCTATTCCTATGACTTTATCGCTGTTGAAGTTGTTATACCAATTCGGTGCTTCCATTGCATTCTTTGCCCAATCGGCAAAATCGGGATAAGCTTCTGTTATCAGATTTCTTTCTTTCGGCCATTTCCAACTTGCGTATGCTATGCGAAGGGCGTATGGAGCATCTCCAACTTTAAAACCGGGTGTGAAGTTCGGGATATGTACATCTCTTTTTCCATCAGAAATATAGAGGTCTCCATTGTTTGTAAGATTGAAATTGTCTCCTACTTTGATGGCTACTGTGCTGGGAGTTCCTGTTGTTCCACCTGTGTTTACAATGGTTCCTTCAGCAACTTTTAATGCAGTGTGTACATTTTCAAACAAAGTGGTCGTTGTTGTTCCGTCATTGAATATAACTGCCAGCTTTTTGGTTGCCCCGGCTGCTTTAAGGGTTACATCTATTACCCGCTCGCCGCCTTCATTAATAAAAGGAGCAGTGACATAAAGCACTACATCGTTAAAGTCATAGTCGCCTGCCTCTAACATCATATCCTCAAAGGCGTATGCATACTCTATAACCTTATCATTTTTACCGCCTTCATCCGGAGTTGAGTTATAACCGGGGTTACAAGTAGAAGACGGAATCTTGATGTCGGCATTGTCGGCGCCGGTCATTTGTGCATCATCATCTACGATTATATAAGGCACACCACCTGTTGATCCGTTTTCAAAATGATTTTTACAAGCAATATACAACTTTCCATGATAGCCGATAGAATTAGCATGTCCTATAGCAATTGATGCCTGAACAGCTTTACCTATTTTCAATAATGCAAAATCATTGGTTATGCTATAAAAGCCTCTTGTATTATATTCGTATGTGGCAGTACCCAAAACATTAAAGAAAGATTTTCCTCCCATGTTCACTGTTGCATTATTTAAATACAGGCTTCCGCACTCTACATAAGCTCCTCCATCTACATTAAAGTTATTTTCAGGAGCAGCCTGAGATACGCTTATTTTGAATTCTTCTTCAACATATAATTTGCAGGCATTTAGTAGGTAGGGGCTTGAAGCCTTAATTTCCATATTATTGGTATTGAAGTATCCTTGGTTTTCCCATTTCTGACTGCCACTACTTAAAAAGGTTTTGCCTGAAATTGTAACTTCTCCACTGTTATAGAAAGAACTACTGCCTTTGGTCTCTAATGAAGATGCTTTTATAACCCCCTCGTTCACTAAAAGAGCATTATCATTGGAAGTGTTTATTTCGTTTTCAATATCGAGAGTACCACTGTTATAAATATATCCGGAGCCTGCTATATCTATAGCTTTTGCATTTATTGTACCTAAATTATAAATAGTGGCAATAGAGGCTTGTAAATATTTACTGTTTACATTAAAAGTAGCACCGGAACCTACACTAATAATGGAACCACTTTGTGATAATGAAAATTCTTTATTATCTGTAAGAGTCAAAGTTACTCCGGGAAGTATATATAACTTAGAATTTCCTGCGATATATAAACTGCTCAATGTAGTATTCTCAGTAACATACATTTTGGCGTTACTACCCCAATTATTTATACTCTTTACCGATGAATCTATTCTGTAATTAGCTGCATTTGCAATCTGTCCGTCCGTTTTGGTTAAACTTAATTGCTGAATGGATTCTTTTGTAGGAAATATACTGACGTCATTAACATCGGGTGTTGTAAAATTGACAATAGAAGATACTGCTCTTGTTTTCGCTGCCATAGCAACAGTATTTGCTCCGCCAAAAGAGACATCTATCTTTTTGTCTGTCACAAAAACAGTTTTCGTTGAACTATATCCTTCGCTATTCACCTTCATCACATATACATACTGTAATGCCAAAGGTATATCGAACTTAAAGTTCACAGTCTGCCCGTCTGTTACGCTTGTTTTGGCGAGCAGAAAAGCGTTTCCGTTTGTATTATAGGGATTTTCAGTATAGACTTTAATCGTATATGCTCCTCCTGTCTTTTCATTTACAGAAACAGATGCATTGCAAATAGAACTCATTTCCCAAGTTTGGTTTGGGTCAATGTCTTTTACAGGAAAAGCTTTTTTGGCTTCCTCTTGAATGTGGTTCGGGTTGTAGACATCATTTCCTTTGTCACAACTCGTCAATACGAATACTCCTCCGAGCAAAAATGCCAGGAAGAGATAGCAAAGACTAGTTTTTTTACGGTTCATTACTTTTATGCGTTAATATTGTTTGTTGTTCTAAATGACTACTTTATTTGTTTGTTGGCTAGATAATTCAACAAAGTTAGACACAATATTGTTTCAATCAAAATAATAATATGTATTTTTTGATTAGGAATGGCGTTGTATATCGAACTGTATATTCATTTTTGTGGGTTATGAATTAATTCTGAAAGGAACACAAATTACGCAAATTACACAGATATTGCCTTTCTGCATATCTCACTGTACACAGCGCAGCTATTTATTTGTGTAATTCGCGTAATTTGTGTTCTTAACTTTAGCTCACTATTAAAACCGTTTTGAACTAAATGACAATTTGTATTTGAACACGGAGACACAGAGTTCTTTTTATATTGAGAGAATCATTTTAGTTTTGCATACATATTTGCTCTCATGCCCTCATAGATGCTTTGTATCCCCCTATTTATCGGTGTTTGAGTCATGAGAGCAACTATGAGAGCAAGTATGAGAGTAAGTATTTGCCCTCATAGTGTATCGTCCTGAATATCTATTTATTTGTCTACTAATCAATAGAATACCAAACACAATACAAAGAACGTATTTCGTGTCAACATGATATAAATATCGTGTCAACACGGAGTTAATATCGTGCAAACACATTATTAACTTCCTGCATGCTCAGTGTTGAGCGCCCGAAACTACTGTTGTTGATACGACTTTCCCCTATATTTGTTGTGTAAAAGCTATGTACTTGTGTTGTTTATCTCTATTGTTTGTTATCTGTTTACATTTGTCAGCCTTTCACTTTACATTAGTCAGCTTATCAGTCTACAATTGTAATCTTATAAGCTTACTAATGCTAGCCCCTAATAAATGGCTGTATCTAATCGTTCAAACGTATGTATAGAAGCTAAGAAACCCCTATCTATTCACAAACAAACAAGCGTTTGTACCCTATGAAATGCACGTGCTATCTAATGTGAAGTATATATGTAGCCAGTTTACATTTAGTGGAAGCAAATTTTGCCTCCACCTTTTTAATTTGCTTCCACCACATCTGTAATGCCTATGAATAGCGAGATATAGGAAATGGGTGGAAGCATGGAAGCTGAATGAATATTATTTTCAATACCAAAGTTTCATAAAACATAGCTTTTTCTATCATGGCAATAAAGAATAAGTTCTATTTTTGCATAGAGATAGATATAACTTCGAGCACCTATGAATTTCTTTACTCCCGTTGAATTATCCACTGACATGCCACGACTGACGCATGCAGACCGTTTGATGTGTCTTGGCTCCTGCTTTGCTAGTAATATGGGCATTAAACTGACTGATGCAAAGTTCTGCTGCGATGTCAACCCATACGGAGTTCTTTATAATCCACTCTCAATATCTGCCGCATTGCGTGAAATAAGTATAGGGAAGAAATATAATTCTGGTCAATTGTTTTTCTTTCGTGAGTGTTGGCATAGTCCGATGCATCATGGAGACTTTTCTTCGGCAGATGCTGAAGTGGTTTTGCAGTGCATCAATGAGCGATTGCAGGAAGCACATAATAATTTAGCTAAGGTCGATTATCTTCTACTGACATTTGGTACGGCTTGGGTATACGAGTCTAAAGATACAGGAGAAATAGTTGCTAACTGTCATAAACAACCGGAAGCGAACTTTACTCGTCGTAAGCTTTCAATAGAAGAAATAGTGCTTGATTACCAAACTCTACTTACCGATTTGTTCATGCAAAATCCAAAGCTGAAAGTCTTGTTTACCGTCAGTCCCATCCGTCATGTTCGTGATGGAATGCATGCCAATAACTTGAGTAAAGCTACTTTGCTTTTGGCAATAGAACAATTGCAGGTTGCTTTTCCGGAGCAAGTTTTCTACTTCCCTGCATACGAGTTACTAATAGATGAGTTGCGCGATTACCGCTTTTATGCGGAAGATATGGTTCATCCCTCCGAAGTTGCTGCCCGGTATGTGTGGGAACGATTTGTGCAAACTTGTATCTCTACGGCTGCGTTACAGATTATGGAAGAAAGTGAAAATATACGTAAAGCGCTCTCACATAAACCCTTTCATCCTGAGTCTGACGAGTATAAGCGTTTTTTAGGACAAATTGTGTTAAAAATAGACCGACTTAACGGAAAATACCCGTACTTAGATTTCAAAAAAGAGAAAGATATATGTCGTATTCGATTGAAAGCATAACCGAAACTATTGGTGCCCGGCGTGTAGGGAATGTGCCGGCTACTATTGATTGGCTACTTACTGATAGTCGTTCCCTGAGTTTCCCCGAAGAAACATTATTCTTCGCATTAGCTACCAGACGAAGTGACGGTACTCGTTATATACCTGATTTATACGCTCGTGGTGTACGCAATTTCGTTGTAAGTGAAGATGGTGCGCGACTTGTTACTAACTATCAACTTTCAGCCATCAATTTGTTGGTAGTTACCAATCCTCTGAAAGCTTTACAGAAGTTGGCCGAACAACATCGCGGACAATTCCAGATCCCTGTTATCGGCATCACGGGTAGCAATGGAAAAACGATTGTAAAAGAATGGTTACACCAATTACTGAGTCCTGAGCGTGCCATTGTACGTTCACCCCGCAGTTATAATTCGCAGATTGGCGTTCCTTTGTCGGTATGGCAAATGAACGAGGATTCCGGATTGGCTATCTTCGAAGCTGGTATTTCGGAACCGGGCGAGATGCGCTCTTTGCAGAATATCATCAAGCCTACCATCGGTATATTAACCAATATCGGTGGCGCACACCAGGAGAACTTTTTCTCTTTGCAGGAAAAGTGTATGGAGAAGCTTGCCCTGTTCAAAGGCTGTGATGTGGTAATTTACAATGGCGACGATGAGTTTATCAGTAATTGTGTGGCGAAGTCCATGCTTTCGGCCCGTGAAATAGCGTGGAGCCGGAAAGATATGGAACGCCCTCTATTTATAAGTAAGGTAGAGAAGAAAGACGATTGCACTGTTATTTCCTATCGTTACCTGGATATGGACAATACGTTTACCCTTCCTTTTATAGACGATGCTTCCATTGAGAACTCATTGAATTGTTTGGCAGCCTGCTTATATCTGATGCTCCCCGCCGAAAAGATAACGGAACGCATGACAAAGCTGGAACCGGTAGCCATGCGATTGGAAGTGAAAGAAGGCAAAAATGGTTGCTTATTGGTAAATGACAGTTATAACTCAGATCTTGGCTCACTGGATATAGCACTTAACTTCTTGTACCGCCGCTCGCAGTCCAAAGGCTTGAAGCGCACCTTGATACTTTCTGATATTCTTGAAACCGGGCAAAATACTCCTACTCTCTACCGTCAGGTAGCGCAATTGGTAAACAGTCGTGGTATAGAGAGAATTATCGGTGTAGGTAGCGAAATCACCAGTTGTGCTTCACGTTTTGATATCGACAAGTCATTCTATGTCAATACCGATGCTCTCATTCGTGCCATCGAAAGGGGAGAACTCCGTTTGGAGAACGAGATTATTTTGATAAAAGGTGCCCGCAAATTCGGTTTCGATGCATTGACGGAAGTGTTGGAGAAGAAAGTACACGAAACAATACTTGAAGTCAACCTCGGTGCGATGATAGCCAACCTGAACTACTACCGTAGCAAACTGAAACCCGAAACCAAGATGGTATGTATGGTTAAAGCTTCTGCATACGGCGCAGGTTCGTACGAAATAGCCAAGACTCTGCAAGAGCATCATGTAGACTATCTTGCCGTAGCCGTAGCCGACGAAGGTTCTGAATTGCGCAAAGCCGGAATTACGGCGAGCATTATCATCATGAATCCTGAGATGACCGCATTCAAGACGATGTTCGATTATAAACTGGAACCCGAAGTCTATAGTTTCCATCTGCTGGATGCTCTTATTAAAGAAGCCGAAAAGGAAGGTATCACGAACTTCCCTATCCATATAAAATTAGATACCGGTATGCATCGTTTGGGATTTGCTCCCGAAGATATGCCCCGCCTTATTGAACGTCTGAAATCGCAGAATGCTGTTATTGCCCGTTCGGTATTCTCTCATTTTGTGGGTAGTGATGCGTCGCAGTTCGATGCCTTCACACGTCAACAAATAGAGATGTTCGAAGGAGCGTCTTTGGAATTGCAGGAAGCATTTCCACATAAGATACTTCGCCATATCTGCAATTCTGCGGGTATAGAGCGTTTCCCCGGCGCACAATTCGATATGGTTCGTTTGGGACTGGGACTGTATGGCGTCAGTCCTATAGATAATTCTATTATGAATAATGTCAGTACATTGAAGACTACCATTCTTCAGATACGCGATGTGCCTCAGGAAGATACTGTAGGATATAGCCGTAAAGGACATTTGGTTCGTCCATCCCGTATTGCCGCCTTGCCTATCGGTTATGCCGACGGTTTGAACCGGCATTTGGGTAATGGACATGCTTACTGTCTGGTAAATGGTCAGAAAGCACCATACGTGGGCAATATCTGCATGGATGTTTGTATGATCGATGTTACAGACATTGATTGCAAAGAAGGGGATTCCGTGGAAATATTCGGCGATCATCTACCTATTACCGTTTTATCCGATGTACTCGACACGATACCATACGAGGTATTAACCAGTATTTCTACCCGAGTGAAGCGGGTTTATTATCAAGACTGAAAAATAGTGATTAGTGATTAATAAATAGCACTCTTATAAACAAATCACTAATCATTAATCACTAATCACTATTTTTTCCTATCTTTGTGCGAAATAAATACATTATACTATGACAAATTTACTTTTATTAGGTTTCCTGCCCAGCGGCTCTGAATGGATTATCATAGCCCTTGTTATCTTATTGTTGTTTGGCGGCAAGAAAATTCCCGAGTTAATGCGTGGACTAGGCAAAGGGGTGAAGAGTTTCAAAGACGGTGTCAATGAAGCTAAAGAAGAAATTAATAAGGCTAAGGACGATATTGATACTCCCGCTTCAAAAGATAAATGATAACTTTACGGAGTTATTGGTTTTATCTATAACTCCTTCTCTTATTTTATGGCAGAAAAAGAACTGACTTTCTGGGATCATCTGGATGAATTGCGTCGTGTACTCTTTCGGGTACTTGGTGTGTGGTTTGTATTGGCTGTAGGCTATTTTATTGCTATGCCTTATCTGTTCGACCAAGTTATTTTGGCTCCTTGCCATAATGATTTTATTTTTTATGATCTACTGCGTTACATCGGGCAGGTGTTCAATCTTGATGATGAGTTCTTTACACAGGAATTTGATATTAAGCTGATTAATATTAATCTGGCTGCACCATTCTTCATTCACATATCTACGGCTTTCTGGATGTCCGTGGTTACAGCTGCTCCTTACATATTCTATGAAATCTGGCGGTTTGTCAGTCCGGCACTCTATCCGAATGAACAAACAGGGGTAAAGAAGGCGTTGGGCATTGGCACGGTCATGTTTTTCGTAGGTGTACTGCTGGGGTATTTTATGGTATACCCGTTGACTTTACGTTTCCTTTCCACTTACCAGTTGAGTTCGACCATAGAGAATCAAATTTCATTAAATTCGTATATCGATAACTTCATGATGTTGGTACTCTGCATGGGGCTGGCATTTGAGTTGCCATTGGTGACTTGGTTACTTTCTTTGCTGGGACTGGTCAATAAAACCTTCTTGCGTAAATACCGCCGGCATGCTGTAGTAATTATAGTTATTGCTGCCGCTATTATTACGCCTACTGGCGATCCGTTCACATTGACAGTTGTGGCTGTTCCGCTTTATTTGCTCTATGAGTTGAGTATCCTGATGATAAAGGATAAGAAGACTGATGAAGTGGAAGAAGTGGAGTCGGAAGAATGATGGAGAATGAAGTAAAAGAATACTTTGATATACTTTTAGGAGCCTGTCGCAAAGACGGCATTCCTTTAGATACTGCCTATCGCCAGTTGCGTGAATTGTTAGAGCGTCTGTGCCGTACACAAATGACTGACGGTAGTTTGCAGATGACCGATCTCTCCGCCCGTATTAGTTTTGTTGCTTCCAAAGTCGGTCTGTCTATTGTAGAACAGAATCGACTGCATACTTTTCGTTTAACATCGAATGCTATATTGAACCGTCAGGCTGAACCGTCTTACGAACAACTGCTGCGTGACTCCAAGACTTTGGCTTTTTTTGTAAAGCGATTGACAGGGCAGGATATTCCCGATGTACTCTACCGGTTGCTGCCTCGTGCCGACGCTACATACGTGGTAGCTCCTCCGGCCAAAGAACGAGTGAAGCGCATGCGTGTCTGTTTTCAGTATGCTGATGATACCTATTTATATGTATTGCCTATAGATACGGTGGCAGATGAACTGCTTCGTGTTCGTTACAATGTACCGCAAATCAATGAAGAGTTTGCCGAAACCTGCCGTATTTTGTGGCGCCATGCACAAGTGAACTTTCTCGATGTATCTGTGGATGAGGCAGGCATACTCACTCCCTCTTTTATAATTCTTGAACCGGACTATCTACTGGATATTAGTTCGCTGGCAGAATGTTTCAAGGATTACGGGCACCATCCTGCCAATTATATACTTGCCCGACTACAATCGCCCGATAATACCCGACCCCTTTTACTGGGTAATATCGCCAATCTTTTTTTGGATGAATGGATTCACGCCAAGGAAGCACCCGATTATCTGACGTGTATGCAGAAAGCCTTTCGTACTTATCCTATTGAATTGGCTGCATGTGCCGATCTACGTGACCGGGAGAAGGAAGTGGAATTCTTTGCCGATTGCAAGCGCCACTTTGAGAATATCCGGCAGACGGTAACAGAAACTTTCCGTGCTTCGGGATATGAATTGGATAAGACTGATGCAGTGCTCGAACCTACCTATATATGCGAAGCCTTGGGTTTGCAAGGACGTTTGGACTATATGCAGCGTGATATGACTTCTTTCATCGAAATGAAGTCGGGTAAGGCGGACGAATACTCTATTCGTGGCAAGGTAGAGCCCAAGGAGAATAATAAAGTGCAGATGTTACTTTATCAAGCTGTATTGGAGTTCTCGATGGGTATGGAACATCGAAAGGTAAAGGCCTATCTATTATATACACGTTATCCGTTGCTTTATCCGGCGCGTCCTTCGTGGGCGATGGTACGAAGGGTAATGGATCTCAGAAACCGGATTGTGGCGAATGAATACAGTATTCAGCTAAGGAATAGCCCCCAATATACGGCAGAACGGTTGAAAGATATCAATCCGGATACATTAAATCAACGTTGCCTGGACAATACCTTGTGGAAGCGATTTCTTTATCCTTCCATTGATACGGTGACGCAACGCATCCGTTCATTATCTTCTTTGGAGCAGAGTTATTTCTATACTCTTTATAACTTTATAACCAAAGAACTCTATACTTCTAAATCCGGTGACATTGATTATGAAGGACGGGCAGGTGCTGCGGCTCTTTGGCTCTCTACTTTGGCAGAAAAATGTGAAGCAGGGGAGATATTATATGACTTGGCTATCCGTGAGAATCATGCAGCCGATGCTCATAAGCCTTATTTGCTGTTAGGCATAAAAGAACAAACCTCCTCTGTTCTTCCGAATTTTCGTCAAGGAGATGCTGTAGTCCTCTATGAGCGGAATGTTGATACGGACAACGTCACTAATAAAATGGTATTCAAAGGGAACATCGAACGTATATCTGATGAAAAAATATGTATTCGTCTTCGTGCCGCCCAACAGAATGCAGGAGTACTTCCTGCCAAGAGTTTATATGCAGTGGAGCACGATTATATGGATACCTCTTTCCGAGGTATGTATTTAGGTCTTTCCGCTTTCCTTTCTGCCACGAAAAGCCGTCGTGACTTGTTATTAGGTCAGCGTCCGCCTGCGTTCGACGCTTCTCTGAATGACCGTATCGAATCGGCAACGAATGATTTCACCCGAATCACTCTGAAAGCGAAAGCAGCCCAGGATTATTTCCTTTTAATAGGTCCTCCGGGTACTGGAAAAACCTCTCGTGCATTACGCTCTATGGTAGAAACTTTCTATCAGGAAGGAAAACAGATATTGCTGCTTTCTTATACCAATCGTGCTATAGATGAGATCAGTAAAACGCTCGCTGCTATAACCCCTGAAATAGACTTTATTCGTATCGGCAGCGAATTGTCTTGTGATGAGGTATACCGGTCGCATCTGATAGAAAATGTGCTGGAAACTTGCTCTACTCGTCGTGAGGTGCAGGAACGTATTGCCCGCTGCCGGGTATTTGTGGGCACAGTCGCCACACTCTCCGCAAAAACGGAATTATTCCGTTTAAAAACTTTTGATGTTGCTATTGTGGATGAGGCTACTCAAATTCTTGAACCTCAGCTTCTAGGATTGCTCTGTACCCGGAACCCGGCAGGTACCGATGCTATTGGCAAATTTATATTGATTGGCGATCATAAGCAACTCCCCGCTGTAGTATTACAGTCTTCCGAACAATCTGAAGTATGCGATGAAGCCTTGCGGTCTATTGGTTTGTATAATTTGAAAGACTCCCTATTCGAGCGTCTGTATCGTAACCTCAAGCATACTTTGCCCGCAACGAATCACTTATCACTAACTACTAATCACTATTTCGACATGTTGTGTCGTCAAGGGCGGATGAATGTAGAAGTAGCTTCTTTTCCCAATCATGCTTTTTATGGTGGATTGTTGCAATCGGTTGGTTTGCCGCATCAAAGTGGAACTTTGGAACTCTCTCCGGAACTGGTAGACTGCGAATTTGCCGATTTACTGACACGTCGTGTCGCATTCTTGCCTTCTGTACCCGAGCCGCCAGCGCAATCGGCAAAGATGAATCACTCGGAGGCACAGATTGTGGCTCGTTTATCGGAAGCAGTATATCGCCAATATTCGTCCGGTTCCGGCTTTGATCCTTCATCAACTCTAGGTATCATTACTCCTTATCGTAGCCAGATAGCTTTGATTAAAAAAACGATTTCCCAGTTAGGAATTCCTGCCTTAAACGACATACTGATTGATACAGTGGAGCGTTTCCAAGGTAGTGAACGGGATGTGATTATCTACTCTTTCTCTGTAAATCGTGCCTATCAATTAAGATTTCTAGCTAACTTAACTGAAGAAAACAATATTCAGATTGACCGTAAACTCAATGTTGCTCTCACTCGTGCCCGTAAGCAGATGTTTATGACGGGTGTTCCTGAATTACTTCGTCTCAATCCTATTTATTCCAAATTATTAGGAGCAACTTCTTGTGCACTTTAATACGAATGTGTTAGCATATATTAAATGTTTTCTATCAATTTATATACTTTATTAATAGCAATTTGCCTAATAAACACTTATCTTTGCCGAACGTTTTTTTCATAGAGATTTAGATTTAAGGTTAGAAGAACTGTGGAAGTCGTGAGACTTCCCTTTTTTTCATCTTAAATTGTGTCTTCCTTCACTTAGATCTTTGCTTAGAATGGTGGGAAGACAAAAGAAAGCTTTTTCGTGAGAAAAAGCTTTTTTTATGTCTTATAATGAATTAATCCAATACGATAGGCTTATATTTCGGTACTAATGCCTTTATAATAAACCAGCCAATCAAATAAGATACTGCACATATACAGAAGATAATAAAATACCCTGCCGGTTTGCCTTGGAAGCCCATGAAAGTCATTTGCGTTTCACCTGCATAGGTAAACAGCATGCCGGAACTCTTGTTGATAATGAATGCACCGACACCTCCTGCCATACCTCCAAAACCAATGATAGTAGCCACTGCACTTTTGGGGAACATATCGCCAACTACAGAATAGATATTGGCTGACCAGGATTGGTGAGCTGCTCCGGCGATACCGATAATAATAATAGGGAACCAGTATGAATATGAACCTAACGGTTGTGCGAACAGAGCAAGCAACGGGAAAAGAGCGAAAATGAACATTGCTCGCATACGGGCAGCATACGGATTCAAACCTGTTTTGTTAATGATAATTGTGGGTAATTTACCACCATAGATGGATAGCATAGTGATTGCATAGAGTACAAATATCAATAATTGTGCTGTACCACTATCCGAAGAGAAACCGTAAACGTCTGAGATGTAGGCAGGTGTCCAGAAAAGGAAGAACCACCACACACCGTCAGTTGTAAACTTACCAAGGGCAAATGCCCATGCCTGGCGATACTTTAAACATTGTAGGAAAGAGAGCTTTTTTTCTACTTTGTTCGTAGTCGGTCGCAGTTCTTCTTCGGCTTGTTTATCTTGTTCGATATATGCTAATTCTGCTGCATTGACTTTTATATTGTCGTGTGGCTTTTTATACATGAACAACCACATACCCATCCAGACGAAACCTAATGCACCGATCACGATAAAAGCCATTTCCCAACCATTGCCAATACCCATAGCTTGGAAGTACCGTGCCAACGAAGGAATGGTTACCGGAGCTGCCAAAGCTCCTACAGTAGCACCTGCATTGAAGATAGAAGTAGAGAATGCGCGGTCTTTTTTCGGAAAGTATTCAGCGGTCACTTTAATAGCGGCGGGGAAGTTTCCTGCTTCACCTATACTTAAAATAACGCGGGCGGCAATAAAGAAATAAACACTGGTAATAGTAATAGTAGAAGCCACAGCGCCAGTGGCGGAAATCATTTCGGCAGCATCATGAATACCAACTACGTGCTCGGTAGCCCAGCCGCACAAAGCATGCGCACAAGCCCCCAATGACCATACACCAATTGCCCAAACATAGCCTTTTCGTGTACCCATCCAGTCGATGAAACGTCCGGCAAACAGGTTAGCAATGGCATATACAATAGAAAATATGGCTGTTATATCTCCATAGTCGGCATCTGTCCAGTGAAATTCCGGGGCGATGAAATCTTTCCAGGTAAGGGAAAGGACCTGGCGGTCGAGGTAGTTAACTGTTGTCGCGAAAAATAACATAGCGCATATTGTCCAACGGTAATTGGTCATTTTGCCCATTGTGTTTTTGGATGTACTCATGATAATAGATTTATTGTTTGGTTGTAAAAAAATAGGCACGGAACTAGAATCCATGCCTATTTAATGGGGGGCTTAACGCATTTCTGTGTATTTTAGTTTGTCCATATCTCCATAGTCAAGGTTCTCACCAGCCATACCCCAGATAAACATATAGTTGCTGGTTCCTGCTGCGGCATGAATTGACCATTCGGGTGACATGATAGCTTGTTCGTTTTGCATCCATACGATACGTTCTTCCTGAGGTTCGCCCATGAAGTGGCAGACGGCATTGTCCTGCGGTACATTGAAGTAGAAATAAGCTTCAACGCGACGGCTGTGTGTATGAGCAGGCATTGTATTCCAAACACTACCCGGTTTCAGTTCGGTCAGACCCATTTGCAATTGACAAGGACCTTCTTCCAATACATTGTTTACGATTAGCTGATTGATTACGCGGTCATTACTTTCTTCCATCTTACCGGCAGGGAAAGAGTTAGCTTTCAAAGATCCCTTGCGGCCGTCGATAGTGATCAACTGAGTCTTATATGCTTTATGAGCTGTGGCTGAGTTGATGTAGAATTTAGCAGGTTTCGCTGCATCTTTGCTCTTGAAAGTTACTTTTTTGTTGCCTCTACCTACGTATAAAGCATCTTTAAAGTTCAGTGTGTATTCTTTGCCATCTACGGTAACAATACCTTCACCACCGATATTGATAACGCCTAATTCTCTTCTTTCCAAGAAATAAGAAGCTTTCAGCGGATCGATAGTTTCGAGAACCAATTCTTTGGTTGCAGGTACTGCACCACCAAAGATGAGGCGGTCATACATAGAATAAGTTACATTGATTTCATCCGGAGCCATTACTTTCTCCATCAGGAAACTACTACGCAGACGGTTTGTGTCATACGTTTTAACGTCCTGCGGGTTGCAAGCAACCTGCATCTTGTAATTTACTTGAGCGGAAGCCGATACGGCGGCAACACCCAACATCAGTGCAATTGCGAATTTCTTCATGATGTTTTTTTTATTTGGTTATTTATTAATTGTTTGCTGTTTCTTTGGCTGCTTTCTGCATTTTAATGATGGCACGACGGTTCAAAATCATCAGGAATAGTGTGCAGAGTACCAGTACGGCAGAACCGATATATTTAAAAGAATAAGTCAGGTGGAATATAGCCCAGGCAAATGGGCTGGATGCAAAGTCGAGGGCACCACCTTCAAATCCGGCAGGGATGTTTACGGCAGCATCTTGTGTCTTAGCATACACATCGTGAGCGGCTTTGGTGAAGTACGGGGCCAAATCGGTAACGAAATACAGTCCGATAGTCAATACTACCAGTCCGACGATGAACGTTTTCACAACATTACCTTTTGTGATAGGCAATACTAACGGGAACAAGTAGAACATACCAGCTAATGAAGCCAATGGTAAGAACTGATTTCCCGGCAGAACAACTGCCAATAAGATAGCAACAGGAATCAGTAACAGCGATACCACCAAAGTTGCAGGATGGCCGATAACCAATGCCGGGCTCATACCAATATTCAGTCCCACAGCACCTTTGAACTTCTTGGCTATCATTTCACGGGTTGCATCAGAAATAGGTTTCAAACCTTCAATAAACAAAGCGGTGATACGGGGAATCAATTCCATTACAGCACCCATCTTAATACCCAGTCCTAATATATAAGGTATTTTTTCAGCCAACTCTTGACCGTTCTTGCAAGACAATGCTCCGATGCCGCAACCTACCAGAATACCCAGAAACAAAGGCTCACCCAACAAACCGAATTTCTTCTTCATGCCTTCAGCGTCTATGTTCAACTTATCAAATCCGGGAATTTTATCTAATATCTTATTAATTACAATGGCAAAAGGTACAAAACCTGCACAGAAAGGTTGTGGAATGGAGATACCTTCCATCTTATCATAGAAGCCTTGGAACTTTTCGGCTGTAAAATCTGCCATAACCAAGGTGATAATATAACATATAATAGCAGCAAAAAAGCCCCACCAGATATTATCACTGGCAAAATAAACTACTGCACCGATAAATGCAAAATGCCAGTAATTCCAAAGGTCGATATTTACAGTACGAGTGGTTTTCGTTAATAACATCAAGAGGTTGACACCTAAACATACAGGGATAATGAAAGCACCTACCGAGGTGTTATAGGCTACAGCGGCAGCAGCAGGCCATCCCATATCGAATACTTTCAATTGAAGTCCGTATATTTCAACAACTTGACCTAAGGCAGGACCCAAGCTGCTGGTTAACAATGCAGTGACAACTGATAAACCTACAAAACCGACGCCCACCAGCAGACCGCTTTTTAATGCTTTGCTAAGTTTGATACCGATACATACGCCCAGAATTGTAAAGATTATAGGCATCATCACTGCTGCTCCTAAGCCGATGATATAACTGAAAACTTGTTCCATTCTTTTGTGATTTAATTTGGTAATTGATTATGTTTTACGATAGTATGAATTTTAAATCGGGGTCAAAAATAAGACCTTTTATTAATTAATCAAATTCGAAAAGCATAATATTTAGTAAAACGGACGATTTTAGACAAAATTGGTCGTTATCGTGCACAAAATTGATTGTTCCCGCACACGAAAACTAAATAAAGCACTCTCTATGTTGAAAAATACACATCGGTTTAAATGGAAACTATTACTTTTGTTTCTTAAAATATTGTAGGGGTAATACAAAAGAATGAATGGTTGAACCTAACAGTATTTAGTGTGTTATTAATACATATAAAATAAACTTTAACGAACTATGGAAGTATATTTAATTTTCTTGTTAATAATAGGACTGATGGTAGCCTGGAGTATATATAAAGCTCCATCAGACGTAGAATTATGGGGAAAAGACCTTGATGAAAGTAAGTTCCCGGAGTAAAGGGGAACTTTCAGTCCTATCGGGTGGCAATTGTTGAAATGGAGAGTGCTTCGTCCACAATATAGGTAGGATGAAACGCTTCCAGTTCAGTGCGGGGACGAAATCCCCAAGTCACTCCACAAGCGGTTACTTCGGCATTGGCGGCTGTCTGCATATCTACGCCGGAATCTCCTACATAGAGAACGTCTTCTTTTGCAACTTGGGCTATATCCAGAATATCGTTTACAATGGCGGGATCAGGTTTTACAGGAATGTCTTCACGTTGACCAAATACGGCAATGAAAGAAATGGTGGGGAAGTAGTGAGCAATCAATTTTACAGTAGCCGATTGATATTTGTTGGAAGCTACGGCCAGTTGTATCCCTTTTTCTTGCATTTCTTTGAGAAGTTGGGAAATGCCGGGGTAGGGGCGGCTTTTATCTGCATTGTGCTCATTGTAGTAAGGGATGAATTCCCGTCTTACGCGTAATACATTTTCTTCCGTCTTTTCATTTTCGGGTAGGGCACGTTCAAAAAGCTTGTTGATACCGTTGCCCACCATGAAGTTATAGGCCGACTCTTCATGAGTAGGGTAACCTAGGGTCTGTAATGCATGGTTGGTACTTTGAGCCAAATCGGCAATAGTGTTCAGTAAAGTCCCGTCAAGGTCGAATATTATCAGCTTTTTCATTATTTTTTTAATCTTAAATTGGTGCAAAGATAGGATATTTGAGCCATTTAAGCCTTTTCTTTGCACACTTTCAGGATTTTTATGCAGAAACTTCGTATCTTTGCGGCTTTAAATTTGTTAATAAGGAAACCCCCTTATTAAATCTTAATTAAATATAGGTATGAGTTATAATTTGTTGAAAGGAAAAAGAGGCATTATTTTCGGTGCTCTGAATGAGCAGTCCATTGCCTGGAAAGTAGCAGAAAAAGCAGTAGAAGAAGGTGCAATGATCACCTTGACCAATACTCCGGTGGCAGTCCGCATGGGCGAAGTCTCCGCTTTATCGGAGAAATTGCATTGCGAAGTGATTCCTGCAGATGCTACCAATGTAGAAGACTTGGAGAACGTATTCAAACGCTCTATGGAAGTTTTAGGTGGTCAGATTGACTTTGTACTCCATTCTATTGGAATGTCTCCTAATGTTCGAAAGAAACGTACGTACGATGATTTAGACTATAACATGCTGAATACAACTTTGGATGTTTCAGCCGTTTCTTTCCATAAAATGATTCAGGCTGCCAAGAAGCTGAATGCGATTTCCGAAAACGGTTCTATTTTGGCTTTGAGCTATGTAGCTGCACAGCGTACATTCTATGGATATAATGATATGGCTGATGCTAAAGCACTGTTGGAGTCTATTGCTCGCAGTTTTGGTTACATCTATGGTCGTGAACATGGCGTGCGTATCAATACTATATCTCAGTCACCGACATTCACTACTGCCGGTTCCGGTGTGAAAGGTATGGATAAGTTGTTCGACTTTGCCAACCGTATGTCTCCTCTGGGAAATGCATCTGCCGATGAATGTGCTGATTATTGTATCGTGATGTTCTCTGATCTTACCCGTAAGGTTACTATGCAGAACCTCTACCATGATGGCGGATTCTCTAGTGTAGGTATGAGTCTTCGCGCCATGGCTACTTACGAAAAAGGTCTTGACGAATACAAAGACGAAAACGGAAATATTATCTATGGATAGAAAAATAGTGATTAGTGATAAGTGATTAGTGATTTGTTAGTGATTACGCTGCGCTATTAAGCTGCATAGAAACACAAGCAAATCACTAATCATTAATCACTTATCACTAATTATTATTATTATTATTATTATGGAAACAGCACTTTATCTTATACCTGTCACGTTGGGTGATACTTCTATTGAATCGGTATTGCCTTCTTATAATACGGAAGTGATCCTGGGAATTCGTCATTTTATAGTGGAGGATGTGCGTTCGGCGCGTCGCTTTCTAAAGAAAGTAGATAGAGAAATAGATATTGATGCGTTGACATTCTATCCATTAAACAAACATACATCTCCCGAAGATATCTCCGGTTATTTGAAACCGCTTATTGAAGGTAATTCTATGGGAGTGATTTCAGAAGCGGGTTGTCCGGCAGTGGCAGACCCGGGAGCAGATGTAGTGGCTATAGCACAACAGAAAAATTTGAAAGTAGTTCCATTGGTAGGACCTTCTTCTATTATAATGTCTGTGATGGGATCTGGTTTCAATGGCCAAAGTTTTGCTTTTCATGGGTATCTTCCTATTGAACCGGGAGAACGGGCTAAGAAAATAAAGACTTTGGAACAACGTGTGTATGCCGAACAGCAAACGCAGCTTTTCATTGAGACACCTTATCGTAATAACAAGATGGTGGATGATATTTTGCAAAATTGTCGTCCACAAACCAAACTGTGTATTGCGGCAAACATCACTTGTGAGGGAGAATATATCAAAACAAAAACAGTAAAGGAATGGCGGGGGAAGGTGCCCGAACTTTCGAAGATTCCTTGTATATTTCTATTATACAAATAGGAGTTGCAAAAGTTATCTGAATTCAAACAGTATATATAAAAAAATCATCCTGATAAAGCGTATTCTTTGTCAGGATGATTTTTTTATTATTAGAGTAATGCCTCTTTAGAACTTCTCTACATTCAGTAGTTTATCTACCAGGAACCCGTCAATAGGTTTCAGATTGAAAGTAACGTTCTTACGGGCTTTCAGTTTAAGAACGAACAGGTCACTATCGCCTTCAAGGGATTCTTTCTCTCCAATATTAACGAAGGTAGGATAGAGGGCTTTCACACCATTGGTGTGTAGACGGTCGTTAGTCAAGTTCTCCATTTCCTTCATGCCCATTGGTTGTACGCCTACGAATTCATAATCAGCAGGATTGTAGGGTAGGGCGAAGCTGAGAGCATTTACCTGATGCAGGCCTTTACCTTTTACTAATACTTCTACTACTTCATCTTTGATATAAGTACGTTTTGGGGTACTGATACTGATACTTCCTGCAACCTTCTCGCCTCTAATGCCATCGGCACCACCATCTAGCTGAGTAGCTACTACAGAAATGTCATATGCGTCAATCAAACCGTTACGATTCAAGTCACCATTGCTGACGTAACCTTCAAAGTCAGCATCTCCACTTCTTAATCCGGTGTAGTTGGTGTATGAAGTCAGGTCATTCTCGTCTATGAATTTGTCATTATTGATGTCGCCAGGCAAATAGCTTTCTGTTCCCGGTACTTTGAAGACATATAATTCTGTTCCTGAACCATAATTACCTACAGCTTCGGTAACACTCATCTTGATGTAGCGGGCAGTAGGAGTTTGTGGGAATGAGAATACTTTGGTTTCGTTGTCGCGCTTCCATTCAAAGGCTCCGGCTTCAGTCCAGTTTTCTTTGTCCATACTATAGGAAACAGTTCCCTTTAATATCGTACCGTTACCGGCTTCTCCACGAGGCAGATAGTGGAACTTATCAATTTGGTTGATAGAGTGCAGGTCTACAACTAAGTCGAATGGAACAGCTTTCACATTGTACTTCGTATGCCACAGTTCACCTTCTTCAAAATCGAATAATTTACGGAGTGAGCGACCTTGATTCTCACAGGAAGTCTCGCCACTCAAACCGTGGATAGCAAATTCCAGCGGATCTTTCTTAGTGGTGGCGCTAAAAGCTGACCAATCGGAATATCCGTCTTTATTTACCGCACGTATTTTGAAGTCGTAAGTAGTCTCCACGTTCAGACCATCGAATATGAGTTCAGCATCTTTGATGGTGCTATAGTTCATGCCGTTGAACTCAATTTCGTAGTAATCGGCATTGGTTACTTTGTCCCAAGTAGGTTTCAGTGTATAAGATGCGGTGTTGGTATCGGTAATTTGTGCTTTGGGAGCGGTTAAAGTGCCTGTTGATACCTTATAAGTATCGTTGGGAGCAAATACAAATCCGTCAATCTTCAAAGAAGTTTCGTCTGCTGTGACGTCAGTGGCAGCGAGTTTCACCAAGAGTTGAGGGTTCTTGGTAATGACTACTTTCTCAAATTCGCTGCCTTTGGTGGCAAATTTGTTTAGATTGGGCTGGGCATCATAGAAGTAAACGTTTTCTTTTTGAAGGAACTCGTCCATTGTTGTTGCTTCTGTGAGTTTCAGCTTATTCTTGCCGATGGTTGCCGCTATCTTCTTGGGTTTTTCGGTTACGTTGATTCTGAATTCAGTAGCTTTCTCTTTTACGAAACCTGTGAAATCGCCTTGGGTAGGGTAGATGGTAACTGTAACCTCACCCTTCGCTCCGACACTCGACTCAATGAGAGTGCTTACGCCCTTGCCTGCACGATATTCTTCGGTTGTACCGTCGTCGTCATATTCGGTAAATGTGCTCTGTCCGTATGGATAGAGTTCGTATATACGTAGATTCTTGGCTGTTTCGTTGACGTTGTTGTTGGGGGGCGTCATAGGGATAATGGCTCCGTTCTTCACGAATACGGGTAGCTTCCAAAGAGGAGAAGCATAATTGTTGATGATGCGATCACCTTGATATATCTCACCTGAGAAGTAATCTACCCATTCTCCTGCGGGCAAGTAGATGCCATTGCGGATATCATTACCTTGTTCATCAGCCTTAGTAGCTTGATAAATAGGAGCTACAAGGAAATACGGACCATAGAGGAACTGATATTGCGTAGCCTTTCCTAGTGTATAAGGATTGGGATATTCCAAGAACATTGCCCGAATCATCGGCAATCCGTCTACTGATTCCTTAGCAATGCTATAGGCGTAAGGCATGATTTCCGATTTCATCTTCAGATACCAGCGGTTGATGGAGGTTGCCGGTTCACCCAAAGCATGAGGGTACTTTTCATTCGATCCCCATCCGTCCATATTCAACTGCATAGGTGTGAAGGTTTTCCACTGGAAATCTCTGGTATTGATAGCCAAGTCCTTTCCGCCGAAGATACCGTCCATATCGGAACAGATATTGGGGTTACCCGATAATCCGGAACCGATATAGGTAGGAATGTGGAAACGAATATATTCCCATGTACCACCGGTTTGATCGCCAGACCAGATACCGGCATAACGTTGTGTTCCTGCCCATCCGTCCAGTGAGATGATGAAGGGGCGGGCGTCACTACCATAGTAGGACATGATATGTGCTACATCAGTGATACCGTTTAGTCCGAAGGAATATCCGGCACCTACCCAAGCAACGTCGGTCTTCAGTACACGAACACCTGCATCACGTACTTCTTTTACGATGTCACGTTGCAGTAAGGCGCTGATACCGGCTTTGGGGTGAAGATCGGATTGCGTCCACAAGCCTATTTCAACACCATTCTTGCGGGCGTAGTCAGTCAGGTCTTTTAAATTCTGAATATTTCCGTCGATGGTTTCTGTTTGACCGTAACCGGCTCCATAACCATCGTTAGGCAGTAACCAGCCAAATGGCATATCGTGGTTCTTATAGCGGTCTATAACAGCACGTGCTGAGAATTGGTAGTTGTTCTTTTCACCGTTCAGCGACTCTTTGATACCGCCGTTGTCTTTTTGACTCTCTTTGTAGCGTTTGCCGTCTTCAAAGAGAATACCATTTTCGTCTTCTTTCCAGAAGTCACGGTTGTAGGCATTGAGGTGTCCTTGATAGAAACCGAATTTCGGTATCAGTACCGGATTACCTGTCAACTGATAGAAGTCGTTTAACAAAGGTACGGCACCATCATTTACCATAACGAAAGCATCCAGATAATCAGTTTGATGAAACAATTTTACGATGTTCTTTTCCTCTCTACCGAAGTCGTAAGTACCTCTCTTGAAGGTATGCCACATTATACCGTATCCATTTGTCGACCAGTAGTATGGATTGGGAGATGCTACACCGCCGTCTGTCCAACTGTTCTGGTTTTCAATGGCAATGGTTTTGCCTTTGTGTGAGAAGCGTCCGTTCTGTACACCGCCGCCATAGAAATATTCTTGCGGGTTTTCTTTTAGTTTCAGGGTAACTCTTTCTTTTTCAAAGAGAGTGGGTTCTGCTTGTTCCACTGCCGTGGCTCCTATCTCTAGATTGATGATCTTCATCAAAGCTGTGTTCTTATCAAACTGAACTTTGATCTTTCCTGTAGTGATGGAAACAGTACCTGCATCATCTTTTACATCCACTTGTGATACACTCTTGCGGGGTTGGCTCACCAGAATCTTAGCTTCAGGCTTTGCTTCCGGATCGCGGAGAATACCTCCGTTATTATCTTGAAACATCCGGAAGATATTTTCTCCGTAGAAGTCTAGCGTCATGCGTTGGTGGTTGGAAAACAATACCTCGACGGTAGTCGGGTTGATTTTCATTACACCTATAATCCGGAGACCCTGTTTGGCAGCTACTGCACTACTTTGTTTCGAGGTTGCTGCTTGCGTAGCGTAGGGGGATGCTGCAAGCAGAAATAAAGCAATTGGCATTGCTTTCCATCTCCTGAAGTTACTTAGTAAATTACTCATACTTACGTTTTTTTAATTAATGATGGTTAGAAGTTCTTGTATTCAGAAACATTATCATCTTTTATAGCATAGATATTGCTATCTTTAGGTTTAGGGTAGTTTTGCAAAGCAATTTCATTTTTTACCTGATCAATCTGTTGACTGGTAATAGCGAATTGATACGTACCATAATCGTTCAATATCCGGTTGATTGGTGTGAGGAATCCCCAAGCTTCAAAGAAATCCGTCAGATCCAATTGTGCAGACTCACAAGCTAATTTCACAAAATTCAATTGGTAATAGCCTTCTATGGTTTCATTAGTATCCATATCGGGCGCAACCTTAATTGTTCGCAAATGTACTTATAGAATTTTTTTTTTCCTAATACATCCATTACATAAAGTTTCAATTGCCAAAAAGGAACCAGTTTCATCCACACATCGTCTATTTCATTGTGAGTTTTTTTGCCATCTTGAGTAATTGTAATAGCTACTTTGGCTTGTTTTCCGTTTAGAGTGATATTGCCCGTACGTGATTTATATCCATTGTTGCTTGCTACTGTAATGGTCAGTTGATCATCTGTATATAGTGCACTACACCAATTTGTACCTGATGTTATCTCACATTTAATATCATCAATGTTTGTGCTTACTTTTAAGTTCTGACTTGATGTTAAACGTACGAATTGGATCGAATTGTTATTGATATCAATAAAGGGTAGAGTTTCCGGAACTTCCTCTCCCTCTTTGCAAGATACAAAAAGGGAGAGGAGAAGAACCAGAAGGGAGAAAACGTATTTCATAAAGATTGATGTAAGGTTGAATGATTTAGAGAGAAATAATTTATAAGGTTAAAAGATTAGTGTGAATAATATGTGACTATATACTAAATAATTAATTGCTTAATATTTAGATTAAGGTTTTTATCAATAAAGGAGATATCAAAAAATAAGAGCTGTAATTGGTAAAATCATTAGGGATACTTCGTGTCGTCAATTGTGTAACAGGAATGTTTTTTTCAAAGACTATATTCTTACAACTTGAATCAATGAGACACATATAAACTAAAAAAGCAAAATTACGTATCTTCATGATTTATATAGTTTAAGATTAATATGGAGGATGCCAGAAGTCACTTTCAAGACATCCTCCACTAATAATTTAGTAAATAAGGTTAGCTCAAACTGTGGCTTTATTTCTTTTCGTATGCTTTGAAATAAGATACTTGACAAGCCTTGTTGGATGTATTGGTTGCTGTAATAACAAGTTTTACATAGCGTACCGTTACAGGTTTTTCCAGTTCAACATCCTCAATTCCGGGAATTAATGCGCTATTTCCAGTTACAACTGTTCCATCAGGTGCTGTCCATGGTAAAGCAAATGTAAAACCACCCACCTTGGTAAAATTTTCATTATCAGTACTACCATATATTTCCATTGTTTTCACAGAAGGATAATTGATAGCACCATACGCTCTCCGACCTATTCTAAATTTATAGCAAGTATGTTCTTTTTGCATATCAATGATTATTTCATAAGGAAGAGGGACTGGTTCACTGTAATTACTATGCCAAAATGTCGTGCGCTCTTCTGTAAACAGACTTGGATATCCTCCACCATCATTAGCTTGTACACTATTACCACTAGCAGTCCAATCACTCCAGTCAATTTCATACTGCTGACCTTCATATTGTTGTGTTACAGTAAATGTCTCTTCACGGTAACCGCATCTGAGATAGACAATTGCTTTTCTACTATCAATACCAGTGTTAGCTTGCGTAGCTGTAGCGGTGATTTTATTCCCGGCAATGGATATAGTACACCAATCTGCTCCTTTTTCTACTTCTATGGAGATTGGAGACGAAATGTCAGTGTCTGCAGTAAGGGTAGTTGAGCCTCCGGCTGCAGGTAAAACAGCATCTTCTACTACAATGTATCCCACATATGGTTGTTCTGTTTCAGCACATCCATATGTAATAACCGTTAAAAGAAGCAGCAGTAAATATGATAACTTTTTCATTTTATATATCTATTTTACAGTTATTAATTCAATATAAATCAAGGATTTTGTTCCAAGTCATAAGGATAGGCATCAAGTTGAGCCTTTGGAATAAATTCGCATACTGCCGGAGAATCATAAGGAACCAACAAGAACTTATCACCGGCACTCATCATAGTGTGTCCGCCCGGGTATCTTCTATCTAGTGTCTGACGCTTACGGAATATATCGAAGCGACGATGACCTTCCCATGCCAGTTCCAGCATACGCTCTTCTTCAACAAGCTTCTTAATGTCTTTAGGTTGGCCATTTTCTGCTTTTTTCATATTTTCAAGCGTCCATTCCGGAATATCAGCTCTTCTGCGAAGTTCATTTACGTCGTTCAATGCTAATTGTGTTTCACCACGTTCAGCATTCACCTCAGCACGTATGAGGTACATTTCTGCCAAACGTGAAATAATCGGTGACCACAAGTGCGTAATTTGCTCTTGATAAGAACACTTGTTGATAGGATAAACTAAGAAGTTTTCATTCTTCTTATGTTTTGTATAAGCATCAAAAACCTTTGGTTCAATACGTCCATAATATTTAGTGCCATCGGTGCCCACTACATAATAGCGAGTTCCTAAATTGTAAGGTTCTGACTGAATTATAGCACTCTGATAATTAGCTGCATCCGCAGTACTCAAACGATAACTATTGTTTTCTTGTTGTTCTACAGATAATTGCTTGTATAGATAGTCAATACCTTTTTTGTATCCATAGACAAATGTCCAGTCTTTATACTCCTTGTTTGGATATCCTGAAATGGAAAAGTCTTCTACTCCATCTTCTACATAACGCTTGGCGATAAATTTGCTACGTAAGTCTTTTGGCATGCCTTTATCATTGTGGTACAACTCTAAAAGCTCCAAATATCTGGATGATGCATAAACTTCTTCCCAACCATCTTCATCTATTTTAATGTACAATTGCCCTATGAGACCATCACTAGCCTCATCTTTAAGCTTGGTGCGGCGTACTGCAAAAATAGTTTCTTTATTTTCTTCGGGTACCATTTGTGAATAAGTGGTATAACGATTGCCTTTTTCCAGTTCGAATCTTCCTGATTTGATAACGGCATCTGCCATTTTGTATGCTTCATCATAGTTTCCCATGTAAAGATATACTCTTGCCAACAGTGCTTCTGCTGCTTCTTTGGTAGCATAAATGTTTGCTTTGGGCGACATTCCATCAGGAAGGGTCATATAGGTGATGGCATTCTTTAAGTCGTTCACTACTTGGTCATATATTTCGGCTACCGTAGAACGACTTTGGGGAAGATCATCAGGGTCACTGTTCAGTTTTAAGGGCAATCCTGGGTTTTGCGTTGGATTGTTAGAATATGGTTGGGCAAACTCGTTGACTAACAAGAAATAGCATAATGCACGTAAATAATAGTTTTCACCCATAGTAACCGTATGTTTGTCAGTACGTTCGTTGCCGAGAGCCTCTACCATTTCAATCGTAAGATTACAATTTCCTATCGTGCGGTAGGCAAGTTCCCATGCATATTCTGTTACAGTGCTTGAAGCGCTTCGGGTATAATCGTACATTTTGAACTTATTATCTGTTGAAGTTCCACCCCAGGATAGGTCATCAGCACCATAATTCCAAAAGAAGACACCGCTCTGAATAATTCCATTATCATTTTTCAACAGACGATAACTTCCTTGTGCCACTTCGAAGATGTTACGGTTGCTAATGTCTTCTGCACTTACTCCATCGTACATCTTTACGTCCAGGCTGCATCCTGCTAATGCAAGTGTTAACCCCAAAGTACTTAACGTATATTTTAATTTCATATATCTATCTTTTTTAAGTTATACTTAGAAATTCAGATTTACTCCCAACGTGAAGCGTCTGACAGTTGGGTAAAGCTGTGTTTTACTGCCATCGGTCACTGAAGTGCCTCCTTTGAATCTTGTTGATAACAAGATTTCAGGGTCATCACCTGAGTATTTAGTGATAGTAAATAAGTTCTCGCCACCTACGCTGATACGTGCAGCTTTCAGTCCTACTGTTTTAATCCATCTATCAGGTAAACTGTAGGAAACGGACAGAGATTTCAGTTTAAAGAAATCACCATTTTCCAAATATCGGGTCGATTGCTGACTAGCATCGTTATTTCCACCTTCTATCAGTTGAGGGTGTGTAGCTATATCACCCGGTTTTTCCCATCTACTCCATCCTTTAGCCAGTCTCATAGGTGGCTGTGTAGGACGGGATGCATCACGGTCTAATGAACCTGCACGCATACCGTTGTAAATCTTAGCTCCAGTGCTGAATATAAAATTTGCATTGAGCGAGAAGCCTTTCCAGCTAAGGTTTGTACTGATACCACCTGTGAATTTTGGAGAAGCTGATGCATCCAATAAAACCTCTGTAGCGTCATTCCAGTTGCCAGTAGCAGTTTTTTGCCCGTTCTCATCCACTTTAAACCACAATGGAGTTCCGGTCATAGCATCAACACCTGCCCATTCTTTCATGTACCAGTTGAGTAGAGGATACCCTACTGCTGTAGCTTGCGTTACTAGGTCATCTCCATCCGGCAGGTGAGTCACCTCATTCTTGTTATAGCCTAGGTTGAAACTTACATCCCAATATAGGTCTTTGTTTCTGATGATTTCAGGTGTGACTGTGAATTCAAATCCTGTATTTTTGAGTTTACCATCATTTGCTGTTTGGCGGTTGAATCCGGTAACGGCAGATAAATGTCTGAGGTAAATCAGGTTTTTAACCTTTTTGGAGTAACCATCGAAAGTGATGCCTACTCTATCGAACAATCGGATGTCCAGACCATAGTCTAGTGTAGCAGTTTCCTCCCACGACAAATTAGGATTTCCTGAATAGTTGGACATGAAAGCTATCTGGCTGGCATATTCGTTGGTGATACCAAATTTGGTAGTCCATTCGTAAGCGCTTTGCGGTAAGTTACCGGTGATACCGTAAGAAATACGCGGTTTTAACTCATTGATGAAGCTAAGCCCTTTCATGAATTCTTCTTTGTGCATATTCCATCCACCACCGATAGACCAGAAAGGTGCCCAACGCTTATTGCTACCGAAACGGGAAGAACCGTCTACACGATACATTATTTGGAAGAGGTATTTGCTATCGTAAGCATAATTGACATTGAGAAAATATGCCGCATTTTTTTCTTCCCATCTGGTACCTTTGATTTCAGGAGTTCCAGCACCTGCATTCAGAATTTCTGCACCTGGATAGATATTATTAGCTTTTCCACTTGCATCGTAATAGCGATACTCATCATAATCATAACCCATGAAAGCGTTGAATTCATGTACCTCATTGAATGTTTTCAAAAAGCGTAACATCTGGCTCGTATATATGGAGCGACTATTGACATAACCATCTTTGAAAGAACCATGCAAAGATGCTCCGGACGTACTTTCCGGGTCTATGTATTCATCTGTATAGCTGTTGTTGAATCCGAATTTATTATTTGATTCGAAGGTTAGAAAATCAAATATTTTATAATCGAATCCTAATCCAATATCCATAGCATTGGTACGGTTTTTAGTCCAGTTCATACCGACTTCAGATAAATAATTGTAATTGCCATCGGAGTACCAATAATCACGCGGATCAGCTGTCAATATTTCATCAGATGAAGTAGGAGGGGCTTCCTTGCCTGTCTTCATCTTGCCTTTAGAGGTGTAGGGAGTATCCCAGGGTGAATAGCTGTAATAGCTTAATGAATGTTCTTTATTTTCTGTTTCTTTGTAACTGGTAGATAACTTGGCTTTTAAAGTTAACCTTTTGTTTACAATATAGTCTGTGTTTACTCTTAACGTAAAGCGGTCGTAATCGAATCCTTTGATAGCACCTTCTTCATTGTAATAGTCAGCAGAAATATAGGATCTTACTTTATCGTTACCATATTTGTAAGCAATATTGTAATTCTGCGTAAGTGCATTTTGAGTGGCAATATCCCACCAGTCAGTGTTCATATCTCTAAGATAAGGTTGAAGATAGCTTGGTAAAGCTTTCCCTTTATTTGTGTATGCCTCTACCAGGTAATCATAATATTCGGCACCATTCATCATTTCAAGGTTGCCTTTTTGCAAAGTAGATACTCCAAACTTAACAGAGGCATCAATAGAAGAAGCTCCAGAAGTTCCGCGTTTAGTTGTTACTTGAATAACACCATTAGCTCCACGAGAACCATAAAGGGCTGCTGCTGAACCATCTTTCAGGATAGAAATTGATTCGATGTCATTTGGATTTAGTTCGGCAATAGCATTACCCACCACACCGTCTATTACCCACAATGGGTTTTGATTTCCCATGATAGAGCCAGTACCTCGAATGCGGATACTTGAACCAGAACCAGGCTGTCCGGAAAGAGGTGATACCGATACACCGGCTACTTTACCTTGAAGCATGTTGGCTACACTAGGAGTAGTAACATCTTTCAACTTGTCTGATTTGACTGATGCAATAGAACCGGTAATTGCACTTTTGCGTTGCATACCGTAACCTACTACAACTACTTCGTCCAATGTCTTAGAATCAGGAACTAGCTTTACTATCAGCTTCTCCCCATCCTTTGCAGCATGTTCATAGGTAGTATACCCAATGAATGATACTAACAAAGTCGAACCTTTGGGAATGCTAATTGTGAAGTTACCATCCATATCGGTAACCACACCAATTCCGCTATTGCCTTTAACAGTAACATTAGCTCCCGGAATTGTTTCTCCTAACTCATCGAATACTTGTCCTGTTACTTTGATGTCAGCACTTTGCTGCTTAGCTTCAGGAGCAGGAGCTTTCTTGACTATCATCACTTGACGATCGTTGATTTTGTACCCAAGATTAGTTACATTAGAAAGCTCTTTAAGAATTTCTTCAGCTTTCTTACCGCCGGTACTGATTGAAACTTTTTTCTCTAATTCAGACAAAAGTCCTTTAGAATACAGGATGACGAAATTACTATTCTGCTCAATGTAGCTGAATATTTCTTTCACCGTTTGTGTGTTTTTCACTGCTTGTTCATTGGTGGTTGCGCGACTTTCTGCGGCATGAAGGGGGAACAAGGTACCCTCCGTTAATAAAAAAACACTAATTAATAGATAAAGAGATATAAAATACCCCTTAGTCTGATAAGAAGTCATGTTCTTTTTCATACTTTCGTATTGATTTTTGTTACTAAAATTAGATTTGAACTGAAATCACTCTTGGTCGGGCAATATTGGTAGTATTGTCCGACTGCTTTTTAAAATAATTCTACTTTTTCTATATCTTCATATATTTACATTTTTAAGGTTAACGTATGCTTTTCATTTAATGGTATTGTCAAAATAAATAATATTCTTTTTTAATGCGACTTCTTCCGGTAATGCTTGCCTGATTGACTCGAGTATCTTGTTTAAATCTTCATTGAGGAACAACTTTCCATAGAGAGGTTCAGTTTCAGCAATAGGATCACACAGAATCGTTTGACCGTAATATTCAGATAAATAGCGGAGAACTTCTTTTAATGGTTTTCCATTTAATGTCCATATTCCGTCCACCCATTGGATGTATTCAAGTGCATTTACCTTTTCTTTTTTTGCGATGCCTGCTTCATTCAACTCTACGCGTTCATTAGGCTGCATCCGCATTTGACGTTTTAAGTTGTCTCTCACATTTACAGAGCCTTCAACTAGCACGATGTCTGCTTGGGAATTTCCTTTATATGCCGAAACATTGAACGATGTTCCCAAAACTTCCACTTCGCAGGCAGAAGTACTTACGATAAAAGGTTTCGTTTTGTCATGGGTAACCTTCAGATAAACTTCTCCTTCTACATAAATTTGCCTCTTCTCATTCTTGAAAGAACGGGGATAGATCACTTTACTACCTGAGTTAATCCAAATCTTGCTATTATCAGCAAGCACAATCATAGAACGCCGTCCTTTAGGAACTATTATCTGGTTATACTCTTCTTCTTGTCCTTGGACTTTATCCTCTGTTTTCGGTTCATCCAGTTTGCTGGAATTAACACGAACCTGTCCAGTAGATGTATAAGCTACTTGCGAATTATTGGCTATTTCTATCTGCTTTTTGTCCGAAACAACTAGTGTTACTTCTTTTACATTTTCAGCAGAAGTATTTGCAAGCATATATTGCTCCATCTTCAAAGCTTCATCTACTTCTTCTTTTATATTATTTCGAGAGAAGAAGAAGCCAAGCCCTACCAGAATTACTACTGATGCTGCAGCCCCCCATGCCCATACCGGCATAAACCGTTGATGAGTGCGTTTAGCAATGGTAGAATTGCTGTTCTCAATCTTTTGCATCGTCTTTTTCCATATATCCTCTGTTTCTATTTTTTCAGGATAACATTCATCCCATAGAAACATCAGTTTCCGTAGTTCTTCTTCTTCGGACGGAGTAAGCTTTTTGTCCGGAGTTGTAGAACGATCGTCTAGGAATGATGCTAACGATTCGTATATGTTTTCTTCTCTTTTATTATCTTTCATTAATTGACTTGTATATAATAATAGACGCATTATTAAAAAAAATCTCCTATATAAAAATGATTTTTTTTAAATTATTTTTTTAAACCTTCGGAGATTAACTCTAAAGCTTTGGCTATATGTATGTTAATGGTCTTGACGGAGATGTCTAAAAGATTTGCAATTTCTTTATAAGGTAGCTTTTCTATCTTACCTAATATGAAGACTTGCTTGCATCGGGGAGGGAGATTGTTTATGATATTGTTGATTCGGGACATTTCTTCCCGGCTGATAAGTGCTTCATCAGGTGTTTGTAGTTCGTAGGGTATAGCATATTCGCCTACTTCGTCCCATGTAATGGAAACGTTTGAACTATCTTTTTTTCGTAAATAAGAAATTGCTTTATTGTGAGTGATGGTCAGCAGCCATGCTTTTATGTTTCGTATTTCCTCTATTTGATCTCTGTTCTGCCACACTTCAAAGAATACATCACTCACTATTTCTTCTGCTTCTTCTTTCGATCGGGTAAAGCATCGGACATAGTAAAGCAAATCATTCGAATAGGATTCAATAAAACGTCTAAAAGTACGTTCATCCATTTCGGTTGTATGATTTTGAAGATGCATAAATTAAGTTAGGTTCTCTGTGCTGTTAAGGCATTATTGCTATTTCACAAAATACAAAGTTAGAGAAATATATTATTTGGAGGATGCTTTCTGCCTTTTTTTGTAGAGTAAAGAGTAAAATATTATGGAATAGCTGATTATTACTTACTCTTTACTTGTTTCTGCTATATTTCCTTATATTTCTCTCTTGTATTGATAATGGACTTCAAATGCTCGTATTCGCACTCGAAGCAGTGGCTAAAGAAGTTGCGATTTAAATTATGTTCTATCTGCTGGAAAGTCCATAACTTTCCTCCTTTGAATGCTTCATTGCATAAGATTGAATCATCATCTAAATCTAAAGTAAACAGATAAATTAAACGGTTGGTGGCTTCATTTTCGAAATGGTACATGAAGTTAAAGTACAAATTGCTTAATGGGGCTTTAGGTAATACTTGCCGTAATATTCTGCTTGCGCCTTGCTCCAGATTCTCTCCATACAGCAAATAACCTTCCATTAACAGGTCGATTTTTCCTTTTTCAAGTGTGGTGCATTGAGGGCGGGGTAGAAGAAAAAGCATTCCATGAGCGGCAACCGCAATTCTGATTACGGGATTAATATATTCGTTTTTACGATTGATGGCTTCCGCAGCTATTGCTTTTCCAATAACGTCTCCTTTTTTGTTGACTACCGGTACGAAAACAGTATGTTTCATTACTGCATTGAAGTAATGAATTCCAATCTGATTGAATATAATACTTAGAATAAAAACTGTGGGAGGGGCTAGTCTGAATAGAATAAATCGTGTGATTTCGCCTAAAGGATATTGAATAAGAACTGCAAGTAAAATAATCAGGAAATGCAGAATACTTATAATAAGTACTACACGTGCAGAGACGATAGCAGCTTCAGCCCCTTGTACAAAAAGTTGTTTGCAACTTTGTCCGGACTGTGCAGTGTGGTAATCGAGAAAACGTTTTCGATTCAGGAAAATGATGAGAGGAGGGATGATTGCACTGATTTCCAGAGTAAATGGAAACATAAAACGAGGACAATAATTCGATATAAAGACCGTGGTGAGTGATAATAGCAATAGCATTCCAGTAGTACAAAAAAGCATGATTTGTGGAACATGCATGCCTTTGTACCGCCATGTATAAAGACAAAGTAAAACACCCACACCAGTGCCGATGTAGATAGATATGTCCTGCGTTATGAACTCGCACAGTAAAATGGATATAATAACGGGGATAAATCCCAATGACATATTGAACTTTGATGATAGAACTTTTTGATGACCCATTATCCGCACTATTTTGTCGTTTTCTAAATTAACAACTTGTGAGATAAAATGTTCTACTTTTGAGTCTTTTTTTGTAGATATTGCACTGACTTTTCTGCATGATATGATGAACGCACTAAGGGAGCACTTTCTACTTGGGTAAATCCTTTTTCCAATCCAATTTGCTTGTAAAGGGCGAATTGCGTTGGTGTAATATATTCTGCTACCGGATAGTGCCTGTGAGTAGGTTGTAGATACTGTCCGATAGTTAGGATATGGCAGCCTACTAAACGAAGATCGTCCATTAATTCTTCTACTTCTTCTTGGGTTTCACCCAAACCAACCATAATGCCGGACTTGGTAGTAATAGCACTTTCCGCTATTTGGCGTAAAACCTCAAGGCTGGTGTCATATCGGGCGGCACTGCGTACCAAAGGAGTGATACGTCTTACGGTTTCCATATTATGGGAGATTATCTCCGGTTGGGCTTCTATTACTTGAGTAATGAGTTCTTTTCTTCCTTGAAAATCCGGAATCAGGACTTCAACGGTAGTTTCGGGATTCAAACGCTTGATCTCTTGAATGGTCTGTGCCCAATGAGCCGCTCCAAGATCAGGCAAGTCGTCTCGGTCAACAGAAGTGATGACGGCATGGGAAAGTTTCATCAAAGCAATAGACTCGGCAACATGAGTCGGCTCATTGTCGTCCAAGGGTAAAGGTTTGCCTGTTTGCGTGTTACAGAATTTGCAGCAACGCGTGCAAATATCGCCACCGATCATGAATGTGGCGGTACCTTTTCCCCAGCATTCGCCCATGTTCGGGCAGCGTCCACTGCTGCAAATGGTATGAAGACAATGGGATTCAACAATCCGCTTTGTTTCGGTATAACGCTCATTGGCACCAATACTTATTTTAAGCCATTCTGGCTTGCGTATTCTGTCGCCCATTTTTATTTCAGTTCTTTATTGAAAAAGTTAGTCAACTTAGTATAAAGGTGCAGGCGTGTATTGCCTCCGAAAATACTATGATTACGGTTGGTATAAACCTGCATGTCGAATTGCTTGCCAAGTTGTACCAAGTGTTCGGCATATTCCGCACAATTTTGGAAGTGAACGTTGTCGTCTGCCATTCCATGTACCAGTAGGAGGTTGCCATGCAATTTGTCGGCACGCGTAAAGGCTGATGTAGCTTTGTAGCCTTCGGCATTTTCTTTGGGCGTACGCATGAAGCGTTCACCATAGACGGTATCATAATAATTCCAATCGGTTACCGCGGCTACGGCAGCTCCGGCTTTGAATACAGGAGTTCCTTCACTCATGCTCATAATGGTCATATAGCCTCCGAAACTCCAACCCCAGATGCCGATACGGTTTTTGTCTACAAAAGGCTGGCGTCCCATATAAAGAGCAGTCTCTACCTGATCTTTGGCTTCCTTGACACCTAAATTGAGATAAGTGCATTTCTCGAACTCGGAACCTCGTCCTCCGGTTCCGCGACCATCAACGCATACTACAATGTAACCTTGTGATGCCATGTAAGTCTCCCAACTGATGTTGAAAGAGTCGAGTACTTGCTGTGAGCCGGGACCGCTGTATTGGAACATTAATACCGGATATTTTTTGGATGCTGAAAAATCTGTAGGTTTCATCATCCAGCCGTTCAGGGTAGTGCCGTCTGAGGTTTGGAATGAGAAGAACTCCTTTTGAGGTACATTATAGCCTGCAAGTTTTTGTTTTAGTATATCGTTGGTTACGAGGGTAGACAATGCTTTGCCTGTATTGTCATTTAATGTGATAACCATCGGCGTACTAAGATTAGTGTAACGGTTCATAAAATACTTCATGTCCGTGCTGAACATAGCGTTATTGATGCCTACTTGATTGGAGAGCTTTACTTTCTTTCCTTTGCTATCTATTTTATAAACGGCTTTGCGCATGGGGCTTTCCTCATTGCTGGTATAAAAGAAGCTACCGGTTTCCGGATCATAACCCAAGAAGTCTTTCACTTCATAGTTGCCTGCGGTCAGTTGCTTCAGTAGATTGCCACCCATACTGTACCAGTATAAATGGCTGTGCCCGCTCTTATCACTAACGAAACTGAAATTCTCAGGGTAGAAGATAATGTTGTCGAAGACATTTTCTCTAATATAAGTATCGCTTTCGTCACGCAATGCCAGTTTGCAGACTGTACTACGCGGATCGGCAAAGTAGAGGTCAAAACGGTTTTGATGACGGTTCAATGTCATTATAGCCAGTTTATTGGGATCTTCGGTGAAACGAATGCGTGGAATATATCCGTCAGCATCTACCGGAACATTCAGTTTACGGGTTACTTTAGATTTAATATCGAAGGTATGTACGGAAACTTTGGAATTGGGTTCTCCGGTTTTTGGGTATTTATAGGTGTATTCTCCGGGATATTTCTCGTAGGCGGCAATGTGTGGTGCTTCTCCGGCAAATACGGGGAAGGTGTAAGATGGTACAGCTGTCTCGTCGAAACGGACAAATGCAAGCATTTTGCTATCTGCACTGAATTCCAAAGCTCTATTGTAGGAGAATTCTTCTTCATATACCCAGTCGGGGATGCCGTTCAATACTTCGTTCTGTTTTCCATCCTCTGTTATTTGGCTTTCGCTGTTACCGAATATTAATTTAACAAGGTAGATGTTGTTATCACGTACAAAGGCAACCATAGTGCCGTCCGGTGAAAAAACAGGTACTTGTTGCGGCCCACCATCCGAAAGTTTTTGTACTACGTTATTGATTTTACCATCCAAGTTCCGTTTCAGGCTATAAAGATAGTGCACGGCTGTATAGGAATGGCGGTAAATAGGTGTTTTTTCTGTTGCGATCAGTAGTTGGTTACCGTCCGGTGAGAAACTGTAGCTGTTGAAAGTCTTGAAGGGACATTCGCGTGCAGTGGCGGCATCGAACAACACTTCTACCGGTTTGCCTGTTTTGAAGGAATATTTAATGATCTGCGTACCTTCCGCATTCATCTGTGAATAATGTTCTCCATCGCCCGGAATGGGGATGACTCCATAAATGTTTTCAGGGGAGAATTGTCCTGATACTATTTCTTTTAAGTCGAGTGCTCTGCCACCTTGGGCAAAACTGAATAATGTGCAAAGGCAAAAAAGAAGTGTGATACTTATTTGTTTCATAACTTACATCTATAAATATTCTCTTGGAGTACAAAGGTACGATAAAAAATGAAGAATGAAGAATGAAAAAAGAAGAATTGCCATGAGAAGAAGTGTAATTATAAAAAGCCCTCCCTGCTATCTTGGGGGAAAAAGCAGGGAGGGGGAGTCCGTCACTCATAGATGATGATTAAGAATTAGATGATGATTGGAATATCTTTGTTTAGAGAATCTTTACTTTCTTTTGATATTCGGCAATAGCAGCATCCAGGCGTTCGTGGGCGGTGGTGTCACCCGGTACGTTGTGTGACGGATGGATGTACAGATGTACGCCACGATCGGCAAGGATTTCGGCAACGGTAGTGATAGTCATCCATACCATAGTAACGAAACTCAGGGTAGATAATGGACCGACTTTATCAAAATGATCTTTCAAGGGTACAGATGCATCCACCAATGGTACGCATGAATCAACCACGATGTCTGCTAGTTGGAAAAGGTTCTTTCCACTGGAATGACGACTAGGCTTATCACCCGTTTCGCTTGCCGAACCGTATACGATGACTTTCATACCCCGTTTTTTTGCTTCCAGCGCCATGTCGATATTTACGGCATTGATACCCGTGTGAGAGAAGAGCCACAAACAATCTTTAGTATCGAAGTCATAGTTCTTCATGATGGCTTGTCCGTAACCTTCTGTTCTTTCCAGAAAAAGAAACTGGTGGATACCCATTTGACCGATAATCTGAGTGAAGAACGTCAACGGCAATTCACAAAGCGGATGGAAACCTACAAAACTGCCAATACGGGGATACATCTCTTCAACCGGGATCGTTGCATGGCCACAACCAAATGTATGTACCCAACGATCGGCTTCAATTGTATCTGCCATAGCTGTAGCTGCTTTCTTAATGTTTTCCAACTGGGTAGCTTCCAGCTTTTCCATGATACCATGGGCGTTTTTTAACCATTCAAGTGCTAACATAATGTCTTTTTTTTAAAGGTGAATAATTTATTTGAGTGAACGTTTAAACAAGAAGAGCATGATAATAAGTGATGCAATCATCATATAGGGGTATATTTCGATACCGATGTTTTGTGAAGCTATTCCCATCAGGCTGTTCAGTAATGTCTGGCCAATGAGGGCTATTACTAGTGCCACTCCGAAGGCTGTTCCCGAAAGTGACGCGTAGCGACTCCCGAGAATGCTCAATATTACGGGGAAGGTTGAGGCTAGTCCGGCACCAATCAGAACCATGCCTGAGGCGGCTCGTATAAATCCCGGAGAAAAAGTCAGCAGACCGAAACCGATAGCGGTAAGTATAAGGCTGCAAAGAAGTACTGTCTCCTGCTTTATTTTTTTGAAAAGTATAACCAGTAACATGCGCGCTACTGTCAATCCGGCTACCATACAGGTCAATGCAACTAATGCTTGATTAGCGGGAATATCTGTGGTTTGCCCAAAGTAGAGTGTCGACCAATTGTTACATACTCCTTCGATGCCGCTCTGGAAGAAGAGTATAAAACTGAGTAGCAGCAAGCTACTTTCTTTCAGCAATCCCAATCCTTTTTTCACAGGGAAACCTTGTGCTTGCTTAGGTGCCGGAAAACGTATCGGAATGCAATAGAAAATGCCGGCTAGCATAATGACTCCTATACCTTGCAGAATAGTTTCAAAAGTGTAATGTTTGGATAGTACACCCAGCAAGGTAGGGATGCCCAGTGCACCCAACCCGTAGAACATCCCTAGCAGGCTAAGTCGGGAACCTTTTTCTTCTTCGTTCGAAATGTCGGCTACCAAAGCATTTGTTTCTCCGTTAAGAATGCCTCCTCCAAAACCGATACAGATGATGGAGAGTTGTAGCATCGGAATACTACTAAAGAAAGAAAGCCCCTCCATTCCTAATAGCACAATGATACAGCTGGGGACTAATAAGGCTTTATGTCCGAAGCGGTCGACAATGGGTCCGAAGACCAGTGAACCTACCAACATGCCAAGGGGCAGGAAGGTGACTAATGCAGTGGCTTGCAGATTGTCCAAAGCCAATTTGGTTGTCAGTGCGGGTAGCACCGAACCTAGTGTGATCATGGATATGCCAAAGAAACACATTCCGATGCATGCGGCTGTGAAGACAAGGTTTTTACGATAGTTGTTCATGGTTATTCTTTATAAAGATAATTCTTTATGGCAAGAAACGCTGCTCCTATCAGTCCGGCATTTCCGGATAATTGAGAAGGTACAAATTCTACCTGCTTGATGCTGAGCGGTTGTGCCCATTTGCCGGCTTCTTTGTAGATGTCGTCTATGAAAATGCTGGCCGGACCGAATACCCCTCCGCCCCATATTATCTTTTGCGGATTAAGCAAGCTGACAAAATTGGCGGCAGCCATACCCCACATTTCAACCGCTTTTTGTAAAACGGAAACTGCAATCGGATCTTTTTCATTGAAAGCGCTGAATACGTCGTAGGCAGAAATACGGCAGATTGGTTTTTGGCGTAAACGTCCTTTGTATGCTTTATTAGCACGTACTGCATCCCGCACTCTGGCGCCGATGCCATTGCCCGATGCGTAGTATTCAAAGCATCCGCAGGCATCGTATTCTTCTTTATAAGGAGGTTGCAAAGCCATCCACCCGGTTGCACCTATAATGTCGCTAGCACCGTGGAGTACATGCCCGTCAATGATGATGCCGGCACCTATACCTGTACCTACCGCAATAAATATGGCGCTATGGCAATCTTTGGCGGCACCTTGCCACATTTCTCCATACATATAGCAAGTACGGTCGCTATCAATGTATATATTTATGTTCGCCGGGGTTACTCTACGTAGTTCTTCATATAACGGGTAGTTATCCCATCCGGGGATATTGGGCGCCCACACCCGGTTAGTTTGAGAATAAACGATTCCGGGGATGCAAATACCTACGCCATCGATCTGTATGCGGCTTCTGCGGGCTACCGTAAGTAGTTTGTCCAGTATATCCGCAGCAAGTTTACCTACTTCGTGCCCGGTTCGTCCTTTTAATAGTCGTTTCCGGTTGAATAGCATACTTCCGTCAGGAAGAAAAATAGCGCTGGCTATTTTGGTGCCACCGATGTCCAGTGCAATTGTTGCCATGATAGTATAGTATTAATAGGTTGATTTACTAAGGTTGTATGCAAAGCTATGGATTTATTTCAATCTGCATGTATGTAAATGGAGTAATTTGTGTGTAATATATGTCACTAATCACTAATTAATATTTAATACTGGCAGACGGAGGTGTGTGCTTGGTGTATTAAATGCTTTATAATCAATGTTGGTAACATTTTTTTGTACAGCATAAAATAGTTGTGTTTGTGTTCGTTAACAAATTACGCTAGAAATCATGTGCTTAGCTATTTTTGAGTGATTACCAAACTTTTCTTTTATTTGAAGTAAACTTTCTTGCTACGCTTCCGAAACATTTCTTAGTTACTAGTCAATCTATATTTCAGGGCTTGAAACATATATTTCATTAGCTGAATTCTATATTTCACGGCTTGAAATTTATATTTCAAGTTTTGATATATAGTTTTTCTTGCGATAAAGAAAACTTTTCTTTGTATCAATAAAATGTTTTCTTAGGTAGGTGAAAAAGTATGATAGTGTGCTGCTAAGGATATTGGGGCCTTTGGAAAGGAAAACACATTAATTCAATACATTAACCCTAATTTAATGGAATATTAAGGTTTAAATTAATGCTAGGAGCTTTTCTTTGTAATGTGTTTCGAATACATAGAATTTTTTATTTAAATTATAATCACTATGAATCGATGGTATGTCTCCAATCATTACTATTGGCTCACGAGCGAGGCAACCAAGATGTTGCATAGAGAGATTCTGCTGACTCGAAGCATGGACAAATGACGTTAATCTTAATATACTTAATATATGTAATCATGAAGAAAGTATTTCTTTTTATCCTATTCTGCTGTACTTCTCTGTTTGCTTCTGAGGGAGACAAAGATCGAGTGTTTATGCAATTCGTAATGAATGGGCAGAGTCTTTCGACGGGACATCAAGCCTATCCGGTTATCTCAACGGAACACCTCAAAGGCAATTACATGTTGGGTAACCAAGTGTGGATAAACTATGGAAACACAGGAGAACTTACATTTGAACCCTTGGTGGGAACTGTTTCCGAGGCTTTTGCTCATGAGAAGCATTTCAAGAGTAGGCAAGCAGGTACTATAGCCGAATGTCCATTACTGGGAGCCGTCAACCATCTTCGGTTGAAACAACCCAAGATGCCCAACATTCTAGCTACATCGGTAGGGGTGAGCGGAGCAAGCGTAGAAGAACTCTCCAAAGAGTCGGAAACGCGTACTGCGTATAAAGAGTTTGAAACGTCATTGCAATCGGCAGCCAAGATAGCTGCCCAAGCAAATGCGAAGATCATTTGTCCTGCAATTTTTTGGATGCAAGGAGAGTTCAACTATGATCCGAATCCGAAAAAGGGATTACGTGCTAACGTACCCAATACGACTGATAAACGAGAGTATAAGAAACTGCTTGTGAATATAAAGAATAATATGCAAAATGACATACAGCAACAGTATGATCAGACTGATAAACCGGTGTTTATTACCTATCAGACGGGGGCACAATATATGCGTGATACACTTGCCATCTCGATGGCTCAACTGGAAGCGGCTAACGAAAACGATGATATTATTTGTGCCGGTCCCATTTATCCCATGACCGACCGGGGTGGTCATCTTGATAGCAATGGTTATCGTTGGTTTGGTGAGATGCTAGGAAAAGTGTACTATCAATCTCAAGTACAAGGCAAGGCATTTCAACCTTTGCAACCTACGGCAATTGCGAGAGAAAAACTTCCCACCCAAATACGTATCAAGTATCATGTGCCGGTTCATCCATTGGTGTTTGATGTTAATTTGATACCTAAGATCCGGGACTATGGCTTTGAGGTATATTTACATGATTATCGTCAGGAAAACAAACAAACTATCAAACAGGTAGAGATAGACGGCGATGATGTGGTATTGACCTGTGAGCAGCTCTTAGTAGGAGATGTCATTGTAGTATATGCCGGTACTCGTTCATTTATAGAAGACCGTCCGAAGGGAAAAGATGGATTGCAAGGGCATGGAAATCTGCGTGATAGCGATCCGTATAAGGCTTTCTTTAAATATGAAGATTTAGATGAGATGCAGAACGGTACTTTTGTGCATCCACGCGATAGTTTTGAGACAACACTTCGCCCTGATTATGAGCCGAAAGACCGAAAAGGAAGTATTATTTATGGAAAGAAATATCCGCTATATAACTTTAGTGTAGGCTTTTATTATAAATTGCCTGCAGAGAATGATCAAATAAATATATTCTAAAAAAATAACGAATAGTTTATCATTATCTAATATATAAAGACTCTTTTATCCCCGTATTCCCGTTTATTGAAGCTATGTCATTCAATATATGGGAATACGGGGATAAATACAAAAGCATTTTCTCGGGATAAAGAGTCGAGAAACAGAATACTTATCAATGGCTTCCTAATGCAATTCCTTTGAATATTCGCACTTTTACAATTCAATGCTATCATATCAGTGGCATCATAAACTTTTAAACAAATCACTTTTTGGTAATTTTATAAATTGGCTGCTTTTTACTGAGGTGATTTATTCTAAATTCACTAGAATTGCCTAAATTAATATAAAATTAATATAATATTAAATTGGCTTTATGTGAATTTTATGTGATTTGTTATGTGATTATTATGTGATTTATTAAGAACTCAACTTTAATTTTGCTCTTGCTTTTATTATAATAAAATAGTAAAAAGAGTTTGTTAATTACAATTAATGAAAAGTGTATTATGAAAAAACACCTTTTAGAAAACAAAAGCGAAAAAGAACGAGTTCGGAGTTTTCCGTATGTTCAAGAGCTACAGCGCCGCTACCGGATAGTTGTGCCGCTGGTATGTCTTGGTTTCGCCCTCTATGCCTGTGACGAATACAAGTTTCCGGTAACAGATGTGCCAGGGCAGTATGAATTTATTCCGCCCAGTGATGTAGACAAGTTGGCTGTCGAGGGAGCTGACGGACAGATCAAATTGACATGGAATGTAGCCTTGACAGATTCGTTGAAAGCAATCCATGTGACTAACCAGAACACTGGTCAAGAACAAGTAGTAGGAGGTACTGATACGGAAGTTGTCTTTACCGGCTTGACTAACTACGAGAAGTACACGTTTATGGTTAAAACAGAAAACAAGAATGGTCAACTTGCTTATGGCGTTACCATCAGTGCCAAACCATGGGTGCACGATAATGTAAGTCCCGGTACAGTGATTGATCTGACCGGTTACAAAATGGGAGACGAAACAGCTTTCGCTGTATGGAAAAGTCCTGCAGATATTGATGTGAAGGAATTTAGGATTGAATTGGGGGCTTCGTCCATGACTGTAGATGCAGAAACTCATGCTGCTTCCATCATGGGTGACATCACTCAACCATTGAAGGTATACGCCATCGATTATTCCGGTAATTCTTCTGCAGCAGAAGAAACACTGGCCAATGCACCTATAGTAACTATTGACGGATATGACGATGGAGCCGACTTTGTAGGATTAAATCCAGCTATCAATAGCAATGATATCTCAGGTAAGACTACCGAATATATCCGGATTCACAAAGATCCGATTATTACGGGTATCGATGGTTATGTACTTTATTACGATGGAGCTAAATTGGCCGAAACTACCAGTGAGATACCGGCGGCAATAGAAATGTTGACGATGCCTATGCAACAAAATAAACGTCTTTGGGTAAATAATGATGCTAAAACAGACGGTTATTGGCTTGTACCTGTGCAAATTGGAATCATTTCCGGCGGTAAAGAAATCTCTAGATATGATTATCTGACTTACAACAATATCCCTGGAACGTTACAGTTGACAGCTGCAGACTTTATCAATAACGAAAACCGTGGTAGTGGTGGAGCCATTAAGCGTAACAATGATGGCAACCTCTATACCAGCGTACTCGGTAACAACGATGGTCCCGATGTGTGGTGTACGTATACCATCAATGTACTTGAAGATGGTGATTATGACGCATTCATGTTCTATTCTAACGAAGGAAATAAACCCTTCTGGCTTTCGCTGGACGGAGGTGAGAAAATAGAAGGTAAATCCGGAATAGGCGGAGTAGGTACCGGTAACTGGGACTTCTATGCGCCCGCAGACCCTGTCACTCTCTCTCTCACAAAGGGACGACATGAATTACGTGTGGATATCACTCCCGGTGGTTGGAATTGCCAGAAAATTATTTTTAAGAAGAAATAAGCTATGAGAACACTAACAAATATAAAAAGAACAATTGGGCAGCTTGTATGCATAAGCGCATTGCTGCTTATAGCTGGTGTTGCTCATGCACAGCAGACGAAATCAATCCAAGGTTTGGTGTTGGATGAAACCAGTCAGCCCTTGATTGGTGCCACAATTCGAGTAACAACCAGTACGATTGGTGGAATCACCGATATGGATGGAGTGTTTAAGTTGGATCATATCCGAACGGGAGATACATTGCGAGTATCTTATATAGGCTATCAAGATTACCTGCAGGTAGTTAAAGCAAGCGATAATTTCTTCCGAATTTCTCTGTCTCCGGATCAGACACAACTGGATGAGGTTGTAGTAGTAGGATATGGACAACAAAAGAAAGCTTCTGTGGTGGGTGCTATCGCAACCGTTTCTGTAAAGGAACTTAAACAAAGTCCGGTGTCCAATGTATCCAATGCCTTAGCCGGACGATTACCGGGTTTGATTACCGTACAGCGTTCCGGTGAACCGGGTGCGGATCAGGCTACCTTGTATATTCGTGGTATCAGTACATTCGGTTCCGGACAAGATCCGCTTATCTTGATTGATGGTATTGACCGTGGTAAAGAGGGACTTGCTATGATGGAATCTTCGGAAATAGAGAATATCAGTATCTTGAAAGATGCTTCGGCTACAGCTGTATATGGTGTGCGTGGTGCGAATGGTGTGGTACTTGTTACCACCAGACGCGGTACAGTGGGTAAACCCGTCATCTCCTTCTCGGCCGATTTTGGTCTACAATCACCCTCTTCCATGCCTGAATTGGTAGGTGCGTATGATATGGCCGTGTTGACAAATGAAGCTTTGGTGAACAATGGTCAATCTCCTAAATATTCACAGGATCAATTGAACATATATAAGAATGGAGGAGGAAATCCTTTCTTGTATCCTGATATCAATTGGTATGATGAAGTACTGAAGAAAAATGCTTATATGCAACAGTACAATGCCAGCATCACCGGTGGATCGGAGAAAATGCAATATTTTGTGGCTGCTAATGTGTTGAGGCAGGAAGGTATATTCCGCCGGGGGGCTTATAATGATAATTATAGTACCAATGTGAGCTATACCAAGTATAACTTCAGAAGCAACCTTGACTTCCGGTTGAATAATGTTATGTCCGCCAAATTGACCTTGGCAGGTGTAATTGGCGACAAGCGTCGTCCATCGTCTGGCGTGAATGCCATCTTTGAACGTGTGCGTGTAGCCAGTCCCAATGTGACACCTATTCGTAATCCTGATGGAACGTGGGGAGCTCCTCCTACGACTAATCACAATGTGCTTGCCCATTTGGTGTCTCATGGGTATTCAAAAGAAGCAGACTCGGCTATTACTGCTACATTAGGTGCCGCTGCCGATTTGTCGGAATGGGTAAAGGGACTAAGCGTTAATGTTGATTTCTCTTTCGACTTTGACAATTTGTATATATATAATCACAATAAGAATGACGATATGTATACTTTCGGTCCTAATGTAGAAACCTATCCTCATATGGTAATCGGCAATCCGTTAGGATTTGGAGGAGATATTAATACCTACAATACCCGATACGTAATTGAGCCTTCTATACGCTATAGTAATGCGTTTGGAAGTGACAAACAGCATGCCGTTTCCGGTTTGGTTTTGATGAATATGCAGGAGAATACTATACGCGATCAAGAAGTTGCTTATCGCCGCTTAGGAATAGTTGGTCGTGTGACTTATGGTTACAGAGACAAATATTTGGCTGAGGTGAACGCTGGTTACAACGGTTCTGAGAACTTTGCTCCAGGCAATAGATTCGGTTTCTTTCCTTCTGCTTCTGTTGGATGGGTCTTTACGGAAGAAGATTGGTTCAAAGCAAATAAAGTGCTGGATTACATGAAACTGAGAGCAAGTTATGGTTTGGTAGGTAATGACAATATTGGTGGCGAACGTTTCTTCTACGAAAGTCGTTGGGGTGGCGGTGGAGATGCTAAATTCGGTACCAACAAAGGTGGAACAGGAAACGGCGGTGGACTGAAAGAATCTCGTAATGGAAATCCTGACTTGACGTGGGAAACCGCTCACAAGTTCAATTTCGGTTTCGACTCCCGTTGGTTTAATAACCGTTTCGAGTGGACTACCGATGTATTCTATGAAAAAAGAACCAATATCCTTACAAATATAGATATTGTTCCGGCTACTTATGGAGGACCTGCGATTACAGCCAATGCAGGGGCGGTAGAAAATAAAGGTATCGAGTTGGACGGAACATGGCATGAAAGATTAAACAAGAACTTTGATTACTTCGTAGGCGGCATGTTCTCTTTTGCCCGTAATAAAATACTTGAAAGACCGGAAACTCCGAGAGCTTATCCATACTTGCAGCAGGTAGGCTACCGTGTAGGTCAAGCAAGAGGGTTTATCGCTGAAGGATTGTTCCAATCAGAAGAAGAGATATTGAGAAGTCCTGCTCAGTTCGGTCCTCTTTACCCGGGAAATATCAAGTATGCAGATATAAATGGTGATGGTGTCATAGACGATAATGACCAGCATCCGATAGGATTTACCAATGTTCCCGAAATAATGTACAGTGTGAAAATGGGTTTCAAATACAAGAACTTCGACTTTAGCTGTCTGTTTCAGGGAGCAGCCAATGTGAACTACGATTTCAGAACTGGTGCCAACATGCCGTTCAACAACGAAAACAGTACACCTATCGTTGAGTGGTTAGACCGCTGGACACCGGAGAATCGCGATGCAAGCCTGCCTCGTCTTATCCCCGCAATAGGATCGACAGGTAACGATGGGAACAGAAGCAGTACCTTCTGGTTAAAAAACGGTAACTATATCCGTTTGAAGAATATAGAGATTGGTTACGCACTTCCTGAAAGTTGGATGAAAGCCATCAGAGGAACTGATGCTCGTTTCTATGTCAATGGAATAAACCTGGTGACTTGGGATAAAGTTCCGGTATATGACCCCGAAAACACAAACGCCAGCTATCCTTTGATGAAAGTAATCAATGTAGGAGTTAAAGTATCATTCTAAAAAAGTGATGAAATGAAAAAGAAAAATTATTTATTGTTAGGGCTTACACTGCTCTTATGCTCATGTCAGGACTATTTGGATAAACCTGCAAGTAATGATATGGATATCGATAAAGCTTTTGCGACAGTGATAGAGGCAAAAAAAGTAATGAATGACATATACTCTGAGATGTATGGTAACGCCTATAATGTGACCGCTCGCGGAGTGATATATGACTGTGCTGCAGATGATGGAATCGGTGGCTATGCCCCATTGTGGACAGACAAAGTCCAGTTTGGAATGTGGACGCCTGATGACGGCGGTGGCGATGGTGAGGAAAGTTCTATTCCTACTATTGGTTACTGGAAAAACACTTATAAAAGAATTCGCAAGGCCAATTTGTTCTTGGAAAATGTAGATAGAGCGCAAGGAGCTGAATCGGATAAAGTTCTCATGAAAGCGCAAGTCAGATTTTTACGTGCATTCTTCTATGAGGAACTTATCAGACGTTTTGGAGGGGTTATCATCTTAGACCATTCTGTGAATCCTAACGACTATGCAGAGCTGATCAATCAGCGACGTAATACGTTTGAAGAGTCGGTAGAGTGGGTATGTAGCGAATTGGAAGAAGCAGCTAGAAATCTTCCTTCTAATGTTGTTGCCACGCCCAATCAGGTGGGTATGGCTACCAGTGCAGCTTGTTATGCTTGCATAGCTCGTTTACGTCTTCAGGCTGCCAGTCCATTATTTAATACAGATACTCCCGTATCGTCTGAGTATACCGATATCCAGTGTTATATGAATTATGATAAATCAAGATGGGCAAAGGTTGTTGAGGCTTGTAAAATGGTTATGAACGATCCCACCTATTCTTTGGATTCTCCGCTAGCTGAACCAGATGATACAAAGTTGGAACTAGGGACTTGGGAATACTATTATCGCAAATTTGTTGATAGACAGTTTAAATATACACCGGAAATTATTTGGCTTTCTCACCCTACTATTGACAATCGTTGGGAAGGTATTAATGCACAGTGGAGAAATCGTACGGAAAATGGTTTCCACTGGATGAACGGCAGCTATCAGTTGGCTATGGAATTTGAGATGTACCCTAGTGGATTGATGCCTTCGCATCCCGAAAGTGGATATGACTTGACTAATGCTAAACAGGGAAAAGATCGTGATCCTCGCTTCAAGGCTACCCTTGCATTTCCGGGTGCAGTGTATGATAAATATACTTATCAACCATGGGCAGGCGGTTCGGATTCAAATAATCACGGTTGGGCAGAAGCTGTTCTCACTGGATTTTGTTTACAGAAGTACATCGATCCTATGTTTTCGGACTCAGATCCTAACAATGGTGGTCGCGGCAACTGTCGTAGAAACTTCACCCGTATTTTCGGCTTAAGTGAATTGATGTTGAATTTTGCTGAAGCACAGAATGAACTTGACGCTACTCCTTCCCAAGCGGTTTACGATGCAGTCAACAAGATTCGCAACCGTGTAGGTATGCCCGATCTACCTACTGATCTGACTCAAGATCAGATGCGCAAGAAGATTTGGCATGAGCGTCGTATAGAGTTGGCTTTTGAAGATTTCCGATTCTTCGACATCCGTCGCTGGAGAATAGCCGAGGAAGTGATGAACGGCAAATACATCCAAGGATACGATGTACCCAAACCGCACGACGGAGGTTTTTACAATATTGTGAATGTAAAAAGACCAATGATCTTCTTAAAGAAGGATTATCTATTCCCACTTGGCACATCAGAAATATTGATGAACCCTGCGCTTCAACAAAATCCGAACTGGCCTAAATTATCAACAGCAACTAATTAATTGAATGAGAAATATGAAAAAATATATCTATCTGTTTATTATGCTTGTATGCATAATGAGCAGTTGCACAAGACCGGAAGACGGATTGGTGATTCCACCAAGCGTAAATGCTAACTTGACCCGCTTTCGAGTTTATCAGAATCAGAATATTTATTTTGATGCAACCATTGATCAGGAAGCCCGCACAGTGTCACTTACCATTCCGAAAGGAATTGATAAAACAACTATTCGCCCCGAGATCGTTGTGTCTGAAAGAGCAGTAGTAACGCCTGCATCGGGCGAAGTGCAGGATTTTACCAATCCGGTAGAATATACGGTAGTGTCTCCAAACGGTGAGACAAATAATGTCTATACAGTTACAGTAAATTATTAAAGAGCAAGCAATATGAAAAAATATTTTATAGCACTATTCATTTTGCCGTTGTTATTGATTGCATGTGAGGAAGAAGGTCCGCTTCCAGCAATGCCTCCATACATTTTTTTCAATAATGATGTAAACACATATGTGATAGATCCGAATGATTTCTCTCTGACCGATGATCCGGAAGCGAAGGTAGATACCATTATTGGTAGAATATATGCTCAGCAAAAGTTCTATTCGTTTGTCATGGGAGAATCCACACTGACATCCGATATCTTAGGAGATAGCATATCTCGGATATTTAAGCTAGCAGTACCGCTCGAAGGCAAGAAGGAGGATTTTGATATTTCTTTTATGGTGACCGACCAAGTAGGTAATACGGTATCTACTCCATTCCACTATCTTATGGCTAAACCTGTTGACACCTATACTGTGACTATGGGTGCGCAATATAATCCTTACTTGGGCTTTTTCTTCTCATTCGAGGACAAACAAGTGTATACTGTGTCTGAGATGAAGTCGATGAAAAATCCCCAAGGATTCTGTTTCGGTTACAACATAGGTAAAAAAGAAATTCTATTTGTTTCTCCGTCAGACTTGATTCTGCAGAATATTTTGCCCGATTACAAAGCAGGCTACATTACCAGCTTTGTGAGTGTATCGGCTGTGAAAGGAAAAGCCATTACTAAGAGTGTGTTCGATAATATGACGAATGACGCATTGATGCGCAATCTCAATATGATTGAATACGGTACCTTCAGTACGGCTACGGTGAATGAGGGCATGGCCTACCTGTTTAAGAATGAAGATGATTCCGTTCGAGGTATGATGTTTGTCGAGTCGTTGACGTCGGGTGTGGGTGGTAAAGTTACACTGACCATTAAAATGATGAAATAAAAAGCAGCAGAGCATAAGTCTCTAATGAGTTACCCTGCCATAAGCCCGACTAACCCTCGGCTTGTGGCAGGGTTTATTTATTAATATAAAAACTGCTTGCTGTTAAATGAAAACTTATTTTGCATAATAGCAAAAGTTGCTTTACCTATAATATAAACTTTAATCAAAAGCTTTGATCTTATAATCAGAACCTTTGGTTATATAATCAAAGGCTTCGGTTTTATAATCAAAAGTTTTAATTATAGTTTTCTTTAAAGGTAAGAAGATTTTTGCCTTTATGCAAAGGAGGTTTTTAATAAGGCTTGAAGACGTTTTAAGTTAAATGGTAGGCAGTGCATTTTAGTTCACGGAGCAAAAAAGAATTCCTTTGTACAACTGAATTCTTTTTAAAATCTTATTTTTGCCAGTAATATAGAATAGTACCTTATGAGTGATATGTCTCTTTACAATGAGTTTCCCTCTTTCCTGAAACGCTATTTTTTCTGTAAAGTGCAGAAAATATCGTTGAATGCCGGCTTTACTTGTCCCAATAGGGATGGGAGCAAAGGCTATGGCGGTTGTACTTACTGCAATAATCAGACTTTCAATCCTGATTACTGTCGTACGGAGAAGCCCATAACCCAACAATTGGAAGAAGGAAAACTATTCTTTGCTCGTAAATATCCGGAAATGAAGTATCTTGCCTATTTTCAGGCGTATACTAATACGTATGGTGAACTGGAAAGCCTGAAACGGAAATACGAAGAAGCATTGACGGTAGATGGAGTGGTGGGGTTGGTCATCGGAACCCGTCCCGACTGCATGCCTGACGAGCTGCTTCGGTACTTGGAAGAGGTGAACAAGCATACATTTCTTTTAGTAGAATATGGAATAGAAAGTACCAATGACGCGACACTGAAACGCATTAACCGTGGACATACCTTTCAGACAACTATGGATGCTGTAGCTCGTACGGTGTCTTGTGGAATTCTGACAGGTGGGCATGTTATTCTAGGATTGCCGGGCGAAACCCACGAGAATATCGTGGCGCAGGCAGAAGTTTTATCCCGTTTGCCGCTGACTACCTTGAAAATGCATCAGTTGCAACTGATTCGAGGTACCAGTATGGCATTGGAGTATGAGCAACATCCGGAAGATTTCCATTTATTTGATGTGGACGAATATATTGAACTTGTCATAGATTACGTTGAACATCTGCGTCCCGATCTTGTGTTGGAACGTTTTGTGTCGCAGTCGCCCAAAGAGTTACTTATTGCTCCCGACTGGGGGTTAAAAAATTATGAATTTAATCATCGGGTTCAAAAAAGAATGAAAGAACTGGGTGCTTATCAAGGCAAGAAGTATGAAATGTGAGAAAAAAGCATTAATTTTGCCGCTGTTAGAATATGGAATCAATCTAAATTAGAGTAAACAATGAACCCTAAAACTTTGATAAAAGGAAAAATCCACTACGTGGGAGTGAATGACCGCAACAAGCATTTGTTTGAAGGAATGTGGCCGTTACCTAACGGAGTGTCTTACAACTCTTATCTGATAGATGATGAAACAGTAGCGTTGATAGATACGGTAGATATCTGCTATTTTGAGGTATATCTTCGCAAGATAAAATGTATTATCGGTGATCGTCCCATTCAATATCTTATCATCAATCACATGGAACCGGACCATTCCGGCTCTATTCGTCTTATTAAACAGCATTATCCCGATATTGTTATCGTGGGCAACAAGCAGACTTTCGGTATGATAGAAGGTTTTTATGGTGTTACGGGCGAGCAGTATATGGTAAAGGATGATGATTTCCTTGCTTTAGGACATCATACTCTTCGTTTTTACATGACTCCTATGGTGCACTGGCCCGAGACGATGATGACTTTCGACGAAACGGATGGTGTTCTCTTCTCCGGAGACGGATTTGGCTGCTTCGGCACGTTGGACGGCGGTTTCCTCGATACACGTATTAATCTCGATAAGTATTGGGATGAGATGGTGCGTTATTATTCTAATATTGTCGGAAAATATGGATCTCCGGTACAAAAAGCATTGGCGAAGTTGGGCGGTCTGCCCATTTCTACCATCTGCTCTACTCACGGACCGGTGTGGACGGACAATATAGCCAAAGTTATCGGCATCTATGATAAATTGAGCCGGTATGCCACCGACGAAGGTGTGGTTATTGCATACGGCTCTATGTACGGCAATACCGAACAGATGGCTGAGGCTATCGCTGCCGAACTTTCGGCACAAGGCATCAAGAATATTGTGATGCATAATGTAAGTAAAAGTAATCCTTCCTATATACTGATGGATATCTTTAAATATCGTGGTTTGATAATTGGTAGCCCTACTTACAGCAATCAGATTTATCCGGAAGTAGAATCTTTGCTTTCTAAAATATTGGTGCGTGAGGTGAAAGGACGTTATCTCGGCTATTTCGGTTCATTCTGCTGGTCGGGTGCTGCCGTGAAACGTATGGGCGAGTTTGCAGAAAAGAGCAAGTTCGAAATCGTAGGCGACCCGGTGGAAATGAAGCAGGCCATGAAAGATATCACCTACGAACAATGTGAAAATCTGGCACGTGCCATGGCGGATCGTTTAAAGAAAGACAGAAACAGTGATCAATAATATATTAACCTCTTAAAGATAATAACAATGAGACTAATCATTCAGCCGGATTATCAATCCGTATCACAGTGGGCGGCACATTATGTAGCTGCAAAAATCAAAGCGGCTAATCCTACGCCTGAGAAACCATTTGTATTGGGATGTCCTACCGGATCTTCTCCTTTGGGCATGTACAAAGGTTTGATAGACTTGAACAAGAAAGGGATCGTGTCTTTTCAGAACGTGGTTACTTTTAATATGGATGAATATGTAGGTTTACCTCAAGATCATCCTGAAAGCTACTTCTCTTTTATGTGGAATAACTTCTTCAGTCACATCGACATCAAACCGGAAAACACTAATCTTCTGAATGGTAATGCTGCCGACTTAGATGCTGAGTGTGCACGTTATGAAGAGGCAATCGAGTCTTACGGTGGTATCGACCTGTTTATGGGTGGTATCGGTCCCGACGGACACATTGCTTTCAATGAACCGGGTTCTTCTTTGTCTTCACGTACTCGTCAGAAAACGCTGACTACCGATACTATCATTGCTAACTCTCGTTTCTTTGACAACGATGTAAATAAGGTGCCCAAGACTGCGCTAACTGTTGGCGTAGGTACTGTGTTGAGCGCTAAAGAAGTGATGATTATTGTAAATGGTCACAACAAGGCTCGTGCACTCTATCATGCGGTAGAGGGTCCTGTAATGCAAATGTGGACTATCAGTGCTTTGCAAATGCACGAAAAGGGTATCATTGTTTGCGATGATGACGCTACTTTCGAATTGAAAGTGGGTACTTACCGTTACTTCAAGGATATTGAGGCAGATCATTTGGATGCAGAAAGTTTGCTAAAATAAGCAGATAACGATCTATCAATTAGCGCAATCCGTTTATAATAAGCAAACGGATTGCGCTTTTTTGTAAAATGAGTGCTAGTTTGCTACTAGTTTTATAACTAACAACTGGTGCTATCTAATTTAAATATATAATGGAAGAACAACCGTTTGATTATTCAGAAGTTCCCGGGCGCTTCGGTATGTGCGCTGCCCAGAATTGTCCCAAAAGTGCAACTTGTTTGCGTCAGATAGCTTATAATCATGCTCCTGCTGATGTTCCTTTTTTGCCCACGCTAAACCCGCGGACTATTGCAACAATGATGCCGGACAAATGTGAATATTATTGCTCCAATAAGAAAGTTCGTTATGCAAAAGGCTTTTTGTCTACCACAGAATCGCTTCCGGTACGTGTGTCAGCTACATTCCGCTACAGACTGATTGGCAGTTGGGGCTTCAGAAGGTACTACCAGAAGCGGAAAGGCGAAACACTACTGTCGCCCGCCGAACAAAAACAGATTATTGCACTTGCCAAAGAGTTAGGACTGAATCAGCAGGAGTACTTTGATACCTACAAAGAAACGTATTGCTGGGGATAGGAATAGGCAGATGTATTTTCAACATTAGATTAATACATTCTTTACATAAGAGGAAGACATCCTTTACCTCACAGCATCACGCTCTTTACACTATGGAGTAAAGGTGTTTACACTACAAGGTAACGACCGTTACACTATTAGGTAAGGGTTGTTACATCCTTGAGTAAAAGTATTTACATTTATGTGAAATAGATATGTAAACAGAAAGTGTTGGTAATTAAGTATATCCATAACATACAATGACTACTACTTTGCCCTGTGCTTTCTTTTGTCTGTCGCTATCCTTAATCTTTTAGAGCTAAATTATACATAAAAGTAGTCGTATCTATTTGTAATGCTACTGGATAGTATCTTGCATTTTTGTTCATTTTGCAGAATGATAAACAACTGCATTTCTTACTTTCTATTGGTTCAAGCTAAACTTCAGCCAAGGAGGTTTTGCGTCGTTTATTTTGATACGTGGTATTCTTCCTAACGGTAGTTTCTACAATTTTTGGATTCATTTCTTTTATGATTGGTATAGACAAAGAAGCCTTTTGGTTTCCATTGGCAGCAGGGAACATCGGTGGGCTGTGAGGTCTGTTATCAGCATCGCCAGTATTTGTGCTGAAACGACGTGATTTGCGACCCTACAATGTCCACTTCAGAGGATAGAATCTGTTCTTAATGAATTTATAATTAGGTTGTTCGTAAAATAATTCTTTGTCCACAGTTGCTTTTGTCTGTTTTATGGGCTTTACCTACCTTTGTTTACTTCAGAGATTTACTTATTATATGGAATCAGAATATTCTTTTGATGAGTTATTGTGTCAATCTCTTCAGTTATTCCATCAATATCGCTTGTATGGTGATGAGCCGGAATGTGAAGGTAAAGCTTCTTTGATGTTAAAGGAGGCAGAGAATCTTGTAAGTGATTCTAAAGATTATATCCGTATGGCAAAATGGGGGTGCGTAATAGAATGTTTAGCCCAAAAGTTTTATATTAATGATGAAACGGATACGGTATTAGGAAATATGGATGTTTCACTGATTTATTTTTGGAAAAAAGCAGCACGTTCTGAAATAGCAGTGTTTCCTTTTTATTTGTGGATAGGATATTACTTTTTGTTACGTTGTAGAAATAGCCATTCTACTTTTCGTAGTCGAAGTAAGAGGGAAATATCTGAAATAGTATCTTTTTTAGCGGAGATATTTCGTAAATTTAAGAACAAAGCTATTCCTGTTGAAACCTTATCTTTTTTTCCGGCTGATCTATGGGGAGAAACTGTATGTTGGGCAGAACTGGTACATGATACTCGTGTTTGTGAAAAGCAATCTGCATACCTTTTGGCGCAACTTTATAATTTGAAAAAAACAGGTATTTCGCAAGGGGAATCAGAGGAAAACGTGCTATTACAGCTGATTTTGAAGTTCTATTGCTTTTAATACTATAAGTAAGATAAATTTTTGTCCACTACTTTTTAGGACGTTATGATATGCATTTGATTTGTAGTCAGTGTTTTATCAAAGTGTGTTCTTTGCTCTTTTTTGTCCACTTCTCTTTTGATGAAATTTTTATGATGTTTGCTATATTTGAATAAGTAAAAGTAGCATAGTTGCAATCGTGACATTGTTTTTTTATTATCGAAATAATTGGTTATTAAATAGTAGTTTTCTTGTTTATTAGAATTGGTCGATTTTAAAGGTAAAGTTTAAAGGTTTGTTTGTAGGAAATAGTTAATATTGTATTTGCAGAGGCATCTCTGCAAATATGATATTAATTTTTTTGTATAGTACTGAATGTTATATTTTCCTCCATTTAGTGTGCTTTTTGAAACAGATATTTGTATCTTTGGTCAGTTAACTGTTAAATCATTACTTTGGTAATGCTAAATGAGTTAATTTTATATTTGTAAGATCTATAAAAGATTTGAAATGCAACTTATGGTACGATATCTACAAATTATTATTTTCTGCGGGCTATTATGCTCATGCGCACAGAATGAAACAACTGAAATTCTAAGTAAAGTAGAAGGATGTATGGAAGTATATCCTGATAGTGCTTTATTATTATTAAATCAAATTCCTCATCCGGAGAGACTGTATGGAAAACAATGTGCTGATTATGCACTGCTCTTAACCCAAGCTCGTGATAAAAATTATTTGGATAGCTTACAATCTGATTCATTGATAAAACTTGCGGTAGATTATTATCAAGATAACGATGATAATGTGAAGGCGGGAAAAGCACTCATATATTATGGTAAAGTGTTGGATTTGCAAGATAATGATACAATAGCCATGCAAGCTTATTTGAATGCCCAAACTAAATTGGAAAAAACAAAAGAGTATAAAATGCTGGCTATGTTGCAGGAATATATAGGTCGTGTGAATGATGATCGAGCTATGTATGATGAGGCTTCTGATAATTATCGAAGATCTGTTTATTACTTTCAAAAAATGGCTGATACATTAGGGATAATATATAACTATCGTAATATGGCATGGATATATGACATTAAGCAAGAAAGTGATAGTGCAATGTGGTATTTAAATCAAGGAATTTTACTTTTAAATGGCGATAGTACTGCATCTATTTTACCTTCATTGCTTCAAATGTTGGGAATTGTAGAAAAAAAGGAAGGGAAGTTTAATAATGCTATTGATCACTTTTTAGCGGCTATTAAATATGAAAAGAATCCTCATACTATTAAGCACTATTATTTATCTTTGGGGGATGTATATAGGCAAATAGGAAAATTGGATAAAGCAAAAAAGTGTTTTGAACAGGGCTTGACATCTAAAGATGTGTTCACGCAGTCTGGTGCATATAATTATCTTTATTTATTAGAGAAACAAAATGCAGATTATGCTTTAGCTCTTTATTATAAAGAAAAGTCTGATTCATTATGGAGATTAGATCAAGATGCAAATTTAAGCAATCAAATACTTACTCTCCAACGTAAATATGAAACAGGGAAGTTAAAGATGGAAAAGAATTTGCTCGAACAGAAAAATCAAAAACAATTTTACTTTTGGATTTCCATTTTTTCTTTACTGATAATTATCAGCATCTCTTTATATTTTTGGATAAAAAAACAATATAGAAGAATTCTAAGAAAACGTTTGAAGGTGCATTTTGAGAAAGTGACTGAAGCTATAAATAAGAATGAACAGATAATAGGACAATATATTTGCCAGATTGATGATTTGAAACGTAAGGAAGAAACAATTGCAAAGAATGCTGAATTGCAAATGGAAAGTTTAAATCAGAGGATTAATGATCTGGAGAATAAAAATGATGAATCGGTTAAAGAACAAATTGTAAAATTGAATCAAAGAATTCAAATATTGGTAAGTGAGAATAAAGCAATAAAAGAAGATTCTTGTGCAGGTGGTATCTATGTTTTAGAACAATTGAAGAAAGGTCTTCTCATTGTTGAGAATATGACTCAAAAAGAAAAATCTCAGGTATTTGAATATATTGATTTGATGTTTGGAGGTTTTGTGAGTAAATTGAAAAAGGAATATAGCCTAAATGATAATAATCTCATGTTGGCTATATTTGTTAAGCTTGACTTTACTGCAGCTGGATTAATGATTGTATTTCAATGTGAGAAGAATTCAATTTTCAAGAAAAAACAAAGGTTGAGAGATAAATTAAAATTGAAAAGTGATGATGAATTAGATAAGTTTTTAACTTTTTATCCTTTAAATATGTCCACTTGATTAAAA
>NZ_JASLER010000072.1 GCF_030151085.1 Bacteroides sp. | reverse complement strand
CAAGAGAATCATTATCGAAACTAACCCCATCAGGATCGAGATCCATGACAAACATAAAGTCTTCCATTTGCTTATTGGGAACAACAAGCATACCACGAGAAAAGAGATCCTTCATATAGAAAAGAGGAACACTATATTTGTTAGAAATATCACAAGCAGTCTGTTTCGTAGCACGGACAAAAATCAAATTACGGATAACAGGAACTTCACTACGCTTACGACGATATTTCAACTGAGTAACCACCGTTCTCGTAGGAAGATAACACTCAATATCCAGATTCTCCTCCGTTTTCAGTTTTTCCAACGATTTACGAATAGTAAATTCTTGCTTGTCGCGAGTACGAGCTGCATACCAATACACTTGTATATCTGACACTTAAGAAGGAATTTTATATGGATGTTTGCTGAAGTTCGGGTGCGCTTCGCGGTTTGAACGAGACATTTTCTCTTTCAAACCGTAGTTGACACTTCATCACCGATAACATACTATGAACAAGGAGATTAAAGACAAAAAGCGTTCAATAGACGTTCGTTTAATGGATGTCAATATTTAGAAAATTTCAAAAAAGGCAAATGCATGATAATAAGTAAATAATAACAGATTTTTTAATTTCCAATAAAACCTGATAATCAATATATTATCTCTTTATTAATCACTATTCAGAAATGTTTTTTATCAAATATTTTGGCAATACAAAAAACACCTTTATCTTTGCGTCCATTAAACGAACGTTTAAAAAACACTCTATTCTATTTATAATCAAATCATTACATTTGTTCTTCTTTTATTTCTCCTATTTTTTAGCCCTATACTAAGCACTTTTTTATACTTTCGCATTTTTTAACCAATAACTAATCAGTTAAAATTTTAACATTCAAATTCAATGAAAGAAGTAAAAAAAAGACGGTAATCTGCGGAAACAGACAGAGGAGTGAATCGTATCATTCTGTAACACAGAGATCAAACAAAAAGGAAACAATCAGACGAGTATCTGTAGTAAATGAAAGCTTGATAGCAGAACGAGTGTATTATGGAGACAAGACTCATATTTATGTTGCTTACCTAAGAGCCTTTAAACTAGGGGTATTCGAAGGAACCGAAATAAAGACAATAACGGATATTGCTAAACATCTTGCTACATCCAATGACTTCACAAAATCACGACATGGAGAACATATACCACTGACATTCAGTAGTATACTAACAGAATTAGAAAAGGTATGGGCAGTGATAAAACAGGAAGATACCGACCAAATAGACCCATACGGTTATATTGTAAATAAAAATCATTGATAGATAAGTAAATGAAAAGGAATTAATTTTGCCACCGTCAGCAAACGGACGAAAGGGCTACACCCTTCCGCCCGGATGGTGTAGCCCGAAGCACAAAAGGGTGTAGCCATCCGAGGTAAAGGGTGTAGCCCTTTGCCGTACCTGATAATCACGCAATTATGAACTATTAAAATCAAAAAAATGAGAAAACATGAAAAAGAGTCAGAAGAAAAATCTGTAATGAAAAATGAAAAAATTAAAAAACTATGGGAAAAACGAGTTTTAGAAAACACAGAATTGAAGCCGGAAACTGCCCGATGGATGGCACAACGCATCGAGTTACTGCTGGACTACATGCAATACGGCTACGCACTGATAGCCTACAGCAAGCAGGATGGCAGTTTCTATATGGGAAGAGGCACCCTGCGCTACTACGAACAAGATTTTCACCGGAAACACAACATAGTAGACATCAAAGCACACGTAGCATATTGGGATGCCGAGCAACAAGGCTGGAGAACTTTCCAGGTAGAGAATTTTCTGGAATGGAGACCAATAGTTAGTTGAAAACAAAAAATTGAAAGAGTATGGATGCTTATTTATTACATGATGCCAACGCAGGCAACAATTTAAAGATTATGATGATGGTACAACTAGAAGGTATGAAAGGATACGGTATCTATTGGACAATACTTGAGTTTTTGAGACTGCAAGAAGGTTACAAAGCTAGCCTGAAAGTAATTCCCATATTAGCACAAAAAGCCAGAGTGACAACCACTACCATGAAACGGATCATCTACAATTATGCACTGTTTGAAGTCAATGAAACAAACTTCTCATCGCCCGGCCTCAGCATACGCATGAAGCCATGGGACGCTCAGCAAGAAGCGAAGAAAGAGTCAGGGCGTCGTGGTGGGCTAGTTAACCAACAGAGAATCAGAGATGCAAAGGCAAGCAACGCTTTAGCTTATAAACTAAATAAAGAGAATAAAGAAAACCCCTCTCTATCTCCCCAGGGGGAGACGTTGAAGAAGGAGGAGATTCTTCTGACTCCACCGGAGTATGCCCTAAACAAACAGACACATAATTACCAAGGACTGATAGAAGAGTTGGCACGACAGAAAGTAACCGTTGTCCGAGATTTGAATGCAATTTTACGATTAACGGATTTTGGAAAACTTGGAGGCAAAATCTGGAAGATCCTATATGAACTGAACAGCTCTCCACAATTGAAAGCACGAATTATTATGCCCGGCAAATATATTCTGAAATTACTGCAAGCATAAAGTCTATCACTTGATTATACGGGTTCATCAGGACCCGTATAATCTTAAAAAAACTGTAACAAGAAGGAGCAATTTATAATAAGTGTTATATATACACACTTTCTACCCCTCACCTCTTGCCAATTTCAAAAAAGCCCGTATATTTGCACTGTGTTTTTCATAGTATTAGATTTAAGGTTAACAAAGGTTGGAGTACAGCGGTACTCCTTTTTTATTTTATGCCCCTCCCTTCCACCATTTTAAAGCCTTTTTTGTAAACCAGACCCGTCAAACATTTGTTATCCAAGAAAAAGTATTAATCTATAAATCAAAATGAAGATGAATAAGCCATTCAGAATCATAGCAATAACATTTGTTGCAATTGCCACAAGTTTGCAATCGTCGGAAGCTTGTACCCGGGCAACCTATATAGGTCCGGATAACATGGTCATCACCGGTCGTACCATGGACTGGAAAGAAGACATTATGAGTAACATCTATGTATTTCCGCGAGGCATACAAAGAGCCGGTTATAATAAAGGCGAAACGGTAAACTGGACTTCTAAATATGGTAGTGTTATAGCTACTGGATATGATATAGGTACATGCGATGGGATGAATGAAAAAGGATTGGTTGCCAGTCTGCTGTTTTTACCCGAATCTGTTTATGATCGTCCGGGTGATACCCGCCCAACAATGGGAATCAGCATCTGGACACAATATGTACTTGATAACTTTGCAAGCGTGCGTGAGGCTGTAGATGAGCTAAAGAAAGAAACTTTCCGCATCGATGCTCCCCAAATGCCAAACGGTTCAGCCTCTACACTTCACCTGGCAATCACCGATGAAACCGGGAACACGGCCGTTCTGGAATATCTGGATGGAAAATTGAGTATACACGAAGGTAAGGAATATCAAGTCATGACCAATTCTCCCAGATACGAACTTCAACTGGCGGTCAACGATTATTGGAAAGAAGTAGGTGGCTTACAAATGCTTCCGGGAACTAACCGCTCCACCGACCGCTTTGTACGTGCATCATTCTACATCCACGCCATACCGCAGACAGCAGATGCCAAGATTGCCGTGCCCAGTGTATTGAGTGTAATGCGTAATGTATCCGTACCTTATGGCATTACTACTCCTGATAAGCCTTACATCTCCTCCACTCGTTGGCGTTCTATCTCCGATCAGAAAAATAAAGTATATTATTTTGAATCTACTTTGACTCCCAACCTATTCTGGCTTGATCTGAAGAAGATTGACTTCAGTCCGAACGCCAGCATAAAGAAATTAGCATTGACAAATGGAGAAATCTATGCAGGAGATGCAGTGAAGAATCTCAAAGATAGTCCTTCTTTCACTTTCTTGTTTCAGACTCCGGTTATGTAATCAACTCTGATAAGAGCTGCTATGATTTATCTCAAAACATGGCGGCTCTTTATCCATATATCGCAATTTTCATGTACATTTGTAAGCAAACTCAATGATGCAATTTACATGGAACTATTAGTATATAAAGCCTCAGCCGGGTCCGGTAAGACTTTCACACTGGCTGTGGAATACATCAAACACCTGATACTGAACCCACGCGCTTACCGACAGATCCTTGCCGTGACCTTTACCAACAAGGCTACAGCAGAGATGAAAGAGCGTATCTTACAACAGCTTTTTGGTATCTGGAAGAAAGATCCTGCATCGGAAGCCTATCTTAATCGTATAAAAGAAGATTTAGGAATTACAAATTACAAATTACAAATTACCGGTGACAAGAAATCGTTTACGGAAGATGAATTACGTCAACGCGCCGGAATGGCATTGCAATATATGTTACACGATTACAGTCGTTTTCGTGTAGAAACCATTGACTCATTCTTCCAGTCCGTCATGCGCAATCTTGCCCGTGAACTGGAGCTTAGTCCCAACTTAAACATAGAACTGAATAATACCGATGTTTTAAGTGATGCGGTAGACAGTCTCATAGAAAAGCTCACTACTACTTCTCCCGTATTGGCGTGGCTGCTGGATTATATCAACGAACGCATCGCCGACGATAAACGCTGGAATGTATCTAACGAAGTAAAGAGTTTCGGTCGGAATATATTCGATGAAAGCTATATTGAACGTGGTGAAGGTCTGCGTCAATGTCTGCGAGCTCCCGAGACTCTAAAACTCTATCGTGACGTTTTGCGTGATATGGAAACAGATGCGTTAGAGCAAATGAAGGGTTTCTACGATCAATTTGAAGGTGAACTGGATGGACATGCCCTCACTCCCGAAGATTTGAAGGGAGGTGCACGAGGTATCGGCAGCTATTTCCGAAAACTACGGGATGGCAAACTAACGGATAAAGACGTCGTCAATGCCACCCTGCAAAACTGTTTGGATGATGCCAAAAACTGGGCTACCAAGACCTCTGCCCGTAAAGATGACATCATCCGTCTGGCAGAAAACAGTTTATTACCTCTATTGAAAGATGCCGAAAGGCTGCGTCCACAAAAAAGTAGAATCATAAACAGTTGCAGGCTTTCCTTGCAACATCTCAATAAATTGCAACTTCTCAATCATATTGACGAAGAAGTGCGTACCCTGAACAGAGAGCATAACCGATTTCTTCTTTCAGATACCAACGCTCTATTGCATAAATTAGTGCGCGAAGGTGACTCTTCTTTCGTATTCGAAAAGATCGGAGCCAACATACGTAATGTAATGATTGACGAGTTCCAGGATACCAGTCGTATGCAGTGGGATAATTTCCGTTTACTATTGCTCGAAGGTCTCTCTCAAGGCGCCGACAGTTTAATAGTAGGAGACGTCAAACAATCCATTTATCGCTGGCGTAACGGAGACTGGGGGATATTGAACAGCCTAGGACAAAATAAAGAATTAGGAACTCCTCATTCTTCACTAAACAGCTTTCCTGTTCGTGTTGAAACCTTAAAGACGAATCGCCGAAGTGAGACGAATGTAATTCGTTTCAACAATAAATTATTCTCTGCTGCGGTAAGCTATCTGAACTCATTGCACCTTGACGAACTCAAAGAAGATTGTTTTCCTTTGAAACGTGCATACGCTGATGTAGTTCAGGAGTCACCAAGAAGTGTGGAACGTGGTTTTATTAAAGCCTCCTTCCTTGAGCCTGACGAGGAACACGACTACACAGAACAAACCCTCCTCGCTATGGGTGAAGAGGTGAAGAGTTTGCTAGCAGGGGGCGTTCAACTCAATGATATTACAATCCTTGTGCGCAAGAACAAGAACATCCCTCCTATTGCTGATTATTTCGACAAGGAATTACATCTGGCAGTAGTTTCCGATGAAGCTTTCAGGCTGGATGCTTCACTGGCAATCTGTATGCTAATAGATGCACTTCGGTACCTCTCCAATCCGGAAAACAAGATTGCTAAAGCTTCACTAATTACAAATTATAGATTACAAATTACTGAAAAGGATACAGAAAGAGGAAGATCGGAAATATCAAAAGAAGAGGATTGGCACAGTCTGTTTACCGGTACTCCCGAAGAGATGCTTCCCGACTCATTCAACTCACGCATTGAAATATTGCGTCTGATGCCTTTATATGAACTATTGGAAGAACTTTTCAGCATATTTCAAATGAACCTCATTGAGAAACAGGATGCCTATCTCTTTTCTTTCTTCGATGCCGTGACTGAATATCTGCAAAGCAATTCTTCCGAGTTGGATGGCTTTATCCGTTATTGGGAAGAAACTTTATGTAGCAAAACTATTCCCAGTGGAGAAATGGATGGAATCCGCATCTTATCCATCCATAAATCAAAAGGATTGGAATTCCATACTGTACTTATACCTTTCTGTGACTGGAAACTGGAGAACGAAACGAATAATCAACTCGTGTGGTGTACTGCCCCTGAAGAACCTTATAATGCATTGAATCTCATTCCGGTAAATTATTCCTCTACAATGGCGGAATCTGTTTATCGTCAGGATTATCTGCATGAGCGTTTGCAGCTTTGGGTGGATAACTTAAATCTACTGTATGTAGCCTTTACCCGTGCCGGAAAGAATTTGGTTCTTTGGAGCAAGAAGGGTCAAAAAGGAACTATGTCCGAACTTCTTGCCAATACCCTGCCTCAAGTAACCAAACAAGGTGCAGGTAGTTGGGATGAAGAGGCCGGCATTTACGAATGCGGAAAGCTCTGCCCTTCCGAATCAGAAGAAAATAGTTCGACCGGCAAACAATCGGAACCAATTAATATACTCTCTCAAAAACCGGTAAAGCTTCCTGTTCACATGGAAAGTATGTTCCATGATATTGAATTTCGCCAATCCAACCGTTCGGCAGATTTTATCGCCGGTATAGATGAAGCGGAATCCAGCCAACGTTTTATGAATCGTGGACGCCTGCTACACACTTTATTCTCTGCTATCAATACGGAAGAAGACATTGATGACGCCATCAGCCAGCTTGTATTCGAAGGTATTATTGGACGAACCGAAACAGAAGAGGAAATACGTGCTCTCACCGAAAAGGCTTTTTCATTGCCTCAGATCAAAGACTGGTACTCGGGTAGTTGGGAACTGTTCAATGAATGCGATATTATTTGGCAGGAAAACGGCGAACTGAAAACCCGCCGTCCCGACCGTGTGATGATGCAAAACGGAGAAATTGTAGTAGTAGATTTCAAGTTCGGTAAGCCAAATAAGAAATACAATAAGCAGGTAAAAGGATATATGCAACTGCTTGTACGCATGGGATACCCTAGTGAAAATATTAAAGGGTATCTGTGGTATGTAGAAGAAGAATTAATAGAAAAAATATAGTATACTCAAATGACTTCATTCCTCCAACTGGTCGCCCATGACCTCTATACCCAAATAGGAAACGATCTGTCTCGTACAGCCATTGTTTTCCCTAATAAACGTGCCAGCCTTTTCTTTAACGAATACTTGGCTGCGGAAACGGATCATCCGTTATGGTCACCCGCTTATGTAAGCATCAGCGAACTGTTTCGCCAGCTCTCACCTTTGAAGTTGGGGGATCCCATCCGCTTAGTGTGCGAACTATATAAAGTATTTCGGGAAGAAACCAAAAGCGAAGAAACGCTAGATGATTTCTACTTTTGGGGAGAATTACTTATCAGCGACTTTGACGATGTAGACAAAAACCTTGTTGATGCCGACAAACTCTTCACCAACCTTCAGGATTTGAAGAATATTATGGATGACTACGACTTCCTCGATAAAGAGCAGGAAGAAGCCATCCAACAGTTCTTTCAAAACTTCTCAATAGAGAAACGGACAGAACTGAAAACTAAATTCATTTCCTTGTGGGATAAATTAGGAGATATCTACCGCCATTACCGCACAAACCTGACCAATCTGGGTATCGCCTACGAAGGCATGATGTATCGCAACGTTATGGAACAGTTGAATACCGATCAACTGCATTACGAACGCTATGTATTTGTTGGTTTCAATGTGCTGAATAAAGTAGAAACTGAATTCTTCCGCAGACTGCAAGATGCAGGTAAAGCTTTATTTTATTGGGACTACGATGTGTTTTACACCCGCCTGCCTCACGAACAAAAGCCTCCTTATACCCACGAAGCAGGAGAATTCATTCTCCGTAACATGAAGCACTTCCCCAACCAATTACCGGAATCCGCTTTCGATGTACTTCGTAAACCCAAGCATGTACGCTTTATCTCTGCCCCAACCGAAAATGCACAGGCGCGCTATCTACCGGAATGGGTACGAGATTTAAAACTTGAAGAGAAAAAATTGAAAGAGAAAGAAAATGCAATCGTTCTCTGTAATGAATCCTTGCTTTTACCCGTTCTCCACTCCATACCTTCGGAAGTAAAGAACGTCAATATTACCATGGGATTCCCCCTGGCACAGACACCCGTGTATAGTTTTATCAACTCTCTCGTTGAGATGCAAACCACCGGCTACCGCAAAGATACCGGACGTTACACCTACGAAAGCGTGCTTTCCGTATTGAAGCATCCTTATACCCGCCAGCTCTCTACCGCTGCTGAAGTATTGGAGAAACAATTGACAAAGGACAATCGTTTCTATCCCCTTCCCTCAGAGCTAAAGCAAGATGCTTTCCTTGAACAAATCTTCACTCCTCAAAACGGTATTTCCGCCCTCTGCTGCTATCTCACTGATATATTGCGTGAAGTGGCGGTCATCTACCGGCAAGAGCATGAAGAAGAATCGGAAGATATTTTCAACCAGCTATACCGGGAATCGCTTTTCAAGAGCTATACCCTCGTCAATCGTCTTGTCAACTTGATAGAAACCGGAGAATTAAGTGGATTAAGAACAGATACATTGAAACGTCTGCTCAACCGTCTACTTACTTCAGCCAATATCCCCTTTCATGGAGAACCCGCCATTGGTATGCAAGTAATGGGCGTACTCGAAACTCGAAATCTCGACTTCCGCAACCTCATCATGCTTTCTCTCAACGAAGGGCAGTTACCCAAAGCAGGTGGAGAATCTTCCTTCATTCCCTACAACCTGCGGAAAGCATTCGGCATGACCACAATAGAACATAAAAATGCAGTTTATGCTTACTACTTCTACCGTCTCATCCAACGTGCAGAAAATATCACCTTATTATATAATACTTCTTCCGACGGACTGAATCGCGGTGAAATGTCCCGTTTCATGTTGCAATTCCTCGTAGAATCTACGCACGATATCTCTCGTGAATATCTCGAAGCCGGACAATCGCCTCAACAAAGCCGGGAGATCTGTATCACCAAAACATCGGAAATACTGGAACGCATGTACAGAATGTATGACATTCATCGTCATCCCGATACTTTTTTCTCTCCATCCGCACTGAATACCTATCTGGACTGCCGCCTAATGTTCTATTACCGCTATATAGCCAAATTAAAGGCGCCTGATGAAGTAAGTGCAGAAATAGATTCCGCTTTATTCGGCACCATCTTCCACTACTCTGCCGAATTAGTATACCGAGACCTTACAGCAAATGGAAAAGAAATTCGCAAAGAAGATCTGGAAGCTCTTCTGAAGAATGACATTAAACTACAAACATACGTAGATAATGCCTTCAAGAAGAAGTTTTTCCATGTCGACCTAACAGAACAACCGGAATATAATGGAACGCAACTCATTCATTCCAAAGTAATCACCTCTTATTTGAGGCAGCTTTTGAAAAACGATCTCCAATATTCCCCTTTCTTTATGGAAGGTATGGAAAAAGATGTGTATGATGTATTAGAAATTGCCATCCCAACAGGAAATCTCTCTATCAAAATTGGTGGTACCATAGACCGACTGGATATTAAGGACGATACACTGCGCATCGTAGACTATAAAACCGGAGGTACTCCCAAAACTCCCGAAAGTATAGAGCAGTTGTTCACTCCTGCCGATAATCGTCCTAACTATATTTTCCAGACATTTTTGTACGCTGCCATCTTATGCCGAAAACAACCGCTAAAGGTTGCTCCTTCTTTGCTCTATATCCATCGGGCAGCTTCCGATAACTATTCTCCAGTTATTGAGATGGGGGCTCCCCGCCAATCCAAAATTCCGGTGAACAATTTCGCTTTTTATGAAGATGAATTCCGTGAACGATTGCAAGAACTATTGCAAGAAATATACAATCCGGATATTCCCTTTGACCAAACAGAGAATACGAAGAGATGTGAATATTGTGATTACAGGAGTTTATGTAAACGATAAAACACCTTTCCATTACCAAACTCCATAAAAAAAGCAGAAAGCCAATGGCTTTCTGCTCAAAATTATAGGGAAAAAAACTTTGAGAACCTAGTGTTACTTCTTCAATGGAATAGAGAAACTGAAAGTTGAGCCTTCTCCTTCTCTGGATATAAACCATAACTTTCCACCATTCTTCGTAACAAAGTCCTGACATAAAAGTAAACCCAATCCTGAACCTTCTTCATTGTTCGTACCAAAAGTACTAAAGTGAGTGTCAGTATGTAACAGCTTCTTTTGTCCTTCTTCATTGATACCACAGCCATGATCTTGAACGCTGACAACAGCCATACCTTCAACCGATTCCATCTTCACCAGCACTTCGCTTCCTTCTTTGCTGAACTTGATAGCATTACTGAGCAAGTTACGAGCTACTGTCTTCAACATATCAATATCACCGTTAACAAGAATCTTTTCCGGTTTCTCAACCTTGATATTGATCTTCTTAAGACCTGCTACCATATTGAATATCTCGATTACACTCTCTACTACCTCTACAAGGTCGATGTCTTGATAAACGACATTCATTTTACCAATCTGGCTCTTTGTCCACTTCAACAAGTTATCCAACAAAGAGAATACATCTTCAGTGGTTTGGTTTGCCATGGTAAGTAACTCATACATTTCCTCACCAATTTTTCCGGAAGGCAAATTCAAGATCAGCATATTCAATACCATCTTGATCGATCCCATAGGTGAACGTAAGTCATGAGCTATTACAGAATACAATTTATCACGACCTGCAATTGTACAACGCAACTCTTCTGTCCTACTCAAAATAAGACGATTGGCTGCTACCAACGAAATCTGGTGATAAACGCGGGTAATGAGTTCTTCCTTATTGAAAGGTTTGGAGATAAAGTCATTGGCACCTACTTGGAAACCTTTTACTATATCTGCCGTACTGTTCAACGCAGTCAGAAAGATGATTGGAATTTCAGCAGTCTGAGGATTCGCTTTCAGTTTTTGAGCAACCTCAAAACCACTTAAATCCGGCATCATAACATCAAGTAGTATCAAATCCGGATTTTCTTTATCCACTTGCTCCAATGCTTGTCGCCCGTTACTTGCTGTAGCGATAGCAAATTTCTCATTAGTTAAGAGTACTTTTAACAGTAAAACGTTTGACATCACATCGTCAACGATGAGAATCTTGTACTCTGAAGGATTTATTTCCATGTTCATCTTTATATTGTTTTTTCCCGTTATCAAATAAATATATAGCTAGGATTGATATTCCTTAAAATATTCTATAATATGGCGTAAACCTTCTTCTAACTCAACAGTAGGTTTCCATCCCAGTTTTGCCTTTGCCAGCGTAATGTCCGGCTGTCTCTGCTTAGGATCATCATGCGGTAGCGGCTTAAATACAAGCTTTGATTTAGAATTCGTCAGCGCTATCACTTTTTCTGCGAGCTCCAAAATAGAAAATTCATTGGGATTTCCCAAATTTACCGGACCTATAAATTCATCATCCGTATTCATCATGCGCACCATGCCCTCGATCAAATCATCCACATACTGGAAACTGCGGGTCTGTTTACCCGAACCATATATAGTAATATCTTCATCTTTCAATGCCTGAACAACAAAGTTAGATACTACCCTACCGTCATTCGGTAACATCCGCGGACCATACGTATTGAATATACGAATAATTTTAATACGTAATCCATTCTGACGGTGATAATCCATAAACAAGGTTTCTGCACAACGTTTACCTTCATCATAGCACGAGCGAATGCCTATCGGGTTTACATTTCCCCAATAGTCTTCAACTTGCGGATGAACAACCGGATCACCATAAATTTCACTGGTTGAAGCTTGTAATATCTTAGCTTTTGTTTTCTTTGCCAATCCCAACATATTGATTGCACCCAGCACTGAAGTTTTTATTGTCTTTATTGCATCATACTGGTAATGGATAGGTGAAGCCGGACAAGCCAAATTATAGATTTCGTCCACGTCGGCTTCATAAGGATTTTCGACATCATACTGTACAAATTCAAAACGAGAATTACCCTCTAAGTGAGCAATATTCTCTTTTGAGCCGGTAAATAGATTATCCAGGCAAATTACTTTATGCCCATCGTTAATTAACCGTGTACATAGATGAGAGCCTATAAAGCCAGCACCTCCACTAACCAAAATATTCTTCATGTAACATTTTTTATAATGCAAAAAAACACACGCAACTCGTTTGCCATATTTTATGCTGACAAATGTAGGAGATTTGACTAAATTATGCAAGTTTGCAAGGAATTATTTCACATGTTAATGAATATAAAGTTAAAGAACGAATTAACTAATCTGAAAAAAACAATTTATTCCTCTGAAATATACTCTACTTTGTTATCCGGAATACTAAAATTATTATTAGCAAATAAATCTGCCAAACCGGATATTTGCTTCAGACGAAGTACTTCATCACGATCCATACCGACATTTTTCATGATCCATTCATCGGTCATGCCCGCATGGTCAAGTTCGGCAATGATGTTGCACATCAACTCAATATTATGCGTACCACGAGCACGGTTATGACGAATAGTAGATGCCATACGGTTGGAAATCTCTTTGTCTATCACAACAACAGGTAACAATCCGTTCTCCCGCTGATAGATTCTTTTAGAGTTTTTCAATACCTGATACCGATGAAAACCGTCTACCAGAATATATGTATCCATATCTTTATCATAATAGCAAACACAAGGCATGGTAAAACCATCCTCCCAAATTGAAAGCTCCAACAACTTCATCTCCGGAGGGGCTACCACATTCGGGTTGTAGTCGTTTGCCTGAATCTTCTCAACGGGGATTGCTTTCACATTATATACCGGACTCTTCTCTAAACTCATAACATCATATTTTTGAATTGTTCCATTATTTTATCTCTCTTATAGGCTTCTTCCTTATTCAGGGCAAAACCCATATATTTGCAAGCATGGTCATTTTTCAGGATACAAATACACATTCGCTTATAAGTAGGGATTTCACGGAATTCCGCAATGTCAATATCATCCAGATAATCCATGCGGACTGGTTTTTTATTAGTTTTATAATTCGTATTATTCATTACTTCGATGGGAATACCCGCATCTATTAGCTTTTGAATCGTACTTTCGCTCAGACACCCACCTTTTGTCCGCCAAAATTCGATGCTGACAGTCAGTTTTTTCAGAAAATTCCTCCGGGTTTCTTCAGGTAAAGTGGAAAGTAAGAATTGCATAAATGATTTCCACGTGTGCCCTTGCGGTAAGCGAACACTTTGCCAACCCATGGCACGTGTACCTCCATATATACCAGTAAAGTTTACTCCATTTACACGCCCTATCATTTTTCCCCAAGTATTGGGATCAATGGCACGATAAAGCCGTAGACTCTCCTGAGCTTCACATAGGAAAGGGCTCGCTACACGCTGGCGTTCAATATTAACACCTGCTTTATAATACAAATCATATAAATGATTATAATCGTAGCCGAACTTTCCATTTGCTGTCCAAACATCCGTCGTCTTCCAGTCATAAATGGGATAGGCATTGTAAATGTCATTACCTATTTTTGAAGTCCAACGGTAATTATGGTACATTTGATATTTTCTATTCAAATGGATACTACGCCATCGGTTAAAACTTTCTTGCGTACGTATACCTATAAGAAAACAAGATCGCACTCCATCTTTTTTCAGATGCAACCATTTAGCAAAATGCATCTGAAACTCATAATCCCACATTTCAGGGGTATAAAAGGAGAAAGCCTCTTTTGTTATGCATTCCTTTGGCATCTGCCTCACCCATATATCTTTCAAATCATCCTGCCAAGGACGCCAATAGCTTTGATACATCGAAGTGCAGGTAGTTACACGAAAAGGCACACAGACACGATATACTTCTAAAATATCTTTATTCGCCTCCAATATGCGATCGACATAATCGATAGTCACTCTATACTGAATTTCATAATCCATGTGAAATACACACAACTTACGATCCAAATGATTATTCCGGATATAATCAATACATAAATTCAGTAAAACGCCACTATCCTTACCTCCAGAAAAAGAGACACAAACCGTATCAAATTCTTTGAAGATAAGCTCTATGCGCTCCAGTGCCAGTTCATATACATTTTTAGATATACCCATAATCATTTATCTTTCTTCATTCTCACATAACGGGTCCAAACCTTCTCCTCCGAAAAACCTAATTCTCCGAAAATAGCCTTATCCTCCAGAAAAGTTACCGCGGTAAGATACTTATCTTGTTCCATTACCTCTACTATTCTCTCCAATAACAATTTTAAGGTTTCTTCGTGCTTCCCTTTAATATAATAATTATTGATTACACATTCATTTTTTTTGTATTCTACCGGAACAAAACCAATAACATTCTTATTCTCTAAGGCAACAAACCATTCAAAATCTTCCGAAGTACGAAAGGGATAGTTATAGTTCTGTTTCAATACCTCCGGGTTCATCACCAAAGGAGCAACAAGCTGATACAGCCGTTTGTCAGTGCCCTGTAACCGTACTATTTGTACCATGTTTTTTCTATTTATTTTAGTAATTAGGTGTTAAATATAAAGTTTTATTAGGTCTAAACATGCACCTTTTAAAGAGATTTAAGAATAAAGCAAGTTTATATAAAATATTATAAAATAAATAAGCATCATTCAGTTTGGATATGTAGATAAAATTAGGTTACTTTGCAATAGAAAGTTACCTCTGGAAATAATGAAATACATATTGCTTTTTTTGACCTTTGCCAAGATAGGAATGTTCACTATTGGCGGAGGATATGCTATGATTCCTCTCATTGAACGAGAGATTGTAAAGAAAAAATGGATGAGTAAAGAAGACTTCATGGAAATGTTCGCATTAACACAATCTCTTCCTGGAGTTTTTGCAGTAAACATATCTATTTTTGTAGGCTACAAGATGCATAAAATAAAGGGAAGTTTGGTTTGTGCACTCGCCACTATCCTACCCTCTTTTGTCATTATGATGCTGATAGCGATGTCCTTTGCACATTTTCAAGATAACCAAGTAATGATTAGTATTTTCAATGGCATCCGTCCGGCGGTAGTAGCACTAATATTATTTCCTTGTATATCGGCTACACGTGCTTTGAAGTTGAAGTACTGGCAACTGATATTGCCAGCTATTGCTGCGGTGTTGATTTGGCAATTCGGGTTATCGCCCGTGTACGTTGTCTTAGCAGGAATAGTTGGAGGAATGATATACACATTATGGCTAAAAGATAAACTGACAAAATTACAAGCATGATTTATTGGCAATTGATTTTAGTATATTTGAAAATAGGCACTTTCGGTTTTGGGGGTGGATATGCTATGCTATCCCTTATCCAATATGAGATCGTTGAGCATCATCATTGGCTTACGCTACAACAGTTTACGGATGTAGTGGCTATCTCACAAATGACACCCGGTCCGATTGGTATCAACAGTGCAACGTATGTAGGATATGCGGTTACTCAAAGCGTATGGGGTGCCATTGTGGCTACTGTTGCAGTTTGCTTGCCCTCATTCATACTGGTATTGCTTATTTCTTACTTCTTCGTAAAGTGCAAGGACAATAAATATATTAAGGCGGCCATGTCTGGCTTATTACCGATGTCCGTTTCACTGATTGCAGCTGCCGCTTTGTTACTGATGAATAAAGAAAACTTCATCGATTATAAAAGCTTATTTATATTTGCCGCTGCCTTTGGTGTAACATGGAAGTGGAATCTGCATCCTATCCTGCTGATAATACTTGCAGGAGTTGCGGGGTATTTATTATACTAAAATATTTTATCAGTACGATTTAGAGGTAATATGCACCATCTTGCGGGCATAACACCACACAATAACATAAGCTACAAGTGGTACGATAAATGCCATAACCATTGTTGTGCGATCGGCCACCAACCCCATCAATAATGGGCCTACCACTCCACCTACAGGAGACATCATCAAAAAAGAAGATGCCCGTTTAGTATGGTTTCCCAATCCTCTGAGCGAAAGAGCAAATATGGTAGGAAACATAATCGACTCAAAGGCGTAGCCACATAATAGGGAGATTAATGATACCATACCCACGTCCAACAGTACCACAGCAGTAGTTATTACTGTTCCTGTTGCACATACCAATAGCATCTTTTCTGCGCGTACACGTCTCATAATCCAGCTACCGACAAAACGTCCAAGCATAAACAGACCTAATCCACCAAAAGAAAGCACTAATGAAGCATCACGGGCGTTCATCCAGTCTTGTTCCACTACATAGTTGATGAAAAAGCTATTAATTGATATCTCCCCTACTTCATAGGCAAACAACGCTATTAAGCCGAAGATGAAAAGTTTGTGTGTCCATAATCCTACCTGATTACCTTTTTCATCAACTTCTGCATGATGTTCTATCTCCGGTAATTTGATTTTTGAGAAGACTATGGCAACCATCAGCACCACGATACCCATACAAACGTAAGGCAGTGCCACATTTCCTGAACCATCTTTTCCATCAGCCGAGAATAACAACAATCCGGCTAAGACAGGAGCACAGATGCATCCTAGCCCATTGAAAGATTGTGCGAAGTTCAGACGGCTGGCAGCAGTCTCCTTTGCTCCCAGTTCGGTAGCATAAGGGTTTGCCGCCGTTTCGAGAAAAGTAAGTCCACAACCTATGACGAATAGTGCAAACAAGAAAAGATTGAATGACAGATAGTATTGTCCAGGAATAAAAAGCAATGAACCTATACCATAAAGCAACAATCCGAAGACTACTCCTTTACGATATCCAAAGCGGCTGATAAACAATCCGGCAGGAATAGCCATCACGAAATACCCCATATACATAGTTACCTGAATAAAAGCAGAATATGTTTTAGTGATATCAAGTAACTCTTGGAAATGTTTGTTCAGTACATCTAAGATAGCATGAGCGAAACCCCACAAGAAAAAGAGAGAGGTAATCAATATAAAAGGAACAACATATTGTTGTCCTACCAGCGGTATGCGTTTCTGTTTCATAATAAGCCAATCACAGACAGTCTTTATCTGTTTCATTGATAATTGTAGCTGCAAAGATAAGTAAATTCGTATATTTGTAACCACAATTTTGGAACTAACTATGAAAAACACTGTCCCTCAATACACCTTCTACAAGACTAAATACGGAAGTGAACTCCTTATTGATGTCGTAGAACTGGAATATACTAAAAAGTTCCTGGCAAGAGGTAGCATACATACATTGACATACTACGATATTACTTTTATCACCAAAGGAGAAGGGACATTTTCTATTGATAATCAAACCGATGAAGCTATTCCCGGCGATGTATTCTTTTCTAAACCGGGAGAGATACGGTATTGGGACACTGAACATATAACCAGCGGTTATGCCTTGATCTTTGAAGATGAATTTCTTTCTTCCTTTTTCAAAGATTCCCTGTTTGTGCAACACCTTCCCTACTTTAATCCCGGCAAAACCGCCCACAAATTACACTTACCGGACAATCTCTATTCCCGGATGCTTCAGCTTCTAAAGGATGTAAAAGCAGAAATAGACACCTATCAGCAGAACGACGTACATGTACTGAGGGCTTTACTTTTCGAAGCTCTTATGTTGCTTAACCGTGCCTATCTCGATACGACATCAACCTTAAATGGAAGCGAGGAAGTAACCAAAGAAACCGGTAAAATCCATTTGAATAAGTTTATCCAAGCGGTCAATGCACACATTAAAGAGCAGCATTCCGTCCGATATTATGCCGATAAGCTCTGTATAACTTCCAATTATCTGAATGAAATAGTAAGCTCAGCCTTGAATATCAGTGCCAAACAATATATTCAAAACAAAGTAATGGATGAAGCCAAACGAATGCTCGCTTATACCGACCTGCCCATTGCTGAAATAGCTTTTGAGCTTAACTTTTCAACCATCTCCTACTTTACACGCAGCTTCAGACAACACACAAAAGAAACACCACTTTATTATCGACAAACACATAAACCGTGAGTAACGTATAAGTATAAACCATAAAAAGTGACATTTCCTCCTTTCTTTTTATGATTCAGATAGTTTATTTGCTTCCTACCTTTGCATCGTTTATACATATCAATATTTTTTCTAACGCACAAAAACAGTAAAAGAATGAAAGATGCAGAAAAAACAGTAGGAACTATCATTGACAAGCAGAAAATTGCTTTCATCGGTTCGATAGATAAAGAAGGCTATCCCAATCTCAAAGCTATGCTACAACCTCGGAAAAGAGAAGGTATCAAAACCATTTATCTAACAACAAATACTTCCTCGATGCGGGTAGCGCAATACCAGGAAAACAATCGTGCCTGCATATACTTTTGTGATAGTCGCTATTTTCGAGGCGTCATGCTTCGCGGCACTATGGAAGTCCTGACTGACAATACCAGCAAAAAAATGATATGGTGCGAGGGTGACACCATGTATTATCCGGAAGGCGTAACCGATCCCGATTATTGTGTTCTGAAGTTTACAACTATTTCAGGTAGATATTACAGTCATTTCAAATCAGAAAATTTCGTAATTGAATAATGATCGCACGGATTACATAGATTGACACAGTTCTTTTGCATAATTACAACTTCATAACAGTGAAATCTATGTAATCCATGCCTAAATAAGATTATACAAGCTGATTATAACCTTTCATTTCAAGGGCAGAATCACTTCAAATCGACTACCATTATTTACTTCGGACTGTACTTCTATGCGCCCTGACAACCGTTCCACAATAACCTTACTGATAGAAAGCCCCAGGCCACTGCCCTGTTCAAATTCATCTGTTTTATAAAAACGATCGAAAATCATCATCAGTTCCTGTTCATCGATGCCCTTACCGGTATCTTCCACATAGACAGATACTTCATTAAACTCTTTGTTTACACTACACCCCAGTGTAATGTGTCCGCTCCATGTAAACTTATTCGCGTTATTTAAGAAGTTGGAAACAACTTGGATAAACCGGAGACAATCAATATGAACTGGCAAAGAGATTGTTTCATCCAAATTAAGGTGGAATTGTAAAGAGGGCTTTATCAATGGGAGATAAGTATTGTAAATCTTGCAGACAATTTCAGTTAGATTCCATTCCTTTATATCAAATTCCATGCTGCCGGAATCTAAACGCGAAATTTCTACTACATCATCAACAAGTTTCAAAAGTAGATCGTTATTAAGATTTATAATCCTAAGCATTTCTTCTTTCTCTTCCGGTTCTATTCCGTCAGATCCTTCGCCAATTAGCAAATTCGTAAAGCCTACAATAGCATTGAGCGGTGTACGAACTTCATGACTCATGTTATTAAGGAACGATTGTTTCAATTCAGCTTTCTCAGCCATCTGCTTGGCAAGGATCAATTGTTGTTCACGTTCCACTACTTCCTGAATATTCTGCATGATACCTGCCATCATCATTCCGCCTTGAGTATTTTCTAAGTTACGGCATCTGAATTCATACCATTGATATTCCTCATCACCAAAGCTAAAGCGTGAACGCTCTACATGCATATCTGAGATCGTATAGAGAGTTTCGCAAAAATCGCTAAATCTCTCGAAATCATCGGGATGAACATATCTCAAAAATTCATCTTTCGTAAAACGTCGTTGCCCCAATCCTGTCAAAGTTGAATAATTCTCATCAAATTCAACTACTTCATCCTGTATATTCCAAAGTGAAATCTGCCCACCGTCAGTGGAAAGCGTCAGACGTTTATGGGCTTCTTCAAGCATCTTCATATTTTTATGTTGAACCAGAGAATGCCGACGAATACGCAACAAAATAACCGACAAATATATAAACGCCAAAACAAATAATCCACCCAGCAAATAAATTTCCAGTTTATAATGGTCATAGAACGGATAATTGATGATACGCACATTAGAGGGGACATTCTTCATATCGTAACCGTTATAGGTCGAAAAATAAGTCCAGTCGAGTACATATTCTTTCTTCAAATCTTGCATTTTAGGAATAGCAGCCTTTTTGTTTTTCAATAAATTAGCAGAAACATTCGCAACAGTACGGGCAGAAATCACATCCGTAGCCATATATCCGCCTACGATCTTGGTACATCCGCCAAACCCTTCGCGTAGACAACTGAAAGAAGGAATGCTCAAAGAATTTACTATCGGATGTGCCATCGAGTCGAATTTATCCAGCAAAAAAACTTTTCTACCCTGCTCGCTTTTTGATTTCTCCATCATAATAAGCAGTGAACTGCCTTTCATATACCGGAAAGGACAGAGACTTACAGTTAGTTTGTTTTTCTTGATATCTTCCTTTGCAACAGCAGGCATCAAACTGTAATATTCAACCATCTCTTTTAATTCATTGTACTCATATTCTATTGGGAACGAGGATTCGGAACTTAAAATACGGACATTTTCACGGTCTACAATTTGAGTTAGCAGATCAAAGGATTTGTATCCATAGAAAGTAAAATCTATATTGTATAAAACCTCCATATTGGAATGTGCCTGCAATACTCTGATAAAATCAATATTGCTCCTGAAATCTGGAATATCCCTTAACACGTACACTTGCTTCGATTGATATTCGCTTATCAGTTGTTCGTCAGGGAAATGCACGTTACATGCCACTATTGGCAAAGAATCCAGCAGTGGATGTCGGGTAGACATAAGAGAAGATATAGATTGATCACCAATTGTCAGGATAAGGTTTAACGGTTTACTTTTAATTATTTCGAGGTATCTTTGTATTCGTTCCGTTTCTTCTGTCAAATCATCAGCATCACTACAAAGGTAGAATTTATCCAATACAGGTTCAACACCCTGTTCTCTGAATTCTTTTTCAAGAAGTTCATCAAAATTACCATAACTGGCATCGCTTTCAGTAAAAGAATAGATAACAGAAATATACTTCTTAACCCTATTTTGTTTAGCATACCACCTATTAAAGTTGTATCCACTAAAAAATACTCCTAATAGACAAATGCCGGCAAAGACATATTTATATTTTGAGTTAACAATTCCCATGATTCAGTTATTCCTTGCGAAAATAACGAATATTCTACAATTAAAGGTGTTATTTTGTAAAAAATCAGTAAGATTATAAAATATACAACTGAATATATAAGAAATTCAACCTTATTTCTCCTTCAACTTATGCCCACAGTACTTACAAAACACTGCATTCTCTTCGTGCCCCTTCTTATGGCAATTGGGACATTCCAAATCTTGCAGCTTTTTATACTCCTTTATCATTGATACGGAAACAATACCTGTAGGAACTGCAATAATCGTGTATCCTATCAACATAACACACGCCGAAAGAAACTTTCCAAGCGGAGTAACGGGGGTTATATCACCATACCCCACCGTAGTCATTGTGACGCACGCCCAATAAATACTATTTGGAATGTTATCGAACTGCGAGCCGGGCCGATTACCTTCTATCATGTACATTAAAGTGCCAATAGAAATTACAAGAATAACTACAAAAAGGAAAAATACAGCAATTTTCTTACTGCTCTCCCGAAGCGAATCAAGCAAACGCTCGCCTTCGGTCCAGAAGTTAAAGAGCTTGAAAATTCGAAATACCCGTATAATGCGGAACGCTCTCACCACGAGCAAATAACGAGCATTTGGAATAAAAAAAGCAAGATACAATGGTAATGTTGCCAGTAAATCTACAATACCGAAGAAACTTAATATGTATTTCCGCGGATGGGGCGAACAATAGATACGCGTCAGATACTCAAAAGTGAAGAATCCGGTAAAGAGAAATTCGCATATTACAAATGGTCCCGCAAGCCAAGTTGGCAGCCCTTGAAGGCTCTCTACTATAGCTAACACGATGCTAAGCAGAATACATATAATAAGGGCCACGTCAAATGCCTTTCCAGCCGGAGTATCTGACTCGAAGATAATAACGTACAACTTATGCTTGAGCTTCTCGTTGTGCAGAAAACGATAAATAAAATTCCTTTGGATCATGCAAATAAAACAGACTGACGAAGGGTTTTGTTTGCTTCGTACTTTGATTCTGCTAAATCATTGAAATCGCTATACAGACTTTCCTATTCGTCAATATTAGCAAAGGTCCCGGGTTCAATTACAGATTCCTATCTAGCATAAATCATTGGTGTATATCGTATTCCGTTTGTGATTTGCTCAGTGTTTGTAGCGGAGAAACCTAGTTTACCATAGATTTCCAATGCGTAGGGAGATGAATTTACCGTAATCCTATCACTCTCGATTTGATAAAGCATATGGCAGAAAAGTTTCTTGGCAATCCCTTGTCGATGAAATTCTTTTCTCACAAAAAGCAGGCAGATGTGATCTTGCCGCATGGCAAGTATCCCGACCATTTTATCCCCATTTAAGGCACCCCAAAACCGAAGTTTTTCCATCTCATCCTGATTATCAAGAAAAGATCGAAACTCATTTATTCCTTCCTGTGAGTAATCCGGAGCTTCAAATTCCATGAAAACTTCCCATACGAGTTCTAAAGCTATAGTAACTTCGTCGTTGCTTAAGTTGTGTATTGTAATATCCATAAATTAATGCTCTCAACAATTATTATTGTTTTGTCAATAGTGACATCAAGTATATTATAATTTGAATTTTATGTAAAAATAGAGAGTTTTAAATAAAAGCCCAAATATAAAATTCCCTTTTTACACCAGTATCAACAAAAGAACTTTTATTTTTGCTCCCCAACAAAGTAGAATGTACTATTTTATAAAAATTCTAATTTATAATTGGTTAAGTATATGGATAATTTCAATTCTAATAATATGCCTTTGGATTGTTCCGTATTGGAAGAATTATTTATGCAGAAAGGTACAATGAAAATATTTGAAAAGAATGAATATCTCGTCCGGCAAGATGAGAAAATAAGATATATCGGTTATGTAATTACGGGAATGTTTCGCTTATCTCGTATAGATACTAATGGCAATGAATGGATTGTCGGATACAGTTTTGAACACGATTTTGTCTGTGATTATCCTGCGACAACACATAATATGGGAGCTTCCGTCAATATTCAGGCTTCAATAAATAGCACTATCTATTTGTTACCGTGGAGTGAATTAAATGCATTTTGGGAAACCGACATGAATACTCAACGTTTAGGCAGGCATATTGCAGAAACAATGTTTTCAGAAATCGCTCAACGTTTATATAGCTTTTACGATACTCCTGAACAAAGATATGCCGCATTAATGCAGCGATATCCTCAATTACAAGAACGCTTAACCTTAAAAGAAATTGCATCTTTTATCGGTGTTGCTCCTGAAACTGTGAGTAGAATACGAAAAAGTCGACTTTTAAAATAAGGTCTTGACTTTCGTCAAGGCTTTTGTCTTTTTCTTCATCTAATATTGCCTACTAAACCAATAAATTAGTAAGATGGAAGCATATACTCATTATGGCAAACAGGCGGACGTATTCAAGCATCTTGTATTAGGTGAAGTTCTTCACAATGAGCAACCCAAAGTGTATATCGACACAAACTCAGCTTGTGCGATATATCAGTTAGAGCAAACACCAGAAAAAGATTATGGTATTTATCATTTTTTACGGGAAGCATCTGTCAGTAATAAACTAAGAAACTCTTTTTATTTCAAATTGGAGAGCGAAGCCATCCGAAAGAACAGTTATTACGGTTCTCCTGCATTAGCGATGAAAATACTAAAGAAAACCAGTAGATATCACTTCTTTGATCTGGAAAGTGAATCATTGAATAATATTTTAAGGTTTGCACAGAAGGAATATTTGGACAATTGTATCTTTGTGCAAAATTGTGATTCAACTAAAGGTGTCATGGAACTATTGCCGACACTTCCTAAACATTCTTTTCTTCATATAGATCCGTATGAAATAGATAAAGTAGGCACAAGTGGTTACACTTACCTTGATGTTTTTATTCAAGCAACTCGATTAGGCATGAAATGTTTATTATGGTACGGATTCATGACATTAGATGATAAACTAGCAATAGAGCAATATATTACCATCAATATGCGAGAATTGGATATTAAAAATATAATAGGCTCTAAATTGATAATGAACAGAATTAGAAAAAACACCATTGCATGCAATCCCGGAATTTTAGGGAGTGGACTTTTGGCTTCTAATCTATCAGAGAAATCAAATCATCAGCTTCTTAACCTCAGTCAATTGTTAGTTGAGACTTATAGAAATAGTCAATATGAAGGTGAGGATGGTAGTTTGTATAATGAATTTTATGCCGCAGCTGCTATTTCAACTTGCTTTTCGAAGTCTACTAATCGAATCCTCAAAACTACAAATACAACTCCCACTACAAGGAACAACAATGAACCGAAAACCGAATAGCGTGTATCGAAAGCCGTGATGAATGCTCCGCATATGGCTGCTCCCATCATCGTACCCAGATTGGCAGAGAGCAGGTAAAGCGCATTGGCAAAATCAGGTGCTTCGGGGGCGGCATGGGTTATCATATATTGCATCGTGTTCTGTCCATATCCGGCAAGGATGCCGAGTGAAAGGATGATAACTGCTATCGGCACTAGCCATTCACCCAGAAAAAAGAGGCAGATGTAGAAACCCAGCAACGCAAACGGGAGAAGTGCCATGCTACGTACCGGATTGCGTAACAACTGTCGTCCGGCTATCATATTCCCTACAATATTTGCCAGTCCATACACTAACAAAAGAGAACTGATAACACTATACGAAACCTGCGTCACCCGTTGCAGGAAATCGGACATATAGCTGAAGAAGCCAAACAATGCACCATTTATCAACGTAATTCCGGCGATAGAATACCAAGTGATTTTCTTCTTCAATACACTGAGCTGTGTGCCATAAGATAGTTTCTCACGGACAGGCATAGAAGGGACGAACAGAATGGTTGCTAGTAGTACCAGTGCATTTACCACGGTGAAGAACAGCATTCCCATCTCAAATGAAACCTCGCTGGCGATGTAGCTCGTCACCGGTACGCCTAGCACCATTCCTGCGGATACGCCGATAAATACACGTGCCACATTCTTCTGATCCTGTATTTTATCACCTGTAGAACTCGCCACCGTGAGTGCCATCGACACATACACCGGATGCAGAAATGCCGGAAGCGCACGGGCAATGAGCAGCACCGTAAAGCTGGTGGTTAGCATCGAAACAATATTACTCAAGGTAAACAATCCCATCGCCAGTAACATCACCCGCTTACGGTTGAAACCTGAAAAGAGTAATGGAGTAATGGGAGCTGAAGCAGCTACCACCAGTGCAAATATACTGACCGTCCACCCGGCCTCGGGCACAGTGACATGAAAGGTTTCGGCTATCAGCGGCAGGATACCAATCACACCCATCTCGGTATTGATGATACCGAATACTCCAGCAGTAAGAATGAAAACGAGCAGCCCGCCCGATTTTAATTTATTTTCTTGATTCATCGTTGATATTATGCTATCATTAAATGTTGTATATTCCATTTCTTTTTGAGTTTAAATTCTGTGAGGGCAAAGGTCAGGAGAATCAGGGAAACTCATTGTAGACAGATTACGGAGATAATAACCCGAATTACAGATTAATAGTATCTATTCGAATTATCTCATTTATGCCTTTATTCCTTTTATACCGGCAAAGATTTCCCCTTTTTCCATAAGCCTATATCGCAGCGGATTATAATCTGTAAAAATGGTCAATTAATCTGTAATATGTATCGTCAGTATTTGTCTGCCTCGCCGTAACTTTGCCAAAGAAATTAACAAAGAATGAATATGAAGAATGTATTAATCGCATCAGGACACCCCAACTTGGATGATTCCTTCGCCAACAAAATTATTTTGGATGAGTTGCAACTACTTTTACCCGAGGCCAGTTTTGCACGGCTCGATCAGTTGTATCCCGACTTTCGGATAGATGTACCTACCGAGCAAAAGCGTCTCATTGAAGCTGACATCATCGTGTTGCAATTCCCTTTCTTTTGGTACGGCATGCCCGCGTTGATGAAGAAATGGATGGAAGATGTATTCGTACATGGCTTTTCGCACGGTTCCATCGGAAATAAACTACATGGTAAAAAGCTAATTGCTTCCTTTACTTCCGGGGCACCCGAAGAGATGTACCGTCACGGCGGACTGCAAAATTATCCGATAGAAGCCTTCATGCCTCCACTGATACAATTTACCAATCTTTGCGGCATGAGGTGGAGCGGTTATGTCTATAGCGGCGATTTGTCTTACGCAAGTCGGCACGATGAGAAGAAGTTACAGGATATGCAGGCAAGGGTGATGACACATGCCAAGAAATTAGCAGAGCTGATAACAGTAATATAAAAAATAGAAGCAAGAAACAAAAAAGCTCTGTAATCATTAAATTACAGAGCTTTTTTGTTTTTCGCTTCTTTTGAAAGCGGTCCGGACGGGACTCGAACCCGCGACCCCATGCGTGACAGGCATGTATTCTAACCAACTGAACTACCGAACCATTATTTCATTTTTATTTGCTATCTCTCTCGATTGCGGATGCAAAGGTAGACAAATTTCTCATATCTGCAATAGCTCAAAAGAAAAAAAATCATCTTTTTTTTAACAAGGATTGATTATAAGAGATTTATATTACCTTTGCAAAACAAATAAAAATAAGAAAGACATGAAAAAGACTCCTATCGAGCGTAAACTTATCGATGAAACCATCGAAAAATTCAATATAGCAGACTTTTCAAAGGCTACTATTCGCGAAGTAAAAGCCATTGCTGCCGAAGCAGAAGCAGAGTCAGGCGTGGAATTTATAAAAATGGAAATGGGTGTGCCCGGTCTTCCACCTTCTGCTGTTGGCGTAGAAGCTGAAATCAAAGCATTGCAGAATGGAATTGCCAGCCTATATCCCGATATCAACGGTTTACCCGAACTAAAAGCCGAAGCATCTCGCTTTATCAAAGCTTTTATAAATGTAGATGTAGCTCCAGAAGGTTGTGTACCTGTCACAGGTTCTATGCAGGGCACATTTGCCTCATTCCTTACTTGTTGTCAATGTGACGAGAAAAAAGATACTATTCTTTTCATCGATCCCGGATTTCCGGTACAGAAGCAGCAACTAGTGGTTATGGGACATAAGTTCGAAACATTCGATGTTTACGATTACCGTGGCGACAAGCTTCAAGAAAAACTCGAAAGTTACCTCAAAAAAGGGAACATCTCCGCTATTATCTATTCAAATCCTAATAATCCCAGTTGGATCTGCCTCAAAGAAGAAGAATTGCGTATCATTGGTGAACTTGCCACTCAATACGATGTCATCGTTCTAGAGGATCTCGCCTATTTTGCCATGGACTTCCGCCAGAATCTAAGCAAACCATTTGAGGCACCTTACCAACCTTCGGTAGCCAAATACACCGACCATTATGTACTGCTAATATCCGGATCCAAAGCCTTCAGTTATGCTGGACAACGCATTGGTGTGAGCTGCATATCTAACAAACTGTATCATCGTGCATACGAGGGATTCAGAAAGCGCTACGGAGGTGGTACATTCGGTACTGTATTTATTCATCGTGTGCTGTATGCTCTTTCTTCAGGTACAAGCCACTCCGCACAATTCGCTCTTGCCGCTATGCTGAAAGCGGCTAATGATGGAAAATATAATTTCCTCGACGAGGTGAAAGTGTATGGTGAACGTGCCCGCCGACTAAAAGATATCTTCTTGCACTACGGTTTCCATTTGGTATATGACAATGACCTTGGCGAAGCTATTGCCGACGGTTTCTACTTTACCATCGGATATCCGGGCATGACAAGTGGAGAATTAGCTAAGGAATTAATGTACTATGGTGTAAGTGCCATTTCGCTGATAACCACCGGAAGCCATCAAGAAGGACTACGTGCCTGCACCTCCTTTATCCAGGATCATCAATATGCCCAACTGGAAGAAAGAATGGCCATTTTTGCTGAAAATCATCCAATAAAATAGAAATCAACACATCACCAGTTCATGCCGGTATCCCACCACAATCGGGTACCGGCATTATCTTTTCCACCTAATGCTGTTACCAATGCAGCATATTGCTCTGCATTCTCTGTTTTCAGTCCACCGGGAAAATTCAAGCGCCGAATCATTATTTCAGTATCTATGCATCCCTCTTTACTATGGTTGAAACGTACCGGGAACAAGCGGGGATAACCCGTCCTACGTTGTTCCGCCCAAGCTTCACATCCTTCGGGAAACATGGATATCCATTTTTGAGTGATTATTTTTTCTAGTTTTATTTCTCTATCTGCATGCTCGTCCCAACGAGGTGATATGCGACAACGGGCTTTAATGTTGTTTTCAGCATCGTAAGTATCTATGAAATCAGCAGGAAGGCAGTCGCTATCCAAATAGTTCTCAGACTGTAAAATGCCATGTTGGCGGAATGAGGTGATAATACCTTGCTCATAGCAGTTTTTTACTGATTCACCAGTCCATCCACGCAAAGCAGCCTCGGCACGAAGAAACCAAATTTCGGCAGCAGTCATAAGGATGGCATCCGATAGTTGGGTAACTGTCAGTTTGGACAATGTATTATAGAAGTTATGCGCAAAACAGGTTCCTTGACGAATACCACGATATTCTCCTTTATAAGCTTCATTTTGACATGTTTCAAAATAAAGTTCACGACGAGGGTCTTCATAACCATTCAAGATAGATTCAATCGGCGCACTCATGTAGGCTTCATTCCAAACCAAATTGATTTCTCCCAAGGGATTGGTATAACCACTTGTTGTGCAAACAGCCACCAATTCATCAGCACTCTGAAATACTCCATATTCATTATTCTGAGCTTTTAGAAATTCAGCCTTCGCTTTCTCAGGTTCAACAACAGCTAGGCGCATAGCAAGACGCATCCGCAGTGAGTTGGCAAACTTTATCCATGAAGAGTATTTGCCATCCAGCAAAATATCAAAACGGGCAAATTCGGATGCTTCATTATGTTCGTCTATATATTTGGATAGAACTGTTACTGCCGTGTCCAATTCACAGAAAAAAGCATTATAAACTTCTTGCTGGGTATCGGGCATATACCGGCCTTCTGGATCAGCAAAGCGACTATATACAATAGGTCCGTAGTAATCGGAAACACGATGCATCACTTCTGCTTTCAGTATCTTGGTAATACCGAAAAAAGCAGGCATACGTTCGCGTGTTGCATTCTCGGATTGATATATTTGCGGAAATATGTATTCGTAGGTATGAGTCCACATTGCGCTGGTCCATCCATCCTGCAAGTTATAGTCAGAGTTGTTCGAACTGCCATTCAGCGGTTTGGCATCATGCATATATCCGCTGAACATGTCCGCATTCAGGTTTTGGGTCATCTGGAAAGGCCAGTTCTTACCTTTACCATAGTCATAATTAAAATAGATGCCTTGCTGAATAATGCCGATACGAATTCCATGTTCGTTATAATCAGCCTGAAGGTCTTTGTCGGTCACTCCTGACTGGTCTGTATTAATATCCCTGAAACCACCCGTACAAGAAAGAAGTACGGATATCAAGCCAATCATTCCTATTATATGTTTCATATCATTCACCCTTCAATTAAAATTCACACTTTAAGGAAAAGCCCCAACTACGGGTCGTAGGCATACCGTAAACTTCAATTCCTTGATTGTCATTTCCCGTAGAGAGTACTAAATCCGGATCAAACGGTGCTTTCTTATGGATGAAAAACAAGTTGCGCCCCGAGAACGAGAGCTGTACTTTCTTGAGTACATGCGTTTTTCCAACCCATGAAGCGGGAAGCTGGTAAGCCAAAGAAAGTTCGCGCAAACGAATATTGGTTGCATCGTACATATAATACTCTGTCACTCCGGCACGCCCTCCCACTACATTCTTGTAGAAACCTTTGACGTTATTTATACGTTGACCTTCGAGCACTACATAACCTCTATCCCTTGCTTTTGCCGTAAACTCAGAAACGCCATACATGTCCATATCTGCCTGAGTCTGCGAAAGTATTTCTCCTCCGTAGCGACAATCTATCAGGAAATAGAGTGAAATATTTTTGTAAGACAAGAGGTGACTCCAACTGAGCATGAACTTAGGATTGGCATTTCCCACTTTGATTGTATTACCATCTCCTTCGACCAAAGGCAGATCTTTATAATCTCCTTCTGTGCCATACACTATGTTTCCGGCATCATCTCTCACAAAAGCTTTTCCATAGATATCTCCAATAGAACCGCCTTTTACCAATTTCATGGCGTAACTTGAAGAAAAACTTGTAGGACCATATACAAATTCCTTCAACGCTTCGTGAAGGGAAACAATCTTGTTTCTATTAGAAGAAAAGTTGAGATCCGTTTTCCACTTAAAGGCCGTTGTCAGTACAGGCACCGCATCGAGAGATACCTCCCACCCCACATTTTGTATATTGCCTGCATTCACATAACGGTAGGCATACTTATCTCCCGAAAGTGTAGGCAACTTAAAGAATTGATTATGAGTATTCGTTTTGTAGAATGTAGCATTCAACCCGATTCGTCCTTTCAGGAAACGTGCTTCGATACCTGCTTCTACCGAATGTGTCATTTCCGGTTCCATATCTTTAAATGGAGCGGCATCACCTGCCATATATTCTCCACCGGCTGTAATGTGAGCCGAAGGGTTGGTAATAAACATCGGGATATCATTACCTACCATGCTGTAAGCACCACGTACTTTGGCCAGCGAAATCCATTCAGGCAACGCCACCAACTTATTCAAAAGAACAGAAGCACCTACTGAAGGATAAAAGAAACCACGTTTCTCATGAGCTGTATATGCTAATGTCGACGACCAGTCATTACGTGCCGTGAGATCTACATAAATTCCTTCTTTATACCCTACTTGTACTGTTGCGAACAAAGATTGTAACTGGCGGCGAGCATCAATCTTCTGGTCGAGTGCGGCAGAACCGTTCATAATAATATTCGCCAAATTAAAAACATTGGCATATTTCAAAGAAGCGTTTTTTGAGTCATAACGGATGGAGTTCACCGTTTTATCATTGATACTGAATCCCAAAGCACCATCTACAGAAAATGCGTTCCATTGCTTTTTCAGCATCATCATAAGGTCTCCATAGTACTGGGTTTCCTGATAGTCCATCTCAATGTAACGCCCGTTAGCTCCTGCCAATGCCGGAGCAGTAGAAGCATAGAATTTCTGACGGACCTTATCACTAATATAATCAGCATTCCCTCTAGCCTGCAAGTCCATCCAGTTATTCACTTTCAGACGGGCTGACAAAGAAACGATGGCATGTACCCGAGTGTCCCGAGTGGTGATACGATTGGTAATCCAGTAAGGATTCTGCTCAAAGTCCTCATAGGAAGTATGCCAATTCTGCACATTCAGATTGCGGCTTTCGTCATAGATTTCAAAGTTATCCTTATAATAGGAAAGATCTTCCCCACGTGGAAAACGATATAGACCGACCAACGGATTCATATAAAAACCGCCCACAGTAGGCTTGTCCTTAGAAGCCTGACGCATCAGATTCACACTTCCATCGAGTTTCAGTCGAGAATCAAAAAAGAGAGAAGTTTCCCGAAAGGCAAGATTGTGCTTGGACAAACGGTTCTTTCCTATGATACCATGCCCGGTGGTATTAGCATACGAGAAATAGTTCTGTAACTTCTCGTTACCGTGACTTATGGAAAGTGAAGTTATCGAAGTTACTCCCGTCGAAAAGAAGTCTTTCAGATTGTCGTAATCAGGAAGATCGGCACGTTCACCCCAACTATCTACTCCGTCACTTACTCCATACCTGTTCTGCATCTTCGGCAAGGAGAAAGCATTATCAAACATCAGACTGGTGGAGAATGAGATGCTACGTTTCCCTTCCGCTTTACCTTTCTTTGTTGTAATCAATATCACACCATTGGCGGCCTGACTACCATAAAGGGCTGCCGCAGGAGCACCTTTCAAAATACTGATACTCTCTATATCCTCCGGATTCAGATTAGAAATACCATCTCCTCCATCACGATTTCCGGCATTAGCCGTACCACCAATTGCAGAGTAAGCTTGTTCGGAAGTAGAGTTCAGCATCGGAACACCATCAATTACATACAACGGCTGATTATCACTTGCCACAGAACGGATTCCGCGAATACTAACTTTAGCAGATGCTCCCAGTCCGGATGATACCTGACTAACTTGTACGCCTGCCGATTTACCAGCCAATGAAGTCACTAGATTAGGCATTTTTACCCGGGTCAGTTCTTCGCTTTTTATCTGATCGGTAGCGTAAGATAGAGAATTTGCTTTCTTCTCTATGCCTAAAGCAGTGATTACGACATTATCCAATATTATTGTATTTTCTCTCAATACGATTTTCAAAACCGTACTTCCTTTTACTGCCAATTCCTGGGGGATATAACCTATAAACGAAACATTCAACACCGCCTGACCTTCTACAGAAAGTTCAAATTGACCTTCAGTATCAGTAATAGTACCATTAGACGTACCTTTCTCCTGAACGGTTGCTCCTATTAATGGTTCGCCCGATTCGTCAGTGACAAAACCGGTTACTTTGATTGAGGACAAAGGAACTTCCGAATAAAAAATGTTTTTTTTAGAAGTAGCCTGAGAATTCGTCCAACTAATACAAAATAAAATTATCAAAATATAAAAAAAAGTGATTCGCTTCATCGTATCTATGTGCCTTCAAAGTGCAAATTTATGCAATAACTTCGAATTATAAAACTTAAATATCCAAGAAAGCTACTTTTTTATTCTAAAAACCCCTGGTATTATTTGCCTTCTACAGATTTATTTGTATATTAGGGGCATGTATACTAATGCTGACATATTCAAAATAGAAACTAATCATGTAGTTCCTTCGCGCGGAAAAGTATTAATTTCCGAGCCTTTTTTATGTGACCAGACATTTGGTCGTTCAGTTGTTTTGCTAGTAGATCACAGCGAAGATGGAACGATGGGGCTCATACTGAATAAACCCATACCGTTATTCCTAAACGATGTATTACAGGAGTTCAATTGCTCTGAAAACATTCCTATATATAAAGGTGGGCCGCTAAGCACAGATACACTATTCTACTTGCATACATTCGAACAGATATCGGGTTCTCTACCCATTTCCAAAGGGCTCTATCTGAATGGAGATTTTGATGCTATCAAAGATTATCTGACGCAGGGAAATCCCGTCAAAGGTAAAATACGTTTCTTCTTAGGGTATTCCGGTTGGGAACACGAGCAATTAAGTCAGGAAATTGAAGAAAACACCTGGTTAGTAGGCAAGATGAACATTGATTCTTTACTAGATGAGAAATCCAGTTCAAGTCTATGGAAAAGTGCACTCGGTAACCTGGGAAGCAAATATGAAATATGGTCGCGCTTCCCGCAGATACCGACACTTAATTAATTGGCCGAAGACGTTGTAGCAATACGACGTCTTTATATTTTCCACCTACACACCACCATTCCTTGAGTAATCCGCACTCTACAAAACCGCAGGATTTGAATAGTCGCAAACTCATCACATTATCCATAGCAACGTGTGCGTTCAGTTGTTTCAAAAAAAGAAAACGGAAAGCGTATTCACACATGAGGTCTAAAGCTTCTTTTGCAAATCCGTTACCTTGAAACTCAGTCTGTATAGCTATGCCGAGCTCTCCACGTGCATGCATAGGAGCAAAGTCCGTTATATCAATAGTTCCTACAACCGCATCATCCTCACGACGTATAATCATCATACGAAGCTGACGGTCAGCAAACATATCGCTCTGAGAGTTTTCAATATATTGCTTCAGGACAAATCTGGAATAAGGAACATTGAAATTAGTAACATCCCAAGTTTGAGGATCATTCTCCATGACATACAGAATTTCCAAATCT
>NZ_JASLER010000001.1 GCF_030151085.1 Bacteroides sp. | reverse complement strand
TTCTCTTCGCTCAGATAGTAGAATGACTTTCCATCGGGAGCCCAAACCGGTTCACGATCTTCTCCACCAAAAGTGGTCAACTGCTGGTAATGAGGTTCTTTAGCTGGATTGTACCTCCAAATATCACGGGCAATAGGTGAAACATGGTGTTTACGCCAATAGTCCTCATATCCTTTTTTGTCCTGATAAAGCATTACTCCTTCTTTATTGATAGAGATGCATTCCATAGGCATGGACGAAATCATTTGCGGGCGTCCGCCTTCTACAGAAACCTGATAGACTTGACGGAACTGTCCGTTGGAAGGAAAGACCACCGCTTCAGCAGAAGGCATTACATCTGCCGAGAACAGAATATGCCCTGCATCGCTGAAAGCCAGCGGGGTCTCACTACCGGAATGGGTAGTCAGTCGGCGAGGTTCACCACCTTCTTTAGAAACAAGATAAATGTCCATGCTTCCTAAACGATCCGAAGCAAAAGCAATCTGTTTACTGTCCGGACTCCACACAGGTGCAGTGTCATAAGCGGGGTTAGTGGTCACTTGCATGGCACGTCCTCCACTTACCGGAACAGTATAAATATCACCTTTATAGGTAAAAACAATCGTCGTGCCATCCGGAGAGATAGCACTGTTTCTCATCCAAAGTGGCGCATCTTGTGCAGAAACCACACCAGAGAAACAAATAACAGCAATACTGAGTAGTAAATTCTTCATAGGGTAATAAAAGTTAGACTATTTTTCTTCCCCTTTAGGGGAACGAGGGGTATAATAGAAAAAGCCTCACGACCTTCTTTACAGAAAAGGATCGTGAGGCTTACTTATTTCATTTAAGTAATCCCTCTAATTAAAGGGCACCTACAGTTTTCAAATCAGCGTTAGTCTTATGAACAGCTTCAGCGCTAGCAGCAAATTTAGCTTTTTCGTCAGCAGTCAGTTCCAAAGCAACGATTTCTTCGATACCGTTCTTGCCAAGGATAACAGGAACACCGATGCAAAGATCTGATACACCGTATTCGCCTTCGAGCAATACAGAGCAAGGAATCATCTTCTTCTGATTGTGGATGATAGATTCTACTACGTAAGATGCAGCAGCACCCGGAGCATACCATGCAGAAGTACCCAGCAACTTAGTCAGAGTAGCACCACCTACCATAGTAGAAGCAACTACTTCGTTCAATTTTTCTTCGCTCAACAATGTGCTTACAGGAATACCTTTGTAAGTAGCCAGACGAGCCATCGGAATCATAGTAGTATCACCGTGACCACCGATAACAAAACCTTCTACCTCATTAGCGTTGCAACCCAAAGCCTGAGACAAGAAATATTTGAAACGTGAGCTATCCAAAGCACCACCCATACCGATCACACGGTTCTTAGGCAAGCCCAAAGATTTCAATGCCAAATAAGTCATTGTATCCATCGGGTTGGAAACAACTACCAAGATAGCATTCGGAGAATATTTCAAAATATTTTCTGCAACCGATTTAACGATACCGGCATTAACACCGATCAACTCTTCACGAGTCATACCTGGCTTACGAGGAATACCTGAAGTGATAACTACAACATCAGAGTTAGCAGTCTTCTCGTAATCATTAGTGCAACCAATCAGATTAGTGTCGAAGCCCAACAATTGAGCTGTCTGCATCATATCCATTGCTTTACCTTCTGATACGCCTTCTTTAACATCCAGCATTACCACTTCGTCAGCCACTTCATTAAAGGCTAACACATTTGCGCATGTAGCACCTACGTTACCTGCACCTACTACGGTTACTTTTGACATAATTTCTAAAGTTTTTGTTTATTATAGTGTTCTATAAAGATGGTGCAAAAGTACAACGACATTCGTAATTAAAGAAATATTTCCGTAATAATTTTAGTTAAATAGGAGATAAAGCGTGATAAGGTTGTAGGGTAGTATTATCTTTGCCGCCAGAAAATTATCGAACCGAATCTAAAATAGTAATATAAGATGAAAAGTAAATCTCTAATCGTTCTAGGAGTAATATTAGTATTAGCATTGATAGGAGTAACCATTTTGCTCATTTCAGAAAAGAAAACAAATAAAGAGTTGGTGTTGGAATTCAATCTGGATAAGGAAGACCTTGAAAACCAATATACCGATTTCGCCAAACAATATGATGAACTGAAACTAACCGTTTCCAACGACTCCCTATCCACACTATTAGAGCAAGAACAAGTAAAAACTCAACGTTTGTTGGAAGAGTTACGTACCGTAAAGAGCAGTAATGCCAGCGAGATACGTCGCTTGAAGAATGAACTGGCTTCATTACGCAAAATTATGATAGGTTACATTAATCAAATTGATTCGTTAAACCGCCTCACAGCTCATCAAAGAGAAGTCATAGCAGACGTTACGCAAAAGTACAATGCAGCTTCGCGTCAAGTAAGCAATTTGTCCGAAGAGAAGAAAAATCTGACCAAGACGGTGACTCTTGCCGCACAACTAGATGCGACAAACATCAACATACTTGCAGTCAACAAGAGAGATAAAGTAGCAAAGAAAGTAAAAGATGTCGTGAAATTTAAAATTAATTTCACTATAGTCAAGAATATTACTGCTGAAACCGGCGAACGTACCCTTTATATCCGCATCACAAAGCCTGATAATGACGTCTTGACCAAAAATGCCTCCAATACATTCTCCTACGAAAATCGCAATTTGGCATACTCCATCAAGAAATACATAGAATACAACGGTGAAGAACAAAATCTTACCGTATACTGGAATGTAGAAGAATTCCTTTATGCCGGCAAATATCGGGTAGATATCTTTGCTGATGGCACTATGATCGGTTCTCAATCGTTCTCGTTGGAATAAAGCCTCAACCCCTGAAAAAGTAAAAAAGCTAAAAAATATTTTGTTGTCTCATTAAAACCCTATACATTTGCATCGTTGTTTATGCAATTATTGTTGCACTACAAAACGAACCATTATTCACCCTTTTAATGTATAGACACGATGAAGAAGTTCTTCTGTTTCATTGGATTGGTTTGCCTTACACTCCCGCTTGGCGCACAACAGGTATTGAGCCTGGATAGTTGCCGTGCATTGGCCATAGCCAACAACAAGGAACTGCTGATAAGCCAAGAAAAAATCAATGCGGCACACTATCAGCGGAAGGCAGCATTCACCAATTATCTTCCCGATATTTCGGCAACCGGCGGATACATGCGCAGCCAAAAAGAAATATCCCTTTTAAGTGACGCTCAGAAAGGAGCGCTAAGTTCCGTAGGTACACAAGTCAGCGGAGCTATGCAAAGTGGAATACAAGGAATGTTGACCCAATATCCGCAACTAACGCAGAATCCGCAGTTCATGGCATTAATACAAGCATTAGGAAATATAGATATTGCATCACCTCTCAATGGATTGGGCAATTCGCTTGTCGATGCATTCCGTACAGATACACGTAACATGTATGCAGGTGCCATCACATTGACGCAACCGCTATACATGGGTGGTAAAATCCGTGCATACAATAAGATTACCCGCTATGCCGAAGAGCTGGCTCGCCAGCAACATAGCACAGGCATGCAGGATGTTATCCTCAGTACCGACCAAGCGTATTGGCAAGTAGTTTCCTTAGCCGGTAAGAAAAGGTTGGCTGATAGTTATCTCCATCTGCTTCAAAAGCTTGAAAGCGATGTAGACAAGATGATTGCCGAAGGAGTTGCCACTAAAGCGGACGGTTTATCGGTTAAAGTAAAGGTAAACGAAGCTGAAATGACATTGACCAAAGTGGAAGACGGTTTAAGTTTATCGAAAATGTTGTTGTGCCAACTATGTGGTCTCGACCTCACTACCCCTATCGCACTGAAAGATGAGCAGGAGAAAGAATGGTCTACCATTGCCACCGCTACCAATGGAATAGATATCTCCGCAGTATATGCTACCCGCCCTGAAATCCGAAGCTTGGAACTTGCCACCAATATCTACAAGCAGAAGGTTAATGTAACCCGCTCCGAATATCTGCCTTCCCTGGCATTGATGGGCAGCTACATGGCAACCAATCCTTCGGTATTCAATAGTTTCGAAAACAAGTTCAAGGGCATGTGGAATGTAGGTGTCGTATTACAAGTACCGATTTGGCATTGGGGCGAAGGTTCGTATAAAGTAAAGGCAGCCAAGTCCGAAGCCCGTATTGCCCAATACCAACTTGATGATGCCAAGGAAAAGATTGAATTGCAAGTCAACCAATCCGTCTTCAAAGTAAACGAAGCCGCAAAGAAGCTGGCTATGGCGGAAAAGAATCTGGAGAAAGCGGATGAAAATCTTCGCTACGCCAATCTTGGTTTTGAAGAAGGTGTTATCACTGCTAGTAACGTACTCGAAGCGCATACAGCTTGGTTATCCGCCCAATCAGAAAAGATAGATGCTCAGATTGACGTAAAACTGACGGAGATCTATCTGCAAAAAGCAACGGGGCAATTAACAATCCATAATTGACAGTTGACAATTCATAATTAACAATCAGGAATCTAAAATCATAAATCTGAAAATGGATACAAAGTCACAAAACACTAACATGCTATTGGCATTCCTCACACTGACAGGAGTTATTGCCATTGTTGCTATTGTAGGTTTCTTTATGTTGCGTAAAGGGCCGGAGATTGTGCAGGGACAAGCTGAAGTAACGGAATACCGCGTATCGAGCAAAGTTCCGGGACGTATTCTGGAGTTTCGCGTAAAAGAAGGTCAAAGTGTGCAAGCCGGAGATACCCTTGCCATTCTGGAAGCCCCCGACGTACAAGCCAAACTAGAACAAGCCCGTGCCGCCGAAACCGCTGCACAAGCTCAAAACGATAAAGCACTGAAAGGTGCCCGCCGGGAACAAATTCAAGCTGCCTACGAGATGTGGCAGAAAGCACAAGCCGGATTGGTTATTGCCGAAAAGTCGTATAAGCGTGTGAAGAACCTGGCTGACCAAGGCGTTATGTCCGCCCAAAAGTTGGACGAAGTAACTGCCCAGCGTGATGCCGCCATCGCCACCGAAAAGGCAGCCAAAGCCCAATACGACATGGCAAAGAATGGTGCGGAACGCGAAGACAAAGCCGCCGCAGCAGCATTGGTAGACCGTGCCAAAGGAGCAGTTGCCGAAGTAGAATCTTATATCAAAGAGACCTATCTGATAGCACAAACCGCAGGTGAAGTATCCGAAATCTTCCCCAAGGTAGGTGAATTGGTCGGAACAGGCGCTCCTATCATGAACATTGCCATTCTGGATGATATGTGGGTAACATTCAATGTACGCGAAGACTTACTACAAGGTTTAAGTATGAATACAGAGTTCGACGCATTCGTGCCGGCACTCGACAAGAACATCCGTCTGAAAGTATATTATATGAAGGACCTCGGTACGTATGCCGCTTGGAAGGCAACTAAAACGACCGGACAATTCGACCTGAAGACATTTGAGGTGAAAGCATCACCACAAGAGAAAATAGAAGGGTTAAGACCCGGAATGAGTGTGATATTAAAAAGGTGATAAGGTGATAAAGTGATAAGGTAATTTGGAATAAGAATGGAAAAAGAAAGAAAATATATAGCCCTATGGAATGTGATGAAACGCGAATGCCGGCGTCTCGTCTCCCGACCGCTATATCTATTCTGCATGGTCATAGCGCCCTTGTTCTGCTATATCTTCTTCACTACGTTGATGGATTCCGGACTGCCCACAAACATGCCCGCAGGTATTGTCGACCAAGACATGACCACTACTTCCCGACAGTTGGCGCGCAACTTAGATGCCTTTGAGCAGACCGCTATCATTGCCCACTACCCCACTATCAGCGAAGCACGTACCGCCATGCAGCGTGGAGAGATTTATGGTTTCTATTATATCCCCAAAGGTACTTCCGCCAAGGCACAAGCCCAGCGGCAGCCAAAGGTATCTTTCTATACCAATAATACCCTGCTGATTGCCGGTTCTCTGCTTTACAGAGATATGAAAATGATGAGCGAACTGGCATCGGGTGCCGCTGCACGCACAGCCTTGTATGCTAAAGGCGCTACCGAAGCCCAGGCTATGGCATTCCTTCAACCCATAGTGATTGATACCCATCCGCTCAACAACCCATGGCTGAACTACTCGGTGTATTTGTGTAACACTTTTGCACCCGGTGTATTGATGCTACTCATTTTTATGATTACCGTCTACTCCATCGGTGTAGAGATTAAGGACCGTACTGCACGCGAGTGGCTGCGGATGAGCAATAACTCCATCTGGATTTCACTTGCCGGCAAACTACTGCCGCATACTTTCATATTCTTCCTGATGGGGATATTGTACAATGTATATTTGTACGGCTTCCTGCATTTCCCTTGCAACAGTGGCATTCTGCCGATGCTTCTTGCCACTCTCTGCCTGGTATTGGCATCGCAAGGAATGGGTATACTGATGATAGGCACCCTGCCCACCCTGCGTTTGGGACTTAGTTTTGCTTCCTTGTGGGGAGTACTCTCTTTCTCGATGTGCGGATTATCTTTCCCGCTTATGGGGATGCATCCCGTATTACAAGCATTGGCAAACTTATTTCCGTTACGCCATTACTTCCTGATTTATGTAGACCAAGCTCTGAACGGTTACCCGATGATTTATTCTTGGGTCAACTATGTGGCGTTGCTCATATTTATGATGCTTCCTTTCCTTGTAGCCCGCCGGCTGAAAGAAGCATTGATTTACTATAAATACGTACCATAATGAAAGACTTGACGTTCAAACGAAGAGTAATAGAAGGAATATACGACTTGTTCTATATATGGAAGCAAGAGTTCCGCACAACCTTTCGCGATCAAGGCGTGCTTATCTTCTTTGTGCTTGTTCCGGTGGTCTATCCGCTAATATATGCCTTTATATATACCAACGAAACCATCCGCGAAGTACCTGCCGTGGTGGTGGACAACTCACGTTCTTCATTGAGCCGCGAATATCTGCGCAAAGTAGATGCCAGTCCAGAAGTAGAGATAGTAACCTACTGCGCCGATATGGAAGAAGCCAAATTGATGTTGAAAGACCGACAGGCATACGGCATCATCTATATTCCTGCGCACTTCAGTGACGACATAGCCCGTGGCAAGCAGACGCAAGTCAGCCTTTACTGCGACATGAGCGGATTGTTGTACTACAAATCTCTGCTGAACACCAATACCAACGTATCGCTGGCTATGAATGCGGATATCAAAATAGCACGTGCCGGCAATACTACCGACCGTCAGGATGAGATTACAGCCTATCCGATAGAATATGAAGACGTAGCCCTCTTCAACCCGACCAATGGATTTGCCGCTTTCCTGATACCGGCTGTATTGATGCTGATTATTCAGCAGACTTTATTACTGGGAATCGGGCTATCTGCAGGAACTGCCCGTGAACAAAACCGTTTCAAAGATTTGGTTCCTATCAATCGCCATTACAACGGCACTCTGCGTATTGTCATGGGAAAAGGGCTGAGTTATTTCATGGTTTACTCATTAGTGGCTGTTTACATATTATGTATAGTGCCCCGCCTCTTTAGTCTCAACCAGATTGCCATACCGGGAGCATTGACTTTGTTCACCCTCCCCTATCTGGCAGCTTGCATTTTCTTTGCCATGACTGCTTCCATTGCCATCCGCAACCGCGAAACATGTATGTTACTGTTTGTTTTCACCTCGGTGCCATTGTTGTTTCTTTCCGGCATTTCGTGGCCGGGTGCTGCCATGCCTGCTTTCTGGAAATATTTCTCATATATCTTTCCTTCCACCTTCGGGATCAATGGATATGTAAGGATTAACAGTATGGGAGCTTCCCTCAACGAAGTTTCCTTTGAATACCAAGCATTATGGATACAAACGGGAATCTATTTCATAACGACCTGCCTGGTTTATCGCTGGCAGATATTACAAAGCCGCAAGCATGTGATTGAAGCGCACAAGGAGGAGAAAGAGAAGCAGAAATAGTACACGAAAGGCGCGGATTATGAAGAACTCAGGATTACATTATTGATAATCCGTATGTTCCGCATAACCCGCGCCTCAATCTATAAGTTTGAATCTCTTACTGTTCCGGATTCATCACCACTACCCGGTAATTATCCTGCCCCATCACCTGCTTCATAAGCTGAGCGATGTCCTTTTCAGTAATCGTATTCAGCGTAGCGATAGCGTTAGTCAACGTATTGACAGGAACAAGCTCAAAACCTGACATGGCAGTGCTCCATGCTTCGTTCTTATTCAGACTTTCAGTATAACTCTTCACCATGAATTCCTTTACCTTATTCAGTTCGGCGACATCTACGCTTTGTGTCATCTTCTCAAACTCATCGCGGATGGTCTTCAGAACAGTTTCTTTCTTTTCAGGCTTCATCTTGAATACTGTTTGGAATACCAACGGAGTATCTTCCGTACGTGTCAAGTCACCTCTTGTATAGATAGAATAAGTAGCACCTTGTTTTTCTCTCACCTCAGCCAACAAGCGGGTAGAGATTATCTGAGCAGCTATTTGAACCATTTGTTTATTCTTCAATGTATAAGGCAGCTTTGCACCGATAATTACAGCGGCATGGGTTTGCGGTACTTCCATTTTCTGTGTAAACTCATCTGTCTTATTACCTCCGTTCATGCCCAGAGCAGCACGCTTGATGTCTTCCTTCTTCTTTGCATCGGCCGGCAAACTGGCAATGTATTGCTCTGCCAACGTCTTCAACTCATCCACATTCACATTGCCACTGAATACGAAGGTGAAGTTGGCAGCGTTAGAGAAACGTTCGTGTACAATTTCCAGCATACGCTCACGATTTGCATTCTCAATGACCGGAATATCCAGCCCTTGCTTTTTAGAAGAGTTGTACAGATATTGCTGCAACTTATTGCCGAAAATGAAGTCAGGATTGGCAATCTGGTTCTGAAGCGCCCCTTTGTACAAATTCTGCAGAGCAGTAAATTCATCTTCAGTGATATTGAGCGAAGTGAAAGCCATGTAGATAAGTTCCATCAGTGTCTTAAGGTCCTTCGGAGTGGTATTTCCGGACATCTGCTTCATATAGTCATCCAGCGCAGGTGTGAGAACAGCTTGTTTACCTGCCATGTATTTCGCCAAATCGGCATACGTATATTTGCCCAAACCACATTGGTGGAACAATAATGGCATAAATATCAGATTGGCAGCGTCTTCCTCACCATAAATAGATGTACCACCTTTGGAGACGATTTCCACGCAAATCTCATCTTCTTTAAAATCAGTCTTCTTCACCAATACTTTGGCACCATTGGACAGCGTCCACTCTATTGCATCGAACTCTTTATTCTGTTTCTCAGCCACTACTTTTCCGGCAGCGGGCAATTGACTGATTAATGGTTCGGATTTCACATTATCCACATAAGGAGCAATGTTTTCAGCAGCTACTTTCTTCAAACTCTCGGCTAATTCTGCATGGGTAGGATAGGTTATGCCTTCTTTTTCGGGCATCATGCAGTAGACTACCATATTGCTGTCAGTCACCACCTGATTAAATACCTGGTTGACTGCTTCCACCGGAATCTGGTTAGCCAGCATATTCATTATCTGATATTCATTCTCAATACCCGGTATCGGCTCATTTCTCAAGAAATTGGCTACATATTCATCAACCAAGCCCTTGTTTTCCTGCTGATTGCGGTTCTTGTATGCTTTCTCTAAAGAAGAAAGATATTCACTACGTATGCGTGCATATTCCGTAGCGGTAAACCCACCTCGTTTAGCACGGAGCACTTCACGATAAACGGCTTCTAATGCACCTTTAGCGTCAGTTCCTTTCACTAAAGCCATGAAATTAGCAGCCTTTTTGGTCATCGCTACCACATAATCACCGTTCTGAGCAAAAGCTTGTGCGAAAGGTGAGTCCGCTTTTGTTGCTATGTCATTGAAACGATATATCATCATCATATCGGCCATATCAAAGAGGTACTTCATAGCGAGATAGTTCATATCTCCCTTTAAGGAATCGGGCATGGCGTCATACTTAAACATTAACTGAAGTAAAGAATTAGGCTGTTCCTTATCTTTCTCTACCACAATGATGGGCTCCTTATTATCTGCTACCTGAAGGTATTCACGTTCAGCAGGGTTCTGAGGCATTTCAATGCCCGAAAACATTTCCTTAATCTTGGCTTCAATGCGGTCTACATCTATATCACCTACCACGATAATACCTTGCAAGTCCGGGCGATACCATTTCTCATAATAATCGCGAAGGGCTTGGTGAGGGAAGTTATCGACTACCGACATAACTCCTATGGGCAGACGGTATCCGTAACGGCTATCGGGGAAAAGCGTAGGCAACGCTCTTTCCATCATTCTAAGCTGGGGAGGTGTCTGGCTGCGCCACTCTTCGTGAATAACTTTGCGTTCGCTGTCTATCTCTTTGCCATCTAACAGGAGGTCGTTTGCCCAGTCATGCAAAATCAGCAGACAAGTATCTTGTACACCTACACGAGCTACGGGTACGCTTGAAATTCTGTAGATTGTCTGCTCAACACCGGTTGCCGCATTCAGGTTTTGTCCGAATTTAACTCCTACCGTTTCCAGCCACTTGATGAGCTTATCGCCCGGGAAGTTCTTGGTACCGTTGAAGCACATGTGCTCCAGAAAGTGAGCCAACCCACGTTGTTCATCCGTTTCTTGTATGGCACCTACTTTTTGCGCAATGTAGAAATCGGCTTGTCCTTTGGGGTACTCGTTATGACGGATGTAATAAGTCAGCCCATTGTCGAGCTTTCCTATTTTCACGTTTTTATCTACCGGAATGGGAGGCATTTGTTGCCCCATCACCATCAAAGGAGATAATACATATCCTGCCAAAGCGAGGATAATGACTTTCATTGTCTTTCTCATATTCGTCTGTATTTAATGATTGATTCATTTTGATGCGACAAAATTGCAAAGAATAATTTGAGTTGTATGTTATCGCAACGTTAACATTACGTTAACAATACACGTTATTGGCAGGAATAGAATACCAGCAATCTATCCTTCAATAAATAAGTATATTTAGCCTGCGACTGTTTGGAAAGGGCATCTGCCAGTTTCATCTTTATTTCATTATACTCGTATACAGCTGACTTTCCGGCTGCATACTTTTCCAATGCATATCGATGAGCTTCCTTATTAGCAATGACCGCCTTCGTAGTAGATTGATATTTATCAAAGGCTGCCATTGCATCCATATATGCCTTTTCAATATCTTTATACAGTTTCTTTTTCTCATTTTCAAGAGACAGGCTTGCGTTATTCTCCTCTATACGAGCAGCCTTCACTTGGTTGCGCGTCGAGAAGCGATCGAAGAGCGGAATGCTCAGTGTGAGATAAATGCTTTTTTGCATATTGTTCTTAAACTGTTCGCTGAAAGCCTTACTTAATCCACTGCTTGAATAATAATATCCGGTACTGATACCTGCACCTAAAGATAAAGCAGGATAGTAACCGGATTTAGCCACTCTCACATCACTGGATTTACTTTGCAATGAATAATATGCCTGCTTTATCTGTGGCATACAACTTACAGCCAAAGCAAACACCCGTTCGGGCATAAGGCTGTCAGCAGGCAGCAGGCTTCCATTAACAGAGTCAACATCAAAGCCTTCCATACCTTTCAGCTCCATCAGTTGCATAAGTTCTAGTACCGACATGCGGAGAGAGTTCTTCGCTTCGGTTGCCACCAATTCATCATCAGCCAATTGAGCCCTCACATCATACAATTGAGACTGTGATATTTTACCGTTATCTATCAGAAGTTTAGTCCGTTCTTCCTGCTCCTGCGTCAATTGAATTTGCTCTTGCGCTATTCGATAGATTTCCTTATTCAGTAATATCTGGAAATAAGAGCTGGTCACATTCAGCATCAGATTATTTTCAATCAACTCTTTATCCGCTTCTGCTGCGAGCAAATCGAATTTATTCCGCGAAATAGATGCAATCTTTTTGAAGCCATTGAAAAGAGAGAGTTCCGTACTTACTGAAAAAGAAGAATTTTGAATATTACTATCTTCATAAGTATTATCCTGATTCAACGACCGACCGAAGGCAAACTTCTGAGACGCCCCTGCATTCAAGTCCGGCAGGAAACTATTCTTCAATGTGTTCCTTTCTACTTTCAGGCTTCTAATCTGATTCCGGCTTTGTTTTACTTCAACATTATGTTGTACCGCATACTCTACACATTCCTGAAGTGTCCATTTCCTATCCTGCGCCAGTATGCTGCCAAAACTTGCAAGCATTATAACCATACCAACTATAAAGACCAATTTATTCATAAAAACATTGTTTAAATACCACTTATTCTACTATTTTGTTACAAAGGTAGAGCAAGCGGAACTCAAACAATGTTAAGCTTAAGTTATCGGTAGGTTAATCACTCCAACATTTCAAATTGTTCGTTCCACAGAAGATTGTACACACCGCCATTACAAATAAGTTCTTTGTGCGTACCGGTTTCCGTCACCCTGCCTTTATCAATTGATACGATACAATCTGCAGCTTTCACTGTACTCAGGCGATGGGCAATGACGATGATTGTTTTACCTTGTTTTGCCAGTTCATCCAGCGTTTCCTTCACAAAACGTTCGGAGATGGAGTCAAGCGAAGAAGTTGCTTCATCGAATATCAAGATCTCAGGGTCTTTATACAATGCACGAGCTATAGCTACACGCTGACGCTCACCACCCGATAGCGAAGCTCCATGTTCGCCGATATAAGTCATATAACCTTTTGGCAAACTCTCGATAAAGTCTTTCAGTCCCAACTGCTCCACCAAGTCTGCCACTCGCTTCATGTTGGGCTGCAAATCACCAATTGCAATATTTTCAATCACCGTACCGGCAAATAGTTCTACCTGTTGCGGCACCGTACCGATGCGGCGGCGCAGGCTATGGTTGTCTATTTGTGCAATGTCATAACCGCCGATGCAGATGCGCCCTTCCTGAATGGGATAAATATGTTGCAACAACGACATTAACGTAGTTTTACCCGAACCGCTTGCCCCTATTATTGCAGTAGTCTGTCCTTTTTTGATAGTCAAGTCCAATCTTTTGAATACTTCCTTACGGGATCCATAGCGGAATGCAACATTCTCGAAAGTGATATCACCCACCATATCCGGCTCTAATCTTATTTTCTCACTATCATCCTGTTCGCGTTCCAAATCCATAATCTGGAAAAGACGGTCGGCAGCAATCAAGGCATCCTGAATGGTCTGATTGGAAGAAATCAAAGAACCGATAGGAGAGATAACATAGCTCACCAATGAGTAGAACACCATCAATGTACCCGGAGTCAGTTCCTGGTCGATTACCAAAATACTACCCATCCACAACACGGCGATGGTGATGGCAGTAGATACAAACTGAATCCCCCCTTGCGCCATAATAGACCCATAGATGCTACGGAATGTATTCTTCAATAAATGCACAAAACGGGTTTCGGTCTTCAGGTTAGCAAACTCTTCAATACCAAAGCGCTTGATAGTGGAAATAGAGTTGATAGACTCCACCAGTTGCGACTCCAGATCGGCACTGCTTTCCATAATGCTGCGCTGGTACTTGCGGTTCAGTTTGTTAAATCCCCAGAAGATAAGCAGAAACAAAGGGGCTGATGCCAGTGTCACCAAAGCCAGTTTCCAGGAATAGACAAACATAAGGCAGGCAGAAAACAAGAGAATCATGATATTTACCACCAAGTCGAGTGATACGTTATTGATAAAGTTACGTATCTTCACTGCATCGTTTACGCGCGAAATAATCTCACCCACTCGCATGGTATCGAAGAACTGCTGCGGTAACGTAAGCAGGTGTTTGTAATAGCCCAAAATCAGCGAGGCATCAATACGTTGTCCGGTCTTCAGAGCCAGAATACTCTTCATAGCTCCGATAAACGTACGCAACAGCAAGATAACCAGCATAATGACGCCCATCAGGTTGAGCAGGTTCAGGTTCTTGTCTACCAGTACATAGTCGGTTATCTTGCCTACATACACAGAGGTAGACAAGCCCAGTATACTATACACCAATGCCCCGAACACCGCTTGCATCATCACACTTTTGTGCGGAGCCAGTAAAGAGAAGAATTTCTTTGTCATACTGGTTTTCTGATTTCCCCGTTTAAAGGTCTCTTCAGGTTCCATCAGTACCAATACCCCGGTCCATATCTTTTGGAATTCTTCATTGGTTACGCGGTGCATTTGTCCGTCGCCCGGGTCCATATAAGTAATGTGTTCCTTCTCTACTTTATAAACTACGACAAAGTGCTGTAACTTTTCGTGTACAACAACATGTGCAATGGTGGGTTTCGGCACTATCTGCAATGCTTCGAACTGTGCCCTTACTCCTTTGGCAGACAATCCCAGTTTATTGGCAGCTTCTATCAATCCCAGTACATTCGTTCCTTTTTGGTCGGTAAAGGCATATTGACGAATGCGCGCTACCGGAAATTGTAATCCATAATGTGCACATACCGAAGCCAGGCAGGCAGCACCGCAATCGGTGATATCGTGCTGTTTGATTTTGATACCTTTCTTATTCATCATTTCAATATCTTGTTTCTTTAGTTTTTAGCAATCATCATTTCATTCTCATACTGTCTGGGGTTAGCCCAATCATCCACCTTCTGGTATAACAAATCGAATAAGGAGCGACGAGTTAGCATAAAGTGGGCACTTACCGTCATTCCTTTTTTCAGTCGGCCTATTCTGCCGCTCTTCAATTTCAAGTAATTACGTTCCATTTCACACTTCACCTTATAAAAAGAATTGCCTTGATTATCTGTCAGAAAGTCAGAAGAGATGTCCTTTACTTTTCCCGGTATCATGCCCCATTCATTATAATTGAAAGATTCTACTTGCACATTGACCGGCATACCCACACTCATAAAACCGATGTTTCGAGGGGTGACATAGACTTCGAGGCAGAGAGTAGAATCGGGACTGATTACTGCCAAAGCTTGCCCGGCCTGCACACTACTTCCCCTATAAACTCCTGAGAACTGGTCGACTGTACCATCTACCGGGCTGCGTACTATGTACATATCCTTCTCTTTTAGTTCTTGTTTCAGAGTGGAATTCATTTCATTGAACGAGTTTCGATAAGTGTTCATATCTGCTTGCCAAGTACTCAATTGACTTTGTACCAAAGATGCGAGTTCGTTTTGTTGGCTTTGCCATTGGAAATAATATGTATCGTATTCTTCTTCGGAGATCACTTTCTTGTCAAACAATACCTTGTTTCTATTGTATTCCTTCTCTGCCTGCGCAAGCAATGTTTCGAGTTCCTTTTTCTTTCGAGTGAAGTAGGTATATTCCTGCTGACGAACTGCCGAATGGAATACTGAAGGGCAATCACCTTTTGCCAAAAATGCCAAGTCTGCCAAATGTGCTTCACAATCATTGAGACGACCGGATTGGTAGTTGATTTTATAATCCGAATTATTAGTGCGGAAGCGAAGAATAACATCTCCTTTGTTTACTTGTTGCCCTTCACGTACATAAACTGAATCTACTATTTCCGTGATAGAGGAAGTTATTTCCGCTTTTTCAGTGACCGGCCTTACTATTCCGCTGCCCTGTACAGAGATATCCACATAAATAAACGGAAGCGCAATGCAGGTAAGTGTGATGGCTGCCAATACTACCCAATAGATAATCTGTGATTTTGTTGTGTGTTGATAGATGTACGTCTCGATACTATTTTCTATCCATTCATTCGGTAATAACATTTCTCTTTATTGTTTTTAATTAATACTCTTGTCTTTGTTTGATGAAACAAAAGTACGGCAAGTAAAAAAGTAGTTATGTTATCGTTGGGTTAACGCTAGGTTAAAAGACTAAAGAAATATTTTATAATTCGTTGGCTGAATTATTCGGCTATTTTTTCGGTACCCTCCGTATTTGCTCCGTATCTCCTACGTATTTTCTCCGTAAAAAGGTACCTCCATACGGAGCAGGTACGGGGAGGATACAGTTCAGATCCGGGGCTGTTTAGCTGAAAGATGGGTCAAAACCGCATTATGGTAATCTAAAAATCTATTCTTAAAGCGGATCTAAAGATTCTGACACGCAAAAGCGGCGGATAAGGATATTCGCTGCGATTGATATCATATTGTTAACGCTAGGTTAACAATATAGCACAAAGAAAGAGTGTCAAAAATATTGGCACTCTTTCTGAATTAAATTACATTTTTACAATAATCCCACAATAAGTGTGTATATTCCTAAGAGTGTGCAGGCACCTCCGAATGCTTGACCAAAAACACGTCCCGCTTCTCTACCTTCTTCAAATCCACCACCATATATTTGCTGCAATTCATTTAATGCTAATTCTTTCATAATTTTTCTTTTTTTACTAAAATATACTAACAATTCCTTCAATAGTTCCACATATAAATCCCACAAATGTCATACCAGTATTATAACATTGATCTGCTAATCTAGGATTTCCATAACAACTTTCGGGAATGATTCCGCCACTAATAAGGATAACCTCTTCATCAGTTAGCTTCTTATAAAACTCATTATTATTCATTGTTTCATTTTTTTACTTTTTATTCTTATGTAATCTATTATTATAACAATCGATAATATTTTGATTACTATTTTTAAAGAGTGTACAATTACCTTATCAAAACCCGTCCAATCACTTCCAACAAGTAGAACACAAAGTACAATTAAAAGCAATAACACAAAAAGTATTATAGTCTTCAAAATTGCATCCAGCTTGTTATTATTACACAATTTGATATTTTTTAAATTCATCATTATTAAATATTTATTGATTAAGGAATTATATACTTTCACTAAACATAATCAATTAGGGGACCATCTCTAGTTCTCATATAAATATTATTTACATTTTACAACAACAGGTTGATATCAATTCCTATTAATATTCTCTATTTACAATCAGATCAATTAAGTACAGATAATGTCCGCCAATAATCCAAATTGTTCACGCATTTTTTCTTGTTGCTCTTTGGTTAATGGAGCATAACCACCCATTACATCCTTTTGTTCCTTTTCGTTTAATGTTTCCATTACTTGTTTTTGATTCTTCTTCATAATCACTTTATTTAATGTTAATACTAAATTTATTTCTTATTTGATGTTGCAAAGGTAAGTAAGTTAATCTTAAGCTTATGTTACCGTTTTGTTATCATTAGGTTAACGTTTTTGTTAACGACCTTAGATTTGGTAAATGTCATACTTTTCAAAAAGGATCTCTTCGTTGAACTCTTTTTCAGGAGTAGGAGTACAACCTCCTATTATAGAATTCGATTCTTCTCCGTTCAAAGGATTGAATATCTGTTTTTCATTTCGTTTCATGGTATCTTCTTTTAAGGTTAATACTAAGTTTGTTTCCTTTTGATGTTGCAAAGGTAAGCTAAGGAATCTTATGCTTAAGTTATCAATGTGTTATCATTAGGTTAATCAGAATTTCTCTTATTTATTTATTACGATCCACTCTCCATTGAGAAAAAAATATTCCACTTCTCCACCATAAATAGTTTCTAATTCCTCCTGTTCCAATTCACTAATAAGCTGTTTCATAATATTATTTTTATAGTTATTCATATTGTTTTAGTTTGATGTTGCAAAGATAGAGAGCATTTTTCTAATAAAATGTTATCTTAATGTTATCCAATATCAACTATAAGTTATTATATTTGCAGATACTATGAAAAATAAGAAATACATTCAATGGATTACCGTATTAGGATTAATAGTTATATTTGCATTGCAAGCAATATGGCTACGTAATACTTACGTACTTATAAAGAATGATATCAAAAAGGAATGCAATAATATTTTAGAGCAAGCATTAAACAAAGAAGTAGGTATTATTTCCTGCAATACGCCTAAGAATACTGCGATTTCCGGCGGTTCACCCAATGATTCAATATCAGTATATACATATTTATATAATAGCCTTTGGGAGATGAAACTTGAATACTCCATAACCCGAATAGATTCCCTTGCAGGAGTACACTTAAAGTCAGTCAATATAGATAGAGACTTCTTTATCTGCACTGTTAATCCTAAGACTCAAAGCATAATAAAGAAAAGTAAAGCGTTAAATATTCCTTTATGGGGAGCAGTAAAATCACAAATAGTTCCAACCAGACTAGATCGTTCAGAAGGAATACAACTGATTTTAGTTTCGCCTTATTATACAATATTTGAACGTATGGGGCTACTCATTATCGCAACTGCCTTGCTTTCATTCTTTGTTATTGGCTGTATAACTTATCAGATCAAAATTATCAATCATCAAAACAAAGTCGCTAAAATCCGTGAAGACTTTTCTTACGCAATGGTTCATGACATGAAGACTCCTCTCAGCACCATCATGTCGACACTAGACTTCTTGCATAGTGGCAGATTGGACAACAAAGCGGAAATGAAAGAAAAATACTTCAATATAGCCAGAAGTGAAGCAGACCACCTGCTTGCGCTGACCAATAAAGTTCTTACACTATCCAAATTAGAAAATCACAAGCTATCAATGTCCAAGAAGGAAGTATTGTTAGCACCCATGATTGAAAAACTGATAGATAATTTTACTGCAAAATCTTCTAAACCGGTGCATTTCACTACTGAGTTAAAAGTAGAAACAGTATATGCCGACGAAGAATATTTGGCAGAAGTCATCAGTAACTTGATAGATAACGCTATTAAATACTCTAAGGAGTCTGTAGAAATAAAAATCAGTTCATTGAACGACAATTTACATACAATTATAAAAGTATATGATAACGGATTAGGGATTGCCGAAAAAGATAAACGCTGTATCTTCGAGAAATTTGAGCGGGCAGCTGCCACCAAACGAAGCAGAAGCGGAGGTGCCACAGGCTTCGGATTGGGGTTAAACTTTGTTCTACAGGTTGTATCAGCCCATGACGGCAATATCTTTGTAAACAGTATAGAAGGAGAATACAGCGAATTTAGCATACATTTACCTTTAATTTTAAGCGACCTATGATTAAACTATTATTAGTGGAAGACGATGCAAATCTGCGCTATATTCTGCAGAGCGGATTGCAGGAACTTATTGGAGGGTACGAAGTTATTGCAGTTACCAATGGTGCCGAAGGTTTGGATGCATGGAAAGAGCACCATCCCGACATCATTATTTCGGATATTGACATGCCGGTAATGAACGGGCTAGAAATGGTAGAACGTATTCGCGAAATAGATGGAGACACTCCCATTTTATTTACATCAGCCTTGACCTCTCCCAAAGATGTAAAAGATGGCTACAAGATTGGTGTAAATAATTATATCAAGAAACCATTTGTTCCCGATGAACTGGATGCTCATATCCATGCTTTACTTCAATTGAAGGAAGGCGCCAAAACCCGAACAGAAACAGACCATTATAAGTTGGGACGCTTTACACTGGATGCCAAACATGCCAGCCTGCGGAATGACGACACAGGAAAGGTACAAGTATTGACTGTAAGAGAAGCAGGTATTTTGCAACTTCTTGCGGAAAATAAGAATGAAACCGTAAAGCGGTCGGCCATGCTCAGCCGATTCTGGAATACAGAAGATGACTACTTTGCATCGCGCAGCATGGATGTTTTTATGACCAAGCTACGCAAACTATTAGCCGAAGAACCTTGTATCCAAATAAAAACGATAAGAGGTGTAGGATTTATGCTGATTATCGACTGACATTATAGTTTTACCTTAGATTCAGTTACAACAATACCGATTCGCATCCCTTACTATACCGGCAGGATAATGATATAGTTCTAATATTTTAATGGCATTACGCTGAGTGGATACTCCCATTTTTAGCTTATAATCAAATAGCAATTGCTCGTCCCGGATTATTTCGCTAAAATGATATAAATCATACTTGTCTTCTACAAACTTACTGAGTTCAAGATCATGTGTAGAGACTAGAACTATATTCCCTTTCTCAGCCAAAGCTGAGAGTACAGCTCTGCATATAGCAATACGTTCTTGTGTATTTGTTCCTTTAAATGGTTCGTCCAAAAGAAACAAGCATAATGGCTGTGCAGCTTGATCTATTATTTCTTTTATTCGTAATGACTCTTGTAAGAAGAAACTTTTGCTCTCTTCCAGATTGTCAGCATTATGAATTGAAGAGAATATTCGAGTATTTAAAGCTATCGAGAAATGTTGGGCAAAGCAGGTATTAAGAACTTTTGCAGAAAGCAGATTTATTCCAACAGTACGTATAAAACTCGTTTTGCCGGACATATTTGAGCCTGTGACTAAAAATGATTTATCTTGCAGTAAAATGTCATTAGATACGGCATTGTTCACCATTGGATGATAAATGGCGTTGGCATGCAACTTTTCTCCTTTTACCGGCAAGGTAGGTAAACAATAATAAGGTAATTGTTCGCGCAACAGGGAAATAGAACATAGTGTATCAATGAAACCCACAAAGCGAAACACCTTTTCTATCAACTTCTTCTTATCGTGAAGTGCTATAAGTGCTTTATTAACAGCATAAGCTTCTGTCAAAAAGAAGATATTGAACAACTCCGCTATACAATAAGCCAAAATGGCGATATCACTATCCATCCGAATGCTTAATTTGAAAAAGCGAAGCCGAGTTTTCAACGTTTTCAATTCTGCTAAGCTTTGCTTAATATCGGGCTCAACAGATAACAGAAGAGGATTAGTTGCCATTTCTTCTGTCTGTTTCAGCATTCTTACGATTTGGGGTACAGAATAATAGAATTGATAGATATTCTTTTTGTTTTGATAGTGCAAAACGAAGTTTACAACAATGGCTGCAATCAGTAGGAATACGAATAACAAGTTATGTGTTATAAAAGTAAGTCCTGCCAGGATAAAAGGTATAAATCGACAGAAACTCAATACTAATATTTTTTGCTTTGATGGTATGACTATGGATTTTGAGAACAAAGATGCTATATAATAAGAATCAGCATTACTTGTCTGAGAAAGTATCTTCAATAACTTTGCCCGCCATTCTTTATTTTTACTTATTTCGCTTATTAATGATTCATATTTCCCTATTTGTGAAGGTTGGTCTTGATGTAAAAGGTGATATAAGTATTGTTGCCCAATACAAGAAGATGTAAAATCAACTGTAGAGAAAAAATTATCTATATCCAAGTCTTTACAGACATCATCAGGCAGCAAAGCTTCTTCATTGCAAACGTAAGAATGGTAAGACGACAAAAGTGAGAGATTGGATATTTTCATTGTATAACTTAATAAACGTGAGTTGATGAATTCTTTTATAAGAGCAATCTTATTTTGCTAAAATTTTAGTAATCATCGGATAAAGCACCTCGGCATATCGCATAAATCCTAAATCGGTAAAGTGGATGCCATCCACAGTAGCTTCTCCATCATGTCCGATGATATCTTTGGAAGAAAGAAAATAGATATTTTTCTCTCCACGTTTTTGCAATAACTGAAAGATAGCATTAATAGTCTCATTTTTATCCTTTACTTCCTTGGCTATCCTTGTATCGAAAGGAGAATGAGTAAAAATCGGATCCTCTATAAACAGGATAGGAGTATCGGGATGTTTCTTGCGAATGATGGAATAGAATTTATCCGCACGTTCATTCATCTGCTCAACAGTGGCATTAGGCAGAAAATCGAGCACAAACACAGAAGCATCTACACCGGCTATGACATCAGCTATCTCCAAATCGAGCAGGGCGTTTCCGCTAAAACCCAGATTGATGCATTCACGGTTGAGCATACGTTCCAAGATATTTGTATGGGCCATACCGGGACGGGAAGCACAACCACCTTGCAAAATACTGGTGCCGTAAAATACAATCGGTTTCGTGCGTATCGGCAAGTCCACAGCCGGCTGATTTATTTCAGAAAGAGAATCTACGCCGATGGTAAGCGATGTAACACCATCATATAAAGAAAGGTATAAAAGGTATTCACGTTCCTGAGGAAGCATATTATTTACAATAGTAGCTGTATTTACCTTGCCTTGGGGGCGACCGCTTCCGGCGAATATCCATTTGCCATCTTGTAGGCAATAAAGATCAAGTCCCTTAATTCCGGTAGGTGTCATATGATTCATATTAAAATTATTCAAGACTTCCCATTTTGCTGCAATGCAAGTAGAATTGGAACGGAAGCGCACGGCAAGCCCCGCACTATTCTTGCCTAACTCCCACAAAGGCTTACGTGAAATGTTCTGCAAAGAATCCGGAAGGCGTTCATAACGGGTAAGAGTGGACTCAGTCGCTTTGCCTAAAAGGGGGAAAACAGCGGCATCATGATAAACAATCTGGGCATTGGCTACGGTTACAGCCAGCAACAAGCCCATTATAAATAATTTGGATCTCATAATTATTAGGACTAAGATGTTAAGTATGCACCAAAGATACAATCTTTCCCTGAAAAACTACGAATAATCAGGGCAAGCGCATCAAAAATCTTCATATCGGGAAAGACATGAACATTTTTGGTACGGTTGCCCTGACAAATAATAAGAGTTTTACATCAATTAACGTAAACAGGCTTGTCGTGTTACGAAACATTCGTATTTTTGATGAAGTTAGAATCTTATAGACAGAATCTTATGAAACACATTCATCTTTTTATTGCAAGCTTGCTATTGTGCATCTGTTGCTATCCACTACAAGCCAAGAACCGAGTAATTGAACAACCTCCCTTCTGCGTAAGAAACACTACTTCTATCGAAGTTAGTAAAGTAGTAATCAGCGATACAGCTACTGTACTCCATATTTATGCCAAGTATCGCCCCAAAAACTGGATAAAGATTGCATCCGGCAGTTACTTGAAAGATAATAATGGGGAGACTTACCAGTTGCGCTCAGGTATAGGAATTACACCTGATAAGGAATTTTGGATGCCGGAATCGGGTGAAGCCGAGTTCCAATTAGTATTTCCACCTGTTGCCGCCAATGCCACATCTATTGATTTTACAGAAAGTGAAGGTGTAGAAGGTGCATTTAGCATTTGGGGAATACAACTGAAAAGCAAGAATTTACCAAAGTTAATGTTGCCTAAGGAAGCCGTAGTACACCAGACTGATAAAAATGCCGTTTTACCAGAACCGATCATACAATACGGTAAAGCTGTGCTCAAAGGCAAATTCCTTGATTATCGCCCCGGTGTAGTACCGGGACAAGGAACAGCAATTGTGTTGTGGGAAAATGTCAAGGGAGATATAACAGAAATCATACCGGAGATCCAATCCGATGGAACTTTTACAAAAGAAGTGACTCTGACAAGTACTACTCCTTGTTCTATGTATATCAACGGTACACCTATCAAATTCTTCATGGAACCAGGTAAAACTACAACTCTGTACATCAACCTGCGTGAACTCTCCCGCCGTCAATCCAAATTTCATAGTCAAAAGAATCCGTATGGGGAAATGCTTTATGTCAATGGGCCACTAGAAACCGAAGCGCAGGAGTTGAACAGCAACTTACCGGATGCAAATATGCAAGAAAAGCTCTTCAAGGATATTACCGTACTGGCAGGTATGGATTTCACCGGTGCCCGAGCCTACATCAACAAACTATCCGAAGAAACACAAGCTAAAATAGCAACCTCAGCTTGCAGCTCTTCTACACGCCAACTGCTCTCCACCACCCATAAAATGAATTTGGCACTAATACAGCAACGATTACCAGGTCTGCTGACTAACGCTGCCATACGTACAGACAAAATTAAAGAAGCAGAAGCAGAAAACTACTATAAGGATCTCATGCAAAAGATGCCGAAACACAATATAGCTGAAACAGACATTGCATATTTGAATACTCCACAATCTATCTTGTCTGACCAGTATATGAATTTGGTAGGTATCTATATATCTCAGAGTGCCGCACTTGCCCAAGCATGGGGAACGGATAAAGGTATCTTCTTTGATATAATCCGTAGTTATCCTCTCTATCAAGGCATTAAAAGCTTCACTGCGCTTACCGATGAGCAGAAAGCATCTCTCGAAACAATGCCTACCGCCCTGCGTGAAATGCTGACTGTAGCCAATGACGAATTATTGGCAAAGATAGAAGTCAACAAAAAGAAAACCGGTTATACCATTAATGAAGCAGGTGAAGTAAGCAACGAAGATCTCTTTGCTTCCATCATCAGCAAATTCCGCGGTAAAGTCCTACTAGTTGATTTTTGGGCTACTTGGTGCGGTCCGTGCCGCATGGCAAACAAAGTAATGGTTCCGATGAAAGAAGAATTGAAAGATAAGGATATTGTATATCTATATATAACCGGTGAAACTTCCCCGCTGAAGACTTGGGAAAATATGATTCCCGATATCCACGGTGAACACTACCGCGTAACGGATGCCCAGTGGAAATACCTAAATGACAGTTTCAAGATAGAAGGTGTACCCACTTATCTGATTATTGATCCGGAAGGAAACATTAAATTCAAACAAACCGGATTCCCCGGAGTAGATAAGATGAAAGAAGAATTGCTGAAAGTTATCAAGTAAATAAGTACATTATATAGAAGAGGGTACCGATTGCTTTTAAATGATCGGTACCCTCTTCATTATTTTATAAATATCTGATAGCTAAGCCATCAAAATTATTTCTTTTTCTTCTTAGCATCTTTCGCTTCTTTTGCAGCAACTTTCGCCCATTCTTTAGCACCCTGTTCTTTCAACTTAGCAGTGAATGCCTGAGCTTTCTCCAAACTAGCTTGTTCATCTTCAGGAGTTGCATAAGCAAACTTATAACCCTTTTCCACATTCCATTCGCCACGAGTAAAATCTGGGAACGCAACAGCAGCACAGTTATTGTCCATAGAAAGCTCACCCAATTCGGCTAAAGAACACCACTCAGCAAGGTCATATACGTCCAAATCCAAGGGTAAACCGTTTTGCAAGCAATATACCATACGACTGTCCATGATGAAGTCCATACCGCCATGACCACCTACCTCTTTTGCCAACTCGCCATATTTCTTCAAGATAGGATGTTGATATTTGGCGATAAGCGCTTCCATCTCTGCTTCCGGCAAGAAACCATGAGAGTTTAAGTCGTCCACTTTAGGTTGCACACCCGAAGCACTAAGTTGAGCAGCATCAAGAGCATATCCTTCAACCGGATATTTATTGGCAAAACCTTTGCTACCTGTAAGTTGATACAAACGATTGTAAGGTTGTGGAGTCATTACATTGTGTTGAATTTCAATCACCTTGCCATTTGCGGTACGAAGTAACGTTGTAGTGTGGTCACCATTACGGAAATTATCACAAGCTTCACCGGTTCTCTTCTCAACCAAGTCTTTACCAACAACGGATTTAGTGTCCATAGCTACCAAGGTAGTTATGCGGTCACCACGATGGATGTCAAGTGCTTGTGCCACCGGGCCAAGACCATGAGTAGCATACACGTCACCACGATGTTTCTTGTTGAATTCCAAACGCCAGCCTAACTTGTCATCTGCGCCATTCTTCCAATAATGATCCCAGAACGGAGCCAGATTGTGAATGTAAGCACCCTGTGCACGAATCACTTCGCCGAAAACACCCTGTTGTGCCATGTTCAATGTATTCATTTCGAACCAGTCATAGCAGCAATTCTCCAAAATCATACAATGCTTGCGAGTCTTCTCACTTAAGTTAATCAGCTCCCAGCATTCTTTGAGGTTCATAGCCGAAGGCACTTCGATAGCTACATTCTTACCATTCTCCAAAGCACACTTGGCAATAGGGAAATGATGCAACCAGTCGGCAGCGATATAAACCAAGTCTATATCAGGACGCTTACAAAGTTCTTCATACCCCTTTTCGCCCGAGTAAATGGCAGCTTTAGGCATAGATGCTTTCTTTAAAATTTCCTGGCATCTTTCGGCACGCTCGGGTACATAGTCGCAAAGAGCTACCACCTGCGTACCGGGAATGTAAGTGAAACGTTCCACAGCACCGGGACCACGCATACCCAAGCCCACAAATCCTACACGAACTACTTCCATCTTCGGAGTAGTCAATCCTAACACGCTTTTTTGATCTGCAGGACGTTCGGGAGATTTTACTTCAATTGTTCCGTTTTTCCATTCCCATTGGGTTCCTTTTTCCGACGTCGTCTGCGCGATAGAGTTTTGAGTAGAGCATACAGCTAATACCAAGCATGCACCTACCATCAACGATTTAAAGTTTTTCATAAATTTGTAATGATTTGATTTAGATAAATTAAAAGCGAACAAATATAGTTAATATTCACAGAAGTATAGTAATCCAGCGGTATATTCTTTAGTTTTTTATACACTATAGATGTACTGTAGTAAACTTCCCCCAAATACATCAGTTGCATTTAGATTAATTAACTCACTGTTTACTGCCTTATTACGAAATTATCGTAGATTTGCATTGAATTCATTTAAATACTTTATCCATGGAAAAGTTAACGATACAAGAAGAAGAAGTAATGATTTACATTTGGGAGCTGGACAATTGTTTTGTAAAAGACATCGTTGCCAAATATCCCAACCCGGCACCTCCCTACACAACAGTAGCATCCATCGTAAAAAACCTGGAACGTAAACAGTATATACGTGCTACACGAGTAGGAAATACTTATCAGTACTCACCGCTAATCCGTGAAAGCGAATACAAACGCACCTTCATGAGTGGTTTTGTACGCAACTACTTTGAAAACTCGTTTAAGGAAATGGTTTCTTTCTTTGCCAAAGAGCAGAAGATTTCGACCAATGACCTGAAAGACATAATAGAGATGATTGAAAAAGGGAAAGAGTGAAGACAGTGATTAACGTTTAGTGATTAGTGATGTGCTTATAATGAGTTATATCACCGAAAACTAACCACCGAAAACTAATCACAAATCACTAATTACTAATCACTAATCACTAATCACTAAAAAGACATGTTAGCCTATTTTCTAAAAGTCAATGTAGCCATAGTGTTGTTCTATGCATTCTATCGGTTATTTTTCTACAAAGATACGTTCTTTGGTTGGCGCAGAATTGCCTTACTTTGTTTCTTTGCTATCTCAGCTGCTGTACCATTACTGAACATTCAGACGTGGATAACAGAACAAGAACCTATGGTAGTTATGGCAGATCTTTATGCCAGTATGGTACTACCGGAGTTTGTTATAACCACAACCGCTACTACTGACTGGAAAAGCATCATTCTTGAATATGCAAGTATTGTATACTGGGGAATAATGGCACTTTTAATCTTGCGTTTCTTTATTCAGTTGACCGGTATTATCCGATTAGCTTATCAATGCCGCAAAGAACAAATAAATGGAGCTAACTTTTATCTGCTACCCAAGGCAGCAGGTCCTTTTTCTTTCTTTCATTGGATTTTTATCAACCCGTCTTCACACACTGAAGAAGAGTTGAATGAAATATTGACTCATGAGCAGACACACGCCCGTCAATGGCATTCCATTGATGTCATAATCAGTGAACTGGCTTGTATCCTATGTTGGTTCAATCCATTTGCCTGGCTCATGAAACGGGAAATCCGTACTAATTTGGAATATATGGCCGATGCCCACGTTTTGGAAAACGGCTATGACTCCAAAACCTATCAGTACCACCTGTTAGGATTATCACATCATAAGGCTGCAGCAACAATTTATAATAGTTTCAATGTTTTACCTTTAAAAAAACGCATCAAAATGATGAATAAAAAAAGAACAAAAGAAATAGGAAGGACCAAATACCTGGCATTCCTTCCCTTGGCAGCCTTACTTATGATTATCAGCAATATTGAAGCCGTGGCACGCACCACGAAAGAGATTGCAACAGAAGTCGTGGAGGCTGTGGACATGCCTGTCGTTGAAAAAGGCACAATGAATACAAACGAATTATCGGTAGTTCCGGAGAAGATGAAGCGTGACTCACTTATTAACGAAGGTGATAATGTAGTCTTTGAAGTTGTGGAGCATATGCCGGAATTTGGAAATGGTGGTATGGCAGGATTAATGGAATACCTCAGCAAGAATATTCAATATCCTGCAGATGCACACTCAAAAGGCGTACAAGGACGAGTAACTGTACAATTTGTAGTTGAAAAGGATGGCAGCATCTCCAACACCAAAGTACTTCGAGGTGTTGATCCCAGCCTGGATAGAGAGGCTGTACGTGTAGCCAGCACTATGCCAAATTGGAGACCGGGAATACAGAAAGGACAGGCTGTCAGAGTGAAATATACAGTGCCCATCATGTTCAGATTATCTGATCCTAAAGAAGATTATAAACCGGTCAACGAACAACCCAAAGAGATTGTTGCCGTAGGTTATGCCTCTAAAGATCCGGCTCCGGAAATAGGTACAGTATTCGAAGTGGTAGAGGAAATGCCTCAATTCCCTGGAGGCATGGAAGGGCTGATGCAATACTTGTCAAGAAATATCAAATATCCTGTAGATGCGCAAAAGGCAGGTATTCAAGGAAAGGTAATAGTACAAACTATCATTGATAAAGATGGTAATGTTACCAATACTAAAATTGTACAAGGCACCAATACGTTTCTTGATGCAGAAGCAATCCGTGTAACCAATGCTATGCCCAAATGGAAAGCAGGCAAGCAAAGAGGACAGGCGGTAAATGTAAAGTACACTTTCCCGATCATGTTTAAGTTACAATAAATATCCCCAAAATAAGATTAACGAAAAAAGGAGCAATTGCATTACAGCACTTGCTCCTTTTTCATATAATCAGATATGTATCTATCGCACTCTTATTTTTATTTATGCATCTCCACTATCTGTGTAGGTGCCATCTCAACATTTCTGCGATCTACTTGACGAACAACAGCAGCAGCCAGTTGTAAGAATGCACGACCGGTAACGGTATTCTCGTCCAAAGCAACCGGGGTGCCTTTATCTCCGCTTTCACAAATGCTTTGTACAATAGGGATTTGGCCCAGCAAAGGTACATTCATCTCCTCCGCCAGCTTCTTTGCTCCATCTTGACCGAAAATATAATATTTATTTTCCGGAAGTTCGGCAGGAGTAAACCAAGCCATATTCTCTACCAAACCAAGAATAGGCACATTTACCTTATCATTAGTAAACATATTGATACCCTTACGTGCATCAGCCAAAGCCACAGCTTGTGGCGTGCTGACTACAATAGCACCAGTCATAGCCAATGTCTGAACAACTGTCAAGTGAATATCACTTGTTCCGGGAGGAAGGTCTATCAAGAAGTAATCCAGATTACCCCAGTCAGCATCACCAATCAATTGCTTCAAAGCATTGCTTGCCATACCACCACGCCATAAAGTAGCCTGATCCGGATCGACAAAGAAACCTATAGAAAGCAACTTGATTCCATATCTCTCGATCGGAATAATCAATTCACGTCCATCTATATTCTTAGCCAAAGGACGTGCATCTTCTACCTGAAACATTTTAGGAACTGATGGACCGAAGATGTCTGCATCCAGTAAACCTACCTTATATCCCAATTTCGCCAAAGAAACAGCAAGATTGGCTGCAACCGTAGACTTGCCTACCCCACCTTTACCGGAAGAAACCCCAATAATATTTTTCACTTGTGGCAGTAGTTTGCTTACTTCAGGACGGGCAACCTGGCGGCTTTCCGTAGTAATTACTACTTCCACTTCCGGCGAAACATATGTATGTATAGCCGTCTCGGCAGCTTTTAGCATAGATTTCATAAACGGATCAGTCGGCTTCTCAAATGTCAACGAGAAGCTGACTTTCATTCCATCGATGCGCATATTATCGGCTACCATTTCAGCATCCACGAGATTCTTCCCCGTACCGGGATAACGCACTGTAGCCAGTGCATCCAAAATTAGTTTAGGATATAGAGTCATTCTATTTACAATTTAGTAATTTACAATGTACAATTTTGCAACTGCAAGCTCAGCTATTTACTGGTCTGCAATCCACTACGTTTACTGCGATTGTAGCTGCGGTATTCATCGAGTTCAATCTCTACATCGGGCTCTTGTAATTCGTCCGATTGAGGAAGGTGGAACTTGATATATTTTATATTTAAACCACGATCCAGCCATTGTTGTTCATAATAGGTTCTGATACCAAGAATCTCATCAGCCATACCGGAGTGATATAAATCTTCTGTCATTACATCTACCGACAACTGATTCTTCTCAACCATATATTTAGTGTAGGTGAACATGAAATTACTGTCAGTCTTCACATGAATAATTCCACCGTCTATCAAGAACTTACGGTAACGATTCATAAAGTAAGTAGAAGTAAGTCGTTTGGTTGCTTTCTTCATTTGCGGATCAGAGAAGGTGAGCCATACCTCGGCAACTTCATCCGGAGCAAAAAATCGGTCGATGATTTCGATGTTTGTACGTAGAAAGGCTACATTCCGCATACCCGATTCCAAAGATTCGGTAGCTCCCGTCCACATACGGGCACCTTTAATATCTACGCCGATAAAGTTGACATCGGGAAACATCCGTCCTAATCCAACGGTGTACTCTCCACGACCACAGCCCAATTCCAGTACAATCGGGTTGTTATTCTTAAAAAACTCTTTATGCCAATTACCTTTCATCTCAAACGGCACATTATCTACTGCGGAATACGGATATTCAAACACATGCGGATAACTTGCCATATCGGCAAACTTCTCTAATTTATTTTTTCCCATTCGTGTGTATTAAAGAAAAACCAGACTTATATTATTATGTTAGGCACGGATTACGCAGACCTCTACATGGGTTATGTATATACAAACAACCATGCTGACCCACGTAATCCGTGCCTAAATATTCAGTAATATATTATTCTACAATAGTTACCCAATTGTGAGTATCCGGTTCATCACCGTACTGAATAGCACGCAGCTTATTATATAACTTCGTACAAATAGGTCCGGGTTTACCATCTTTAGAAATAACATAAGATTTACCATTCTCTACATCATCAATGCGTTCGATAGGACTGATTACGGCAGCAGTACCGCAAGCACCGGCTTCTTCGAAAGTCAGCAGTTCTTCTTCGGGAACCGGACGACGTTCCACCTTCATGCCCATATCTTCTGCCAACTGCATCAAACTCTTATTGGTGATAGAGGGCAGAATGGAAGTAGATTTCGGAGTGATATAAGTATTATCTTTGATACCGAAGAAGTTGGCAGCACCGCATTCGTCGATGTATTTCTTTTCTTTGGCATCCAAATAAAATTCGCAAGCATAGCCCAAGTCATGTGCTTTCTTATTGGCACGCAAACTAGCTGCATAGTTACCACCAACTTTATAGATACCTGTGCCCAAAGGAGCAGAACGGTCGAATTCGCGAATAATAACGTATGGATTCGTTGAGAAACCGCCTTTGAAGTAAGGACCTACCGGTGTAACAAATACCACAAACAGGTATTCATTAGCCGGATGTACACCAACTTGTGCACCTGTACCTACCAACAACGGACGTATATATAAGGAAGCACCCGATTCATAAGGAGGAATGAAACGTTCATTCAGTTTCACAACCTTCAGAATGGCTTCTTTGAAACGTTCAGTAGGTAATTCGGCCATCAGGATTCCCTGACAAGTAGATTGCAGACGAGCAGCATTCTCTTCCAAACGGAAAATACGCACTTTACCGTCTTTACCACGGAATGCTTTCAAACCTTCAAAAGCTTCCTGACCATAATGCAAACAGGTAGCAGCCATGTGCATAGGAATCGTTTCCTCACTGCAAACTTCCAGTTCACCCCATTGTCCGTTACGATGATAAATTCTCACATTGTAATCTGTCTTCATATATCCGAAAGGCAGATTAGCCCAATCAAGTTCCTTCATATCTCAAAGTATTAGTTACCTTATTACGTATATTTTGCAACAAAAGTAGCTTTTATTCTTCACATTCCCGCTTCTCCGACAGTAATTTTTCAATTTCACGGTCGGCTTTGGTCAATTTATCGCTGCAAAACGCAATAATCTCGTTCGCCTCTTTTATCTTCTCGGCAAGCGCATCTATCTCTAATTCGTTATTGTCTATCTGGCTGACAATTTTCTCCAAACGCGCCATGGCTTCGGAGTAGGTTTCTTTTTTCTTGGTTGCTGGCATAAATAAAATTAGTCTTTATACTTTTCAAGTCGCTTATCAGAATTTCCATCTTTGGGCGACGCATTTTCCCATTTCATTTCATCAGATGTTAACTTTAGAATATGATACTGTTCTGTATAGTGCCCTTCTTTATCAAATATCGTAACCAGTTTCTTATCATTACTTATCTGATAAGTACGATAAAGGGGAATTCCATTAGACAAGGGGCTTCCTGTATAGATCTCACATGTCTTGTCAGCTTTAAACGTATAACTGGTTACATAATCATCTTCAAGGACTGGTTCTTTTACAAACCACAGACCCTCCAATTGAGAGATTTCAACTGTATTGTCTTCATCAGCACATGAGATAAAGCTAAATGCCATAAACACCAGCATCAGCATACTAAATAGGTTTTGTGTCTTCATATTAGTTCATTTTAAATGGTTTAAACATATTTATATAAATGCAGTGATTTATAAAACACTGCACACATAGAGCTAAATATTTACAATTGAAGTCACTTTACCATATTGTAAACAAGTAATTATTTCATCATCCGCTTGCAATTCTTTTGCATTCTTCACTACCTTCCCGTCTTTCAACGTAATACTATACCCACGAGCAAGCTGCTTTTCGGGTGAAGCATCCACCAATCGTTGCTGCAATAATTCCAAACGATGACGATGACGGGATAATGAAGAAGTCACAACCTGAGCTATATCTTTCTTTGCTGTGAGCAAAGTCAACTTGGCACTGGATATCCGCCGATAAGCGGAAGAAGGAATCCGATTTTTATAAGCAACCAACTTGCGTTGTTCCTGAGACAATAAATTGCGAACACTTTCTTGCAAACGGGCAGCAAGCAATTCCAGTTCATCCGCAGCATCATTCATAGATTCTATCAGAAATTCAGCAGCAGCCGTAGGAGTTTTTACACGGGTATGTGCCACAGAATCAAGCACTGTATCATCCCTTTCATGTCCGATACCTGTAATAATAGGTAATGGAAATTGTGCACAAGAGGCTGCAAGAAGATAAGTATCAAAACCGGAAAGGTCGGATGTAGCACCTCCTCCGCGGATAATAACGACGACATCAAACTCCGTCAGCCGGGCATTGACTTTATCAAGAGCTGATAAAACAGAATCTTCCACACGGTCACCCTGCATCAAAGCTGGAAATAATTCCGTATAGAAATAGAAACCACGGGAATTATTTTGCAATTGATGGCAGAAATCGTCGTAACCTGCTGCCGTAGGGGAAGAAATAACAGCAATCCGTTGCGGAAGAGGAGGCATATCCAACTCTTTATTCAGTGTAAGTACGCCTTCTTCTTCAAGTTGCTTCAGAATCTCCTTGCGACGACGTGCCATATCGCCCAATGTATAAGTCGGATCAATATCTTGTACAGTTAAACTAAATCCATAAAGTTCGTGGAAACTAACTGTTACCTGTATCAATACCTTGATACCTGAGACAAATGCCTGTCCCGTAGCCTCCTCAAAATACGGTTTCAATAAACGGAATACATTTGCCCAAATTGTACCACGAGCTTTGGCTATCAAGTTATTGCTACGAGGATCTTTCTGTATGAACTCCAAGTAACAATGACCCGTACTATTGGTACGCACATCACTCAACTCTGCTTGCACCCAGAATTCATCGGGCAAGCATTGCTCTATGCTTCGACGTACCAAAGCATTCAGATCATATAAAGAGAGAGCTTCCATTATTTCCCGCTATTGTAAGCCTTCCACATATCAGGTAGTCCATATCCATAGATATTATCAGGGAATGCAGCACGATCACCCGATTTGCGTACCAATTCTATTACTTCTTTAGCAGTAAGTTCCGGACGCGCCTGCCACAAACAAGCCACCATTCCGCACATGATCGGTGAAGAGAAAGAAGTACCGTTTGCCTTAGCTTGATTGCCACTCGTACCCATGACATCAGAGCCCAAACCTACTGCAACAACATCCGGTTTTATCCGGTTGTCAGCTGTATTTCCGATAGAAGAGAAAGGTGCTAATAATCCATTCTTATCAATAGCACCGACGGTCAGCACATTCTCGGCATCTCCCGGAGGAGTAAGCTTTTTCCAAGAACCCATTCCCGAATTTCCTGCGCTGCAAACCAGTATCATACCTTTATCTGCAATGCGTGATGCCTGACGGGACATTAGTGCATGGTGTCCGTCTAAATCACGGTATTTATAATCTTTCGACTTATCATCAAAAGAGTAATATCCCAATGAGGTATTAAGCACGTCAACTCCTACGCTATCGGCAAATTCCACCGCAGCAGCCCAATAATCCTGTTCTACCAAATGCTCCGAAGCCTCATCTTCACTACGAAGCAACCAAAAGGAAGCTTCAGGAGCTGTACCAATCATAACATCAGGTTTGTTCATTCCCATACATGAAAGTACCATCATACCATGACTGCTCTCAGCAAAAATATCCGCCTGGGGATTTACAAAATCTTTCGTACCCAAGACACGGATTTTCTTCATTGCTTTAATCTTATCCGCATTATGGAAACCTGCATCGATCACAGCAATTGTCATTCCTTTACCTTTAAAACCGGCTTCATGCAATTTATTACCATTACTAAGTTGAATCTGATCAAGAGCAAGACCATAAATACTATCCTTATGTACAGTAGGTTTATTTATCAATGAATCACGTTTAGCAACCATTGGTTCTCCTTTGGGAGCCATCCATACTTTTTCAGTAGCAAGAACAAAGGGTAATGCAGCAATACCATCTATCAATGTAGAATCATTGCAGGAAACCGTAACAAAATTCTCCCACTTTCCCGTAACTACGACATTAACCCCCTTATTACGGATTTCATCAATGTATTTACGACATACCGGCAAATCCGTAGAGTCTATCGGTAAATTCTGTTTCTGGCGACGTGCAATCGCTTTTTCAGAGAGGAATGCTTCCGGACGGTCCAAAGAGTAAGTTGTAGCAGCCTTATCTTTCAGGCTGATGCGATACTTCAACGTATCTTGTTGCGCAGAAACACCTAGTACAAGCAAGGTAAAAGCTGCAAAAAGAATTAGTTTCTTAACCATATATTTCTTTAGTTTCAATTTACATTTGATTTTAATTTCCCAGATACATTCCGATCCCCCTTTGTGAAGCGATAAACGAACCACCCACTACCCTTCTACCGATATAGAATACAGCAGATTGTCCAGGAGCAATCGCAGATGCTTCTTTTTGGAAATGCACCAACAAACGACCGTCTTCCAACCGATTTACCGTACAGGGAATTGGTTTACTGCGATAACGAATACGTACCGTGAGTTCTTTACTTTCAAAAATTTCTTGTTCATCAATCAGATTTTCTTGCTCTACCAGCATATATTCTGCCTGCAATTGTTCAACATCTCCCAACATCACCGTATTCTTCTGAGAATTTATTTTCAATACATAAGCCGGCTTACCTAAAGCAATCTCCAATCCTTTGCGTTGTCCGATGGTATAATAAGGGAAACCTTTATGTTCTCCTAACTTTACCCCTTCTGAATTTACAAACCATCCCGGACCTATCTCACGATCTATTTCAGGAGAATGTTCTTTTAAGAAATCCCGATAGTCACCTTTGATGAAGCAAACTTCCATACTTTCACCTTCTTCGGCTTTGAGGGTATATCCTTTCTCACGTAGATATTCACGCACTTGCACTTTGGTATAAGTTCCCAAAGGAAAGATACAACGTTTCAATACATCCTGTCCTAATCTCCAAAGAAAATAGGACTGGTCTTTCTTATCATCATCGCCAGCTATAATATAAACATGACCGTTTAGTTCTTCCAAGCAGGAGTAATGTCCGGTTGATATGTACTTACATCCCAATTTATCCGCCCACTCGGTCAGAATCCGAAATTTGAACAGGGGGTTGCACATCACACAAGGATTGGGAGTACGTCCCTGGCGGTATTCATCGATAAAGTTCTGTACGATCACTTGGCGAAAAGCTTCACGTTCATCAGCAATGTAATGTTCTATGTCCATACGTTTGGCAAGTTCCCGTGCTTCGGCAGGTTCATCACCCCACACCCACATGGTAAGCCCAACAATTTCATAGCCCTGCTCCTTCAACATCAAACAAGTAGCGGTACTGTCTATACCGCCGCTCATACCTACTAGCACCCGCTTTTCCATTACATTCATAGTCGAAATCCATTCATTAGTTTGCAAAAATAGATGTTTTCGGGGAGAAGAAACAGAAAAGGCATGCCTTTTTAGCATGCCTTCACTTAAATATCCTAATTTAGAACAATCTATAATTCAAATTATCTTTCCGCATCAATCGTATACGTAAAGCTATCCGCCCGATAATACCCAATGTTATACTCTACCGGCAGACCATTAATATCATATACAAACCTCTTCCTTATTAATATAGGGTCACTTGGCTTTATTTCCAACTTATCAGCAACTATCTCACCTGCCAACCGGGCAGTTATCTCTTCTTTGCTAGTTTTTACGATTATATTATACTTACTTTCAAGAACTCCATAAAGTGGTTGAGTGAAATCTTCATCGCCCGTCAGCGGAATGATAGGATTAAAATAAGAGATAAACGAAACAAATGGATATTCCTTATTACCACGAACTCTTTCCAAAACGATACACCTAGTCCCTTTATCCGGTGAAATATTGAAAAAACTACATATTTCCTCATTGGGTTTCTTAAGGCTGACATGAAGTTCAAAGTTTTTAACTTCAATACCCAACATCTTCATTTCTTGTGAAAAGCTCAGCCAGTTCTTCACTCCTCCTGTAATTCCTTTTTTGGCGACCTTTGTACCATACCCCTTCTTTCTGTCCAAAAGTCCTTCAAACACAAGTTTGTTTATAGCTTGGCGCAAAGTGTTACGAGAAATGCTTAATTGTTCAGACAATTTAATTTCATTAGGCAGTAATTTACCATTCTTATACTCTTCTGATTCGATCAATTTTCTGAGAACTTCTTCAGCCTGAATATGAAGAGGTTTTCCACTACTTGAATCTAATTTCATGCTCATATTCTTCTATCTCTAGTTTTTACGAGGCAAATATACTCTTTTTTGGAAAAAAAAGAGTAGTTTCTTTTGTTTTATTTCCAAAGAACGTATATTTGCACAAAATACAAACATGTTCATACATATATAACAATTAAAGGTACATAGAAAACATGAGAAAGGTAAATTACGATCGGTTCCCATCCACCAAGATTTCAGGAACTATTATCCAAGGGTGGGAAAACATTCGGGCTGTGACATCCGGATGCCTTAACGAGAAGTCAATCTTAGGAGTAGACTTCTACACTGGCGTACACGAAGAAGAAGTTATTAATGCACTTGCACTTTTGCCAGACACGACAATCATAAAGACACGCGACTTAATGAAAGCTGAAGAAGAAGTCAAAATAATGACCGAACGGTTTATGACGGAAGATGTCCTGTTTGGCTACATCACCAATCTAAAGCTTGACAACTACTTCGACCCCCAGAAAGTAAAAACAGCTCAACAGCAAATAGAGTCAGCTACCGGAAATGTGATTGTCATTGGTACCGGAGCCGCAACCATCATTCCTGCCGATGCTACATTAATATATGTAGATATGGCACGTTGGGAAATCCAACAACGCTTCCGCCGCCATGAAGTAAAAGCGCTGGGTATAGACAACAGCCAAGACGCCGTTTCATTGCAATACAAAAGAGGCTATTTCAATGATTGGAGAATATGTGATCAATATAAGGAAGGATTGTTTAATAGGATTAGTTTCTGGATTGACACCCACATTGCGGGCGAGCCTAAGATGATCGACAAAGATACATTCTTTAAAGGTATAGAGGAGACGGTGAAAAGCCCTTTCCGTGTAGTGCCTTTCTTCGATCCGGCTCCCTGGGGTGGTCAATGGATGAAAGAGGTTTGCGGACTCGATCCGGAAAAAGAGAACTACGGTTGGTGCTTCGATTGTGTTCCCGAAGAGAACAGCCTTTTCTTCGAAGTGAATGGAGTGCGATTTGAGATGCCATCAGTAAATCTGGTTCTATTGAAATCAAAAGACCTACTTGGCGAACCGGTAGAAGCACGATTCGGTAAGGATTTCCCTATCCGTTTTGACTTCCTCGATACTGTAGGCGGTGGCAACTTGAGCGTGCAGGTTCACCCTACCACGCAGTTCATCCGCGAAAGCTTCGGCATGTATTATACACAGGACGAGAGCTATTATCTGCTCGATGCCAAAGAAGGTGCGACCGTATACCTCGGTCTGAAAGAAGGCATCAATAAAGACGATATGATAAACGACCTGCGTCAAGCTCAGGAAGGCAAAATCGTATTTGATACAGAAAAGTATGTCAACAAGCTGCCCGCCAAGAAGCATGACCACTACCTGATACCTGGTGGAACGGTTCACTGCTCAGGTTCAGAAGCATTGGTATTGGAAATCAGCTCCACACCGAATCTCTTTACTTTCAAGCTTTGGGATTGGCAGCGATTGGGGCTGGACGGTAAACCGCGTCCTATCAATGTAGAAAGAGGAAAAGAAGTAATTGACTGGAAGCGGGACACACAGTATGTAAAAGAAAACCTAGCCAATCACGTGACCGAAATAGAAAACGGCGATGGTTGGAGAGAAGAATGTACCGGTCTGCATCCGAATGAATTTATAGAAACACGCCGTCATTGGTTTACGAAACCCGTTACTCATTTCACCAATAACAGCGTCAATGTGCTGAACTTGGTAGAAGGTGAAGAAGCTATCGTAGAAAGTCCGGACAACCAGTTCGATCCGTTCATTGTACACTATGCCGAGACATTTATTATTCCGGCAAGTGTAGGCAGTTACACCATTTCGCCTTACGGATTATCTGCCGGACAAGAATGTGCAACCATCAAGGCATACGTGAGATTTTAAATCAAGTAGAAACCATGTTAACTCAATCAGCATAAATATATGTATAAGCACGATCAACGCATTGTATTGACTTTGGATGCCGGAGGTACAAACTTTGTATTCTCCGCAATCCAAGCTTGCGAGGAGGTAGTAGCTCCGATTTGTCTTCCTGCTGCTTCGGATGATTTGGATACATGTTTATCCACACTAATTAAAGGGTTCAGTTTAATCAAGGAGCAGTTGAAAGACGAACCGGTAGCTATCAGCTTTGCATTTCCTGGTCCTGCCGATTATGAGAATGGCATCATTGGCGACTTGCCCAATTTTCCTTCTTTTCATGGCGGGGTGGCTTTAGGTCCTTTTCTCGAAGCTAAGTTCGGAATACCGGTATATATCAATAACGACGGAAACTTATTTGCCTACGGCGAAGCACTGGCAGGTACATTGCCTGCCATCAATGCCCAACTGGAAGCTTCCGGCAATCCGAAGAGATATAAGAATCTGCTGGGCATCACCTTAGGAACCGGGTTCGGTGCAGGGGTCGTTATCAACAATTGCCTACTGACAGGCGACAATGGTTGTGGCGGTGACGTCTGGATTATGCGCAACAAGAAATACCCGGAAATGATAGCCGAAGAAAGTGTAAGTATCAGAGCCGTTTGCCGTGTATATAGCGAACTAAGCGGTGAAGATGCAACCATACTGACACCCAAAGACATCTTTGATATTGCCGAAGGCAACCGTCCCGGTAACAGCGATGCCGCCATCCGCAGCTTCGAAGAGATGGGCGAAATGGCAGGAGCCGCCATTGCCGGAGCCCTACACATCGTAGATGGATTGGTAGTCATAGGAGGTGGATTGGCAGGAGCATCCAAATATATATTTCCGGGAATCATGAAAGAGTTAAACCGTCCCATCAGCACTTTTGCAGGCAGAAACTTCGCTTGTCTTCAAATGGAGGTTTGCAATTTGATGGAAGCAGAGGAACGTCAGAAATTTCTGGAGAATAGAACAACACTGGTACAAGTGCCGTCAACAAACAAACACGTTCAATATAATTCTCACAAACGCATCGGAATCACAGTTTCCACATTAGGCGCAAGCAAGGCAGTAGCACTGGGTGCATACTCTTTCGCATTGCAACAATTAGGTTAAGAATACCAATTAGGTTAGTTAGATCAAGGTAGATTAGATTGTTTTTAAGGATAACAAAATTATAACTGTTCGCACTAGAGCAAAAGAATAGAAGATTATATAATATAGAAGAAAGATAAATATGAGAAACTTAATCACCTTTTTAGTATTTGCCTGTTGTGCCGTTTTCACCACAAGCGCAAAAGAGGTATGGAGCATCGGTAGCAACAACAATACCGGTGCCGACTTAGCCTTGGGTCCCTCGGACTACAAGAAATTTCTGGCACACGACTTCGGTTACGAAGACCGTTACTATCTGGTAGGAACCTCAGTAGACAAAAAAGAGTTCCCTTACGTACTGCCCGGTCCCGATGACACTTGGGGAGGCACTTGGGGTACTTCCGGTTGGAGAACGCACGACGCCAACATCCTCTTCAACATCCAAAGTCTTCCTAAAAAAGGAACTTGGAAATTGACTGTCGACTTGGTAGACGCCAACCCTAACCGCTCCATCGTGAAAGTGATCGTGAACTCTGTAGAAAAGAAGTTCGAGATAAAAGGTAATTCCAAAGAAGTGCTGGAAGGTAATCTCACTAACGCCAAAGAGCAACTTCTCGAATTCCCCATCAGCGCAGCGGATTTAAAAACAGGTGGCAACCAGGTTACCATCTCCGTACTGGAAGGTGGCTGGATCGTATTCGACCAAATAAAACTCGAAGGTAACGACGCTCTTCAGCTTGGCAAGAACAACGAATATGCTTTCCTTCGCGGCGTAACACCTGCCAAATACGAAATTAATCAGAACGGAACAAGCGTACAACCTCTGCTGATAGATGTAGAACATCTGAAAGGTAATCCGAAACTGACTGTAAAAATAGATGGCGCCGAAACATTCTCCGCTACTCTCGACACAGCACGTTATGTATTCGAAGCCCCCATGCCAGCCGTTAAGAAAAACAAGAAAAGTGAGTATCAGATATTGGTAAACAACCAACTTCTGGAAAAAGGCACTATCATGCGTTCTCCACAGAAGATACAGTCACTTGCCGATTACGTAGATACCAAAATAGGTACGGCACACTCCCGTTGGATGATTGCACCGGGTCCATGGATGCCTTTCAGTATGGTTAAACTGAGTCCTGATAACCAGAACATGGGCTGGCAAGCCGGTTATCAACCAACATTCGAAACCGTAGGTTGCTTTAGTCATATTCACGAATGGACCATGGGTGGACTCGGTATGATGCCGACCAACGGCAAGTTATTCACCAAAGTAGGCGACCAGTTCCGTCCCGACGAAGGCTATCGCTCACGTATCGACAAGACAACCGAAGAAGCTCCTTTGGGCTATTACAAGGTATTTATGACCGATACCAAAATTCTGGCGGAAGTTACAGCTACCGAAAGAGCCAGCTTCCAGAAATACACCTTCCCTAAAAATCAGGATGGTCGTGTCATGATAGACCTGCACATCCAAGCTGAGTACGACTATAATCTGTTGGACTTAGAGGTTAAAAAGGTAAGCGACAACCGCATCGAAGGTTATTGTCATCAGATATCTCCACGTCCACACGTATGGAGTGATGATGCCGATCAGGAATATGTAGTAAACTTTGTCATTGAATTCGACGCTCCTATCAAAAAAGTAGGTGGCTGGAAAAACGATCAAGTAATTGAAGGCAATTCCATCTCAGGCAAGAACCTAAAAGATGCCGGTCTATATGTAGAGTTCGACACCAAGAATCATCCGATAGTACAAGCTCGCACAGGTATCTCATTGGTGAGCATCGCCAATGCATCCGAGAATTTGGAAAAAGAAATCTCCGACAAATTCGGCTGGGACTTCAATGCTGTTGTGCAAAATCAGAAGAATGTATGGAATGATATCCTGGATCGTCTGACTATCACCACCAACGACCGTATCGAGAAAGTACGTTTCTATACTAATATGTACCGTGCACTTTGCCGCAACCTTTGGAGCGATGTAAACGGTGAATGGATGTCACCCGACGAGAAAGTACGCAAATTCACCAATCCTAATCATGTAGCCTTGGGATGCGACGCCTTCTGGAATAGCTTCTGGAATTTGAATCAATTCTGGAATCTCGTAACTCCTGAATGGAGTTCCAAATGGGTGAACTCACAGCTTGCCATGTACGACTCCAATGGATGGTTGGCTAAAGGTCCTGCCGGCATGGAATACATTCCGGTAATGGTAGCAGAGCATGAAATACCTTTGATGGTATCGGCTTACCAGATGGGCATTCGCGACTACGACGCAGAGAAGGCTTTCGAAGCCATGAAGAAGATGCAAACCACTCCCGCCACTCATGTAGCAGGTGGATTCGCCGGAAATCGAGACCTCGTACCTTATATGAAGTACAAATATGTGCCTATCGAGAAAGGACGTTTCTCCAACACACTAGAATATTCATACGATGACTGGACCGTAGGACAAATGGCAAAAGCATTAGGTAAATACAACGAGTATAATACTTTCAACGAACGTGGTTCCTGGTGGAGAAACGCTATCAACCCGAAGAACGGTTATGCACACATGCGTGATACCGCAGGAGTGTTCATCCCCGATTTCGATCCATTCCAATCAGGACGCAATCATCATTACGTAGAGGGTAACTCCTGGCAATTGAGTTTCTTCGTTCCGCAAGATGTTCCGGCATTGGTAAACATATTGGGAGAGAAAACATTCGTTGACCGCCTCGACTGGGGATTCCAAGTGAGCGAACCGTGGCGATACAATGCTCCGAACGACCAGTATTGGGATTATCCGGTAGTACAAGGCAACCAGCAGTCCATGCATTTCGCATTCCTCTTCAACTGGGCAAAGAAACCTTGGCTTACTCAAAAATGGTCACGTTCCATCATCGACAAGTATTATGGTGCAGGAATCGCCAACGCCTATTTGGGTGACGAAGACCAAGGTCAGATGAGTGCTTGGTTCGTAATGGCAGCTTTAGGTTTGTTCCAAACAGATGGCGGATGCCGCATCGACCCGATTTACGAGATTGCCAGCCCGCTTTACGAGAAAGTGGTAATCGACCTTGGAGAACGCTATAACCGTGGTAAAACTTTCACTATTGAAGCCAAGAATGCATCGCGCAACAACAAGTATATTCAAAGTGCAACGCTGAATGGAAAACCTCTGAACCAGTTCTTCTTCCCCGCTTCAGAGTTACTGAAAGGCGGCGAATTGATTCTGGTGATGGGCGACAAGCCTAATACATCTTGGGGTGTAGCCTCATCTTGCAATTAACCACCAGTGCACAAGAAAACATTAAAAGTATATGAAAAACAAGCATACATTAATTACTGCCCTCCCCGTCCTTTTCGGATTCTTCGTGATGGGCTTCTGTGACATTGTTGGCATATCATCGGACTATGTTCAACGCACCTTCGGCTGGTCGGATGTCATGACCGGCTTTGTTCCTTCCATGGTATTCATCTGGTTCTTATTCCTCGGCATCCCCGTGGGCAACCAAATGAACAAATGGGGACGCAAGAATACTGTACTCCTCAGTATGGCACTAACAATAGCAGGTATGCTCCTCCCTTTGATAGCTTACAACAGCGTTACTTGTATGACAGCCTATGCACTGTTAGGTATCGGAAATGCCATTCTGCAAGTATCTCTTAATCCGCTATTGAGCAATATTATCACTAACAGTTCACTGCTGACAAGCAGTTTGACAGCCGGTCAGGTAATCAAAGCCGTCTCCTCACTGGTAGGTCCCGAAATCGTACTGTTGGCAATCAGCTATTTTGGAGCAGACAAATGGTATTACTGTTTCCCTATCTTGGGTGCCATCACCTTACTATCAGCCATTTGGTTACTGGCAACTCCTATCGAACGCGAGAAATCATCCGGAGCTACCCTTTCTATGAGCAATACTTTTGCTTTACTGAAAGACCGCACTATCCTACTTCTTTTCCTAGGTATCTTCTTCATTGTAGGAGTAGATGTAGCCACCAACTTTATCAGTTCCAAACTAATGGCAGTTCGTTTTGGTTGGTCGGACGATCAGGTTAAGTTTGCTCCGCAAGTCTATTTCCTCAGTCGTACGATTGGCGCACTGCTGGGTGCATTCTTATTAGTACGCATAGCCGAGATGAAGTATTTCCGCGTCAATATGATTGCTTGCATCGCTTCGTTACTGGTACTTATGATAGTAGAAAATGATATTGTCAACCTCATTTGTATCGGAGCTGTAGGTTTCTTCGCCTCTTCCGTTTTCTCCATTATCTACTCAATGGCCCTGCAAGCACGTCCCGAGAAAGCCAATCAAATTTCCGGTCTGATGATTACAGCTGTTGCAGGTGGCGGAGTAGTCACCCCCGCGATCGGACTGGCTATAGGGACTGTAGGTATATTGGGAGGAGTAGCCGTAACACTACTCTGCGTACTCTACCTTACCTACTGCGCTTTTGGCATCAAGGTAGTGAAGAAAAAGAGCTGCTCAATTTAGTTTTGCACGCACTTTTACCCTCATGCCCTCATAAACACTCCGCATCTCTTTATTCATCGGTGTTTGAGACATGAGAGTAACCATGATAGCAGGTATGAGGGTAAACGTTTGCCCTCATACCTGTTATCAGTATATACCACTACAAATATTTAATAATCAAACAAATACCTTCTACCTACTCAATATTTCAGTTATTCTTTTTTTCCGCAAAACAGGCATTTCTTGTACAAAGTGAAGGTATATGATACACTAAAGCGTGTAGTTTCTTCTGCAAAGTTCTCATGTTTCTTTTGTTAAGCTCTTTGGTTTATGAAAAGCTTACAATTGTGAATAAATCAGTTTACTGCAATGAATAAATATGTTCATTAATGAGGATTAATCGATTCACTAATGTGAATCAATTTTCAACTCAAAGCAAAGATACAACAAACACTGTACAGGAACAGATCAACAACCCATATCTTAACTACTACTGACTGCTATTTCAGACAACAAACTATGAAGTACATGCATTTTAACTAGGGATAAAGTAAAATAAAAAACTAATTTATTGATTCGTCTTGTAGTATGCTACCCTTCTTAAGAGATATGTTGCCATCAATGTACCAACAAACAAAACAGCAATGTAGAAACATTTTAGCAATACTTCTCAGTTTTATATTTATATAGTTCATAAAAGTTTTTTGGGATCAACACATATAAACGCCTTTACCAACAGCAGGACAACAACCTATATTACAAAACATTAGACTTAAATCATAAACTTAAAAACGTAGTTAGACTGCAAACAAGAACTTTTATAGTTTCTTATCTTTCTTATTTAAACTAATTGCTTATAATAAAATAATTAAGCGTTTCTATTGCGAGTTATAGATTTAGTTTATATATTTGCATCATACAAATGTTCATACATATAAGACAATCGTACGAACATGCATTAATATTAACCACAATAATCAATATAAAGACGAATGGAAAAGACAATTACTATTTTAATCACATTAATTATTTTCTTCAATTCTTCTACTAGCGCTAAAGAATACAATGGAAGATATGGCTGGCCAGTACAAAGAGCCCCTGAAAAGATCATAATATGCGAGCGCAAAGGAACTTTAGCTGAAATCATGTTACTTGAGTCACTATCGGGATTAGCAGCAAAAGCTGTTAATGAGGGAAAATTCAATGAAATGGTATGGATGGATATTAATAATGACTCATATAAGTCTTTGTATGAATCAAGCTTAAAAGCTTTAAATATTTCCGATGTAAAAAAGATGGACTTATGGTCGTTAGTCGATTATTTAAGAAAGAAAAAGATTATCAATGGGTATGTATTATACAAATTAGAAGAGAAATACGATCAACATAACATTTCTGATTATTCAAGTAATGTAGCTACAGTATATGCTTCTCTATTATCAGGTATTCTTATTGATGAAAGTCTGAGGACAAAAGCACAACAACATCAACTAAAAGAATTAAAAGATGTTCGAAAAGAGACCTTAGAAGAATGTTTTAATAAGAACAGTAAAAAGCTAAATAACAACTCTGCTTTAAGCATTCATCCTGCTGTCACTAACATGCGCGATTATGCCATTGCCCATAAATTGATGTTGTATTCAGACAGGAAAGCGCTGATCGAAAAAGTACTTGAGTGGGTCAAGCCAATGTCTCCAATTTTAGGTTGGGGGTGTGGCGACGAGTATGATTTCACCAGTTTGATTTCAGAATGGGGGCATTATAACACTGCATCAGATTGGTGTTTTAATCTTCCTTTCATATCCTCAACTTTTGGAAAAGTAGAATTAAAAAAAGCAAAAGAAATATCACTAAAGGATATTGACCTCTGCGACAAATCCTCTTTCCATTCATTTGTTATGAGTGACGGGGATAACATGCAGTGGACAATTGGAAACTTTACAAGAAACAAATGCTATGTAGGGAATGAAAAGATGAATAAAACTGGGGTTAGCTGGACACTTTGTCCGATCAATTTATCAGTGATTTCTCCATTCACTTGGAATGAATTAGTTGACTTACAAGGGGACAAGAATTCCTATATTGAATATGGTGGCGGATATCAATATCCAGATTTATTTGCCATAAAAAGACCCAACAGAAGTGAACTGTTAAGAGAGTTTGCTCAAAGGATAAACTTTCATCTCAATCAAATAGGCATTAAAATATTCGGTTTCATATGTCGCGATGTAATGAGTAAGAATTCTCAAGAGGCTTTTCAAATTTATGCAGAAGAATTGACAGGAATAACAGGTATGTTGGCTGTACAATATTTCCCGTACGAGTTAGGAGAAAATATCTTATGGTATAAGAATAATAAGGGAATTGATATACCAGTAGTAACCGCAAGTTATTCTTTATGGGATGAGGTTCATAAAGGACGACCCTATTGCGGTACACCAGAGTATGTTGCCTCACTTATTAACCGTGATGTAATTTCATTAGAGTCTAAAAAAGACAATGCACTCTCATGGACTATTGTTCATGCATGGTCTGATTTTAAGAGATCAAGTAGAATTACTGAACTTCCCGCAGTTGGAATGAATCCTATAATTGCAACAGAAAAGTTATTATTAAACCAGATAAAAACAATATCTATAAATGAATTACTTTGGAGAATACGTATGAAGTACCATCCCACTCAAAAAACTAACAACAAATTAGAAATACAGTAATAAGAGAGGTTAAAAGATTTAATAGTGAAATTAAAAACACAATTTCAGCAAGAAGATTCAAACACATACATTGACATTAATCTTTAAAATTAATATTTCATGAAAAAGCAGATCACCTAATTCAAATTTAACTACTGCGAGAGATGATAATTTCCCGCATAGAAAAGTCACTTTTTTTACCATTAAAATCTAATTACTAAATGAACAATTATTTATCAAAAAAGAAATGTAGTATTTTCATACTACTCATGATTGTTTCGACTTTTTGCATTGAAAACTTATCAGCGCAAAACACGAAATTGAAAGGAGAAATATTTGATGATTTGGGACCTGTCATTGGGGCAACAATCGTTATCAAATCCAAACCTACAGTTGGCACAACTACTGATGTTGATGGAAAGTTTAGTATCAACGCTCAAGTTGGAGATATACTATTAGTGAGTTTCATTGGGTATGAACCCAAAGAGGTGAAAATTACAAACACAAAAACACTAAGAATTAAGTTAGAGGAATCGGCTAATAAGTTAGATGAAGTAACAGTTGTAGCTTTTGGTAAACAAAAGAAAGAAAACTTATTAGGTTCTGTCACAACTGTAAAACCGGGAGAATTACGTGCTCCTTCCAGTAATTTAACTACAGCACTTGGCGGACGTATTGCCGGTTTGATTTCAATGCAGACTTCAGGTGAACCAGGAGCTGATAATGCGCAATTCTTTGTAAGAGGAGTAGCCACATTTAACGAGTATTCTAAAGGTCCTCTTATTCTTATCGACAACATGGAACTTTCCACTAATGATTTAGCGAGATTAGCAGTGGATGATATTGAAAGCTTTTCTATTATGAAAGATGCTACAGCTACTGCCTTGTATGGTTCAAGAGGTGCAAATGGCGTGATTTTGGTAACTACAAAGGAAGGACGTGACGGAAAAACAAATCTAAGTTTCCGTTTTGAAAATTCTTTTAGTCAAGCCACAAGAGATGTAGAATTTGCCGATCCGTTAACCTATATGAAACTAAACAATGAAGCCATTATTACCCGCCATCCATTGTACAACCGCAGATATAGTGACGACCAAATTGCAGGAGTAGAATCCGGAAGTGATCCATATTACTATCCAGCAAATGATTGGAGAAAGTTATTATTCAAAGATATGACAACCAACCAGCGTTTCAACATGAGTTTGAGTGGTGGTGGTAAGAAGGTACGTTATTATATTGCAGGTGCTTTAAATAATGACACAGGTGTTCTTAAAACTGATAGTCGCAATAATTTTAACAACAATATTAATATCAAGAATATCAATATTCGTTCTAATACAAATATTAATTTTACCTCTACGACAGAAGGGTCAGTTAAATTCAATGCAAACTTTCGCTCGGCACACGGACCGATGTATTCCGGTAATCAGATGTACCAACGAGTAATGTTGGCAAATCCGGTTGATTTTCCTGCTTTCTATAAGCCGGACGATATGAATATACACACTCAACATATTCTTTTTGGAGGTACTCCTGAATATAGCTTCATAAATCCATACGCAGATATGGTTAAAGGCTATCAAGAATCAACGCAAACAAATCTGGTTGCCCAAATAGAACTGAGACAGAAGTTAGATTTTATAACTAAAGGCTTGTCTGCAAGAGTAATGGGTAGTACTACAAGAGAATCGGTATACGCGATTAATCGTTTTTATGACCCATATTATTATACAATGAGTACTTATAATCCAACAACCGGATATTTCAAGTTGAATAATTTCCACAAAGGCGATGAAGCTTTAGGCTTTACCGGAGGAGATAAGAATGTGCTTTCTACAATTTATGGTGAATTGTCGGCAAATTATGATCGTGAATTTAATGAGAAACACGCAGTATCTGGTATGGTCGTAGGCACCATCAGAGAAATTGTTACATCTGACTTTGGAGATGACTTACAACGATCTCTACCTACACGTAATTTAGGTATATCCGGTCGTTTTACTTATAGTTATGATCATCGCTATTTATTAGAAGCAAATTTTGGATACAACGGTGCCGAACGTTTTGCACGGCATAATCAATTTGGTTTTTTTCCTTCTTTCGGAGTTGGTTGGATTGTAACAAATGAAAAGTTCTGGAAGAAAAATAACATATTGACAAACTTAAAGTTAAAGGGAACCTATGGACTAGTTGGTAATGACGCTATTGGAGATGCATATGACAGATTCTTCTATCTATCCCGTATAAGCAAAGACAAAGGGCTCAATAATGATTTTGGAGAAAATCCAGGTAGCCCCACAGCCAACTCTTCTGGTATAAAAATTAATCGTTTTGCTAATACAGCTATTACTTGGGAAAAAGCAGCTAAATTGAATTTAGGTTTTGAAGCAACTTTATTTGATGAACTCGAAATCCAGTTTGACTACTTTAAAGAAAAGCGTACTAATATTTTAATTAACCGTACAGCAATTCCTTCTACAATGGGACTTACGGATGTACCGGTTGCAGATGGCAGTGCCCCTGCTGACGTCCGCGCTAATGTGGGTGCAGCTAGCTCAAGTGGTTTCGAATTTACTTTAGATGAAAGCCATGTATTCAACAAAGATATATGGATGAGATCCACTATGACATTTACTTATGCAAGAAGCCGATACACCAAATACGAAGAAATTGTCCCTACAGGTATGGATTGGTTAAAGAATGAGGGTGAGTTTATCGGACAACAAAGAGGATTAATAGCAGAGCGGTTATTTATTGATGAAGCCGATATTGCCAATTCGCCCAAACAGACCTTTGATAATATAAATGATAATCCAGTAATGCCTGGTGATATCAAGTATCGTGATATTAATAACGATGGACTGATAAATAGTCATGACTTTGTTCCTATTGGCTATTCTAGTGTACCTCAGATTGAAGGAGGTTTCGGTATGTCTTTTGGCTTTTATGGATTTGACTTCAACTTCTTTTTAAAAGGAGCCTCCAAAGTTTCTTTCATGATTGACCCGACTGCAAATGTTGATTGGGGTAGCAACACAGTTGGTACTGCTCCTTTTGTGGGAAATCATGCTTTGCTAAAAGCTTGGGCCGATGATCACTGGTCAGAAACCAATCGAAACAGTTATGCTTTATGGCCACGCTTGTCAGACACATCAAGACCTAATAATGAGCAACCTAGTACATGGTGGCTACGCGATGGCAGTTATCTCCGTTTAAAATCGGTAGAATTAGGTTATACTATACCCGAAAGAATTACTAAGAAAATTGCTATTCAATCATTCCGTGTTTATGTAAGTGGCATGAATCTTTTGACTTGGAGCAAATTCAAGCTGTGGGATGTAGAAATGGGAGGTAGTGGCCTGAATTATCCTATTCAGCGTGTATTTAATGTTGGACTTAACTTTAATTTTTAATATTATGAAAAGTAAATTATACGCCATAATTTGTGGAACACTGATGTGCATGTTCACATCATGTTCTGATTACTTAAATGTTGTGCCTGATAATATTCCCACAATAGAACAAGTGTTTAATACTCGGGAAGGAGCATATAAAATGTTGCACACATGCTATGATTACGTTCCACGACCTGCAAACATAATGCAGAACCCAGCCCTCTTATGTGGAGATGAAGTTTGGAATCCAACTTTTATGGATAACAATTTCTATTATTATCGAAATAAAAGTACTGAGTTTATAGCCAAAGGGAGACAAGACAAAACCACTCCATTATTGAATTATTGGGATGGTGGAGATTATAGTTATCTCAGTCAGGTATTTGGAGATCAGCAAGAGAAAAGCTATATTAAGAGTCTTTTTGCAGGTATAAGAAATTGCAATATCCTTATTGACAATATCGACTTAGTACCTGATATGAAACTTGAAGAAAAAGCTCAGTGGAAAGCAGAGTGTCAGGTTTTAAAAGCATACTATCATTACTACTTGCTCCAGATGTATGGACCAATTCCTTTTATGGGAGAAAATCTTGATGTTTCTCTTCCGCCGGAAGAAGTACAAAGAGAGCGCGAGCCGGTAGACGATGTAGTTCGCCAAATAGTTGAGGTTTTGGACGAAGCTATCAGCAGTGAAGCATTGCCTCTTACAGTTGTAGGACGTCAAAATGATTTAGGACGTATCAACCTTCCTGTTGCAAAAGCAATAAAAGCAAAAGTTTTAGTTTTAGCGGCAAGTCCGATTTTCAATGGAAACACTCAATTTCGCAACTTCAAAAACTTCGCTGACCAACCATTTATAAATCCTGAATATTCAGTAGAAAAGTGGAAGAAAGCAGCAGAAGCCTGCAAAGATGCAATTACAGCAGCTCATAATGCAGACATGGGTTTCTATACGTTAGATCCCAAGACTGTTGGATTAAATGTTTCTGACAAAACAGTTCTTGAATTGAGCTTACGCGGACAGATTACAGAGAATACCGATAACCCCGAACTAGTTTGGGGAATAGGACGTCAGGACGTTAACAGACTTATATACTATGCATCCAGTCCATTGAATGCCAAACATATTTCCGAACGCCCATTAGGATTTAATAATTTACATGGAGCAACTATGAATATGACAGATCAGTTTTATTCGAATAATGGTATACCTATCGAAGAAGATTATACATACCAATATTCAGATCGTTTCAAACTGATTTCTGTACCGGAAGACTATCAGTTTTATTTCACTTCAGAAGAAGGTATAAAAGTTCCGTATTACAACACACATAGAGAACCAAGATTTTATGCTTATGTGGGATTTGATCAAGGCAAATATTACTGTCAAGAGAAGCCTAATGAAGAAGATAGTTATGTCATCCACTCTAAAGCAATGGATTTTGCCGGTGCAAAGAACACTATGTATTGCGTAACCGGATACACCTGTAAAAAGTTAATTCCTTGGAAAAGGCAGTTTGTGGTAAATGTAATCGACAATATTGGAGACGTTTTATATTTCTTCCCAATCATACGAATGTCAGACCTCTATCTAATGTGCGCAGAAGCATTAAATGAATCAAAAGAAGCACCGGATAGTGAGGTATATGAATATATACAGCCCGTTCGTACGAAAGCCGGATTGGATAAAGAAACAATGAACTTAGTTGATACTTGGGCAAAATACAGCACTTCTCCCCAAAAGCCCAAAACTAAAGAGGGAATGAGAGATATAATTCGTCAGGAAAGAATGGTAGAGTTAGCATTTGAAGGACAAAGATACTGGGATTTAAGACGCTGGATGCTAGCTGGAAGTTACTTTAACAGACCCATACGCGGCTGGAATGCACAAGGTGTCACGGAAAACGATTATTATATAGAAACTTATATTTATGATAGAAAGTTTGCAACCAAAGATTACTTCTGGCCGATCAGACAAAAGAGTCTTGACTCCAATCATAAGTTGCAACAAAATATGGGATGGTAATATTAATCTTATAAATCACCGGAAAAATGAAAAAAATATTATTAGCATTAAGTATCGTAACAATATTAACGGCTTGTTCTGAAGAGGACTTATTAAAGCCTTTCGGGCCGAATGATACTACACCACCGGCATCTGTGAGCAATGTTATATATACTCCGATACCAGGAGGGGCAAGATTTAAATATACTTTACCCGCAGATAAAGACCTAGCTTATATAAAAGCGGTATATTACGTAAACGGCATACAAAGAGATGCGGTTGCATCTCAATATGAAAGGGAGTTACTTCTAGAAGGATTGCCCGATAGTAACGAATATGAAGTTGCTCTCTATGCAATAGATAAAAGTGAAAATTATTCGGAACCGACAAAGATTAAGATTATACCGGATGAATCTCCTGTTAAAGTAATGCGCGAGAGCCTTGTCTGTAAAGCAGATTTTGGAGGATTCAGAATCCAATATAAGAATCCGTCGAAATCCGAATTATCCATCTACTTGCAACAGAAAGACAGTGTCTCGGATAGAATGTTATTTTATCAAGCACGCGTCTTTACACAAGCCGAAGGTGAGTATCAAGTTGTGGGATTGCCCAATAAGACCAATACATTCCAAATATTGGTGCGAGACCGGTTTGGTAACACTTCTGAGCCCTTGACTATTGAAGATAGACCCTGGAGAGAAGAATATCTCGACAAGAAGCTCTTCAAATATGTTGGCAAACCTCAGGTTTTTGATAAAGATGACTGGTATTCATGGATGGGACGTCCAGAAAATCTGTGGGATGATATCGTAGGTGCATGGAACTTCGCTCAAACAGCAGGAAATGGAACTTTTCCACATTATTTCTGTATAGATTTGGGTACTACAGCACCTATTGGACGCATTCTATTCCAACAGCGATTGGGAGACTCCGAAATCTTCAATGCTAACTGTATTAAACATTTCGAGGTGTATGGAGTTGAAAAACTACCAACATCAGTAAACAATGATGATCCATTAGAGGGATGGACTAAATTGAATATCGAGACATTTGAAGTTAAAAGACCATCAGGACGCAAACCCGGAGAACCTTTAACTTCAGAAGATTATGAAGCGGCTGAAAAAGGTATCATGTTTACTATTGACACACCATTTCCACGTCCCGAATTTAGATATTTAAGATTCAAATTTATCGACAATTTTACCGGAACAGACATGGCGCTTTTGGGTGAGTTAAGCTTTTGGGCACAATGGAAATAATCTAAATACATTGAAAAGATATGAAATATACTATTCTGAAAGAAAAATGTTATTGGACTTTGATGAGTTTATTAACTATAATATTGCTGAATGCTTGTTCTGATATAACAGACAGGCAGAAAGAGTATCTCGATATGGGTGAAACAATCTATGTTGGAAAGATGGACTCCGTAATAGTACAAGGAGGTAAGGATCGGGTTGTGATTAAAGCAAAGAACACTTATTTGCGTACTGCCGTGGAATGCGTCGTAAAATGGACAGACATTGAAGGAGTAGCACAAGAAAAAATCTTTAATCTGAAAGAGAATCAAGATGGTGACTATACATTGTTCACTATTGCCCCACTACCGGAAGGTGATTATGATTTTGAGTTATACACGACGGATGATGTTGGGAACAAGTCGATTGTAGTGGAAGCAGCAGGTGCTTCTTATGGCGACATCTATGTGCACACCCAGTCCAAGCTATCTATAATCGACCTGTTTGTAAATGATGAAGGTGGCGCTGAATTGACTTTATCTCAATCAAAAATGGCTGTCAAATACAAGCTGACTTATAAAGATAAAGATGGTAAAGCTCAAAATATCGAAAGTGAAGAAATAAAAGATAAGATAGTAGTTCCAAACTGGGATAATAATGATAACTCTCCATTTGAATTGACAACCTTCGTACTTCCTAAAGATAAATTAGGCTTAGATACATTAGAGTTGCCGACACTGGTTCAAGTTGCTAAACAACATGTGTCATATTATCCGGTTGATAAAAGCAAAATCTTATCTGCCAAATATACGGCTACAGACAATACAGGAAAAGGATTTGGTTCAGGTGCGCCACAAGCTATATTTGATAATCAAAGCGGAGGAGATGCAGCATGGGAATGTTGGAATGATGGAAGTACACTCCCTGCACACATGTCCTTTGATCTTGGCAAACAAACTTACCTTACAGCAGCTTCAATTATCGGCCGAAATAATTATTTTGGTTGGGATGTTGTAAAATTTGAAATATGGGGACGTGAATCGATTGATGATGGTCCTGGTGGTCCAACAGGTTATGAAATACAATCAAGAAGTGATGAAGAAGGTTTTGAGGCGGAAGCTATCACTCGAGGTTGGAAAAGAGCTGGCAAAGGTTGGTTCCAATATGAAAATCCAAGAAAAAATCCGCAAACCAGTTCATGTGAATTGACCGACTTGGATCACTCGTTCAAACCTCGTCACATTCTATTACGTATTATGAGTTGTATAACTCCGGACGGGTCAACTCCTAGTGACAAGTATTTCGGTGAAGACGGTGGTTATACCGGAGGAGGCAAATACTTCAACATTGGTGAAATGGGATTGACGGCAACAGGTATTACATATACTATTGAATAAAATAGTTTTCAAATTAAAATAGTGATTCCGGCAGCTTATTATTTTAATAGGTTGCCGGATAATATTCTAATCGCAAAACAACATGAGAAAACATATTTATCTATTCCTATTACTTAGCATCTCTTGGACAGAGAGTATTATGGCTACGGGCTCATCAATCACAAATTATGCAAAGTTAGTAGATACCCAAATTGGCACTGAAGGCAATGGATTAGGATGCGGATTCACTTTTATAGGCGCAGCATATCCATTTGGAATGATGCAAATCACTCCTGCTTTTTTCTCTCCTCATAAAGGGATTGTAGTAAATCAGATGTCAGGTGCCGGTTGTCCTCATATGGGGAATTTTCCTGTTTTGCCTATTTCTGGAGAATTAAAATCATCCCCTAATAATATGGAAAGTTTTCCCCGATATGAGACAGCAAATTCTTCGACAGCAGGGCATCTTGCAATAACAATGAAAGATGGAACAAACTGCGAGACAACAGTTTCAAAACGAAGTGGTGCTATTAAGTTTACTTTCTCCGAGAAAGAGCCCAAAGGAACAGTTATTATAGGAGCTGGTGTTGGTTCTACTTCCCTATCAAATGCCCAAATAGAAATAACCTCTCCATATTCTTGTGAAGGTTATGCAGAAGGAGGTGAAATCTGCGGTTATTCTGCTAATTATAAGATTTATTTTGCCGCAGAATTTAATTCAAAAGCAATTGCCTGCGGCACATGGGTTAATTCTGATTTAAGAAAGGATAGGTTACAAATTGGGGGAAAGAATTCCGGTGCCTACTTCACATTCGATACTCAAAACAACTCTGTAGTTGAATATAAAATTGCCATATCCTATGTTTCTGTAAAGAATGCACATGAAAATCTCCGCTTAGACAACAACAATCGCAATTTTGATGCTGTACGTGAAGATACGGAAAAAGAGTGGAACAAATACTTGGGGAAAATAGCCATAGAGTCATCCAATACAGACCGCTTAAAGCAATTCTATACACATTTCTATCACTCATTAATTCATCCCAATATATTCAATGATGTGAATGGAGAATATATGGGTGCCGACTTTAATATCCATAGAGTTAAAGACAATCGCGATTACTATACAACATTCAGTGGTTGGGATACCTATCGCACACAATGCCAATTGTTGGCAATGCTCTTTCCAAAGGAATCCTCGGATATGGTTCAATCTGCAGTTGAATTTGCACAACAGAGTGGCGGCTATGGCAGATGGGTAATAGCCAATATTGAAACAGGAATTATGCATGGAGATCCAATTCCCATAATTATATCGAATACATACGCCTTTGGAGGCAGAGATTTTGACACAGCAGCTGCATACAAGCACATGAAGCGTGGAGCTATGGTTGTTGGAACCCATTCGCAAAATGTAGTAGTGAGACCTGGATTGGAAAACTATTTGTCGAAAGGAATAGAGAATGCATCTTTATGTCTGGAGTATACTTCTACCGACTATGCAATAGGTCAGTTTGCCCTTCAGGCCATCAAGAATGAAAAAGATGCCAGTTATTTTATCAATCGTGCAGGCAACTGGAAGAATTTATATGACCCTTCAACCAGATGGCTCAGGTCAAGACATAATCATGACATGAGTTGGAAAAACCCCGATGATGATTGGAGAGAAGCAACTAAAGAGAATTATTTTTGGATGGTTCCCTACGATTTAGAAACCCTCATTGACACTATCGGAGGAAAAAATGCAGCATCCAGAAGGTTAGATTCTTTGTTTGTGAAACTAGATGCCGGCTATGATGACCATTATTATGCAGCTGGCAATGAACCGGATTTCCAGGTACCCTGGATATATAATTGGACGAACAAACCATATAAAACATCCGAGGTAATTCATCGAATTTTCAATGAAATCTATTCCAGCAAACCTAATGGATTACCTGGAAATGATGATTGTGGAGCAATGGGAGCATGGTATGTCTTTGCTTCCATAGGATTATATCCAATGATTCCAGGAGTTGCCGGTTTTTCAATAAACGCTCCTCAGTTTGAGGAAATAACAATACAGCTACCCAAAGACAAACTGGTAATTAAAGGTGGAGATTCTAAGAAAACATATATAAAAGAATTAAAGATTAATGGGAATAAATACAGTTCCTCCTGGATTGACTGGAGTAAGTTGTCAAAAGGGGCAGAGCTGGAATATTGTGTAGATAGTAAACCCAATAAAAAATGGGGATGTGTAAAATGATAAACATATAAATTATGAAGAATATTATAACCGCACTAGCTTTTCTTATTATTTCAGTGTTTTCCTGCTATTTATCAGCTCAAAGTATACCAATTAAGAGAAACGATTTGGTTATTCAAGGTTATCTGAATAAAATCGCAGGAAATGATATTTCATTTCATTCTCATTTGCCCAATGTAAATGATGCCATTATAGTAAGAACGTTAAGTGGCAACCAAAGTATAGAATGGGAAAGTGAAAAGCTTCCGAATGTTATTAAGAATAATTTTATTAATATTATCTGGACTTCCGGAATTTCAGGATTAATGCATGGAAAAATAGCCGCACCTATAACACTGTATGCCAATGGCAAAAAAGTAGTAACATTTAATACGGGTGGAGCCAAATCCTGGGATCTGAAAGGAAGTAAAGGAAGCTCTCTTGCTTTTCGAGAACATTTGAAAGACGGAAGTGATGACCGGTTCGGTTACATGTACCTTCGTCTGCCGAAGGAGTTTGTAACTCCGGGAAAATCTATCAGATTAAAACTCGTTGCTGAAAACTATAATACAGATAGCTGGACCATGGTTTTCAAAAACCAAATGAAATCATCCGAGATATCTGTAACATGCCAGCCTGCGATTCAGAAAAAGGATGGAAAGCAGCTACTAAGCATTTCATATTATAACTTTGGAGCTCCGCAAACAGCTCTTATTAAATTCAACGGTAATAGTTATAAAAGGGAAGTTGAATTCGGTCAGAATAATATAGAGATTCCTATAGTACCGGTTTTAGCTAAAGAGACTTTACCTATGGAAATTGCATTAGCGGATGAAGTCTATAAGAAAGATGTAAAATTAATCCCGGCACGTAAATGGGAAGCTAATTTTATGCAGATTACGCATACAGATATAGGATATACCCGCCCACAGACGGATATATTAGCGGAGCATGTGCGTTTCCTCGATTATGTACTGGACTATTGTGATGCTACTGATAGTTATCCTGATGCAGCTAAATTTCGTTGGACTTGTGAAGGAGCCTGGGCTGTAAAGGAATTCTTACGTTCACGTCCCAAATCCCAAATTGACAGATTTATCAAACGTGTAAAAGAAGGTCGCATAGAATTGACAGCCATGTATTTCAACTTTGATGAGCTACCTGATGAACAGACTTTAGCAGCTTCACTAGATCCATTGAAGGAATTCAAGAAACTCGGTCTGGAAGATATACAGGTTGCCACCCAAAATGATGTGAATGGTATTGGCTGGTGCTTCAACGAATACTTCCCGGAAATTGGAGTTAAATACTTAACTATGGGAGTCAACTTGCATAAAGCCATAGCTCCCTTCGAAATGCCTACTTATTTCTGGTGGACTTCACCTTCTGGAAAAAAAATGTTAGCTTATTATGGAGAACACTATATGCATGGTAATGGGCTTGGAGTTAACGGTACTGATTTCGAAGCTTTTGAAAACAAGTTATTAGGCTATTTACGGGGATTGGAACAAAGAGATTTCAAATATGACATCATGGGATGCGAGTTCTTAGGAATTGGGGGAGATAATTCGGCACCTTCCAAAGCAGCCTGTGAAATTGTGAAGCAATGGAATGAGAAGTATGAATGGCCCAAAGTGAGACTCTCTCTATACAAAGACTACATGGGCAAGATTGAAGATAGATACGGAAAAGATATTCCTGCCATTAGAGGAGCGTGGCCCGACTGGTGGACTGATGGATTTGGCTCAGGAGCTTTTGAATCTGCTGCATCAAGAACCACTCAAAGTGAAATGATTGCAACCCAAAATGCGCTGTCGATAACAAAATTATTGGGGGCAAAGTTTCCCGAACGAGTTTATAGTGAGGTTGAGGAAGTAAATGATTGCCTAATGTTCTATGGTGAACATACTTACGGTTTCGATGCCAGCATTTGGAAGCCTTTCTGTCGCGAGACTATGGAACAACGTTTCCTAAAAGCATCCTATACTTGGGAAGGTTTTCGCCGGGGACGTTTATTGGGTGAAACAGCTTTAGGCTTCCTGAAAGAATCTATTTCGAAAGCAGAAAAACCTTCAATCATGGTCTTCAACCCACTTTCATGGTCACGTACCGGAATTGCCAAGACATACATAGACTTTTCAATTCTACCGTTAGATAAAGACTTTACTATTACGGACGAAAACGGAAAAGAAATTAAAGCACAAATGGTAACCAGAAAACATGACGGTGCTTATTGGAATCTTTGGGTAGAGAATATACCTTCGTTTGGATACAAACAATATTTCATTGAAACACATGACCGAAAAGATGTTTCAGCTAAAAATAATTTTAATGGCAATTTCAATAGTATTTCCAACGAATGGTATGAACTTAAGATCAATGAAAAGCGCGGAACTCTGGAGTCAATCTTTGATAAAGAATTAAGCAAAAATATTCTTGAAGAAAGCTCCGAATGGAAATTTGGTGACTTAATACATGAGAAGTTAGACAGTCGTTTTCTTGATAAAAAAGTAATGGAAGGGCATACACGTAAGGTTCCTGCCAATATGAAATTTACAGGATATTCTCACGGGGAATTATGGGATACATATTCATTTGCCGGACATTCGGAAGCCGGTATTGGCGACGGTGATAATATGAATGTAGAATTCAGGGTCTATAATTGTGCCAAAAGGATAGATGTACATTTTGGTTTGACTAAGAAATTAGATACAAACCCCGAAGCAGTATATGTAGCCTTTCCTTTCTCACTGCCTGATGCCAAGATCTATTTTGATGTTCCCGGAGGCGTAATTGAGGCTGGAGTAGACCAAATACAAGGAACTTCAAATGACTGGAGTACAATCCAAACATTTGCAGCTGTCAGAAATGAAGATTCTCAAATCATCATCGGTACTCCCGAGGTGCCTTTGATGCAACTGGGAAATATTAATACGGGGCGCTTTAAGAAAGAGGCTGTACCTGAATCCAATCAAATATTCTCATACGTTATGAATAACTATTGGACTACTAATTTCAATGCAGACCAGCATGGAGAATTTCAATGGAATTATTTCATTACTTCCATGCCTGGCAATTCATTGGAAAAGGCAACTAAATTTGCATGGGAAAACAGAGTTCCTTGTATTGCCAGAACATTACCAGCAGGCAAAAGCAATGGAAAAGCAAAGTTCAGTGATAGTTTTCTATCCATAAATCCGCAAAATGTACTGGTTGTGAACATGAAACCTCTACCTGACGAAAATGCCATATTGCTACACCTTAGAGAGGTAGATGGAAAAGAAGCACACATCAGTTTGCAATCTAAGATATTGAAAGATATTCGTCTGATACCCTCCAATGTATTAGGTGAAGAAGTAACAACCGGTACTTTGGATATAAAACCATGGGAAACCAAGTTCGTGAAACTATCCTGGTAATTATGCACTGTTACAATTACAAACAAAAAAACAGTAATAACTAATAGAAAAAACAAATGAAGCATTATGTAAGAAAAATAGTCCTACTTGCTGTAACTGCTATTCCTATGGCACTCTGGTCTCAAAATATACCCGTATACAGAGATGCATCAAAGCCCATTGAAGAGCGTATCAATGATGCTTTGTCTCGTATGACTTTAGAGGAAAAAGTAGGATTGATTCATGCTGACAGAAGTTACGGTTCGGCCGGAGTACCCAGATTGGGTATTCCGGAAAACAATCTGACAGACGGACCATCAGGATTGCGTCCGGAAATGGTATGGCAAACATGGATTCATGCTGGTATGTCCAGTGATTCGTGTACAGCATTTCCTGCCATTGTGTGTCTTGCCGCAACCTGGAATCCCGACATGGGACATTTATTTGGAAAAAGTCTCAGTGAAGAAGCCTTATACAGAGACAAGAACATGCTTCTCGGTCCTGCCGTGAATATCTTCCGGACTCCAATGAATGGCCGTAACTTCGAATACATGGGCGAAGACCCGTATCTGGCATCCAAGATGGGAGTCTCCTACATTAAAGGTGTACAAGGGAATCATGTATCAGCGTGTGTAAAACACTTTGCCGTTAATAATCAGGAAACTAAGCGTACTACAATCAATACAATTGTTGACGAACGTACTTTGCATGAGATTTATTTTCCTGCTTTCAAAGCTGCCGTACAAGAAGGTGGAGTGTGGGCTATCATGGGAGCTTACAATAAATTCGAAGGACAATATTGTTGCCACAACTCTTATCTTTTGAATGATGTACTGCGCAATAAGTGGGGATTTGACGGAGTGGTAGTTTCCGATTTCGGTGGTACTCACGATACTCAGGAAGCTATTGATAATGGCTTGGACATGGAGTTCGGTACAGATCTTGGTTCAATAGAAGCATATCAGAACTACCGTCTCGCCAAACCTTATCTGAAACTACTAAGGGAAAATAAAACAAGTGTAGAAGTTCTGAATGAAAAAGTCAGACGAGTATTGCGCATGATGTATCGAACCAATATGTCAGAAGGACGTCCTTGGGGAACTCTTGCTTCGGAAGAGCATGCAATGGCTTCACGTAGAATTGCCGAAGAAGGAATTGTTCTTTTGAAAAACAACAAGAATATTCTACCACTGAATATAGAATCTTTGAAGAATATACTTGTGGTTGGTGAGAACGCCACGAAAATGATGAGTCGTGATGGTGGTTCTTCGGAAGCCAAATCAAAATACGAAGTAGTCCCTCTTGAAGGTATTCGCAAGTATGTTGCCGGTCGGGCAAAGGTCGAATACCAACCTGGATACTCATCGGTTGCATCAGAGTCAGTAAACGATAGTTTACATGCCGAAGCAGTGAAAGCAGCCAAGAGTGCAGACATTATAGTATATGTAGGCGGTATGAACAAAAGCCTTTATCAAGATTGTGAAGGAGTGGACAGACAATCTTACAATATTCCGTATAATCAGGATGCCTTGATAGCTGCTCTATCATCAGAAAATCCGGCTTTCGTTGCAGTAATGATATGCGGTAATGCATATGCTATGCCTTGGGCTGAGAAGGTGCCTGCAATTGTTCAAGCATGGTATGGTGGTACAGAGGCTGGTAATGCGATAGCTTCCGTTTTGTTCGGAGAAACCAATCCGTCGGGTAAACTGCCATTCTCCTTTCCTGTGAAAATAGAAGATAATGCAGCACATACATTCGGTGCATATCCAGGTGACGGTGAAACAGTAGAGTATAAAGAAGGTATCTTTGTTGGATACAGATGGTTCGAAAAAAAGAAGATAAAACCTTTATTTGCTTTCGGACATGGTCTCAGCTATACATCCTTCAATTATGGAAAGATTACGCTTGATAAAAAAGCAATGAAAAGCGCCGATAACCTGACTGTTACAATTCCTATTACCAACATTGGGAAAAGAGAGGGAGCAGAAGTCGTGCAAATGTACATTATGGACAAGGAGTCGTCTCTGCCTCGTCCGGTCAAGGAACTTAAAGGCTTCAAGAAAATGAAGATTGCTCCGGGAGAAACGGTTAGTGTTGACTTTACCATCGGAAAAGACGCTTTGAGCTTTTATGATCCTGCACGCCACGAGTGGGTTGCAGAGCCTGGCAAGTTCCAAGTTCTTATTGGAGCGGCTTCTGACGACATAAAAGCGACAGCAACTTTCTCTTTGGAGTAACCGGGAACGCATATATGTATTGATTTTTCTTAAAAGGAACAAGTCATTATTATGATATTCCAAATCCCCGTCAGAATACCTTCACAGAGGGGTAATTATTTTTAGTAAATTTGTTCCGGAGATTTAGTAAATCGTCACCGAAGATTTAGTAAATCTCCGACCAATTTTTAGTAAAAAGCAATAGCACCTTTTAAGGAACCAAAGAAATAGGACTAAAATTGTATAGAATATTCATATAACTGAACCTATAAATTCACTAATGAAGGCAACTATTAAATATCTCGCTACAGCAATCTTTTTGTTGATGACGGTAATGACTACATCAGCTCAAGACAAAGTTATCAAGAGGCTTGCGAGCGGTGAGAATCAAAAAATCGTTGTATATGGCACAAGTCTTTCCGCATCCAAGGAAGGATGGGCGGCAATGTTGGAAGATAGTTTGAGCGCACTCTATCTCGGGAAAGCAGAAGTCATCAATAGTGCACAAGCTGCCATGTGGTCTTCCTGGGGAGTAGAGAACCTGCGCGAAAGAGTTCTGGAACAGAAGCCCGATATGGTAATTATCGAGTTTGCGATGAATGACGCTTATCTACCCTATTCCACTTCTGTAGAAGCGGCAAGATTAAATCTCGAATACATGGTGTTCAGGATTCGGGAGTTACATCCAAGCTGTTCCATCTATATCCAAGTAATGAACATGCCTATAGCGGAACACAAGACACAAAGACCGGACATCGAACTCTACTATAATTTATATCGGAAAGAAGCTAAAAAACTTAAGGTTAAACTGATAGACCATTATGAATACTGGGTACCATTACTAAAAAAGGGTGAAAAGGAATTTCGCAGACATGTGCCGGACGGTATTCATCCGAACATTACCGCACAAAGAGAACTTGTGCTACCACACATATTGAAAGCTCTCGGAGTTATAAACGTAAAACACTAAATAATAATAATCTAATTAACAACATGAAAAGACTTCTCATAGTATTACTATGCAGCACTTGGGTATCGTTTACCGCGTTTGCAGGCACAGGCAATATCGCCACCCTAGCAACAGCTTCTTCGTCAAGAGATGCAGCAAGCGGTGCCGAGAAAGCAATCGACGGACTTATACATCTTGATAATGCAGGAGAGTGGGCATCAGGGGCAATCATGCCCTACTGGCAACAGTTGCCTTTCCCGTGGCTACAACTCGACTGGAAAGAAGAGGTTACTATCTCGAAAATTATTCTGTATGATCGTCCTAACAAAGATGCTCATATGGCTGGTGGAGATTTATACTTCAGCGATGGCAGCAGAATCGGAGTAGTTGGAATTCCCAATGACGGCACTCCAAAAGTGGTAGAATTCGAACCCAAGAAAGTTCGTTGGGTGAAGTTCGCCGCCAACGATGCCATTGGTTCCTATATTGGTCTTTCGGAGATCGAGGTTTATCCGCCTGCCGAAGCATGCAAAGATTTCGTTTCCCAAGTAAATCCATTTATCGAGACAACCAAAGGACGATATTTCTTCTTCATTACAGGTAATCAGCCTTTTGGAATGATTGGAGCAGCTCCCATGACCCGTAACCGCAATCAGTTTGGTGGTGGCTATAATTACAACTCAACAGAAGTGCTCGGATTTCCTCAGATTCACTGTTGGGTACTTGCCGGACTTACGCTTATGCCTACTACAGGAAATGTAAACCCGACTCTCGGAGAGGAAAACTGGAAATCGACCTTCCTACACGAAGAAGAGATAGCACAACCCGGATATCACAGAATGTACCTGAAGGACTACGGCATCTGGGTGGAACAAACCGCCACAGACCGGACCGGCATGTACCAGCTTACCTATACAAAAGACTCTGATGCGGATATACTCGTGAACCTCGGTGGCTACATTGCTTCTACCACCATGCGTAATGCATCTGTAAAGAGAGTCTCCAACAACGAAATAGAAGGAAGTTTCGATACTTACGGCCGGCATTGGGGAGGCCCGGAGAATGTAAAAATCCACTTCGTAGTACGCTTCGACAAGGATTTCGAAAGACTGGACGGATGGCGTGATAAAGAACGTTTCCGTGGAATAGACACACTCAGAGGTTCATCGGCCATCACCAGACGATTCCCGACAGAAGAGCTCAGTTACCTGGACTCACCCACATCCGGCGTATCGGCACACTACAAAGTTAAAACCGGAGAGAAGATTCGCATCCGTACAGCCATATCTTTTGTCAGTGCAGCCAATGCACGAGAAAATCTGGAGAACGATGCCACCACATGGGATTTCGACCAAGTAAAAAAAACCTCTCAGAATGAGTGGAACGAATGGCTGGGACGCATTGAAGTCAAAGGGGGAACACAAGACCAGCGTACCAAGTTTTATACAGATTTATGGCACGTACTGCTTGGCAGACACAAAATAGACGACGTAAACGGAGAATATCCCGATTTGACTGAAGGAGAAAGATATTATTCTTTTACCCGTAACATCCATCCGAAAACACGCACGCTTCCACGCGGAGAAGACGGAAAGGTATTGCACCACATGTACAATTCCGATGCTTTTTGGCTTACCCAATGGAATCTTAATATATTGTGGGGTTTAGGATGGCCCGAAATGATGGACGAAATGTCTGCTTCGCTCATTCGTTATGCTGACAATGGCGGACTCATCCCACGCGGACCTTGTGCCGGAGGATATACTTATATCATGTCCGGATGTCCTGCCACTCCCTTAATTGTATCTACCTACAATAAAGGTCTGATGAAGAAATGCGACCCGATGCATGCCTTCAAAACAATGCAGCGCAACCACATGCCGGGCGGCATGATGGGTATTGGGGATTATTATCTTGATAATGGTTATCAGCCGGGGAATGCCGGTATGACTATAGAGTCTAATTTTCAGGATTGGGCTTTGTCTCAAATGGCAGTTCGCCTTGGACTTAGCAACGAAACCGAGTATTTCCGTTCTCGCTCCAACGGATGGGAGAAACTATATCATCCCACACAGCAATTAATCTTCCCTAAAAATGACAAGGGAGAATGGATTCACGAAGACCCACTGAAAGGAGATGGCTATATAGAAGCGAATGCATGGCAGGCCAGCTTTGGTATTTCACATGCTCTGCCCAAATTATCAGAAATGATGGGAGGTGAGAATGAATTCTGCAATAAGCTGAATCATGCTTTTGAGCAGGCTGCTCCACAGGATTTTGTATTCGGTTATGGTACGGGATATGTAAGTTATGCCAATCAGCCGGGATGTTCAAATGCTCATGCATTCAACTGGGGAGGCAAGCCGTGGCTCAGCCAGTATTGGGTACGCAGGGTCAATGAACAGGCATACGGTGCAACTACACCGGATAGAGGTTATGGTGGACATGATGAAGACCAAGGGCAGATGGGTGGTGTCAGTGCACTGATGTCTTTAGGTTTATTCAGTGTTCGAGGTACAGCTTCTGCTAAGCCTATATACGAAATAACGTCACCGGTTTTCGATGAAATCATCATCCACTTAGACAAACGTTATTATCCTGCCAGCCAGTCCGACAAATTTGTAATTCGGACTTATAATAACTCTGAACAGAATATGTATATAAACAAAGCAAGCCTCAACGGGAAAGCCCTTAATACATTCTGGTTCTCGCACGAAGCATTCGCCAATGGAGGAGAACTAAACTTATGGATGAGTCCGAAGCCTAATACTAAATGGGGAAATAAAGGCTTACCGACAGAGTAACTATACCTCTATAGTATATATTCACTAAATACATTCGAGAGTTAAAGAATCTATTTTATAGAGACTTTAACTTCCGAATTGTAAGTAGTTTCTTTGTTACGGAATTAGTAATATCAGGTAATACAAATCAATATATGAAAACAAAACTTTTTTTAATCAGTGCCATGTGCCTATTTGTATTGACAGCCTTGGCGCAAAAAAAGACTTTTCCAACAGTTGCAATGTCTTTCAATATCCGCTTCGACAATCCGGGAGACAGTGCCAATACTTGGAAGTTTAGGGCAGATAACGTAGCCCTACTAATAAATTATTATACTCCTGATTTGCTTGGATTACAAGAAGTAATGAAAAACCAGTTGAGTGATTTAAAGAAGCGTCTCCCACAATATTCCTCTGTTGGAGTAGCACGAGTTGACGGCAAAGAGAAGGGAGAATTCAATCCTATCTTCTTCAACACCAATCGATACAAGCTATTAAAACACGGGGATTTTGGGCTAAGCGAATCACCTGATAAATTTGGGATAAAAGGATGGGATTCCGCTTTCGAACGTATTGTTACATGGGCAATACTAAAAGACATGTCAAACGGAGAAAAAATAGCTGTTTTCAATACACATTTTGACCATGTAGGACAGGTATCTCGCCGAGAGAGTGCTAAACTATTACTCGCCAAAGTGAAAGAAATTGCAGATTCACTTCCTCTAGTCATTACAGGTGACTTCAATCTCACTCCCGACTCCGAGCCTTTCAGTATACTGACCGACGGTACATTAAAAGCTACTTGTCTGGATTCTCCTATCAAATATGGTCCTTCAGGATCATTCCATGGTTTTGGACGTGTTCCTGAAAAAGAACGTTCTCTAATAGACTTCATTTTCGTGAACGAACTTATTCAAGTAAAAAAATACAGAGTTATTGCCGATCAACCGGAAAACGGATATTATTCAGATCATAATCCTATCTTGGTAACATACTAACAGCAGTGCAGGCTTGACAATAAGATTGCTGTGCAAATTAAACCACCTTATTAGAAACTAATAAACAGAATTACTTTTATGAGAAAAAGAGCTCTATTAGCTTGTTCACTTCTATTTTGCCTATCCGCCTTTTCCGGTCAGAAAAACAAACACATAGTCCTGGAAAACAAACACATCGCGGTGGTCTTTGATGCGGAAAGTGGTGCACTGATGCGGATGACTGACAAGAATTCAGGATGGGAGATTATGAGGCGCGAAGTTCTGGGACAATCGTTTGAAGTGCTGATGCCGCTGGAAGGTCCCCAAATGACTGATGCCGACTGTAGGTTCAATGTGATAAAAGGTATTAAGCAAAGTAATCCCATTATTCAGCAGGACGATAACAGGATTACGTTTACCTGGCGCGGCATGAAATCCGAACATATGGATAAAGAGGCGGATATAACCTTCAAAGGGGTAGTCAGCCTGACAGGCAAGGGACTGGAATTTTCAGGCAGTCTGGTCAATAAAAGCGAATATCCTATAGAATACGTATCCTGGCCGTGTATTGGAGAAATTACCGTGCCCGACAAAACACAACCACTACATCATAGCACACGTAGCGATGTACGGGAACTATTCCCCCACTTCTTCAACCAGCATGGTTATTGGGGAGTAGATTATCCTACATCCACGTATGTTCTTCCCGAGAAATTCTTCTTGCAAGTCAATGACCGTGAAAGAGGCTTCATGGCTTATACACGCCAGTTGCCGAAGTATATGCTTATTACTTCTTTCGAACTGATTCCCGGATTTGAAGTCAGAGGCGAGAATCCTTATACCGACGAGATGGATGGTGAAATGGTGCGTATCCAGTTCAAGGCCAATCATGTGGTTTATAACAGACCGGGTGAATCTTCAATGCTCGATCCGCTGGAGTTTGTCACCTACAAGGGAGGCTGGACCAAAGGAGTGGATATCTATAAAAACGACCGCGTAAAACAGGCTAGCAAAGCGAAAAGGAAAACCCCGGAATGGCTCGCAAGTCCTTTGACCTGGAGAAAAGCAAGCATCAGCAGTGGTGTGGATTTACTTCGTTATGCAGAGGAGAGTGCCAAACTAGGCGTTGATGTACTTCTGGTGAATGGCTGGTTCAGAGGTGTGGACGGACATATTGTTGAAGTTCCCGGTTTGGAAGAAGCTATTGCCAAATGCCACAAACTGGGCTTACGTGTAGTGCTTGAAACCAATTGGACTAGCGTTGACAGACATGCGAAAGGCTACAACGAAAATCTGAGAAAGTACGTGATGACCGATCCGTTCAACATGCCATATAACTATAACAACATGTGTCCCAATGCTCCTGCCATCCAGGACTGGATAAAAAAGGAATGGCTCAAGCTTCCTGCCCTGCATGCCGCCGACGGTTATATGAACAATGACCATAACCACAACAACAAAACTTTCATGTGTTTCGACAGGAACCACAACCACCGCTTCGGTGAACCGACCATTAACGGCATGATGAAAATAGACAGCGAAATGACTGAAGCTCTTGCCGCTAATGGCGATAAGGTAGCTATGGGACGGGGTTTCATTGAATATCAGAACGACATTTATGACGGATGCCAGGTTAGTGTCAATGATGATTTCTATGCCCGTCATCGTTTTATGAACCCTGCTACTCCTATGGTGAGCCGCGTAGAAGTCAGAAATGCACGTAGAGAAATGAACAAGGCATTACTCAACCGAATGAATATTGTCTATGATTTGAATTTCTTCAGTAATCGGCTTTCAGACTATCCGCACATAACAGAGTATGGCAGACAGATAAAAGCATTACGCAACCGTTATTCCGACTATATCTGGACTGCTACATTCGATGAGTGCAACGGAGCGACTGTCAATGGCGCATATGTGGAATACGCTGTTTTTATTGCCCGCAACGGCAAGCGTGCAGTCATAGTGACAAATATAAGCAATGATTGGGATTCCAAAGTAAGCGTTGCCCTGGATAATAGTACCTCTTTGGTATATGCCACTCCTGAATCATTGAAAAGCCAAACTTTTAACGGAACAGTGGAACTGGCCCCCCTTTCCGTTGCAATTATAATGGAAAAATAGAATAATCGCTGAAAATAGATGAAGAGAATACCTATAATATTATCAATGCTGCTCCTCAGCATAGGACTGGGAGCACAGCAGAAGTATCTGCTGGAAAATGAGAATATGCAAGCCGAAGTAGATCTTAACCGGGGTGCTTTAACGGGTTTGCAAAGCAAGATGACCGGTTGGAATGTGATGGAAGACGAAAAGGCGTCTTGCTCCTTCGAAGCAAATATCAAGCTTGCCAACGGTACTTTCCGTATAATTAATGCCTCTTCCCAGGAGCCACCGGAGGTAACGATACAGGGAAATGAACTTACTTTTATCTGGAAGACCCTAAAAGTGGGCGGTGAACAACTCAACGTGAAGATCGTGGGAACAATCACTATGACACCGGACGGACTGGTTTATGGCGGACGGATTGATAACAATTCCAATGCCACCATCGAACAACTATCCTGGCCTTTCCTGGGTGAAGTAACCCTTCCTGCCGATACCGAAAGAATGCTCTTCCAATATATGAACTACACCAAGTTCAATACTGAAGAACTCTATCCCAGAGAAGCTGGAAAGGGATGGAGCAATATGCCAGAACACTCGTTTACCTTGATTCATAACATGAAACAAGGTTTGTACATATCGAGTATGGATCATAAGCTGGACGAGTATATCCGTTGTGAATACGAAACAGTTCCTACGCCGGAGTATGCTGCGTATATCGGTTCAGCTACATCAAAGAAAGGATATGGAGAACGTAAACTGATGAGAATCCGTCTCAGGGCAGCCAGAATGTTGTATCTGCCGGGATATTCGAACAAGGAACTTGTTCCTTTCATCATGACACCTTACGTAGGTACTTGGCACAATGGCGTTGACATCTACAAGAAATGGCGTAGTACCTGGTTTGTACCCCCTCACAGAGCGGAGTGGCTGAAGCATGTGAACTCATGGCAGCAGCTCCAGATTAATTCTTCAGAATCGAACACCAACTTCAAGATTAAAGATCTGGGCAAGTATGTGGACGAATGCAAACGGTACGGTGTGGATGCCATCCAACTTACGGGATGGACTATGGGCGGCCAGGACAGAGGACTTCCTGTACACAGTCTTGATCCCCGTTTAGGCACAGTCGAAGAGTTTAAGAAAGCGATTGTCGATGCTGGAAGAAAAGGAGTGAAGATTCTTCTTTTCACGAAATTCACCTGGGCTGACCTTACTACAGACTACCATGAACAATACTTGCCCAATCTGGCATGGAATGCAGAGCGTGATACCTGTATCCATCCGGGTTACAACTACAACACATACACCCAACTTGAAGGCATGAATACCCGTAGATTCGGTATCTTCTGCATGATGGACGAAAACCTCCGTAAGAAGTTGCATACGGAATTCCAGAAATGTCTTGACCTAGGTGCACCCGGTATGGTTTATGACGAGAATCAGCATCATGCCGGAGCAATGCTCTGCTTCAATCCCAATCATGGACATAAAGTCCCCGGATTCGTATATAAGGGTGCTGACCTTCTGGGGCGCGAGTTCTACGAAATGTGCCAAAAAACTAATCCTGACTTCCTGATGACTGGCGAAGGCCCGTATGACCTACAAACGCAGTACTACAGTACATATACTCGTGCCGATTACCACCATGAGCCGGTATTACGTTATATAGACTCCGAAGTGCCGGTTGCTTGCGCGGTCATTGACCACAATGACAAGAACCATGTAAATATGTGCGCAGCGATGAAGTACTCGATGAGTTACGAAGTGAGGAACTTCAAGGGAAGTTTAAGTGAGTTCCCCCGTGTGATGGAATACGGACAAAAGGTTGACAAGCTGAGAAAACGCTATTCCGACTTTTTGTGGGATGCCGAATACCAAGATGTGCTGGGTGCTAAAGTTAAAGGAGATAATATCCGGTATACCGTTTTCCGTAACAACAAGACTGGTAAGAAGGCGGTAGTGGCATACAATGTAGATAGTCGGAAGGCGAATACGGCAACTATATCTTTGGATAACTCCAACTCTCCATTAATTATGGTTTCGCCGGAAAGGCAATCGCCAGTCAAGTTTAAGGGACAAGTGGAAATCGGACCTCAGTCTATGGTTGTAATTATGGAGAAATAGCCTAAACTTAGAGACATACAATTAAAACATCACAGTCTCATTCCAATGCCATTCTAGTTTTTTGGTTCTTCGTCACTTACTCCTCTAAGTGACGAAGAACCAAAACTATAATTTTCTGAATATCTTAAAACGACTTCTTACAAACTTACCATTCCGGAGCTTTCTGCCCCAACAGACTCTCCACAAAGAAATCATGTATCTTATGCATCTCGAACGTCCCACCCAGACTGTGACCTTTACCGGGCAGATAGAGTTGGTCGAAGTTCTTATTAGCTTTCATCAGTTCACTCACTACCTGCAAAGTCGATGCAGGGTCAACATTATCGTCCAGCTCGCCATTTATCAGTAGTAGTTTGCCTTTCAGTCGCCAAGCATTGTCTACATTGGAAGAGGCGCTATAAGATTCATCTATCGGATAGCCCATCCATTGCTCGTTCCACCAAATCTTATCCATACGATTGTCGTGGCAACCACAGAGGGCTACAGCAGCTTTATAGAAATCGTTGTGAAAGAGCAGGGCTGCCATTGCATTTTGACCTCCGGCAGACCATCCGTAGATACCTACACGTTCAATATCCATATAGGAGTACTGCTTAGCGGCAGCTTTTATCCAAGCGATACGGTCGGGAAATCCGGCATCTTTCAGGTTCTTCCAGCAGACATCGTGAAAGGCTTTGGAACGGTTGGAAGTACCCATACCATCAATCTTGACAACGATAAAGCCTAATTCCACCAAACGGGAACAGAGATGGTCGGTAGCACGGAAGTATTTCTCCACATGGGAATCGTGAGGGCCTGCGTAGATCATCTCGATAACCGGATACGACTTGGATGTATCGAAATTAGAGGGACGAAGGATCTTTCCCCAAATATCGGTCTTGCCGTCACGACCTTTGGCATGGAAAACTTCAGGCATTTGCCAGCCCGAAGCTGTCAGTTCGCTGATATCGCTTTTTCCGAGTTGAGCAATAATGGAACCGTCTGTAGAACTGCGCAACACCGATGTATAGGGCATATCGGCACGAGAGTAGGCATCAACGAGATATTTATGATCTGAAGAAGCCGTTACCTGATGATTGGCGGGTTCGGGAGTGAGATCTTTGAAACCGGTACCGTCCATATTGATGCGACAATAATGCAAGTGATAAGGGTCTTCATCGGGGTTGAAACCGCAAGCGTTAAAATAAATCACGCGGTTGACCTCATCCACATAATCGACGTTGCGTACTACCCACTCGCCTTTGGTTATTTGACGTTTTACTTGTCCATCGTTACCCAAGAGATAGAGATGCCGCCAACCGTCGCGTTCGGATATCCAAAGCATCTCTTGTCCGTCGTTCAAGTCGTGGCGGTAACATTGGTAATAATGGATGAAGGTAGCAGCTTGTTCATCGGCCAGATGGGTGATCTTTCCATCAGTAGCATTGACTTCGCCCACGATGTAGCGCTGATGTCCCCGTTGGTTGAACTCGAAGGTGAACGCACGGCTATCTTTGCGCCATCCGGTGAGATAGAGATCGAACTGGTTTGCGTAGAGATCAGTATCAAGGGGAATTTGCTTACGGGTGGTCCAATCGAAGAGGACGGGCAAAGAGATAGGAATCACATCGCCCGGCTTGGCATAGTCACGCCATTGCAGCACAGGTTGTACCTGGGTGACGGGGTGTGATTCTAACAAGGGAATACGACGTTCCTGCGTATCGCGCACTTTCAAGGTAGCAAGTTTGCGAGAGTCGGGCGACCATATCAAACGATCGCTGTAGTGATAGCCTTGTGTACCGTCAGTGGTGAGAGCTACGGGTTTCCGAGGTTCTTTCCGTTCACGGACATAGACGTTGTTATCCTGTATATAAGCTTCCCAAAGGCTATCAGGCGATGCCACAGTACGAGGTTTTGTATTATCTTCGTTCCGCCATTCGTTAGTGTTCTGTTCATTCGTCAGTTCTTCGGCCAAGTGTTTATTCTTGCCTTTGAAGTAGCTGGAGAGATCTTTCTTGTCGGCGGCTTTTTCCTTGCGCCCGGTTTCAGCATTCACTAGATAATAGACATTACCGCCCGGTTCGCGGTTCTGATACCAGAAGTAGTGAGAATCCCGAAGCCAATTGGGACGCACCCCCGGAGAAAAGACACGATTTTCTAGTTTCAAAATGGTATCTGCCCGCTGATAATCAGCTTTCGTAAGCTGGGCTTCAAGATTAGTTGAAGAGACCAGTCCCAAAAGCAGGATAATAAGATTCTTTTTCATGTATAGTATGTAATTAGACATCAATGTTTAGCATTACTTATTCAGCCAGGATAGACATCTCTGCTCCAGAAGCATAGTCCTGTCCGCTCTGTTCGCTGAGAGCCGTGAAGCGGATATAGCGTGCTTTGACAGGTTTATCAAAGTTTACAATCTTCTCCTTGCGATTCATTTCAAAGCTGCCTTTTGCCACCGGATCGCTCCAAGTCTTTCCGTCCAAGCTTGTCTGGATACTGTAATTCTTGATATTACCGTTATCGCTATCCTGACGGGGCAGATAGGTGAATCCTTTGATGGCTCTCACTTCACCTGCATCCAAATCAATCCAATGCGGATATTTAGCCATTGTAACCGAATACATGGTATGCCAGATAGTACTTGGATCATCATCTACCAAATTGGTAGCTTCGCCGCCATCCGTTTCCTGGCTACTGGCATTCATTAATTCTACCTGTAATTTTTCTATCTTATTGAAAGCCTGTATAGATTTAATGTCCGGTGTGGACTTGAACCAAGCTGTAACAACACCTCCGTCGCGCATAGGTATAGGAGCGGTATATAGTTGAACCTTTTTGCTCTTTCCTACTGTATAACAGACCTCTGCGTCAGGACGGGTAGAGACAAAAGAAACATCCCCCATTTTATTGCGGACAATGCTCAACGGAATTTCTCCGTCACCACTTACTTGTGCAGCTGCTATTAGATTTTGACTAGCCGGACGAATAATAAATCCAAAAGAATGTTGCCCGGCAAATACACGGTCATCAATTAACGGACCTCCTTGTCCACAACTGTTTCCACCCAAACCGGTAACTGCCAGATCTAAATGCAAATAGGTATCATTAACCGCTGGAAGTTGATAGGGATGTCCTGCCAACACCATATCTACAGCCGAATATTGCAACGGAGCTACAGACATACGGTTAGTGGCAATAAACTGGGCACCGACGCCGTTACCCTTAGTAAGTGCACACCAACGCACATCTTCATGGTTAGAAATGTCCTGTGGTTTAGGGAAGTTGACGAACTCGTCAGCCACCTTATTATGGTAGATCTCAATGAACTGTCCAGTCTTGCGATCGGGATAATTCTCGATAGGACCACGACCGTAGTAAGTAAAGTTCTCATATTCTCCGGGAACTTTCATCAGATAACCTAAACGGGGCAATACTAAACCAGGACGATTGGATGTAATACCGGCTTGCAATTCAATAGAGCCGTCACGATAAACTGTCCATATCTGATTGGTAGTAAACTTAAAGTCATTCTCTCCGAATTTCTGTTCGGTCAGCTCTTCAATCTTATTCTTACCGCTGGATGTTCCGCCAAGAATACGGGCAGCATTCGGCGCTTGCGATTCTACAGTAAAGGCAAGAACTATCGTACCGTCAGCACGTTGCATCACTTTGCTTTGAGTGGCCCTATGCTTCAAGTTATGCAGCCCGCTTTCAAACCAAGCTGAATAAGCCCAGTTATCATTATTAGTGAAAGCACGAAGTGCATCGAGTTGCGGGCCGTTGCCATCAGCAATAATCGTTTCACCATTATACTTCAAACTATAAATTGTACCGGTCTGCATATCAAAACGAGCCTCAAAGCCATCGCCCTTGATAGTGGTGAATCGAGCATCCGCTTTGTCCAGGTTCAGATTAGCGGCTGAGGCTGTAGCCGTACCCATATCAGGCAAACCCGTTGCTTGCTTCAATGCTATTTGCTCTTCGGCCATCGTATAGCCTTTTTCTGCCCAAGGTTCTGTTTCTTTCAGTTGGAATTGGACTTTCACAAAGTATTCAGCTTCCGGCTTCAGAGTCTGATAGTCGTATGGAATCTGAACAGTAACACGGCTACGGGGAGCAACCTGGCCTACAGGAAGCAAATCGTTCTGCACTTCTTTTCCATTCTCATAAAGCGACCAGCGCACTTGATAGTCGGACAAGTCCTTAAAGTAGTATTTATTAAATATTTCGAAGCTACCTTTCTCTACATCCAGTGCTTTCACACTGATATGCTGGTACACCTTCTTCACTTCATAGTATTGGGGTTTGGGTTCAAGGTCACCGAAGACGATGCCGTTCATCACGAATTGTCCATCGTTGGGAGTATCACCAAAGTCACCACCGTATGCCAGATAACGTTTGCCATCGGCAGTATAGTTGTACATAGATTGATCTACCCAGTCCCAAATAGCACCGCCACAGAAGAAGTTAGTAGATTCGATGGCATCCCAATAGTCCACCAAATTACCACAGGCATTACCCATAGAGTGGGCATACTCTGAGATATGGAACGGATATTTGATGTCATATTTTCCTTTTACAGCTTCGCGCGTCCATGCAATAGAGGGGTATTGATTAGAGCCCATATCCACAATATCATTATTTCGTTCATACTGCACGGGACGTGAGAGGTCGAAGGCTTTCAGCGCATTATAAGCGGTTACAAAGTTCTTACCCGGACCGGCTTCATTTCCTAATGACCAGATAACAATAGAAGGATGATTAACAGTACTATGCGTCATCTCCATAACACGGGCTACATGTGCACTCTCCCACTCTACTGGATGTGACAAGGAAGCTTTTCCATAATAATATTCGTGTGATTCGAGATTTGCCTCATCTTCGAGATAGATGCCATATTTATCGCATAAGTAGTACCAGTAAGGATCATCGGGATAATGAGAATTACGAACATGATTAATATTCGCTTTTTTCATCAGCATCACTTCCTTCTCCATCATTTCGCGGGTGATAGCATGTCCTACACCCGGATTGGATTCGTGACGATTAACACCTTTCAGTTTGGCAGTTTTGCCATTGATATAATAGTAACGTCCAGCCAATCCGAATTCATCAGCAGAAGCAGGAGTATCCTTAATTTCAACTTTACGGAAACCTACATACGTGGAAATCACTTCTATAGTACGTCCCTTTTTATCTTTCAATTCTCCTACCAATGTATAACGGTAAGGCTTTTCAGCCGACCACAAACTAGGAGTTTTCTGCACTAGAATTGTCTGACACGACACGATTCCATCTTTATCTATCGGATTGATAGGGGTAGTTGCAGCACCGGAAGCTACCAATGTATTTTCATCCGAATACAATTTATTGGCATAAAGCGAATAAACCATACTATAGCCTTTAACTTCCTTCTTATCAAGATTACGGATGTCAGCTTTAATGGTCAAAGTACCTTCGTCGAGAGTTGCGTTCAAGTCGGGAGTCACTACCCAATCCCGAACATGTACTTTCGGAACAGAAGTCAATGCAACCGTGCGGAAGATACCCGGCAAGCGGAACATATCCTGCGCTTCGAGAAACGAACCGTCGGAACTACGATATACTTCGGCAGCAACCACGTTTTTACCTTTTACCAGATGAGGCGTTATGTTGAAACTTGCCAAGTTACGGGAGTTCTTAGAAAAACCTACATAATGTCCGTTAATCCAAAGATAAAAGAAAGAATCCACACCATCGAAGTTTATAAAAACTTCACGACCGTCCCAACTTGCGGGTACAGTGAAGTCGCGGCGATAAGAACCGACTTCGTTGCGATCTTTGAATGTGGTCCAGTTTGCGGGTGGTGTGCGCATCACTCCTCCACGCCAGTCGTCCACCGCTACTTTATGCTGGAAGATTACCGGTTGATTGACATAAATTGGTGTGCCATATTTCAGCGATCCGTCTTTCTGAACACCATAGATATTCCAACTGGAAGGTACAGGTATCTCATCCCAGCTGTTTACATCATAGTCCGTACGATAGAAGTCCTTCGGACGCTTGTCAGGGTCGGGCGCCCAATTGAATTTCCAATCACCATTAAGACTCATCCAATACGAACTGTTTTCAGGCAACACTTTACGAACAGTAGTTGCGTCAGCAAAAGAGTAAAAAATAGCATGAGGTTGTTCTTTGTTCAAAGCAAGTCGTTCGGGAGATTCCCATTCTTTGCCATCAGGTGCTTCAATAGTAGCATACTGATACCCTTTTAGCAAATTGCCACCTTCCGCCGCTACAGGCAAAACTAAAGCACTAAGAAGCAGTGCACTAAGAATTTTCTTCATAAGATAGATTAGTTATTAAGGTTATATATCTGCAAAAGTATTAGTTTTAAGGAGAGAATAAAAATAAGGCATGCTTTTTTTAGCATACCTTATATTATTACAGACATCTGTCTGAGAATGAAGATTATTTCTTAATCTAACTTTCTAATTCATGTTACGGTTGCTTCCAGCTTAAAGTATGGAAGGAGTGAGGAGGCAAGGCAAGCGTTACTTTTTCTTTTCCGACTTCAAAAGTTATTGTTTCATCAGCATTAGTTACATTGGCAATAATCGCACTGACTGTACTATCGGGATTTACAAAAGCCAGCATATTTTTATCAGACGGAGTTTCCAGCATATAGGCACCAGTCTGTACAAAATGTCCCAGATGTTTCATCAGATAGAATTCCGGATTATACGTCACAGCATGAGTTTTCTTATCGATAGATACCATTGAATTCTGGTTCCATCCCCAAGGGCTGATACCCGGCGAAGGAAGAATCATATTCCAATAATGATATGAATTGATGCCATTGCTGAAATAATGCTTCATCAGGTTCCAGGTATATTCTGCATAATCCCATGAATTTGCTCCGTTACCACATTCCGTTTCGGTTTGCATCAACTTCAGCTCAGGGTATTCACGATGAATAGTTGGAATAGCCTTTTTACCGTCCCACTGGAACCCCACACCCTTGATATATTTGGCAGCTTGTTCATCTTGCAAGGCAACACGCACATAATCCGGATTAGCCGTATTGATGGTTCCAAAATAGATATCAGTCTGGATGTTTTCTCTTTCGAAAGTTGGTCCAAGATAATGTCCCAGGAAAAAAGTCAAATCTTCAGTCCGCCATTTGCAACTAGGAAACACCTGATTGGAACAAGGTTCATTCTGAACATGAATGCACTCCAGTGGCAATCCTTCCGCCTCATAAGCTTTGATGAAACGCGCAAAATAATTGGCATAAGTTTTCAGATATCCTTCTTCCATTCGGAAACCGGTACTGAATTCTGCAATAGCCTCCGAAGGTGCAAGCCCATTCACATCTTTTTCGCCGGAAGGACGAATGGCAGATGCATAATGATTATTCGTCTTCATCCATGCCGGCGGACACCAAGGCGAAGCCCAGATACGCAAATCAGGATTAATCTGACGGGCAGCTTTGATGTAGGGAATCAGTATATACCGATCACGATCTATATTGAAATTCACCAAATTAAAGTCGCCTGCCACATCAGCCGAAGAATAAAAACTCATGGCAAAGTCATTCGCCCCCATCGAAAGACGACAGTAATCAAAACAAGCTCCGTCTTTTCCGAAGATGGCTTTGAGGACATTCTCTCTAGCTTCAGCAGATAAAGCATTCAGTGCATCCCAACCCATTTCATTGAAGCATCCACCTATACCTGTAATCAGCTGCAAGCGTTTAGAGGTATCAAGAACAATCTTATTTTCCGTATCGTTCCGCTCTGCTTTCACTTTCTGCTTAACCCAGGGAGCCGCCTGAGTGGTAGAATACCACTCTATTTTCTGTGCAGAAATATTTCCGCACAGAAATAGTATTACTATTAAACTAATAAACCGCATAGGCTATTTTATTTTCTTTGTTGCACCATCTGGATGCTTCCATCTTCATTGTAGAAAAGTTTGTCTGCACAAATAGAACGAAGCCAGTCATGATGCGATAAAGCGCTGTTATGATAGAAAGCAAACCACTGACCTTTGAATTCAACAATAGAACCATGATTGGTATAACTATCAGTAGGTTCCATATAGATACCCATGTGCTTCCACGGACCAAGCGGATTGTCACTAATAGCATAACGCATACGGTTGTCACCCGGCACACCGTCATTCCAGTTATCATCATGATTATCGGAATAAGAAAGGTAATATTTACCATTATATTTATGTATCCAAGTTGCTTCATGGAAGTCTTCCAGCCCTTCCATCTTCTGCATCGGACCGTCAAGTTCTATCATATTATCCTTCAACTTACCACCTTTGCAAGTGCCACCGCCACCATTATAAATGTAAGCCTGACCGTCGTCGTCAACAAATACACAAGGGTCAATCATCGGGTCCATTCCTTCGATATAACCTTGCACTGTAAAGTTTGCAGCAGGTTCCTTGCTGGTAGCTACACCGATTTTCCAACTATCATTCCACTTGGTATCACTGGGATGCGGGAAGTAGAAATAATAGGTGCCATCCTTGTAAGCACAATCGGGTGCCCACATGAATCCGCCTTCTTTACGTCCCCAAGACACTTGAGAAGAATTAAGGATCTCGCCATGATCTTTCCAAGTCACCATGTCATCGGTAGAAAACACATGATAGCGGTCCATCAAGTCGCAACCACGAGGAGGTGCAATATCATGTGAAGCATACACATACAGACGACCATCCTTCCATACATGGGCTGAAGGATCGGCTGTGTACATATGTGTAATAAAAGGATTAGGTGCCATACTATCGATAGCTGCCTCTTCTTTAGTAGAATGACTCTTTGTAGAATGACAGGACGCCATCATTCCGGCAAAGCAGAATAGCAATACAGGATAAAAGTACTTTTTCATAAACTAACGTGTTTTAATGTTGACAATAAATTATATTCATTCTATCTTTGACTGATAGCAACTTCCTTCTGTAAACGAATATCAGCAGAAGAAGCACCTACCATAATAGTATAATTGCCCGAAGGATATACAAACTTGCCTTGAGCTTCATCCCAGTAGCGAAGCAGATCCTTCCTTAGTTTGATTTGCACCTGCCGGTTCTCGCCATTCTTCAAAGAGACACGCTCAAATCCTTTCAGTTCCTTTATCGGCATAACTTCATCACGACCAGGAAGCTTCACGTAGACCTGTGCCACTTCATCACCGGTACGTTTACCTGTATTTTTCAGTCGGAAAGACAATGTGATTTCTTCTTCACCATCAGCAACCTGAAGATCAGAATACTTGAAAGAAGTATAACTTAAACCATAACCAAAAGGATACAATACATCTCCTTTAAAGTATTTGTATGTACGTCCTTTCGTTATATCATAATCATCGAATGCAGGAAGTTCGTCCAAACTCTTGTAATAAGTCAGTGGTAAACGTCCGCCCGGATTATAATCACCAAACAGAACTTCGGCAACAGCAGTACCGCCCTGTTCACCCGGATACCAGGCATTTACAATAGCAGGAATATGCTCGTTCATCCAATTTACAGCCAAAGAACTTCCTGCAACCAATACTACTACAATATTGGGATTCACCTTATAAATCTCCTGCAAGAACTCACGTTGGTCAGCCGGTAATTGAATATCAGACCGGTCTTGCCCTTCACGCTCAATGGACTTATTGATTCCTAGTACGGCAACCACCGTTTCGCATTCACGTACTGCTTTGCCGGCTTCACCATACAAATCCAAACGAGTCTTTTTCTCTACCTGTGGTACTCTCCATTGCAATTTGGCAATGGCATAATCACGGTTATCATAATACTCGGCTTTCAATTGATAATCTTTGCCGGCTTCCATATACATAGATACAGAATCTATCCTGACCGCATGCCCACCCCAAGAGTCAATCACTAATTTATCATCAATGCTCAGACGACAACCATCATCCGAAGTGAAATTGAAAGTATATTCTCCGGAGACTGTAGGACGAAGTTTTCCTGTCCAACGAATAGACAAGGGAGATTTGGGTAAGAACGGATCGGGAGCCTGATTAGCCGGTTCAAAATTAATCCAACTCTCTTTTCTTACTTTAGGAGTGCCCTGTAAACGGGTATCTTCATAATATTCTGCTTGCAGACCTTCCGGAAAGTTAGCGCCTTGTATCAGTTCCATTCCATCGGCTGCCGATTTCCAGGGAGCATAAACAACTTTCACGTCCTTACCTACCCGCGCCTTAATACCTTCGACAATAGAAACGGGCGCTATCACCGGCGAACCGCTATAATCACCAAACTCGCAACTACCGGCATTGATACCCACCACTGCTATAGATTTTATCCTTTTCTCATTAAGTGGCAGCATGTTCTTTTGATTCTTCAACAGAACGATGCACTGGCGAGCTGCATCCAACGAAATTTCTTGGTGTTCTTTAGAACCAATTACCGAGGGTGATATCCGAGTATAAGGATTTTGTTCCCCACTATCAAACAGACCTAATTTCATCCGTGCCGTTAGTACCCGGTAAGCTGCCGAATCAATATCAGCATCGGTCACCATACTCTGGCGATAGGCATTCTGCAAAGGAAGATCATAGACATCATCACCGCACTCCAAATCCAGACCGGCTTTAATGGATAAAGTAGCCGCCGCTTCTTTCGTCTTGACATATTTATGAGCGTTGACCAGTAAAGAAGGACCACCGCAATCGGACACCACATAGCCATTGAATCCCCAATCCTGACGAAGCACTTTAGTTAATAGCCAAGGATTAAGCGTACAAGGGACATCGTTAATCGCGTTATAGGCAGACATGATAGAAGCCGCTTTACCATCTTTTACACAAGCTTCAAATGCCGGAAGATAGTATTCACGCAATTGCTTCTCCGAAATCTGCGGATTACAAACAAAGCGGTTATGTTCCTCATTGTTTGCTGCAAAATGTTTGGGAGTGGAGACTATCTTCAGGTATCGGGTATCGTCTCCTTGCAAACCTTTTACAAAGGCAGTTCCCATAATGCCACTCAGGTATGGGTCTTCACCGTAGGTTTCGGGCGTACGTCCCCAACGTGGATCACGTGCCATATTAACGGTAGGCGACCAAAAAGTGAGCAAATCACTAAACTGGCTCTTTTGTTCCCTACCCTGATCCAATTCATTCCAACGGGCACGAGCCTCATCGGAAATAACCGTAGCTATGCGTTGCAACAAGGTAGGGTTCCAAGTAGCCGCAAAGCCGATGGCCTGCGGAAATACCGTAAAGCGTCCCGGACGGACTACTCCATGCAATGCTTCGTTTCCATGATAATACTTCGGGATGTCCAATCGGGATATTCCCGGAGAAGTAGCACGCAACAAACTTATTTTCTCCTCGACCGTCAAGCGTGATAATAAGTCCATTACACGCTCGTGAATCGTAGCTTTTTCATTTTTGAATAGCTCCTGGGCTTGTGCCGGATAGGCACAAGCCACCAGAGCCAGTAATCCTGACAATACAATCTTCTTAAATGTTCTCATGATTAAATCTAACTATTACCTATGCCTAAAAATTATTTTCCAGCAGAAGGGGGAACTACATCTACCGAGCTACCCCAAGCTTTATTCGCTTTATTACCCATTACCAAAACCAACTTACCTCCATCCTTTATATCATCGTGACTGAACCAAGGCTTATTCCACTCCTTGCCATTCAACGTGGCAGACTGTATATATTTATTTTCATCAGATGTACCTTTTGCTTCAACCTCAAAGACTTTTCCGTTACTCAGAGTTACTTTGGCATTCGTAAACAGCGGACTGCCTATGTTGTAAGCAGGGAATCCCGGAGTTACCGGATAGAATCCCAATGAAGAGAAGACAACAAACGCTGACATACCACCACCGTCTTCATCACCCGGCACACCCATCAAGTCGTTACGGAACCAAGTCTTCAACAACTGACGGATACGCTTTTGCGTTTTCCACGGCTGACCGGCATAATTATATAAATAAGGTATATGCAAACTGGGTTCATTAGCCATTGAGAACTGCCCTACATTACCTGTATGATCGGGTATCTGAGCATAGAAAGCATATTTGCCACGTCCTAACGGTTCACGGAAAGTCTGGTCCAAATTAGCGATGAACTTCTCATTACCTCCCATCAGATCAATCAAATCGGCTACATTGTGAGGAACATCCCAACGATATACCCAACCGTTGTTTTCACCATAATATTCACGAGCACCCATGCCACCGGAAAAGCGATAATCGAACGGTTCTATCCATTTGCCATTCTTGTCCTTCGGATGGAAGAAACCAGTCTCGGCATTATATACATTGCGATAATTGTGAGCACATTCCAAATAATGGGCGGCATCTTCTTTCTTACCCAAAGCATCGGCAATACGCGACAAGCACCATTGGTCGTAAGAAGTACCCAGCGTAACGGCAATGGGCTGACGTTTCTCAAACGGATGTACATTCGGGTCAGTTTCCTTCTCACCCTCTTGAAGCGCCGGAATATATCCGTTCTTCTTATAGAAATCGTCTATCCAACCGGCAGCGGCACCCGACCACGGAGCCAGTGTTTTTTCTTCTATCCCTTTACGGCAGGCTTCGTAAGCTTTCTCCAAGTCGAACTTCAATCCTTTGGTAGCAGCATCAGCTACCGTAGCCACGGCATGATTGGAATTCATACGGCGGGAATCTCCTGTAATCTCGGGGAAAGTAGGCATCCACATATCGCCCATCTGTTCCGCCATGCGAAGGTAGGAATCTATCACATTCTTTTCTGTTCCTTCATCAATCAAGAGACGCAAAGGGTGGGCAGCACGGTAAGTATCCCAAATCCAGTCGTCGGTAAAGAAAGGTTCGCCCTCGTCTTCATGCACTTTTCCGTCGAACGCACTGAAATAGCGACCATCTTCGCTGATACATACCGGACGTTCGAAGACACGATAGAGCGAAGTATATAATATTTGCTTGTCATCTTCCGAACCACCTTCTACGGTAATATCTCCCAATGCTTCATTCCATATCTGACGTCCCTTATCTGCAAGTGCTTGCAGATTGTAGTCAGGAAGTTCCCGTTGCATATTCTTCTTAGCCTGTTCCTCGCTGATGAAAGAGATACCATAACGAAGATTTACTGTCTTAGTACCGTCAGCAAAACGAAGTACGGCACAAGCATTATGCCCTTCAGCTTCTTTTCGGTTAGTATCAATCTTGCCGTCAGCCAGAATACCGGCTTCCTGTGGAGCTATGTCCGACTCCATATATAAATAGACGCGTGTGTTGTTTTCCAATTGTTGATAGCCGCTGACAAATCCATCGCCGACCTTAATGGTTCCGTTTCGGGAGTTGAGAATCATGTAAACCGGTTTGCCGTCCTGCTCATAGTCTATCTGATAAAGAGCCGACTGGTGGGAAGGAGCATACTTCACCTGAATCTGATCGTCATCCAGATAAGTTTCATAATAATAAGGTTTCAGAACCTCTGCATCGTAACTATAGTTTACTACCGGAGAGAACTCTGTTCCTTGATAAGGACTCAAGTTGAAGGCTGAACTTCCACGATGACTAGTAACAATCAAAGGAAGTCCCTTTAATTGGTCAGTAGTGAAATCCCCTCGTTCGGGATAAACACGAAGCATGCTGTTAGGCAGATGAATCGTCGGGAAAGTGGGTACCAATAAATGACTGATATTTCCCATATAAGGATTTACATAGTCAACCGGAGTTTCCACTTGTGCTTTACTTTGTACCGAATTACACGCACCCAACATAGTTGCTAAAGCTGCGGATGCCAATAGATGTGCTAATTTCATAATATACTAATTTTGATTATTTCCTGAGACAAAAATAGGATTATAAGGTTTATATATCACTTAAAATCGGATTAATAGCGAATTAAATATGTGAATTAATAGTGAATTACATCTTTTTTAACATCATTGTCTGTGCATTACTTAGTCTGCTTTACAACTTGTATACTTCCATCAGAGTTATAATATAGTTTATCTACGCAAACCGAACGAAGATTACCCTCTCCCGAGAAATCAGAAGAATGATAGAAGGCATACCATTGGCCTTTGTATTCAACAATCGAACCATGACTGGTATCGCAACTGGTGGGTTGCAAATAAATACCTTGATACGTCCACGGTCCCAAAGGAGTATTGCCGGTAGCATAATTCAAACGATTGGCTCCCGGATTATTATCGGCATACGACAAATAGTAGATGCCATTTCTTTTATGTACCCAAGCCGCTTCGTGGAAATCTTTCAAACCGGTCATTGGCTTTACCGCTCCTTCCAGTTTCGTCCAATCATCTTTTTGCAGCTTACCGCCATAGCATTTGCCTCCACCTCCATTATATATATAAGGTTGACCATCATCGTCTACAAAGACACATGGATCTATTTCGGATGGCATGCCTTCAACATAGCCCACTACGCGGAATTCCTTACCGGGATATTTACTGGTAGCCACACCTACCCGCCACGTACTATTCCAATTGGCAGTGCTGGTGGGGTGCGGGAAATAGAAGTAGTAAGTCTTATTCACTGGATTGTATACACAATCAGGAGCCCACATAAAACCTTCACAACCCCAATCGGCATGCTTGCGTACGGTTGCAGCATTCATGATTTCACCATGATCAGTCCAGTTCACCATATCTTCGGTAGAGAAAACATGGTAACGATCCATACGGTCGCAACCTTTAGCGGGTTCCATATCATGGGAGGCATATACGTAGAGCACCTCTTTTCCGTCGATGTTCCATACGTGCCCCGAAGCATCGGCTGTATAAAGAGGGCCTTTTATCCAACTGTTATACATGGGTGAATCAAAACCGACAAACAGAGGATTGCTCATTGCTTTAGTAACAGGATATACAAAAGAATTGGAGAGTTCTTCTAGTTTACCGGTACGGGTTAATACAAATTTGTCTATATTTCCGGGGGTACTGGCATAGTATTTCAGTACATGCTTGCCTTTGGTTAGCTGAATATTCCCGACAGTTGCTTTATGGGTAAAGTCCGTCCAACCACCAAGGGGCATGTCTATACCACGGCTCGCTCCACGTCCATCGACTTCAAAATAGAAGCTGCCTTTAGATCCGTCTCCTTTTATAATATAGGTATCAATGGAATAAGCACCGTCTTCACCCACATCAATCGTATAACACATCCATTCGCCGGGTTGCACATCTCCGATATAGTACTTTCCGGAAGCATTGCCATCTGCCCGAACATCAACGGCATGTTCACCCCGATAGCCGGCGTCGGCAGGTTTCGTGTCACTTTCATAATATGCCACGTTCTGCCCGCCTTCATCAAAGTCTTCAGCTTCCAAAGTGCCGGGTATGTAATGAGGCCCTTTGTAGGGTGTTCCTTTATAATTCTTCAGGAACTCTTCCGAGTTATAGTCCAAATCGTTATCATACTCATAAGGACCTTCATCAGGAGGGTTTACTTCCGGAGGTGTCACCTCCGGAATATCCTCAGCCGCATCATTGCCACTACAAGCCGCTAGGGTAAGCGTAATGATACAAAAAACAATCTGAAACCAATTGCCTGATAACCGCATACTTGTTTACTTTGTTTGTTTCACCACCTGTATGGTTCCGTCAGGATTATAATAGAGCTTATCTACACATACAGAACGGAGATTCCCTTGTCCGGAGATAGAGCTGTTATGATAGAGAGCATACCACTCACCTTTATACTCAACAATAGATCCGTGACTGGTATCACATCCTGTAGGTTCGAGGTAAATGCCCTGATATTTCCACGGTCCCATGGGTGAATCACTGGTCGCATAGTTCAAACGATTAGCACCTTTTCTGTTTTCAGAATGATTATCGGCATAAGAAAGGTAATAAATGCCATTTCTTTTATGCACCCAAGCAGCTTCATGGAAATCTTTCAAACCTTCCATGAATTGGAGTGGCTCAGCTATTTCTACCATATTGTCTTTCAACTTTGCGGCTGCACAACGTCCACCGCCACCGTAATAGAAATAAGCCTGACCGTCGTCATCTACAAAGACACACGGATCAATCATGGCAAAGGCATCGCCCAATCCTTCGATATAGCCTTGTACTTTAAAGTCTTTGGCAGGATGTTTGCTAGTGGCTACACCCACTTTCCATGTTTTATTCCAGTCGTCTCCACTCGGATGTGGGAAATAGAAATAATAGATACCGTTCTTGTAGGCACAGTCGGGCGCCCACATAAAACCGCCGTCTTTACGTCCCCAAGGTACTTGTGAAGAGTTCAGAATTTCTCCGTGATCTTTCCAGTGCACCATATCATTGGTAGAGAATACATGATAACGGTCCATCAAGTCACAACCACGTGGCGGGTCTATATCATGGGACGAATACACATACAAACGACCATCTTTCCACACATGCCCCGACGGGTCGGCAGTGTACATGTGTGTGATAAATGGATTCGGACCAAGAGTTACTGTTTTAGTTTGTTTTTGACTGCTACAACTCATCAATGTAAATGATAAGATAGCCATGGTAATTAGAACATTTTTCATACGTAAATTATAGTTTTGTATTTAATGCGAGCAAATTTAAGGTTGCATGGTTAAAAATACTCTTAATTTAGACTTAATACTTTGTCCTTTTTTCACTTACTGACATCTTATTCATATCCTAAGAATCTAAATCAGGCAATACTCCGCATGAAACGCCATTGTTTATCACCCGGGATATCTGTACAAAATCTGCAGGATATACATCAAAAATGCGTAAATGCTTTATTGATTTTATGCCAATGCTATATCCTTTTCTTCGTCACACGACTGAGGGCTGTTCGGCACACATACCAGGGCTCTACGGTTTACGTACCTGGGCTCTACAGCCCTCAGCCGTGTGACGAAGAAAAGGATGAAGCTTTAAGACATTATGCATTCTTGTTCTACACATTATGTATTAATACTGAGAGGAAAAAGTACATGCATCCAAGAGGTTCGAACCATACATTTTGTTTCATAACATCAGGCATTAAGACTGTATTGTGCAATAAGCCGGTCGCAAAAGCAGCTACTTTTGAATGATTAGGCATCAAAACTCCCCTATTTACGAGCAAATAAAGCCATTTTAGCATAAGTAATAATAGAGAACATAAAAGCAGATGAAACACAGACACACAAAACATTACCCGTAATAATTAGCAACTTTTCCAAAAAAAAGCGTGTTGGCAAGCAGTTTGCCGTCACTTGCCAACACAGTTGCCACCACTAGATAATCACCTAATCCAAAGGAAATTAAGCATAATAGTGTTGGGTGTTGGCAAAAATCGATATAAACCCCATGTGAATAATAGTCCCTCGACTTATCTCTTATCCCGTCGTGGCATTTCAAAGTTCAGAGGCTTTTCATGACGAAGCATCTTAGCAGCCTCACCCGTCAACCACAAATAATGATCGGACGGCATGCCATCCATACCTACAAACTTGATTTCTTTTCCTACCGGCGGATTGTCCGTACACTTGAAGATGGCTGTGCCTTCGTTTACTTCATCGAACATAGCTACATAAAGCATTTTGGCACCTGCAACGATTGCTGTTGAAATCTGTTGCCAGTAGAAACGTCCACCTTGACGGGGAATGGAGCCGGATGGTTTCACATCATCTTTGAACTCATGCCGGCTCAAATTATGCCAGCTAAAACCGGGAGTTACACAGGGGACATAGCCAACGTTATTCTTTTTGCACCACTCCATATCACTTAGAATCACATCACGGTAACGATCCATATCGTTGTGCAACAACGGAGTGAAACGCTGTACCATCCATGGCAGAACGATATCTGCCTGACGTATAAGTTCATGTAAGTATGGGTCGTGCGTACAGTCGGCATTCAGTTCACGCCAAAAAGTAGGTACGCCCAGCATTACACTACAACCACCGTATTCAGGGTCGTTCTTCAGGAAGTCAATGAAGCGTTCCATACCTATATTGCGGATGTCATACGGACGGTCGGGAAAACCGATCCCCCAGATAGTGACTAATGGTTTACCGTTATAGAAGACATACGTTTGTTCGCCCTCCTGATTGGTTACCCGTAATGAATCAACCAGATACTTCCAGTCGTCAATCAACACAGAACAATCCTCACCTTTAGCTGCCAGACCGGATAAATCGTACATGACGCCGATAGCACGTCCATATTTCGAAGCAGCTTTCATGGCATGTTTCAACACTTCACTACGTTTTCGTGCTTCCGGTCGGGCAGCTCCAACGAAACGCTGCATGAATACGCCGTCCAATCCATACTCCTGCATCCATTTAAAATGCAAATCTACTGTACTCTCATCTCTGGATGAAAAGAAACGGGCAGTAGAGCCATCGGCAAGTTTAAGTCCCGTAGGATAGGTCTTCTCATACTCACTGACGTCCGGCCACATATCGATGCGGGTACTTTGTTCATCAGGATACATCATTCCTTTCCGTGGCTGGCTAAACCATCCTTGATAACCCGCCATAACGAGACCATTGTAGGATGGATATTTGGTGTTTTTAGAATGTTTGGGTGCTGCATCCAGATTTCCAAACAAGAATAAAGCGAATAAAAAGAGAAAGTATCTTTTCATGGTTTCTATCATTTAAGTGTTTTGTTAATTAGATTATTATTGTTCGTTCCAAAGTCTTTTAATTATTTCCTCCTGAGAATAGCCCGAGGGGCAGGCTTCACTCTTCATATTAGCCCGATAATTGCCCTCAGTATGGTTAGGACAGGCTATCATCCGGTGACCGGGCATTTCAATATGACCATTCGGATCGGTATTACGTATCCAATGATGTGCGTATGTTAGCCAATCGTTTCGATAGTCTTCCGGTTGCAAGGACAACCAGGATATCTCATCCCATCCCCATACGAAGTGCGAAGTCAAATCCGCAACGTTTGGTTCTTTTCCACGACCATAATTATCAAATTCTACAAGATAGGGTAAATGCTTGCATTTCCATCCACTAGGCGATACACAGCCTTTACTCTTTTGGTAAAGAGCATCCAAATGATTCACCGCTAATTCAGCCTTATAAGGTTGTTCAGGGATTTCCTTAATGCGTAGTGGAAATGAGTTAAAGTCAAGCAGACTTACTCCATCTTTAACCATACCTTCATAAGGAGTATGAGCATCCAATAGCACCCAGTGCCGGCGGGCGTGAGTTTGTGCATACTCGCGTATCTTAGCGATAACGCGAGCCCAAGAATCACGATGCGGGTCGTTCATGCCAATCAGTTCAATCTGTCCGAGATGAAATGCTTCGCATCCTACTCCGATATAAGAACAGGCTAAATAATAGAACCAAAGTTGGGTTTCCATCCGACTTATATCGGGTACACTACTGCCTTTACGCCAATGGTTAACCAAACGTCCTTCCCGATTCAACATATCAACATAAGAGAAATTACGTGACTCAACAGGTAGTCCATAACCCGCGAATACCCAATCCGGAATCTTTATCTGATTTACTTCTTCGGTCACAATCTCGAATAAACAGCCTTGGAGAATGATGTCGGAATCGTAAGCATGCAACTCGTCAGCAAACAACTTCGCTTTACTCCAGAACTCTGCTTTATTGAGCAGGCTTTCACCTCCCCATCGATAGATGGAGCGTCCAATGAATTTGGCACCGATATTTTTAACCATACGCATATCATCTGCATGATAAGAGTAAACCCTGCTTCCTTCAGGCTTGTCGGGCATCAACAGATAAACCATCGTAATGGAGCGGTCCAGATAATTCTCTAAAACTGAACGGGATATGCCTTTCTCATCAAACCGATAATCTCTTTCTTGCCCTTGCAAGGAATGAGGAAGGAAGAAGAATATAATAATTATGTAACATACAAATTTCTTCATCATCACACTATTTTGTTTTTCATTTAAGCTTCAGACTCTTTCTATTTACTTCATTCCACCTTTTAAACAGCTCCGTCTGTATGGTATAATAACTTATCCATACAGACGGAGCTTAACAATCAGCTATCGTGCCGGCCAAGCATTCTTCAAAGGCACTTCGCCGCGAAGCATCTTACGTGCCTGTCCGGTAAGCCAAAGGTAATGATCAGTAGGCAGATCATCCTCGACACCCTGAAAGACGATATTGAGTTCACTTGCCTTCTTACACCAGCCTCCATCAAGCGTGCTTTCATCCACAGCAGTGGCTCCACGACCATAGCCGCCGGTCTTCTTGTTATACCACACATAGTAATCCTTTTCAGGCACATTACTTGGAACGTCCTTCTTGTTCAGGCATTTATAGATAGCAGTACCTTCGTCCATTTCATCGAACATTGCGACGTAAACCATCTCAGCCCCCAACTTAATGCCGCCATAAATCTGTTCCCAGAAGAATCTTCCCCCTAAACGATCTACCACACCATTGTTCGGGTGCATATTCAAGTCAGCTCCACCGGGGAAACAGTGGGGAGCATAGTGTACACCGTTCTCTTTACACCACTTAATGTCCGCATCAATCTTTGGTTTGCGGTCATTGTTATAGTCGGCTATCGAGTTATATCGGCCTACGAACCAGGGGAAAATGACGTTGGCGCTCTTTACCACTTCTGTGTACTTGGCACGTGGCCATTTGGTGGAGGTATGTGTACGCCAATCGTCGTTCACACCCAACATTATACTCCATCCCTGAGCTTTCAACGCTGTTATCAGGCTGGAAATGTTGTCTGCATTGAAAGGCTTCTCATCGAAACCCACCCCCCAAAGGGCAAGCAGTGGTTTACCGCCCTCATAGAGGTAGAACTTCTGCTGGTTACGATCTTTCAGATTATACAAATCCATAATTGATTGCGCATCTGCCAGCACCGCACTCTCATCACGGTTGCCTTCCATAAAACCGCCCAAGTCGTACATCACACTGATAGCACGTTGGTATTGGTTACTTCCTTTCATAGCATGCTTCAACACCATGTCGAAGTGATCTTTGCCATCGGGATTATTGATTACCTCGCCCACAAAACGTTGCATAAAGACACCATCGACACCATATTGCTGCATCCACTTGAAGTGGAGCAATACACTCGATTCATCGTAAGCGCTATACACTTGTGCCGTCTCTCCATTGGGTAAGGTGAACTTGGCAGAACGACCAGCAGGACCATCTACACCCGGTGTGTATTTCTTTGTATATTCAGACATATCGGGCCACATATCGATGGAGTTCTGTAAGACACCTGGTTTGAACACTTCACTTTCCCGGTAATGATACCACGCTGTGTTTTCCGCATTGCTATGGCTACATCCATCACCCGGCGCTCCGAACCAGCCTTGATAACCTGCCATCACTAATCCACGATAGGTATCAAATGGTTTGCCGTCTTCATGGAGGGTAAATTCAGGCTTGTTATACTCGTCTTCGGTGACTGGTTTGTCTGGTTTATCCGGTTCTATAGCTGGAGGAATAACGTCATCATTGCCACTCCCACAAGAAACTGTACATGCCCAAAGGGCACACAACAGTAAGTAATATATATTCTTTTGCTTCATTTTTCTATTTCAATGATTAAAAAAAGGCCGGAAGAATAAACATACGTCTCCCCTTCCGGCACATTTATTACAATCTTACTACCTTCATTAAAACTATTCGTTAGGAACTTCTATCTTTACAATTTCAGTATAATTATACTTTTCAAATTTATCCTTCACTCTAGCTCCCATACGAGCAAAGTAAATATATCCCGGCTTCACAGGTAGATCAACCGAATAAGTTATGCTTTTACCGTCTTCTTCCTTTTTTATCTTATCCCAAGTCTGCATGATGTTGATTTTAAATGTATTCGAGTTGTAATAACCAATGCAGTTGGAAGCACCACAGAAGCTGTTCAGACTGAGGAACGGACGGATTTCCGTAATTTGAGGAAGTCCTTCTGTCACTGGAGCGTCCAAACGACAAGACATGGTAAGTGTAGTTCCCACAAGTTTTGTTTGAAAATTAAATAACTTTAGATAAGGAGTTACCTCAAAATTTTGAGTAGTTTTCTTACCAAGTCCTACACGGATAGTATCTGCCGGCCACCAAGAGCCTTCCGGCACCATATCATACGTACCGGAAAAGAGCTTGGTATTATTAAACGTACCATCTTCCTTTATGGTAAGATCCTGACTTCCGGGATTAACTTTATAGCTCATTTCCCATATACGAATGTGACAATCACCTCGGTCGGAAACAATACCTTCTCCTGTAGTAGAATCTATAACTTTTCCATAGAAATGGCAATCGGGAGCATCGAAATTATCCACCTCCATGCATGATGCCATTAGCAATGCCGAAGTACCAAATAATAAACTATATATAAACTTTTTCATATCAATACTTTTATTAAACAATATTCCATTTAATAACCATCATTACGAATCAGTAATGGGTTCTTATTAATTTCACCACCCGGAATCTGTTCATAATAATGACGTTTGTCAAATGTTACTTTACGACCTTCACGTTCTACTTCGTTCAAGAATATCCATTTATTCTCATCGAGAACCAGATATGGAAGTAATGTATGAGTATATACACCATTCTGGAACATCATGTCGGCTACTCTCCAACGACGAATATCGAACAAGCGATGATTTTCGAAACAAAGTTCACGGGCACGCTCGTCACGGATGTATTGTAGGTTCTCATCAATCATGAAACCATAGATTTCGGAGCCTACATCTGCCGGATTAGCAACCATATTATGCCGGCTGGCACCTGCACGATCCCGGATTTCATTGATATGATCGAAAGCTTCTGCTTTCAAATCTTCACTGCCAGTAATCAAGCCCAATTCATAAGCTGCTTCTGCCCAGTTCAATAGAATCTCACCATAACGGAATACTTTCCAAGGTTGATAGTTAGTAAAGAATACACGGGCATTGCTTCCCTCTGCCTGCACATACTTACGGATGCAAGCACCCATACGTGAATAACCTTCATCACCTGTACCTTCGGCCAAACCATGCAAGCCACTAACCTTCACATTCACACCATTGATATCCTTGTATTCACCCGGTTTAGATGCTCTTATGCGATATTGGTTAGTATAGTCGCTCACACTTCCCTGTGTCTCAGAAGTACCGTCAGCAGCAGTGCCCGGATAGCTTGTATATACACCACCTTGAAAGTCAAATGTCGTACCAGACATAGATTCAGTCATTCCAGTGAAATAGAAATTAGCACGACATCTTGGCTCCATTTTATTTGTATCCCAAAGGTCGGTCACCTTATTAAAGCGTATCGGCTTACCGGTTTCTTCATCAGTAATAGCGGGCATATCATAAAGTCCCATAATTTCCCAAGCAGGTTGAAGCGCAACACCAATGTCACCAGAAAGTCCTTCACCTTTCGGCAATATCATACAATCCCAACAGTGGAACAAGCTAGTGTTGGTAGGAGTACTGGTGTTAGGTCCATATTGCTTGACCATGATATCCTCTTCTGTATTCGGGCTCAAGAATATCTCTGTATAGGCTTTTTCTTTATCAGCGCCAGTATGAAGTTTAAATCCGGCTTCTTGCAAGAACTTACACGCATCATAAGAGTATTGGAAAAATTCCTGTGCCTTGTCTACAGGCATACCCATCAAACCTGCTGAAACAGCCGGACCAGTAACAGCCGTGTACTGATTGTATTTGGCAATGGAGCCTGCATATAACATAGCACGAGACATCAATGCCGCTGCTGCATAACGGTTTGCACGTCCAACTTCTGACTTTGAATCAGTAGCATTTTCCATAGCAAACTTCAAATCCTCATAAATGAACTTCCAGCAGTCATATTCGGTGTTACGGGGTTGTTGCAACTCCTCCGCCGGAGCTTTAGGGTCGAGCACCTTGTCTACAATGGGTATACCACCATAGCGTTTCACGATTCCGAAATAGTAGAATGCACGTAAGAAACGAGCCTCACCTAGATACGTATTATAATCTACTTCCTTATAAGAGTTGCGATAATTCGGCAACTGTTCCAACATATTATTAATGTCACGGATACGATCATAAGGCCAATAGCCCCAACCATCACCATAAGAAGTTCCGCGACCGGCTGCCTCGGCGGCACAAGATGCCGGACTACCTTTTTGAGCCTGCCATCTGTTTCCACCATGCCAGCCACTCTGATTTACTGTCGCATACCCCTTGTCATCACCATTCTGGCAATAATTAAAATCTTCTATAGGAAGATCCTGGTACATCAAAGCAAGATATTTCTTGATACCATTATCCGATTGAAACAGCACATTTTCATAGATAAGTCCTTTCGGTTTCAAATCCAAATCATAGCAGGAAGTTACCGTAAGTCCCAATGCAGCTGCCGCAAATATATATTTCAATGTTTTCATATTCTATCTATTTATTTTTAGAATTTGATTGTTGCACCAATGTTAAGTGTACGGTTCACAGGGTAATTGTAGAACAAGACACTATCCTTGTTAGGATCTTCGTTTACACCACCTCTGGCACCGGGACGTTCAGGGTCAATGTTATCCAGACCTGTAAAAGTCAAAAGATTGTATGCATTGAAATAAACACGAAGATCCTTTATACCAGACTTAGCCAACCAAGTTTTAGGCAGTGTATAACCAACTTCCAAAGTTTTCAGACGCAGATAAGAGGTGTTCTTGATACCGGTCCCGGCATTGCTGAAACTATGTCCTGTAGCCGGATAAAGACCTGACACCCATTGAGTATTCGGATTCCAGGGGTCATCACTTGGATTAGCTGTGTGCCAGCGATCCAGGTAAATATCCAACACTGCGCCACCATTAAATGGGCCTACTTCTGTAAATACTTCTGTATAAGAATTGTATACGCCAGCTGCACCTTGCCAGTTCAGAGAGAGATCAATACCCTTCCATTCGGCTCCCATCACAATACCATAATTGAAAACCGGTAAATTATAAGTCGCCATCGGATGGTTATCATCATCATTTATTACACCGTCACCATTCCAGTCTTCATAATAATAGTCGCCTGGCAAAGTACCCTGACCATATCCGCCACCAGTAACATTATGATAACGGATTTGATCATAGCTAGTGAAACGTCCGCCTTCTTCATAAGAGAACCAAATGTCTTTATTACGTCCCGACACATCCCGACGACGCCATGCATCCATAGAGTTGCTAGCCTGACTGTCCTGACGATAATCCCAACGATTCTTCGTGGCAGAAATCTGTCCACCTAACCAGTAATTCACTCCTGCCACTCTATTACGATGGTTCAAACTGATTTCCCAACCAAAAGTCTGGTCACTATTCAGATTCTCTTTCGGCAAAGAAGCTCCTACCGTACCTGGAATAATACTTGAGGAGGTATCAAGCAAACCGCTACGCTTACGTTTAAACACTTCAAACGTACCACTTAACTTTTGATTCCAAAGGTCGAAATCTAAACCGAGGTTATAGGTTTCAGCAGTGTACCATGTCAAATCAGGATTAGGAATAGAAGTTGCAGCAACACCGGCCATTAATGCACCATTGTAAAACCAGCCGATCTTATCTTTTTCAATATTATAAGCTACCACATTTTGAGGATAAGTATTCGCACCACCATCATCACCCATTTTACCATAAGATCCGCGAATCTTCAAGTTACTAAGAAAAGGTATCAATTCTTTCATAAAGGCTTCTTCACTCACACGCCAGCCTGCAGATACAGAAGGGAAGAATCCCCAACGCGAACCTTTCGGGAAACTGGAAGAGCCATCCTGACGAAAAGAGAAATCCACCATGTATCGCCCTTTATAATCATAGTTTACTCTACCCACAATAGCTTGGCGGGTTTTATCACCGGCACCACCCATTGAACCTATCTGGTCTTTTTCTTCACCATAAATTAAATATTCGCCATCCAACAGCATGACACGTTGTGCATAAAAATTGTCCCAATTGTTATACTGCTCTTCAAATAGTACCATAGCGCCTATGTTGTGGTCGCCAAACTTACGTGCATAGTTCAAAGAGAGTTGCATCACTGTCCCATAACTAGGGTCAGTATTACGTCTTAAATTACTGTCGGCATTGCGGTCGAAGCTTTCCATTGTACCGTCTTCACGCATATTATACAATTTGTAAGCGCGCTTATAACTCGTATTATTGGTTGTGTAATAGTCGTAGCTATAAAAAGCCTTTGCATTCAATCCTTTCACACCAGGAATATCATAGGTTAATGTCAAAGCACCATTAAAGTTGACACGTTTCTCACGACGATAACCGGTCAGATCACTGTTGATGGCAGCTACGGGATTTTCAGGTTCACCCATCTCACTGTCCCAAGCCGGGTAGTTATGATCGCCACCTACATAAGCCTCTGAAGTGGGTCTATATGTCCAAGCTTTTTTATACACAGACCACATATCAGTAAATGGCTGATTCTTTTCATCCATATAACCACTGATCTGTACAGTAGCTTTCAAACCTTTGGTTATCTTGGCATCAACGTTACTACGGAAATTCCAACGATCATAGTTCAAAGAGCCACTTTTGTAGGAACCTTCTTGTTTCTGATAACCTAGGTTAAAAAAGTAATTAATCTTCTCGGAGCCACCATTCACGCTAACATTATATAGTTGTTGTGGAACGTTGTCATTGAACAATTCTTTGGTCCAATTCGTACCTTTTTTCCTTCCGGTACTATATTCCATCATGTCCTGCCAAGTATATTTAGCAGGAGTGCGGTTGGGATAAGTGTTATCACCGAAACTATTATAGAATTTTTCGTTGATTAGCAACATGTGATCTGCCGCACTTGCTGTTTGCGGTATATAAAGGAATTGTTGCCAACCGTAATTAGCAGAGAATGTAATGTCGAACTTGCCATTTGATTCATCACCATGCTTGGTTGTAACCAAAATTACACCATTAGCAGCACGCACACCGTAAATAGCAGCAGAAGCATCTTTCAATACAGATACATTATCGATTTCATTGGCATCCATACGAGAGAAGTAAGCCTTATCACGAGGGATTCCATCGACCACAATCAACGGTTCACCCATACCACGAATATCAATCGAATTGTCAAACTCACCAGGCTGTGAACTCTTTTGCGAAATACATACACCAGGCACTTTACCCGAAAGCATATTCACCACATTTTCGTTCTTAGTTACGGCTATTTCTTTGTTGTTGATAGCAGAAACCGCACCAGTCAGTGTTGCTTTCTTTTGCGTACCATAACCTACAACAACAACTTCATCCAATGTTTGATTATCTTCTTTAAGTGTGATTTTCATATTGGTTTTATCTGCCGTAACGACTGCGTCAAGATAACCGATAAAAGAGATTGTCAGTTTTTCTTTTGCATCGGCAGCTATCTCAAATTCACCATTGATATCGGTAATGACACCACGAGTGGTACCATTCACCCGAATATTGGCTCCAATGACAGTTTCACCCATTTGGTCAACTACAGTACCGCGAACTATGCGGTTCTGTGCCGATGCAGGTAACGCTATCAGGAGGCACAGAAGTGCTAGCATCATCATCATCTTGAATGGTGATGCAGAGTCACTTCTCCTTTTTTTATTATTTTGAATATACTGTTTCATAAATTAGACTTTTCTGTTCTACAAAAATCTTGATTAGTCCAAGGATTCGGTAAGGAGAACAGGTATAGTGCCCTCTTTACCGAAAGTTTCTCCCTGATTATTTCTTAGCAGCAGGCATCTTTGCACCTTCAGCTGCCGCACGGCGGTTAATAAAAAGCATACCAAACTTGTCATCACCATTAGCACAGAGATTCTTCACTCCATAAGCGTATTCAAAACCTGCCGCAAAAGCAATACGAATACCATAACCCTCATAGTCTTTCGAAGTAGTCAATACACCTGTCTTCTCATTCATCTTCCAACCGAAAGAAGCAACAGTTCTAAATTCATCATTCGGACGGAAATCATAGTAGTTAGGATTATTCAGGTAGTCAACTGGATTACCTGAACCCCATGTATCGTAGTCGCAGTATTTTTCACCTGCATTATATGTGCCGGTTTCATCAGTGTATTTACCATCGGTTGCCAGTGTTTCGGGGACAACGAGCTCAAAGCCACGATAGTACCAGAATACTCCACGAGCACCTCCCAAATACTTCTTGGCAAAATCACCCAGTACCAATTTACCACTGCCATCGTTGTAAACTAATGCACCCTCATCGGTAGAAACATTATAGCTAGCATAAGTTGTGAAGAAATCATCACCATTATGGCGGAGAGGAATTTCAGTCTCATAAGCAGCAAACGTAGCCGGAACATTCAGTTCGTTTGTACCCAGCGCAAAGAAACGGCCATCACGTCCATAAAGCTCAGCTTCGAAGCTACCTTTTACACCGCAGAGTGCCGGGAAGTCGATATTAGCCAGCGGGTCAATTACCTTGATACGCACTTTAGCACGTGTTACATCATCCGCATCCTTAGCCAAAATCAAGATACCTTCTTCACCACCTGCTGTACCCGGACGCTTCACACAATTCCATGTACCATCAGCAGAGAGGTTGGCAGAAAGGTTACTATAGTTGTTGCGTACAGATTCGTTCTGCTGGTCAGCCGGAGCCAATGCATAAGACAATTTGTCGGCACCAGGAACAGTTATCATCTCCTGGAATTTAACAGTACCCAAGAAAGCAGGAACTTCACCTGTTCCATCGGGCAAAGTAGCGGTCCAAGAACCGTCTGCATTCGCGACAGCACCATCAAGTCCCGTTAATTTGGGAGATACAGAAAGATCTTCGGTAATAACCTCTACATCAGCACCCACCGCCACATAGAAGTAGTTGGAGCTAACGGTAGCACCAGGCACTGATAAATGAACAGCTACGGTGTAGGTCTTACCCGGAGCGGCATCCCATACTTTCATCGTTGCCTGAATGAGGTCGCCGTCAGCCTTCAAGTCTTTCAACTTAAAGAAGCTAGTGTTGGCACGCGTCTGTACTTCGCGGGCATCGGCAACGGTAATCTTGGCTTTGCTAAGAGCATCAGCACTAAGAGCAGGTGTTGCAAGGAAACGCAGCGTTACGCCGTCTTTGTTGGCTGCTTGGTCTATATTAACAATAGGATTGGTTGATTCCGGACAGTAAACCAATGAATTAATGGCAGTAGCCAACGGTAAAGCGTATTCTACTCCACCAATTGAAATAATAATCACGCCTTCTCCCACAGTAATGTTAGAAGCCTCGCCACCACTGTCGAGTGCGCCAAGGTCAATCTTCGTTCCGTCGCTCAACGTAATAATACGGTCTTCGGCATTCCAGTTGGTAACTGATGCACCCACTTTAATGGCTTTATTAAGTTCAGACTTGATGTCGTCTATCGCTACTTCAATTACCGATACTCTGGTTTTCAGATCATCGACATCGTCATTATTACAAGAAGTAAATGTTCCTGTTGAAAGAACCACTGCTCCGAACAGGAGCACCTTTAAAAATCGTTTGTTCATAATAATTAAATTAAGAGTTTATAAATAGATAAATTCAGTCGCTTCAAAATTTTATTTTCTCATATTCAGAAGAAAGAATATGCTGGTGGAGGCTTTACGTATACTTGTATATTTTTCATATTTATTAAATTCATCTTTTAAAATTCTATAGGAGCAAAAGTATATGTCTGCCGTTAAAATAATCCTTAAAAAGACATTAATAAATTAGTTTTTTTGTCGAAAAATAGGGGTCTCGGAGCATTTTAACTCTTTCACCTTAAAAAATGGTATATAAAAGAATTAATTGAAGAGAAAATAAATTTTAAGGAAGGATAATCGCTAGATTATATGCAATAATTGGATATCTCATAAAAACAAAATTAGTAGTTTTATAACCCATTTGGGTTGTAAAACTACTAATTTTGTTTTTATGATTTATTTATTCAGTTATTTGCCAACACCATTTTCATTAAAAGCACTAATTGAGAAATAATATTCCGAATCTCTATTAAAATAACGGGCTTCATACTGATTATCATATACTATCATGGAGTGAGTCAATTTCTCTTTCTGCGTTCCCCAACGTAATATGTAGCCAGTCACATTTTCTTGCGGATTCCAGCTAAAGCGATAGATGCGTTTGTCATTTTCATCACGTGAAGCCTGGAAACCTGAAACTGCGGCAGGAACTTTACCATCACCTTGTCCCAAAACACGTAAGTCGAACAAAGAAAAACAACCTTCTAGATCTTTCGTATTGCATACTCTCAAGTATTGCATCTTTGCAGGATTATCAAAAGTATGTAATTTATGGGGAGCATCTTTCTCGTTTTTCTCTTCATCAGCTAAGCGAGTCCAGTTCTTGCTATCAACTGATCCTTCTATATAATACTGATAGACAACCGGACCATGAGGAGCATGAACTTTAAAGTTATGATCGGCAAAATTGATTTGTAAAGCATTAACCAGCATAGGCTTGCCCAAGTCTATTTGCAACCATTCCCCTTTCTTGCCAGTACTTGCGGCCCACCAAGTTTCTACTTGTTCATCGTTTGCCTTCTCCGGTTCATAGCCTTCTAAAGAAGAAGATGCAGTTACCTTTTTCTTATATGAAAGTAAGTTCCAACCCATATTGATATCTTCTTTCTCGAAATCAACTTTCCGGTCGGGAATACAGAAAGGATAATCAGCAAAAGTGGTTAATGCGTACATACCATATTTATCAGAAACGACCACCGGGAACAAGCCCAAACGACGTTCAAACCAATGACGTACGGAAATAGTCATAGATGCCACATGCCAATAATTTCCATATTTATCCTTAAAAGTATGACCATGTCCGGCCCCACCGATAAAACCACCGGGTTTAAAGGAGAAAGGGCTGTCTTCTACGTACTCAAACGAGCCTAACGGGTTATCACCTATATAATTACCATCACCATAAATACGATATTGAGTTCCGGGAGCAGCGTATTGCAAGTAATAACGTCCGTTATGTTTCAGCACGCACGGACCTTCGTTCCAACCTTGGCGTGGTTCCTCATTATTCTTTCCGGGAACTTCCCAACCATATTTATCACCATTATGTACTATCAAAGATTTAGGTTCGCCGATAGCACGAAAACCATCTTTGGGATCTACCTCTACTCCCATAATAGGATCGACATCCGAACATCCCCAATAAAAATAGACTCTTCCATCATCATCTTTAAAAAATGCCGGATCGTGTTGAGGATATTCAAACTTTGTATCCACTTCTTCCCAAGTATCGGTTTCCGGATGGGCATTCTTGAATATGCGAGTATTACCACTGGATGCAGTAAAATATAGCGTATCACCATAAGCGAGAATAGTGGGAGCATAGTCTTCCATAGTCGGAATTGTTTTACAGGGGATGTATTCCCATGTTGCCAAATCTTCGGAACGCCAATAACCACCGGATTTGGAAGCAAACATATAATAATAGCCTTTGAAATACTCCAATACCGGGTCAGCAGCTTCACGTCGTGAAACTTCATCCGGTTGAAAACGATAATTCAGATTGATAGGGTTGGTTACAATCCTATCATTGCAGGCAGTGGTTTGTTCTGATGATGCACAGCTTGCAAATAGTCCTGAGACCAAAGCTATGCCCATTAATTTAGTAATGTTTTTCATGGTAAGTTTATCGTTTATAAAACTTAAAGAGATAATACCTTATATTTAGTGGTGAACACGACAGGAGCATTACTGTTTTTATCCACGCTGAAAGGTATAAGTTTTTCTTCTCCCGGAGCCAATTCATAATGCACGTTGTCTCCTGATTTCTGACCCCCAATGTACATTTCAATCTTGCCGATATCCATTAAAGTACCATTATTCTTAACAGATACCCAAATTGTTTTCTGATCTTCCACCAGATTTTCCTCTACTTTGGATACTGACAAACCAAAATCCGCTGCAAACTCATGGGTATAATCGAGCATACCGGTTACTCCTAAGTTCTTGCCACTATAGCCTACACTATCCTTTATGCGATCATTCGCCCGATATTCAGGACTCACTCCGCCCACTAATATTTTAAATTCACCTTTTTCTACCACACGGTCCATTTGATCGTTTAATAGAGAAATCTGATAAGGAGTCAGTTCAAACTGTACAGTCTGTGACTGCCCCGGTTCGAGATGGATACGGGTAAAATCCTTCAATTCGGTAATACGGGTTTTCACAGAAGCGTACATATCTGTAATATAGAGCTGGGCTACTTCGTCACCCGCACGTTGTCCTACATTCTTTACGGTAGCTTGAACAGTGATATTTCCATTTGCTTGCTCCTGAACTTTCAGGTCTGAGTATTCAAAAGAGGTATAGCTAAGTCCGAATCCGAAGCGATATAGAGGATAGTATTCCATATCGGAATATTCGTAACGGCGACCGGAAGTCTTGAAGTTATAGTACAAAGGCAACTGACCGACGTGGCGCGGGAATGTCATTGGCAAGCGTCCGGCTGGATTATAGTCCCCAAAAAGAACATCTGCTGTAGCCGGACCACCTTCTTGACCGGGCAACCAGTTAACAAGAATACCCTTACACAATTCCGAAGCTTTAGACAGATTGTAAGGACGACCGGATTGAAGTACCAGTATCACCGGCTTCCCTACTGCACAAACTGCTTCCAATAATTCTTGTTGTTTTCCGGGTAAGATCAAAGTAGCCAAGTCATGATTTTCACCACATGTTTTTTCTACATCTCCGGTGGACTCGCTGGTAGAACAATCGCCCAATACCATCACTACAACGTCTGACTGAGAAGCTGCTTTTACAGCTTTGGGTATGTTTACTCCATCCGGCGTGGTAAAGTCACATCCTTGTTCATACAGAACTTTGGTTTGTTTTCCCACAGCATTCTTAATACCAGTCAGTACAGACTTCAACTGTCCCGGCTGCAATTTGGGAGTATAGTCACCCGGTTGCAAGTCATCCGCTCCGGGACCCAGTACGGCAATGGTACGAAGATTCTTTGAGATGGGAAGAAAGTTATCTTTATTCTCTAACAAGACGATGGATTGACGGGCAGCTTCGCGTGCCATTTCTTTATGGGCATCCGAATTCCATCCCGGATAGATTTTATTCCAATCCAATGGTTTGCAGGGATTGTTCTCGAACAGTTCGTTGCGGAACATCACACGAAGCATGGTACGGCAAACTTCATCCAGATTCTTCATATCGATACGTCCGTCTTTGGCAGCGGCAATCACTTCTTTGTCATTATATGTATCTCCACAGTTGGTAGCGATGCCTGCGGCTAACGATTGATTGGCAGCTTCTATTTTATCCTTCGCCGTATAATGTTTACGAGCTGTCAAATTACCGATAGCCCCACAATCGCTGACGATAAATCCATTGAAGCCCCATTCCTGACGAAGAATCTGCTGCAAAAGTTCTTTGCTCTTAGCTACCGGTACTCCCATATAATCGGAATAGGCCATCATTAAAGACTGACAATCGTAGTTACGAATGACATGGCGGAAAGGAACAAGATGCACTTCACGCATTTCCCGTTCGGACAAGCCGATATCATGCGAGTCGCGACCACCCAAGGGAGCGCCGTGACCGCCAAAATGCTTCGGGGTAGTGAACAGACCTTTGGATTGATATCCCTTTATCCAAGCACCGCCTATGAGAGACACCAACACAGGGTCTTCGCCGAAAGTCTCTTCGCAACGTCCCCAACGGGCATCCTGAGCCACATCCAATACGGGTGACCATGCCTGTTTGGTGTGTGCCGCTACGGTTTCATCACCGATAGCCATTGCTATTTCCTCCGTCAACTGCTTGTTGAAGGTAGCTCCCATAGACAAAGCTTGTGGGAAGATAGTAGCGCCGCTACCGTATGAAAAGCCATGCACGGCCTCCACCTTTGAAATAGGCGGGACATAAAGATGCGGAATTCCCGGAATCCCCCAGCCTTCACGAATCAACTCCATTTTGTCTTCGGGAGTCATGGCGGCGAGTAAATCCTCGACACGTTCTTCTACCGGAAGTGTAGGGTCCATGTATCGGCGGTTGGTCATTTCTCCCTTACGGTCTTTCAAGTCTTTCTTGGCAAGAACAACTGCAACTTCTTTCAAACTGAAAGGCTTAGCCAGCTTGCCTGCTTTAAAGGCGAGTTTGACATGAGCACCATATTTAGGGGTCAATTTCAGTTTCATCTCCTTATTAGTACCCTCTACTATATAATCTACGGGGTTACCTAAATTCATAGGGTCGTAAGTGACAAAAATGTCAAGTGCAGCCTTCAGCTCGTCTTTTGATACTCCCTGCAATTGCAAGATAAGCTCCGCAACATCACCAGGTTGCTGAATGGTACACATCATCCACTGTTCCGCTTTCAATATCTGAGGAGAAAGCGTCCACATCGTTTTAATGTCTTTATCAAATGCCAATGAAGCTTCTTGTGCATTGGCAGAGGTTGACACAGACAAGACATCACTCTGTTGCTGCGCCATTGATAATGAAGAAGATAATAAACCTGCAAGTAACAGGCAGTTTAATTTTAGTTTCAATTTCATATTTTATAGGTAAGTTTTCTTTATAAGCAATTCATTCTCAGGATTAGGTCTTATACTGAACCCATTTCAGTCGTATAGTGAACCCTATTCAGTCGTATACTGATTATAGCTCATTTTAATCCTACTGATTACCAGCACATTACAACTAGCGCATACTACATCCATAAAATTAAACAAATCTATAGTATATCAGATCGTTTATTTCTTTTGTGGTAATACGCATTTCAGCGTACCTTCTGCTCCCTTCAAAGGAGTGGCTAAAGCAGCCACCGGTGCTGCGCCGCCCATATAGATACGGATGTCTCCGGGGAGCATCATCAGATTTCCATTCTCATCGACACAAGACAGGTCTTTAGCCGTCAGCAGGAAAGAGAGTTTCTTCGATTCACCGGCTTTGAGATTCACCCGTTGGAATCCTTTCAGGGAAGTAAGTGGGGTAAGCACTTTCTGACCGGGATGAGAGACATAAAGTTGCACTACCTCTTCGCCCGCCAGATTACCTTTATTCTTCACCGTAACCTCTACTTTTATCTCCTTATCGGTTTGGTTACAGCTTTTCGGCATTTGTAGAGACGAATAGGCAAAGTCTGTATAACTCAACCCATAGCCGAAAGGATAAAGCGCTTTTCCCTGAAAATAGCGGTAAGTACGCCCAGTCATGTCATACGAGTTGAAATCAGGTAAATCACTATCTTGTGCATAGAAAGTAACCGGCAGTTTGCCCGAAGGATTATAATCTCCAAATAGAACATCGGCAATGGCTTCTCCGCCATATTGTCCTCCATACCAAGCATTCAGTATAGCCGGTACGTGGTTTGCTTCCCAAGGAATTGCCAGCGCACTACCGGTCATCATCACAAATACAGTCGGTATTTTCTCCGCAGCCAAAGCCTTCATCATCTCTGTTTGAACAGCGGGCAAAGTAATCGTTGTACGATCACCTCCACTAAATCCATCTTTACTGACAGGCATCTCCTCACCTTCCAGCTGTGGGCTGATTCCTCCAATGAAGATAACCATATCCGCACCTTTAGCTTGTGCCACCCACTTTTGAAACATATCAGCCGTTGCAGTGTCCACATGATCGGGACCTTCTACAAACAGGACTTCAGCCTTGTTTCCTACCCGCTCACGGATAGCTTGCAGAGGCGTCAACATGTGTGTAGGGAATCCATTATAATTGCCCAATAAGGCATCCTTATTATCAGCATTAGGCCCCATTACAACAATCTTCTTCAGTTTTTCCTTGCTCAAAGGCAGCAGATTCTGCTCATTCTTTAACAGCACAATCGACTCCTGCGCGATACGTTTCGCCAGTTCCTTGTGTTGAGCACATTCCAGTACAGAAATAGGAATATTTGAATAAGGAACTTTTTCAAGCGGATCGAATAATCCCAAACGGAAACGAATCGTGAACAAACGTTTCAAAGAAACATCCACTTGCTTCTCTGTAATAATTCCCTCTTTTACAGCTTTAATCAAAGCCATATAAGCTTCTTGCCCGCAATCCAGATCAGTTCCATGGAATACGGCATCCGCAGCAGCCGATGCAGCATCGGGATGAGTTTTATGATGACGGTAAAAGTCGTCAATAGCTCCGCAATCCGAAGTAACATATCCTTTAAACTGCCACTTATCCCTTAAAATGGATTGCATCAGCAGATCATTTCCACAACAAGGTTGTCCTTGAAAAGCATTATAGGCACACATTACACCCGAAACTTCGGCATCGACTACCAAGTCACGGAATGCCGGCAGATAAGTATCCCATAAATCATACGTGGTTACGTCTGTATTAAAACTATGGCGTGAGCTCTCCGGTCCGCTATGAATAGCATAATGCTTGGCACAGGCAGAAGCTTTCAGGTAGCGCGGATTATCGCCTTGCAGGCCCAGCACGAATGCCTTGCCCATCTTGCCGGTCAAGAAAGGATCTTCACCGTATGTTTCTTGTCCTCTGCCCCAACGAGGGTCACGGAAAATATTGATATTGGGAGTCCAGTATGTTAAAGCATGATACTGGCTATAATCATTTTTGCGTTGTGTGTCGTTATAAATAGCTCTGCCTTCATCGGCAATAGAAGAAGCAACTTCTTTTAGTAGTACATCGTTCCACGATGCCGCCATTCCGATGGCTTGCGGGAAAACAGTCACCTTATAATTAGAGCGTCCCACTCCATGTAAACATTCATTCCACCAATTATACGCCGGAATACCCAACCGCTCAATCGACGGTGTATTATTCAACATTTGCTTTACTTTCTCCTCCAATGTCAGGCGAGATACTAAATCCTCTACCCGTTGATCTATCGGAAGCTCCGGATTTCTAAAAAGATATTGTTGCTGTGCAGTCACATTACATGTCACGAACAGTGCAACTATCCCAAAGTGCTTTTTCCAATTCATACTATTAGACATTATTTTAATTTGTAATGCAAAGTAAGCGCCAAGTGGTTAACAAAACCTTTAATCCAAAATTAATAGGCGCTTAAAATTCGCTTAATCGTAATATTTGTGTTACTATTTCTATATCTTCTCATAAGAAAACACTATTTTTGTCGACACTTAAGACTTAAACGACATACATAATGAAAAAGACATCTTTCTTATTTTTCCTCCTATTTATATGTCAGCATATATCAGCCCAGTATCCCGAATACGGCTTGCATATTCAATCATATCCCCTTCAAGCACCCGACTTTACCAGCATGGTGCTCGAAGATGGAAAACCTATTCCTACTTTAGGAGAAAAGATTGTTCTGAAGTTTAATATATGGGTCAGAAACGATAATGTATTCGGTACAGTATTCCGTATTATCACAAATACGAATAAGAATATTGATCTAATGTTCAGTGTTGGAGAGAATGACAAACGCTTCCCCATATTAGTAACAGGAGATGCTGTTAATCCCATTCCCAAAGAAGTCAGACGTGAAACCTGGCTACCCATCGAGCTAACGTTGCAACCCAAAGACGGACAAATCACCCTCGAATATGATAGTGTACAAGTTAAAACGAGCTACAAAGATTTGATAGATGTGCAAAACCTGCGCATTGCCTTCGGATATTGTCCTTTTGATAAGTTTACATTGGGCGACGTCGCCTCTATCAATCTAAAAGATATCAGACTGAACCGGAACAATAAAGACATCAGATTCTGGAAAATGGCACGCCATAACAACAATGTGTGTTATGATGAAATTTCGCAAGCACCGGCTACCGGCAAAAATGCCCGTTGGATTATCGACCAGTATATATCTTGGAAACCAATTTACCATAAAGAATTCAAATCTTCACCATCCATAGCATTCGATCCGACTATTGGAACCTTCTACATGGCTACTGATAAGAATAAGCTATATGTCTTCCATAGTGAAGAATATATTACCGATACCATCACAATAAAAGGCGGAGAGTTTGTAGCCAATTACCCCAACCAGTTGATATATATCCCCGAACGCCAGCAGTTGCTCTCATATAATCTGAATGAGAATATTTACTCTGCGTTCAATCCTACTACACAGACGTGGGAAGGCAATCAGAAAGTATCCAAGGATCATGATTACTGGAACAATACAATCGTATACAATCCCTCCAACGAATCATTAGTCAGCTTTGGAGGATATGGGCATTACCATTACAACAACGAATTATTAATCAGCTTTCCGTGGAGCGAGAATAAGCCACAAACTAAAATCAATCTAACCGATATCCATCCCCGCTATACTATGGCAAGTACCATAGTTGGTAATACTCTCTACATATTCGGTGGAAGAGGATGTCCGTCAGGAAGGCAGGAGTTATCTCCACGCAATTACTACGATTTATATGCCGTAAATCTGCTGACCCAGCAGGTGAACAAACTTTGGGAATACACCACAACACCGGAGAACGGAGATTTCCAACCCGGAGAGAATATGGTTTATGATGACGAAAAGAAGTGTTTCTATTTCTTCTGTTCCCAACAAGGAGGTATGCTGATGAAAGCTGGATTGGATAAGCCCGGGTTTGAACCAATGTCATTGCCTATCAATCTAAAGATGGAATCGCAGTACATTTATAGTAATCTATTCTACTCCCCGCAACAAAAGAAGCTGTATGCTGTAGTGCACCAGGCAGAAGTTAGCGGTGAAGCTGCTCTCAATATTTATGAAATCAATTTTCCACCTATCTCTGTGCAAGCATTTAAGCAGAATCTTAATGAGATGGAAGAGAGACAAAACGGCGGATACACAATATGGTTCATAGCAGGTGGTGTACTTCTTCTTATTGGTATCGGCATCTTATTCTTCTACCTAAGAAAGAAGAAGAGACAAGAAGAGATGACGTTTGCTCAGAAAGAATCGGAAAATGTACCTCAAGAACTACCTGCCAGTGCAGTAAGAATACCGGAGATAAACGATATTCCTATTTCAATAGCTACACCTGAATTTAACAATTATGATTTATCGAAGAGTTGTGTATGCTTCTTTGGCGGTTTCAAAGTAATAGATAAAGAAGGTGTGGACATCACTTACTTGTTTACTCCTACGCTGAAGGCTTTACTTATCCTGCTCATTCTTTATACAGGCAAAGATTCGAAAGGAATTATCGGTCATAAACTTATCCAATTACTTTGGTATGATAAAACCGAAGAATCCGCCAAAAATAACCGCAATGTATATATGAGTAAATTGCGTGGATTATTGGAAAAAGTAGGAGATATCAAAATATTGAACCAGAATAGTTTCTGGAGTATTCAATTTGAAGATGGAACCATCTCTGATTATCTGGAAGCCCTCCGGCTATATCGTGAAAACAATAGCCAGAATTTAGAAAGACTTCTTGAACTATTATTGAGTGGCGTGATGCTTCCCAATATGGAAATAGACTGGATAGATACCTTTAAGAACGAATTCTCCAATAACACCATTGACTTACTATACCGTCTGCTGAAACGCGAAGATCTATCAGAAACTCTAAGATTGAAGATAGCCGATATCATGTTCCAACATGACTATATCAACGAAGAAGCTCTTTGCGTAAAATGCCGGATACTGTGCCAGCAAGGAAAGAAAGGACTTGCTAAAACAGTATACGACACTTTCTGCAAAGAATACAATTCCTCGATGGGAACGGAGTACAAGTATTCACTAATGGAAATTATTGAAGGGAAAACACTGGATCAATAATAAATATCCAGTGTTCCGCCTTCCTGAAGCTTTTTAAAAGGTAACTGCCATTGCTGGAAAGCTTCTCCATTCAAGCGCATAGAGCGAATATATACCCCTTCTCCATGTGTACAAATAGCAAACTTCTTCCCATCAGGCAGATTAAGATCTATCTTACGGAATAAAGGTGAGGTCAATTCCATTACAGGCTCCCCCGGACAAAGAGGATGAATACCAATGGAAGCTAATACAAACCAAGCTGACATCTGCCCGACATCTTCGTTTCCTACCAAGCCGGCTACTCCGTCATGGTAAGCATGCGTACAAATAAAACGTGTCCAATACTGTGTCAGGTCCGGACGTCCTAACCGGTTAAACAGAAAAGGAACATGGTGCACCGGTTCATTAGCATGATTATAGTAAGGATTCCACAAAAGATGTTCGGGTGTTTTACGAAACATATCTTCCAAATGTGTAACGACTGTATCACGTCCTCCCATCAATTGCACCATTCCTTCTACGTCATGCGGCACAAACCATCCTTGTTGCAGGGGGTTAGATTCTATGCATCCGTATCCTTCATGTAAGATTCCTTCTTTCGGCCAAGGCAGAAACTCTCCCTGTGCATTGCGTGGACGGAAGCTCTGTTTTTCTTCATCCCAAATATTGCGGTAAGAGTAAGATCGTTTGCGGTATTTTGTTTCATCCTGCTTCTTTCCCAGATCTCGTGCAAGTTCAGCTATACACCATTCATTATAAGCATATTCAAGAGTCTCTGAAATACCGGTATTCCCCGGTGCATATCCCCGTTCTCCATTACCGGAACGTTCTACAGTATTCCTTGCATACGTATATGCTTTCTCAATATCATAGCCACGGATTCCTTTCCTGTAAGCATCAGCCAGCACAGATACTGCCGGATTACCCAACATACAACCACTATAAGCATTCAAGAACTCCCAACGAGGATAGTAATGCCTGCCTGATTCTTCCGCCAGCCCGTTCATGGAGCAAATCAAGTCATTGACTACATCCGGACGAACCAAAGTCAATAAGGGCATCTCACTTCTGAATACGTCCCAACCGCTAAAAATAGTCCGCCGGACATATCCGTCAGCTGTATGCATCTCTTTATCTCCTCCGATATAACTACCATCTACATCCGAAAAAGTGCGTGGGTCGATAAAAGCATGATACAATGCTGTATAAAAAATCGTTTTCTGCACTTCATCTTCGCTATCTACTGTTATACATGACAATGCCTTATTCCACTCCGATTCACAATGTTGATAAGCTTGGTCGAAGTTCCAGTCTATCAGTTCTGCATTCAGGTTTTTCCGTGCTCCTTCCTGACTTGTAAAAGAGATACCTGCTTTCATTAAAACACTTTCCCCTTGGCGGGTAGCAAAGTTTGTAAAGAAACCGATATGCTTTCCGGCATACTTCTTCATTCCTTTTATAACCTTTGCTTCTTTTGCATACTGTTTATAGGCAGGAGTAGTTATGTCTTCCAGTTTACGGGATTGCCCCTCAGGAATATCCGCATTCCAAACACCATAATCAGTCAATGGCTTTGAAAATTGAGCATAGAAATAGACTGTATAGTCAGCATGACCTCCGCCATTTCCCCATCCTCCTCCTTCAGGGGTACAACGCATCATGCCGGAAATAGTATAATTATCTACTACCTCTACCTCTTGCCAAACGGAAGTTCCTCCAACCCGTCGTGCTAAGTCTATCTGAATACGTGATTGTTCATTTTCCGGGAAAGTGAAACGTAACATTCCACTATGAGGCGCTACAGTAGCCTCTGCTTTTATCTGATAATCATCTAAAACAACAGAATAGTAACCGGCTTTTGCCACTTCCGTATCTTTGCAGAAACGGGAGCGGTAACCTTCATCAGGATTTGCCAAAGTACCCGCAGAAGTTTTAAGTTCTCCGGTAGTAGGCATTACCAAGAAATTACCCAAATCTCCATACCACCCTACTCCGCTCATTTGAGTGAATGCAAATCCTTCCAGCGATGTATGTTCATAACTATATCCCGAACCATTGTCCCCTCCGGTAATTGTATTGGGTGACAATTGCACCATCCCAAAAGGAAACATGGCCCCGGGAGATGTTTTCCCAAGGCCATGATATACCCCTGCTGCTTCCACACTGGTGCTGGCACCAATGAAAGGGTTCACATACGCTGCCGGAGCAAGCGCACTGATTACTTTACTGCTTTTTTTTTACGAATCGGCTGATTCATTTCAAGTGGTTTCTCTTTACGAAGCATCTTGCCGGCTTCACCTGCCAACCAAAGATAGTGGTCACTTTCAAGACCTTCTTCAATGGGAACAAAAGTACTTGCACCTACGGGCACTTTCTTAGCACATTTAAAAATAGCCGTTCCTTCGTCTATTTCATCGAACATAGCTATGTATATCATTTGTGCACCCATATCTATGGCATTCGATAGCTGTTTCCACAAAAATGAGCCTTTGTTACGCTCTATGGTAGAAGGGTTCTCTTTCATATTTCCCCAAGAGAAACCAGGGAATGCCAAAGGTGCATAATCTACTTTGTTTTGCTTTGCCCACTGGATGTCTTGCTTTATCAAACTCTGATAACGAGAATACGAGCTTTCGTTATAGCGACCAACAAACCAAGGCATAACAACATCACACTTCTTAATCAAATCGTGCAGACGAGGATCTGATTC
>NZ_JASLER010000065.1 GCF_030151085.1 Bacteroides sp. | reverse complement strand
GTGATGAACCGTATGTACACTGCCGGTCCCGACGGTTATTGTGGTGATGAGGATAACGGTCAGACTTCTGCTTGGTATGTATTCTCTGCATTAGGTTTCTATCCGGTTTGTCCGGGTACGGATGAGTATGTATTAGGTGCTCCATTGTTCAAAAAAGCAACTCTGCATTTTGAGAATGGAAGAGATTTGACTATTTCTGCTCCCGATAATAGTGTTTCTAATCGTTACATCTATAAGTGCTCCGTTAATGCGAAACTGTGTGACAGGAACTTTTTATGTCATGAAGAACTCTTGGAAGGGGGACAGATTGATATTGTTATGTCGGCAGAGCCTAATAAATTGCGAGGGATATCTGATGAGGCTATGCCATACTCTTTTTCCAAAGAGTAAATATAAATTAGACAGGTAGTTTTTTAAGGATAGAAAGAGGATTGAAGCAATGGCAAAGTTAGGAGAGATTGTTATTTAAATTTCCCGACTTTGCCATTTATGTTATTTTATTCGCTTACCACCTTGCGGTACTCAGCTGCAGCCATCTTCGCTGCCAGATAGGCATTTATCAGATTATTATGCGCCTGAGTCCATGACAATTGTGCCGAAAGAACATCCACCATACTGGCTTTTCCTTCATTGTAGGAGAAGGTGGCCAGGTCCAGGTTTTCATCAGCTAGCGCCATATTCTCTTTGGCAGTCTTCACTTGTTGCTCTGTTTCGGTCAGTTTGGTATTGGCTGCGGAGAACTCTTCGAGAATACCGTCTGATATATAACTTTGTTGCAACTGCTGAATACCGATGTATGCCTTTTGCTGGCGGTTCGTCTTGAAACGGGCACCCCAACGGAAAATGGGAATACTTAGGTTAAGTCCGGCAATAGGAGTATGGACAACGGTCTGACCCATATATGCAACGCCGGTATCCCATCCTGTGGCCAAAAACATATTCAATTGCGGGTTGTACTTGCTAAGGGCGGCACGGCGTTGCGCTTCGCTCTTAGAGATGTTTACTTCTGTGCTGGCATAGTCTGCACGGCGGTTTAATACTTCGTCGAAGCTGAATTGTTGTACAGGTTCGCCTACAATACCAATATCACTCAGACTATCTACAGGTGCATCCGGTTTTACTCCCATAAGGATATTTAGTTGCTGCAAAGCCAGTGTATAGTTCTGACGAGCTTTGATAAACTGCAACTCAGCTTCTTTCTTACGGGTGGAAATCATCAGTAAGTCCGTGCGACTGATAGCACCGTCGGTGAAACGGTCGTTGATGATATTATATTGCTGGTTCACAATATCTTCGTATTGCTTGGCTGCTTTCAACATGGCATGAGCGGCAGAGGCATTCCAATAGATCGCATCACTTTGGTAGTTAATCTGATCCATAGTCAGTTCTTCGCTTAGTTGGGCCAGTTGCTCGTCAGCTTTGGCTATGTTCTTCTGAGCATTCAAGGCACCACCGGTATAGAGCGGCTGGCCTAAGGTTGCCAATGCCTGGTAGGTATATGGACGGTATTGTCCCGAAGGACTGTTCCACATATCCAGATGGTTCAAGTTGGCGGTACCCTCGGCAGTAATGTCTATTTTGGGAAGGAATCCGGTCATGGCTATTTTCCGGGCTTCCTTGCTTGCTATTGTATTCAAGCGTTGCTGCTTAAGTATCTGGCTATATGCCGCCACTTTATCCCGATAGGCTTCCCGACTGAGGTATGTCTCCTGTGCCCCGGCATTGATACCGAGGCAGAGTAGAGATATGATAAGTATATTCGTTTTCATCATTCAAATAATAAATAGTAAATTGTCAAATAGTAAATAAGACATCATCCCTTAATCTTATGTATGGCGCAATAAGCTACCGGCAACACGAACAGCGTCAGTACGGATGCAACTAACAAACCACCCATAATCGTAGCCGCCATACCACCGAACATTGCATCAAACAATAGTGGCAACATACCAAGAATCGTTGTACCCGATGCCATCGCTACAGGAATAATACGGCTGGTCGTAGCGGTGATAACGGCTTCACGAGGAGCTTTACCGGCGGCAGTTTCTATGTCTATCTGATCGATCAATACAATAGCGTTCTTGATATTCATACCGATCAATCCCAGCAAACCGAGGATGGCAAAGAAGTCGAAAGATTTGCCTAATACCAACAGTCCCAATACAACTCCGATGAAAATCAAAGGCAGCATCAGCAGTATGACAATAGGCTTCTTGTAGGTACGGAACAGGAACAAGAGGGTGATGAACATCAACATAAACGTCAGCGGCATGTTGGCAGCCAATGCTTCATTGGATTCTACCTGGCTTTCCTGCTCGCCAAAGTACTTCATGGTATAACCTTCGGGTACTTTTATTTCATTCTGTACTTTCGACCATATCTTGTTGAATGCTGCTGTGGAATTCACACCACGTCGAGGGTCGGCTTGTGCCATCATTACCATTTCGCGGTTGTAGTCCTTCACATTGCTGAACTTGTACTGGAAGTCGAATTCACTGATTACTTGCTCAAGCGGTGTAGTTTCTTGGGTTGAACCGAATACAGGCAGCGTACGCATATCGTTGATTCTGAAAGAGTCGAAAGAATTACCTTTCAGTAAGATAGGCAATACTTGGTCGCCCTCACGGAACTCACCTAATGTCATGCCACTGGTACCGATTTGAATGCTCTGTGCCATGCTTTGACGCGAAACACCCAATGGCTGTGCACGTTCAGGACTATAGATGGGTTTCCATACCGGGATCTTGTTACCCCATGAATTGCGTATATTAATCAGCTCCGGATCCTGGTGCATTATCTCCAATGCCTGGTTGGTGAGCATAACCAATGTATCTACATTGTTGCCGATGAAACCTATTTCAATAGCAGCATCCGTGGCAGGAGAAAGCTTGAACAGCGTAGCACGAGTGATGGCATTGGGATAATTCGCCTTCATATACTCATCGAAATTTTGTTCATACTCCTTGGTATATTTGCTGTCAGTCAGTTCTATCAGTACGTTGGCAAAGTTAGGCTTCGGACCTACCGAGGTAGATGCCAGGTAGTAGCGTAGCGGAGTACTACCCATAGTAACTGATACGCGTTTTACTTCCGGCAATTGCATCAGGTGAGCTTCTACTTTCTTCATCTCTTTTTCCACGTCACGGATGCTGTAACCTTCCGGATAGAATATATCCGCACGGAAGTAGGGCTTGTCCAATGAGGGGAAGAAGTTCTGTGGCATCAATCCCATAACTACCAATGAGGTGATAAATAATACGACGATGGTAGTAATAGTCAATACTTTCTTTTTAATCAGAACACCTAGGATGGAGGCGAACTTATGATAGAAAGGCTTGTCGAAAGGGTCTTTTCCTGCATCATCAGATTTCGCCTTTAAGATGAAGTTACCGAAGGTAGTGGTCTGCGTAAGTGCCAACACCCAACTGAGTCCTAACGAAATGGCAAGCACTATAAAGAGTGGCTTCACGATTTCGGCTACAGCAGAAGGAGCCAGATAGAGCGGCAAGAACGAGCAGACTGCAATAAATGTAGCGCCCAATAAGCCCCATTGCGGTCCGGTAGCTCCGCTTATCAATGCTTTGCGGCGTTCCATACCTCGGGCAATGGCTATTTGCGCATTGTCTGTTACCACAATGGCATTGTCCACCAACATACCCATGGCAATGATAAATCCTGCCAGAGACGTTCGGTTCAATCCCACTCCCATGAACGACATGATGAGTAGTGTACCTCCGATGGAGAATACCAGCGAAGAACCAATCAATACGCCGGCACGCATACCCATTACCAACATAATGATGACGATAACGATCAGAATGGATTCTATCAGGTTGATGATAAATCCGTTGTTCGCTTCTTTGGCAATCACATTCTCAGGATATAAGCTTACCATCTCCAAGCCGATAGGTACAAGCGGAAGTATCTGAGCGAGCTTTTGGTCAACGAGTTCACCCGTCAGTACAACGTCCTTGGTAGGGTCGGTAGAAACACCGATACCGATGGCACGTTTCCCGTCTACACGCATGATGTTGCTGGGCGGGTCCATATATCCTTTCTCCACTTCGGCGATATCTCCTAGTTTGAATTGTCCGGATGGAGTAGTAATCACTTGATTACGAATATCGTTGATGGTAGTAAATGTTCCATTGGCAACAATGCGTAATTGCTGGTCACCGGCATTGATTTCACCGGTATTGATAATCTGGTTCTGCGATTGCAATAATTGCGCCAGTTGCTTCGGGTCGATCCCCATTCCTGCCAGTTTATTAACAGAGATGAATATATTAATGACCTCCGTTTGCGTACCAAACAAAGCAACCTTCATAACTCCATCGGCAGTCACTACTTGCGTTTTGATACGTTCGGCCCAGTTGCGCATCTCTTCGTAGGAGAAGCCATCATCTGCTACCAATCCGTAGTAGATACCGAATACATCTCCGAAGTCATCGGAAACTGTGGGAACGGAAGCGCCCGCCGGTAATTGTGGCTGTATATTGAGTACTTTGCGTCTCAGCTCATCCCATTTCTGTGGAATAGATTCGGCAGAGAGTGAAGGCTGCAGTTCAAACGTAATCTTGGACATCCCGTACATGGACTCCGATTTGATTTTATAGACTCCGTTCATACTTTGTATTTCGCGAGAGATAGGTTCAGTAATGAGGCGCTCTACCTCGGCAGGCTCTGCACCCGGATAGCGGGTCATGATGACCGCTGATTTAATGACGAAGGGTGCATCTTCTTTCTTTCCTAATTCGCCGAATGAATACACACCCCCGATTAGCAACACAGCAAGAAAGAAGTAGATTATCTTCGTGTTGTCTAAGGCATATTTTGCTAGGTTCATAATAGTTATGTTATAAAGTGATAGGTGATATTATTATAAAAGTGGTAAGGCAGTGTGATAAAAGTTCATCACTTTGATGCCTCATTACTTTATCACTTTAATAGTTTCTCCTTCCACCAATTGGTGTACTCCGGCTATAACGATGGTATCGTCCGGTTTCAGTCCGGCAGAAACAAGCACATTGGCTTCTCCGGTCGGAGTGTAAACAGTCACTTCACGGCGACTTACTTTGTTGTTATCCACCACCCAGACATACGTCTTATTACTTCCATTTTCGCTGAATATTGCGCTCATGGGCACATCAATCATCTTTTCTTCAAGGAAAGGACCTATTTCGGATGCCAGCATGATATTACAAGTAAAGCCCGGCTTTACATCGTACAGTGCTCGGTCGAATGCAGGATCATCAATGGTGATTGTGACAGGAATACCTGTACCGTCTGTAGAGATATCGAGATACTCTTCCAACTTGGCCTTGAACTGTTTCCCTTTGTAGGTGTCGAACTCAACTTTGTAATTCTGATCTTTGGCGCGAAGCAGATAGAGGTAGGCATCGGGCACGGTAAACTTGATGCGCAACTTTTGTGTATTCACCAGTTGCACAATACCTTCACCGGAGTTGACACGCTGATAATTCTCTACGAGACGCTTCTCAATAGAGCCGTCGAAAGGAGCGGTGAGTTTTGCGTCACGCATGTTGTTACTGGATAATTCATAAGCCGATTTAGCTTTCTGATAGTTGGCTTCACTGATTTCGGCCTCTTGTACAGAGATAGCCTGGCGTGCCAATAGTCGTTTGTTACGTTCCACCTGAGCGGCTGCGGTTTCATAAGCGGCTTTGTCGGCTGCATATTGCAGAGAGATGTCACGAGGATCAATAGCGGCAATCAATTGCCCTTTCTTCACTTTCTGTCCTTCAACAACCGGCAGGTTAATGATTTGTCCACTAACCCGGAAAGCAAGTTTCACATATTCCACAGCTTCTACTATACCGGAAAAGTCTTTCCGGATAACCGATTGTGAACTAACCGTTGCGGTTTTAACTGGTCGGACGAAAGCCTCTTTGGCTTCTTTCTTTTGCCCGCACGATGTGATAAGCACAGTCGCAATGAGGGCGAGCAGATACATCTTTTTCATTTACTAACAAATATTAGTTATTCAATTTCGGGGCGCAAAGATGTAGAAACCCAAAGCACATATTAAAACTCCATAGGCTAACATTACCCTTTGTTAACTACATCCTTTTTCTTGATCTCTAAATTTACGCCTTGTTTGAGAATATAAACGTTTTGATACACATCTATGTTCAGTTCGGTACCCGTAATGAGTGAAATTTCTATATTCTTTCCTACATGTATGGATAAGGTGTTTTCTAAGTAGTTGATTTTAAATGAGTAACTATCCCATTTTTCTGGAATGACAGGTGATAAACTTAATACATCTCCACGTATTTGTAATCCGGCAAAACCGCGCACTATAGCTAACCAACTACCAGGCATACTGGTGATATGAAGTCCTTGGTCAGTTTCATTGTTATAATCGTCCAAGTCAAGGCGGGTAGCATGTATAAAGAGTTGGTAAGCTTTTTCTACTTCACCAATGCGTGCGGCTAAAATAGAATGTATATGTGGCGATAGAGAAGATTCGTGTACTGTCATAGGTTCATAGAACTCAAAGTTTCGTCGGATTGTTTCCGTATCAAAGCTAAAGTAATAAAGGTATAGTCCGAGTAATACATCACTTTGCTTGATGTAACAAGAACGGAGAATACGATCCCATGACCAATGTTGGTTGATGGGGCGCTCTTCCATCGGAATGGCATCAACACTTTTCAGAACTTTATCCATGTAGCCGTCATTCTGGATAAAGATACCATGCTCGGTATCTTCGGGTAAGTACATACGGACGATGATATCTTTCCAATGATCACTCTCTTCTACTTGGTTGAGATTGGTAACGCGGCGAACGCGGGCATATTCATCAGGATATTTCCGGGCTATAAGTTCTAGGTAGCTAAGGGTAGTGGTGAGGCATCGTATACATGAAAAATTTGTGTACCAATTGTTATCTATGTTATTTTCATACTCGTTCGGTCCGGTAACTCCAAGTATCACGTACTTTTGTTTAGGCTGAGAAAAAGAAACGCGCTGGCTCCAGAAACGGCTTACCGCAATCATTACTTCCAAACCGTATTTGGCAATATAATCCAACGTACCGGTTAAAGTAGCATGTTGGGCAATGGCATAAACAATGATATTGTTACGGTGAATCTCTTCGAAGGTTATTTCCCATTCGCTGTGGCACTCTTCGCCGTTGTTTGTTACTTGTGGAAAAAGAGCGGCACCATTGTTGAAACCTAACTTTTTGGCATTCTCTATCGCTTTAGGCAGTTGGTTATAGCGGTATATCAATAGATTTTTTGCAATTTTCTTGGAAGTGGAGAGTAGAAAAAAGGGCACACAACAAAGTTCGGTATTCCAATAGGTATTACCACCGTATTTTTCTCCGGTGAAGCCTTTCGGACCAATGTTCAGACGTGGATCATCACCACGATAAGTTTGATAAAGTTGGAAAATATTATATCGTAAGCCTTGCTGTGCTTCCGGATCACCTTGAATAACAATGTCAGCTTCATCCCAAATGTCTTTCCAGGCTTGGCAATGATTATTCAGCAGTGTATCCCAACCAATTGCTTTTGCTTTCTGGGCTTCAGCGATAGACACATCTATCAAATCCTGTCGTTCATAGTAAAGCGAAGAGAGGATGGCTGTATATTTAATGAGCGTTATTGTATCACCCGGTTTTATGTCGGTGCCTATGCTGAAACCGACTTGTTTTTCTTTTTCTATGCGTATGGGATTGGCAATTGTTTCTTTATTATTTTTAAGAAACTGGTAAGTCATGGCATAGCACACCTGTGCGTCTTCCCGACGGGTTTGTGTCCAGAGATAAGCACATTCACCGGTAGCGCCGGAACGTAGTATATTCCATATTTTTTCGTTAGGATATTCTGTATCATCTACTATATGTCCATCAATGATGGGCACAAGAGAAACTCTACCGGTATAGTTGATGGAAGTTACGCTGTATTTTATGTGACAAAGATTAGGGTGAGCCATATTGGTAATATGCTCCACATGGATACTGAGCTTGTTACCTCTGGGTGATGTAACTTCGACATCCCGGTAGGATACTCCTTCTTTCATATCCAGACGTCGATTGAAACTATCCACATCCCATTGTGCCAGATCCAGTTCCTCATCGATGAGGCGTAGACTGATCCGGCTCCAGTCTGCTGCATTGGGAATGCGGGTATAGAACTGTGGAAAGCCGTTTTTCCACCATCCTACGCGTGTTTTATCCAAAAAAGTGATACCTGCCACAAAGGAACCACGGTAGCTATCGCTATGATAAGGCTCTTCAAAATTTCCTCGTTGCCCGAATCTGCCGTTTCCGAGGCTGAATATACTTTCGGACATTCGTTGGTATTCAGCGTGAAAATTGTCTTCTATAATGTTCCATTCATCGGTCTTTAGATATTTCTTCATGGCATGTTTTTCTCTGGTTATTGCGGTAAAGATAGACAAATAAACGGATAAACGGCAAAGATGAGAAAAAAAGAAGACAAAAAATATATAATAGATAAGAAGCGCCTTGCTCCTCACCGACAAACGCCCCGTTCCTCGGTGAGGAGCAGGGCGTTTGTCGGTGAGGAAGGAGGTGTTTCACGGTGGGGAACAAGTACCCCCTTTCAGAATATGTTCTGGCAAGGATTATCAATTCATTTGCTCTCCTTTGGTTTCTTTGATTAAAAATACACATGCAGCACCGATTATCAACATAAATCCGGCAGTGATCAGCATGTTGATTTCGGGAGGTAAAGCACCTTCAGGGGTATATAAGGAAAGTATGGTTCCACCCAAAGTTGCAGCTACTATTTGCGGGATACAGATGGTACCGTTGAACAGGCCCAGGTAAGTACCCATGTGTCCGCCGGATAATGCATTGGTCAGGATAGTGAATGGCAATGCCAGCATAGCAGCCCATGCGCAACCTATAAGTATGAAGGATACGAATAACATGTATTGGCTGTGTACAAAATAAGTAGAAATAAAGCCTACACCTCCTAATATAAGACTGAGCATGTAAACAAACCGGCGATCCTTGAACATCGGAATGCAAATAGCCCAAAGAACTGAGCCAATAGCTTGTACGGCAAACAGTACACCTACCCAATTGGCAGCTTCCTGATATTGCAAGCTCTTGGTATCGAGTACCACTCTGGTAATGCCATCTACCACATGTTCTACGGTAGGAGCGCCGAATACATTGGATGCGATACTTCCATTGGTATACGTCCACATAAACATAAAGGCGAACCAGCAGAAGAACTGTACTAATCCCACTGTCCAAAAAGCCTTTGGGGCTTTTACAAGCAGTTTTAGCATATTAGTCTTCTCATGTTCTTCTTTTTCTGTGATGCCATGATATTCGGCATATTCAGCCGGGGGCATCTCTTTCACCTTGACAGTGGTATAGATGACGCAGAAAATCAAAATAGCAGCACCTATATAAAATGAGTAAATTACAGAGTCGGGTACAACACCTTGCGGTGCGGTGTTACTGATACCTATCCATGCAAAGATGAAAGGGAACAAATATCCTACCAAACTACCAGCATTACAGAGAAAGCTTTGGATAGAATAGGCGAGTCCTTTTTGTTTTTCATTCACCATGTCACCCACCATCATCTTAAAAGGTTGCATAGCCATATTGATAGAAGTGTCGAGGAACATTAATGATACTAAACCGAAAATCATAGCTGTACTTACCATCATACCGAAACTACCGGCATTGGGCAGTAGGCACATGACCAGCACCGCTACCAGCGAACCGATGAACAAATAAGGAATACGACGTCCGAAGCGTGTCCAGGTTTTATCACTCGCAGCACCTACTATAGGTTGTACGATAATACCTGCCAAAGGAGGCAATATCCAGAAGTAACTTAAATTATGAGGGTCTGCGCCTAAGGTTGAGAAAATTCGGCTGATATTTGCACTTTGCAAGGCATACGCAATCTGTACACCAAAAAAACCGAAGCTGATGTTCCACAACTTCCAAAAACTTAAATCGGGTTTTACTTTCATGGTTATAATTATGGTATTAAAATTTATTTTGTTGTTCCTCTTACTACTAGATTGGTACGTACAATTTTATTGGCGCTTTTCTCTTTGCCTTCCAGTTTATCTACCAAGATGCTGAAAGCGCTTTTACCTACTTCCTCGCCGTGTTGTTCCACTGTGGTCAACTTAGGGTCGGTACTCTGGGCAATGGCTCCGTCGGTAAATCCGCAGATAGAAACCTCGTCGGGAACCTTCACGCCTACAAGTTTGCAGGCGTAGAGAATGCCCGATGCCGTTTCGTCGTTGATGGCAAAGAAACCGTCGGGACGGTTCGCGCTTTCCAATAAGTCGGGAGTCAGCGCAATGGCACGCTCTCGGGTGTCGCAAAGCAGTATCATGCTATCATCTACCGGAATCTTATATTTTTTCATGGCATCCAGATAACCGTTACGACGGTTCTTGGTAATTTCCAGATGCGGGGAAGCGCCATAGAATAGGATGCGTTTACAGCCGGTCTGTATCATGTATTCCACGGCGGCGAAAGAGCCGGCATAGTCATCTACCACCACACGTTCGGTTTTCAGCCCGGTACAGATGCGGTCGTAGAAGACAATGGAAATATTGTTTTGCAGTAACTCCTGGTAATGGTCGTATTGTGCGGTATCTTTAGCTAAAGAGGCGATTACTCCGCAGACACGTGCGGCAAGGAAAGAATGTACAATCTTCACTTCCTGCTCGTATGATTCATTGCTTTGGGCCACAATAATATTATAACCAGCTTCGGCTGCTGACTTTTCAATGCCGCTTAGTACGCATGAGAAAAAATGATGTACCAGTTGCGGAACGATGACTCCAATCGTATTGCTTCGGCTGGCTCGCAGGTTAACGGCAAGTACATTAGGCTTGTAGTTGTGTTCGCATGCATAGGCATGGATAAGGTCACGGGTTTCCTTGCTGATATCCGGATTGTCTTTGAGCGCTCTCGATACGGTAGAAGGAGAGACGTTCAATGCACGGGCAATATCCTTGATGGTTATCTGCGGTTTGTTCATGAGTATTTTACTTAGTTTCAGCCAAAGATAATGCAAACCGAAAGCAGTACAAAATAAGTAGGCTTATTTTTAGTGCGAAAGTATAGCTTATCTTCATTCAAAGGTTATTGGAATAAGAATACATATCTGAGAATAAAAGGTATGCATCATTATTCCGATTGCAAAAATAATGGAATAAGGCATAATATGCTTATTCGTTGAATTATATCGGATTATAAGTTTGTGCAAACGATTGCGTATGTTGGTCTTTTGCTAAAATATAAAGTAAATTCGGTGCATACATTCTATTTTCTTATATTTGCAGAGTATGACTTAATTGTAATTACTATGAAATGCATGAGATGGCTTCCCTTCTTTTTCAGCTTCGCTTTTGCCGTATTGGCATGTAGCGGTAAAAATGATTCCAACCCTGACGGTGGTAAAGAACCGGATAATGGAGGGACAACTACTTCAACTTTTGCTAAAGGTGCCGACATCAGTTGGGTGACAGAGATGGAACACAAGGGCATGAAATTCTATAATGCTTCCGGGGTAGAGACGGATTGTTTTCAACTGATGAAGGTACTCGGCTTGAATGCCGTTCGTCTTAGGGTATGGGTTGATCCCAAAGAACATGGTAATTGGTGCAATACTGCTGATTTTGTGGCAAAGGCCAAGCGCGCCAAGGATTTGGGCATGGATGTGATGGTCGATTTTCATTATAGCGACTGGTGGGCAGATCCGGGGCAGCAACATAAACCGGCTGTTTGGAAAGGATTAAACCTTGCCGATTTGAAGAAAGCCATTGCCACTCATACTACTGATGTGCTTAATGCACTGAAGTCTGAGGGCGTAACACCCAAATGGGTACAAGTGGGCAATGAAATCCGTCCGGGAATGTTATGGGATGAAGATGTTGCTTTGAGTGGGGCGTCATACGATGTGAGAGAATGTGATGTAAAAGACTCCGGTAGCATTTCTACCAAAGTGAAATATCCTAAGAACTTAGCTAATCTGGCAGCTTTCATCAATGCGGGCTATGATGCGGTGAAAACTGTCTTCCCGAATACCATCGCTATTGTTCATTTGGATAATGGCTACGATCAATCCTTGTATACTTGGTTCTTCGATGAATTGAAGAAGAACGGTGGAAAGTGGGATATGATAGGTATGTCACTTTATCCCTACTGGACGATGCTTGAGTATAAAGATTATACACCTGAGAAGACCATTACGGATTGCATAGAGAATATAAAAAAGGTGAGTGCCAAATATAATTGCGATGTGATGGTAGTGGAAACCGGTATGGAGTGTGCCGACGACGACGGTAAGTTGGTAAGTACCTCTATTCTGACAGAAGGGAAACGCCAACTGGCACGCATCTTGAAGGAATGTAAGGAGAAGACGAACGGTCGTTGCAAGGGAGTGTTCTACTGGGAACCGGAATGTAGACCGAGTCAATATCGGTTGGGAGCATTTACCGAGAACGGCTATCCCACTGTGATAATGGATGCTTTTAAATAAATATTTTAATAACATTATATCTTTTATAGTAGAAATGAAACGGACAATACTTATTTTTTCTTACTGCTTTCTTTTTTCTTTGATAGCAATGGCACAACGCAGCGTGTCGCAGCTTGAAAAGAACTGGAAGTTTACCAAAGGGGATGTGCCTGAAGCTGCACAGGTTAACTTTGATGATAGTAAATGGGAAACAGTGACTATTCCTCACGATTGGGCAATTTTCGGTCCTTTCGATCGTAACAATGACTTGCAGAATGTAGCGGTTACACAAAACTTTGAACAGAAGGCATCCGTTAAGACCGGACGTACAGGTGGTCTGCCTTATGTCGGTATCGGTTGGTACCGGAATGAATTTGACTGCCCCGCCGGCAAACAGGTTACTTTGGTGTTTGACGGTGCCATGAGTGAGGCACATGTCTATGTCAATGGAAAAGAAGCTTGCTTCTGGCCTTTTGGCTATAATTCTTTCCATTGCGATGTTACGAACTTTTTGAATGCCGACGGCAAAGATAATATATTGGCAGTGCGTCTGGAAAATAAACCGCAGTCTTCGCGTTGGTATCCGGGCGCTGGTTTATATCGTAATGTACATGTGGTTGCAACGGAGAAGGTGCATGTACCGGTCTGGGGAACTCAACTGACTACTCCGCATGTTGCTGACGATTATGCTTCTGTACGTTTGTCGACTACTATAAATGGAGCCGGTGATGAAAATATCCGTGTGCTGACGGATATAGTTTCACCCGAGGGCAAAGTGGTTGCTTCTAAAGATAATACCCGCAAGATAAATCATGGACAACCGTTCGAACAGAATTTCTTGGTAAATACTCCTGCCTTATGGTCACCGGAGACACCTTATTTATATAAGGCGATTTCTAAGATTTATGTAGATGGCAAACAAGTGGACGAATACACCACTCGTTTCGGTATTCGCAGTATTGAGATTGTGGCTGATAAAGGTTTCTTTCTAAATGGTAAACATCGCAAATTCCAGGGTGTTTGTAACCATCATGATTTAGGTCCGTTGGGTGCTGCCATCAACGTGGCTGCTCTTCGCCGACAACTCACCTTATTGAAAGATATGGGATGTGATGCCATACGTACTTCTCATAATATGCCTGCTCCCGAATTGGTGGAACTTTGTGATGAAATGGGCTTTATGATGATGGTAGAACCTTTCGATGAATGGGATATTGCTAAATGTACGAATGGTTATCATCGCTATTTTAATGACTGGGCAGAAAAAGATATGGTGAATATGTTGCGTCATTATCGTAATAACCCATGTGTCGTGATGTGGAGTATTGGCAACGAAGTACCCACTCAGTGTAGTCCCGAAGGCTATAAAGTAGCTTCTTTCCTACAGAATATCTGCCATCGTGAAGATCCTACCCGTCCTGTAACTTGTGGTATGGATCAGGTTTCTTGTGTACTTGAAAACGGTTTTGCTGCGATGATAGATGTACCCGGTCTCAACTACCGTGCTCATCGTTATATGGAATCATATAAGAATCTGCCTCAGAATATTATTCTCGGATCAGAAACAGCTTCTACGGTTAGTTCACGTGGAGTCTATAAATTTCCTGTAGAGAAACGTGCGAGCATAAAATACGACGATCACCAGAGTTCGGGATATGATGTGGAATGTTGCTCTTGGTCTAATATTCCTGATGTGGACTTTGCGTTGGCCGATGATTATGATTGGACGATTGGGCAATTCGTTTGGACGGGTTTTGATTATTTGGGCGAACCATCTCCATACGATACAGATTCTTGGCCGAGTCACAGTTCTGTATTTGGAATAATCGATTTGGCAAGTCTTCCCAAAGATCGGTATTACTTATATCGTAGTGTTTGGAACAAGGAAGCCAATACTTTACACGTTCTTCCTCACTGGACATGGCCGGGTAGGGAAGGAGAGAATACTCCCGTCTTTGTATATACCAATTATCCTAGTGCCGAATTGTTTGTCAATGGTAAAAGCTTTGGCAAACAGCGCAAACTAACAATTGAAGAGAGCCGTGCTTTGGAAAGCAAAGATTCACTCGCTTTGGAACGCCGTTATCGCCTGATGTGGATGGATGTTCCATACGAACCGGGTGAAATAAAGGTAGTGGCATACGATAAGAATGGTAAGTCTGTCGAAGAGAAAGTCGTTCGCACAGCCGGTAAACCCCATCATCTGGAAGTGATAGCAGATCGTACTCAGCTTTCTGCCGATGGAAAAGACTTAGCATATATTACAGTTCGGGTAGTTGATAAAGATGGTAATCTTTGTCCGGCAGATAATCGTATGGTTAGTTTCTCTGTGAAAGGGTCTGGACGATATCGTGCGGCTGCCAATGGAGATGCCACTAGTCTTGATTTATTTCATTTACCCCAGATGCCAGCATTCAGTGGGCAACTGACAGCCATTGTTCAAAGTGGAGAACAAGGCGGTGAAATTATATTCGAGGCTAAGGCTAAGGGAGTAAAATCAGGTAAACTTATTCTTTCTACTTTGAAATAGTAGTACAAGGATTTATTTTAGAAGAATTTCTCATCCCTATTTTGTTTGTTTTTGCAAATGAAATAGGGATGATTTGTTCTGTTAATAATTATCCTTACAATCTTTTTATAGTAAATCATCCATATCTTAGGGCTACACCATTTGCATAAAAAGGTGTAGCCCTGAGTACAAAAGGGTGTAGCCATTTGAAATAAAAGGTGTAGCCCTTTTTTGAATGGCGCTAGAATAGGCTGTAACCTTGATTTTTGCATTCTGTCTAGTGAAAAGGGCGAAGAAGAAATATATATAAAATGTTTATATGTATTATTGAGTGCAACAATATCTATTAAGTTCATCCCTCTCGTACTTTATCTTATGCAACCTTATGCAATCGTTTGCATTCTTGCAACTGCATATTTTATACATTCCTTATACTTTTCTAATCTAATAAAGCATATTTTTGCTTCATCATGTTATAGGTACTTGAAAAACTTTTGTGAGTAAAGATAGCGAAATTTATTTTCGAATATATATAGGTAATTAATATTGTTAACTTTAATTTATTAAATGCATGAAGCAAGTAAATCTTAGAATCTATCGAATGATTCTTCCCCTTTTATTAGGGTTATTCTTGTCAGTAGGCGCTTATGCACAGAACATCACCGTGAAAGGGCATGTAAAAGATGCTATGGGTGAGGTGATAGGTGCAAATGTCGTGGAAAAAGGTAATGCTGCGAATGGTACAATCACTGATTTGGATGGTAATTTTACATTGACGGTTCCTAAGGGGGCTACATTGGTTGTCTCTTTTATTGGCTACAAATCTCAAGAGGTAGCTGCCACTCCTTCAGTAATTGTGACGTTGCAAGACGATTCGGAATTGTTAAATGAAGTTGTCGTTATCGGTTATGGTACGGCGAAGAAAAACGACATGACTGGTTCTGTTACTGCCATGAAACCGGATGCAATCAACAGAGGTCTTACGACGAATGCGCAAGATATGATTACCGGTAAAATAGCTGGTGTAAATATTGTCTCTAACGACGGTGCTCCAGGCGCTGGCGCTGAGATTCGTATTCGTGGTGGTGCTTCTCTGAATGCTTCTAGTGATCCGTTGATAGTTATTGACGGTTTGGCAATGGACAATAATAATGTAAAAGGTTTGTCTAATCCTTTATCATTGGTTAATCCTAATGATATTGAAAGCTTTACTGTGTTAAAAGATGCCTCTGCTACAGCAATTTATGGTTCTCGCGCATCTAATGGCGTAATTATTATTACTACAAAGAAAGGTACTTCAGGTGCTCGTCCACGTGTATCTTATGCAGGTAATGTATCTTTAAGTGCAGTAAGGAAGACAGCCGATGTTATGAGCGGTGATGAATTCCGTGCTTATGCTCAGAAATTGTATGCAGACAACCCCGATGTACTAAATGCTATGGGCGATGCGAATACAGACTGGCAGGATCAAATCTATCGTACAGCCATCAGCCATGATCACAATATTACAGTCTATGGTGGTTTGAAGAATATGCCTTATCGTGTGTCTTTGGGATATACCAATCAGAATGGTATTTTGAAGACTAGTAACTTCGAACGTTATACAGCTTCATTCAATTTAAGTCCGTCATTGTTTGAAAAGCATTTGACGATTAACCTGAATGCAAAAGGTATGATTGCTAAGAACCGTTATGCTGACGGTGGTGCTGTAGGTGCAGCTGTGTCTATGGATCCTACGCAATCTATCTACTCAAACAATGAAGAATTTGGCGGTTATTTCCAATGGAGTGTTCCCGGTACGGAGTTGAAGGATCAAAATCCCAACAGACCTTATGTAAATAGCTTGGCTACAAAGAATCCGCTTGCAATGCTAGAACAAAAGGACGACCGCGCTAATTCTAAATCATTTGTGGGTAGTGCTGAATTCGATTATAAAGTACATGGTTTGGAAGACCTCCGTTTACACTTAAACTTAGGTGGAGATTTCTCTACAGGTAAGCAAACTACTAATATCTCTCCTTTCTCTGGTACAAACAACTATTATGGCTTTTACAAGTTCGATACAGAAGATAAGTATAACATGTCTTTAAGTGCTTATGCTCAATACTCCAAAGATTTCAATAACCAGCATTTTGATATAATGGGCGGTTATGAATGGCAACATTTCCATCGTGAAGGTTCTTATGAACAATACGGTATGTACCCTTCTACCAATACTGTGAAACCTAATGAACAATACTTACCGGAAGGTAAGGCATGGAAGACTGAAAGTTACCTTGTCTCTTTCTTCGGACGTTTGAATTATAGCTTATTTGATCGCTATCTAATTACTGCTACTCTGCGTGATGACGGTACTTCTCGTTTTTCTAAAGATAATCGTTGGGCATTGTTCCCCTCTATTGCTTTAGGATGGAGAGTCAAGGAAGAAGCCTTCATGAAAGATATAGATGTGCTCTCTGATTTGAAACTGCGTTTGGGATATGGTATCACCGGACAGCAAAATATTACCGATAATGACTTCCCATATCTACCTACTTATGTAGCTAACATATCCGGTGCTTACTATTATTTCGGAAACGAAAAGTATAACCTTTCTCGTCCGGATGCCTATAACACCAATTTGAAATGGGAGCAAACTACTACTTGGAATGCCGGTATTGATTTCGGTTTGTGGAACAATCGCTTATCTGGTTCGTTTGACTTCTACTATCGTGAAACAAAAGACTTGATTAATAACGTATCTGTATCAGCTGGTTCTAACTTCAAGAATAAGGTACTGAGTAATGTGGGTACAATGAATAATAAGGGCTTGGAATTCTCTATTAATTATAAGCCGATTGTTTCTAATGATTGGAATTGGGATCTTGGATTTAATTTAACTTATAATAAAAATAAGATTACGAAACTGACATCTGGATCAGGAGAAGGCTATTATGTTCCGGTAGGTGGCATTTCAGCCGGTACGGGTGGTAATGCACAGGCTCATAAGGTAGGCTATCCTGCATTCTCATATTATGTTTACCAACAGGTATATGATACAGATGGCAATCCAATTGAAAACTTGTTTGTAGATCGTGACGGCAATGGTGTTATTAATGATGATGACAAGTACATTTACAAGAAAAAGGATGGAGATGTATTTATGGGATTCACTTCCAAACTGATTTACAAAAGTTGGGACTTCAGTTTCTCACTTCGTGCCACATTGAATAATTATGTATATAATGATGTATTCGCGAACAATGCAAATGTATCTTCTTCAGGAATATGGTCGACCAGCGGATTCTTCTCAAACAGACCGAAGAATGACATTGCTTTAGGTTGGAAAGGAACGGGTAACTATGTATTCTCCGATTATTTTGTACAGAATGCCTCTTATTTGAAATGTGATAATATAACATTGGGCTATTCATTCAAGAACCTCTTTGGTGCCAAGATAGAAGGACGTGCTTACCTGACAGCGCAGAATGTATTTACCATTACCGGTTACGACGGTTTGGATCCGGAAGTGAAAGATGGTATTGATAATAACTTCTATCCACGTCCTTTCGTTGGAGTATTTGGATTAACTCTTAATTTCTAATATTAAAAAGCAAAGTATATGAGACTGAAATATTTTAAAACGATTATACCGGCAACAGCTCTTGCTTTATCAATGAATTTGTCTTCATGTATAGGCGATTTGGATACAACTCCTATCGACCCGAATGTAAGTACCGAATTTATGCAAGACGAAGTGTTTGCCAAGATTTATGCAACAATGGGACTTACCGGTCAACAAGGACCTGCTGGTAATGGTGACGTAGCCGATCTTGATGAAGGTACTTCCGGGTTTTACCGATTGATTTGGAACTTTAACGAACTTCCTACTGATGAGGCTCTTTGTTCATGGGGTGATGTGGGTATTCCGGAATTGAATTTTGCCCGTTGGTCATCTGGTCATGATCAGTTAGCTGGTCTTTATGGACGTTTATTTTTCGATGTTACCTTGTGTAACCACTTTTTGGAAAAAACAGAAGGACAGACTGATGATAAAGGTATTAAGCAACGTGCTGAAGCTCGTTTTATGCGTGCATTGAACTATTATTATTTACTTGATTTCTTCGGTAATGTTCCTTTCACAGAAGTTGTGGCAAGTGCGCCTCCTCAGCAGATAAAGCGTGCTGATTTGTACGCATATGTTGAAAAAGAACTTAAAGAGATAGAAAATGATATGTATGAGCCTCGTCAAGCTCCTTATGGTCGTGCTGATAAAGCAGCTGTTTGGTTGTTGCTTTCCCGTCTTTATCTAAACGCAGAAGTTTATTCTGGTAAAGCGCAGTGGACAGAGGCTGCCAATTATGCAAAGAAGGTTATGGATTCTTCTTATAAGTTGGCCAGTGATTATAAAGTTCTTTTCATGGGTGACAATGACTTGAATGAAGATGCTATGCAGGAAATTATACTTCCTATCCGTCAGGATGGTGTTAATACACAATCTTATGCGGGAGCTTCTTTTTTGATCGCTTCCACACACACCAAAGGTATGGGTTCTTGGGGTACTAGTGAAGGCTGGGGAGGTAATCGTGGGCGTATGGCATTAGCTAAGAAATTCTTTGCCGACGGTAAGTTGCCCGAGAAATCAGAGAATACCGCTGCTGCAGCTGGTGATGATCGTGCTATCTTTGTGACTTATGGAGAGTTTTTGAATGATAAAGAAGAAATTGAAAAATTTGAAACAGTTCTTCCTATCAAGGATTGGAATACCTTCAAACATGGTGTGGCTGTAGCAAAATTCTCGAATGCTTATTCCAATGGTGGCACCCCTTCTAATTCCATTTTCGTAGATATGGACGTACCTTTTATGCGTGCAGCCGAAGCATACCTTACTTATGCTGAAGCAACGTTGCGTGCAGGCGGTGATAAGAATTTTGCCAAAGATGCTGTTAATGAGTTGCGTAAACGTGCCAATGCGGCAAAACTGACAGATATAACACTCAATGACATTTTGGATGAAAAGTGCCGGGAGTTCTATTTTGAAGCACAGCGTCGTACCGACTTGGTTCGTTATGGATACCTTACCAGCGGTAATTATCTTTGGGATTGGAAAGGTGGAACGGCTGACGGTGTAGGTGTCTCTGCTATTTATAATTTGTTACCTATTCCGGCTACAGATATGAATGCTAATGAAAACCTTGTTCAGAATCCTGGTTATTAATCTCATTAATAAAGAATTTAATATGAAAAAGTTAAATATATTCTTATGTTTTATATTGGGGCTTATCGCTTTTTCTTCTTGCGATGAGGACAGAGACTCCAATCCCACTTATCAGAAACCGACAACGTTCGATCTGAATACCCCCAAATATGTGAATGCCGAATATGACTTGGCCGATGCAAGAGCTATTATGTTGACTTGTTCGCAACCTGATTACGGTTTTGCCGCTCCGGTAGTATATACGGTGGAAATTGCTACAAAAGAAGATTTCTCTGATTATGCTATATTGCCTACTGCTTATACAACTGCTCGTATGGAAGTGAGTGCTAAAGAAATGGCAGTAGCTATTGTTCCTTTATTGGGAGTAGAAACAAAGGAAGACTTTCCGACATCTGCTTTTCCTGTATATGTTCGTTTAAAAGCATCTATTTCTGATGCTCCGGAAGGTAATGAGATACGCTCAAATGTCATCACTTTGCCGAAGGTGAAGAGTTACTTTGCTCTGGAAGACATGAAATTACCTCAGGCTCTTTACGCTATTGGTGACTTCTGTGAATGGAATTGGGATAAAGCAACTTCAATGATACCGGTAAATGGTAATCCTGATAAGTTCTGGGCTATGATATGGTGTGAACAAGGTAAGGGACTTAAGTTCAATACGGCGACTTCTTGGAATGGCAGCCAGTTTGGTGTGGCAGATAATGTTACAATTAATGGAATTGGCTTCGATAAGAGTGATGATGGAAATATTGTATTTAAAGAATCTTCTTGGCATCTGGTTATGATAACTGTGGCAATCAATGGTCGTAGCTATGATTATACTGTTGACTTCATGGAACCTGCAATTTATGTGTTTGGAGTTGCCAATGGTGGTGCTTTTGCTGCTGATGATAAGTGGAAATTTGCAGTACCAACTAAAGGCGATGGCGAGTTTGTATCTCCTGCTTTAGCAGCTGATAGTGCTGGTGATGGAGATGATTGTTTACGTGTTTGTGTAGTATTATCCCCAAATATTGATTGGTGGAGATCGGAATTCATATTCTTTGATGGTAAGATTGCTTATCGTGGCAATGGTGGCGACCAAGATCGTATTGGCTGTAAGAAAGGACAAAAGGTTTATCTGGACTTCAGTAAAGGGACAGGTCGTTGCGAATAAGTAACTCAAACATTAAAAATCGCATTAAGATGAAAAAATTAAGTTTATATATAATGTCGATCCTTGCGGTAGGTCTGATGACTGCTTGTACAGAGGATTTCAATGAGGGAGTTTTCCCACAAACAAATGAACAAGAAGATTTGCAGTCATACGAAGGCTTGGTGGTAGAAACCGGAGCTGACTTTAAGGCTGATCTTGACTTGTCGGCAAAAGCTGCTGCCGACACCTTGTATGTAATAACAACGAAAGATGCTCCTGCCATGAACCCGTATTCTGCTATGGATTATGTGCTTGAGGTCTCAAATACAGAAGGTTTCGATAAGAAAGTAGAACTGGAAGCAGCAACAGGTTATGTATTGGTTGATGAACTGAATACAGCTTTCCGTACGTTATTTGGTAAATCTCCGAAACAAAGAGATATGTACGTTCGCTTCCGTGCCTATATATCCGAGGGTGAAGCACGTGTTCGTTGTGGTGAGTTTGTGGGTTCAAGTGTGGTGAAGGTGACTCCTATTCCTATGGACCTTCCGACAATAGAATCTACTTATTATCTGATAGGTGATGTTGCCGGTGGTTGGGATGCAGATCATTTGCTCAAGTTGTCTCACAGTGATGCGGATGTGTATGATGATCCCGTCTTTACTATTACTTTTCAAACACCGAAAGACAAATCATACTTTAAGATTGTTCCAGAGTCTGCTATTCCAGCATTATCTGGCGATTGGGCAGGTGTAATGGGCTGTGAAGTAGATGGTTCTATAGATTTGGAAGGAAAGATAGTTTCTGTTAATCCGCAAGCTATTCAGATTGAAAAGCAGCAATGGGTACGTGTTAAACTTAACATGATGGATTTACAATACACAATTGAGTTATTAGGTGAGGTAAGTCCCTACATGTGGGTGCCGGGTAACCATCAAGGATGGAGTCCTGCGACTGCACCTCAGCTTTATTCTGCTACTATGAATATGATTTATACTGGGCATCTTTATCTAGATGGTGGTTTTAAGGTGAATGAAACTCCCGACCCGGCTTGGGTGGGTGATCATGGATATGATTATTTCACCACTAAATCCCCTAATATAACTTCCAGTTCTGATAATAATTTAGTAGTTGATCCTAGCTTTTATTATCTGACTGTAGATATGAATACTTCTACTATTAATGCTGTAAAAGCGGAATGGGGTCTCATTGGTAGTGCTACAGCTGGTGGCTGGGATACAAGTACTGCGATGACATATGATAAGGCTACTAATTGTTGGTCGGTAACAACTGATATGGTAAAAGGTGAGTTCAAATTTCGCGCTAACAATAGTTGGGATATTAATATGGGTGGTACAGTCGGTAAACTAATTTTTAATGATTCCAATAATTTGACTTTAGATGATGCCGGTAACTATACCATTAAGCTCTATTTGAGTAATGATGATGCTAGTTATTGCACTTTGACAAAAAATTGATTGGGTTTCCGATATTGATAGAGAGAGTATGCCGAAAGACATACTCTCTCTATTTATAAAGTGATAAATCAGAGTAGCCGAATATTGTGGAAATAACTAATTTGCGTGAAACTTCTTTCTTTTGGTGCACAATAAGTTTTATTGGCTTCAATTTTGAGACTACTGGATAGAAGTGGAAAGTCACACTTGCCGGAGAGCATTTGGACAGTGGATGGTGTTCTTGTAATAATATTATCTTATTTTATATGCTATGAATATTAAAACTTTATTTTTATTATTTGCTTTGTTATTAAGTCAATCGGGCGCTGCCAAGCAAACTGTATCGTCAGGACGACTGGTTGAATACCCTGAATTTAAGTCTTCTATTATTTCTTCGCGTGATGTTTTTGTTTGGTTACCTTCAGACTATTCAGAAAAGAAAAAATACGATGTCATTTATATGCACGATGGACAAATGCTTTTCGATGGCACTAATACTTGGAATAAACAAGATTGGGGAGTTGATGAAGTTGTGGGCAAATTGCAGGATGAGAAAAAAATCAAATCTTGTATTGTAGTAGGAATTGCCAACATTGCAAAAAGCCGTTATGAGGATTATTTCCCACAGAAAACTTTGCAATACTTGTCAAATGAGAATATTTCCAAAGATATTCATTTTAATGCTGATAACTATCTTCGTTTTCTGGTGGAAGAGGTCAAGCCGTTTATTGATAAAGAATATTCTACAAACAAAGGGTGCAATAGTACATTTGTCATGGGGTCGAGCATGGGTGGACTTATCTCTCTTTATGCAATTTGCGAATATCCGGATGTATTTGGAGGGGCTGCTTGTTTATCAACACATGTGCCAATGATACTAAGTAACGATGGAATGGCGAAAGAAAAGGCAGATAAATGGTCTGAAGCGTTTCGTAGTTATCTTGATGAAAAGCTTCCCAAAGCAAATAGCCGGTTGATTTATATGGATAGAGGTGATGCGACATTGGATGCCTATTATCCACCTTATCAGGATGAACTGGACAAATTGATGCAGCGCAAAGGATGGAATGAACCTATGTGGGTATCTAAAGTTTTTCCTGGTGCCGGTCACATGGAAAAAGATTGGATGAGACGTTTGGATACTCCGTTACAGTTTTTGTTAGGTAATGAAAAGGCTGAGAAGGTGGAAAGAATAGAACCAGCCTTCTGGTGGTGCGGTATGAAAAATACTCAGTTGCAATTAATGGTATATGGTACTAATATTGCGACTTACAAACCTATAATTAATCATCCGGGAGTTACACTAAAAAGTGTGCATCCAATGGAAAGTCCTAACTATTTAATCCTATATTTGGATGTCAAGGATGCAGCTCCGGGTAAGTTTTCTATTGAATTTGTAAAAGGAAAGAAGAAACTGAATTACTCTTATGAACTGAAAGAACGTAAAGGAAAAGGTGAAGATAAAGTTGGTTTCAACTCTTCTGATGTGGTTTATTTATTGATGCCCGATCGATTTGCGAATGGTGATGAAACTAATGACAAAGTGATAATGAAACATCCTTATACAGTAAATCGTAATGATGTAAGCGCTCGCCATGGCGGAGATATAGCTGGTATTGTGAAGCATTTAGATTATTTGGACAGTTTAGGTATCACTACAATCTGGACTACTCCCATTTTAGAAAATGATATGGGCAAAGGCTCTTATCATGGTTATGCAGCCACTGATTACTATCGGATAGATCCTCGTTTGGGTAATAATGAGGATTATGTGCAACTGGCAGAGTTATTGCACCGGCGAGGAATGAAACTGATTATGGATATGGTATTCAACCACTGTGGTAGCAAACATCCTTGGTTAATTGACCTTCCTATGCGTGATTGGTTTAATAATCCATTCGAGTATGTACAGACCAATCATAATAAAACTTCATTCTTTGATCCTTATGCTGCTGATATAGATAAAGAAGAAATGACGGACGGATGGTTTGTGCCTACTATGCCTGATCTGAACCAGAGAAATCATTTTGTTGCCGATTACTTGATTCAGAATTCAATCTGGTGGGTTGAGTATGCAAACTTGGATGGTATTCGCCAAGATACCTACCCCTATCCCGATGGGGATATGATGGTTCGTTGGTGTAAAGAAGTTTTTGAAGAATATCCCAATTTAAATATTGTAGGTGAATCAATGATAACTAACCCTACCGGTGCAGGATATTGGCAACAGAATAGTCCGGTAAATAAGAATGGAAATACAGAGTTGAAATCAGTAATGGATTTCCATTTACAATCAATAGCTAGCAATGCTTTCCATGAAGAAACCTCATGGAATACCGGCCTTCAACTTATATTTGAGCATTTGGCATATGACTTTTGTTATTCTGATATAAATAACGTAATGCGCTTATTTGAAAATCATGATACTGATCGTTTCTTGTTGGAGACTCCGAAAAATCTGGATGCTTATAAACAAGCTGTGGTTTTATTGTTGACAATTCCTGGTATTCCACAATTATATTACGGACAGGAGTTGTTGATGACTGGCAATACAAAGATTGACTATGGTTATATTCGCCCTGATATGCCGGGTGGTTGGAAGGGAGATACAACAAGTGTATTTGATAAAAAAGGAAGAACTGCTATGCAACAGGAAGCTTTTGATTTTATGAGAAAATTATTGCAGTGGCGTAAAGGAAATGAAGTTATCTCAAATGGGCGGATGAAACATTTTATGCCTCGTAATAATGTATATGTTTATGAACGGTCACACAACGGGAAAAGTGTTCTGGTTGTTATGAATGGAGTTTCTAAGGAAGTTGACTTAGAATTGGCGCATTATAAAGAGGTAATTGGACATAATACAAGTGGTATTGATGTTTTGACTGGTAAAGTTATACAACTAGGTGAAATACTACATCTACTTCCTAAGGAAGTTTTAGTACTTGAACTATAGTGTGGATATTAAACGAGTGATATGAAAAAAATATATATTCTTTTCTGTTTGCTTTCTCTTTCAATAATTGTAAAAGCGCAAGGACAAGGGCAGGATAGCTTAGTTGACTATGTTTGTAATGAGGGAATTTCACCGGATGATTATTTGATTACAAAGTTTAAGGAGGCCGATATAATTCTGTTAGCAGAAGATCATGCTGTAAAAGAAAACTTGGATTTTATCCGGAATTTGATACCTAAGTTATATGAAAATGGCATATATATGTTGGGCATGGAATTCGGTGCGTATGAAGATCAAAAACGATTGGATTCTCTTATAAATGCACCCAAATATGATGAACAATTGGCACGGGAACTGATGTTTAACTATAATACACGCTGGGCTGTTGTCGAATATATGGCGATTTACAAAGCGGCATGGGAATGGAATCATTCATTGGCTGATACAGCACGAAAGTTCCGTGTTTTGAATATTAGTTATTGCTACAACTGGAAGGAGTTTGAAAAAGTAAGAACACCTGAAAATATAAAAAAAGTATTTCCTTTAGGGAATACGGAGGAGTTTAGGTGCTCTTTATTAGAACGGGAATGTTTGTCACAAAAACATAAGATACTGGTTTTAACAGGAACTCCCCATGCCTTTACTTTTTATCAATTTCCATATTATGATTATACTTCTCCCGGGTTTGTGCGTTATGAAAAGAACTTTTTAGGAAACTTGCTTTATTCAAAATACGGAAAAAGGGTGCTGGCAGTGGCGCTTCATCAGCCATTTGCTAATTATCCGAATCATCAACCTGGATGGATTTCTCCGGCATCCGGAGAATTAGAAAGCGTCATGAATAAATGTAATAATAAGCCGGTAGGTTTTGATTTGAAGAATTCACCTTTAGGTAGTTTGAAAGATAGTAGTTATTATTCAATGGGACATCAAGGTTTGACTTTATCCGGCTTGTTTGATGGGTACATCTTTTTTAAACCTATAAAAGAATTATCTTCTTGTACGGTTGATTATAAGTTTATGGATGATACCAATTGGGGAAAAGCCGTCAGCAATAATCCTGATCCGGACTGGCATCCAAGTCCTCAAAATCAGGAGGAATATTGGAAGTTGGTGGAGGAGTTCCTGAATATTAAAAAGAGATATGTCGGTATTCAATGAAAGAAAGGAAATGTTTCTTATCATGCAAACGTTTTCATATAAAACTTAAGGCTTTTCATTTCTTTTATTGAATTCCATTCTACTTCTTTTTTAAATTTGTATCGTATGTAAGACTTTAATAATCCAATAGCTTGAAAATCATGAAAAAACATTCTATTTATTCTTTCTTATTCCTTTTATCATGGTGTCTGATATTTGCATTTTCAGCATGTAGTGATAATAATAATACTCCAGTTCCTGAACCTGATCCAGAACCGGAGCCACCTGCAGGATGGTCCACTGTTGTCGCTTCACCCGCTGATTGGGATGGCGTAAAACGTGCGGATATTTCTTATCAATTACTGGTATATTCTTTTGCAGACAGCAATGGTGATAAATATGGTGATATCAATGGGTTAATTTCCAAGTTGGATTATATCAATTCTTTGGGAGTGAAGGCTATTTGGCTTTCTCCTATCCATCCTTCTCCTTCCTATCATGGTTATGATGTGATAGACTACACTAAGGTGAATGAGAAATTCGGTACGGAAAATGATTTCGACCGACTGATTACTGAAGCACACAATCGAGGTATTAAAATTTATTTGGACTATGTGCTGAACCATACCAGTGTGGAACACCCTTGGTTTCAAGCTGCCAAAACCTCTACAGACAATACATATCGCGACTATTACATCTTCTCACAAGCTCCCAAAACTGATATTGTGGCTGGAAAGATAGATATGATTGCCAGTGAAGGATCTAATGGATATAATGCGGCTGAGTGGTACACAACGACAAATTCATCGGAAGTAGCAAAGGGATGCTATAAATTTACACTTGATTGGTCGAATACTTTGAAACCAACCGTAACCGTGGTTAAAGCGGAAACGGCAGATGCGGATAATCCCGATCAAAGTACGACAGGTGCTAAATATCTTTATTATGGAGATCCTGCCGTATGTAAAAAGTTCTATGACAAAGGAAATGGTAAATATGAACTGACTGTAGACTTTGCATCTCCTTGGGGATTTTTAGTTCGCACTAGTAATACAGAGTGGGGAGATGATAAATATGGCGCTGAATCAGAGGGTAGTAAAGTGAAGTTTGGAGAGCCTTTCCCTTTGAAGCAGAATGCAAATGCTGATATTTTGATGGAATCTATGAACCTGTGGTATTATCATTCTCATTTCTACACAGCCTCTTTTGCCGATCTTAATTATGGCAAAGTTGCCAATTTGAAGAATTCACCGGTATTTAAAGAAGTAGTAAATGCTGCCAAAGGTTGGATAGACCGTGGAGTGGATGGTTTCCGACTGGATGCCGTGAAGCATATTTATCACAATCCAAAAGGTTCGGAGAATCCTACTTTCCTTAAAAACTTCTATGATGAGTTGAATACTTACTATAAGCAAAAAGGGAAAACAGATGAACTTTATATGGTAGGTGAAGTACTTTCCGGAGCTGATGAAGTGGCACCTTATTATCAAGGTCTACCTGCATTGTTTGAATTCGACTTCTGGTATCGTTTGGAATGGGCTATTAACAATAATACAGGTTGTTATTTTGCTAAAGATATCATGGGTTATCAACAACTTTATGCTGCAAATCGTTCGGATTACATAGAAGCTACTAAGCTTTCGAATCACGATGAAGACCGTACAGGACTAAAATTAGGCAAGTCGGAAGCTAAAGAAAAACTGGCTGCTGCGGTATTGTTGACTTCTGCCGGCGAACCGTATATTTATTACGGTGAGGAATTAGGATTTTATGGTGTTACAAAAGAAGGTAACGGTGATCAGAATGTGCGTGAACCTATGCAATGGGGAGATAATGCTACTACGGACTATATGAGTGGTATTAACAAATCGAATGTGAAGACGGTTAAGGAACAGCAGTCGGATGCTAATTCTCTGTTGAATGTCTATATGCAATTCTCAAAACTTCGCAATATATATCCAGCTCTTGCTCAGGGTAGTATGACTAAACATACTAAGTATAATGAAAGTAATACGACGGAGAAATCAATCGCTGCTTGGTATATGACTAAAGGTAGTGAGAAATTGTTGGTGGTTCATAACTTTGGAGCATCCGAAGTACAGATCTCATTGACAGACAATATAGAGAAAGCCATTGGGAAAAATGGAAATATTCAGCAACAGAAGGAGGGCAATAATACCTTAATAAAGATGCCTGCTTATAGCTCAGTTGTTTTCAAGATAGCTCAATAGAGTTATTCATAAATCTTTATCAGCACCCGATTCAGCCAGTCCCAGCGAAAGCGGAACCAGCGTCGGGTGCTGCTTTGTTTCCCTCCGAAACGAAGAACAAACTCCCGATATCCATGTTTGCGGAAAGGTAAGCCTACATCCATGAATTCCACATGGCGGAATCCGCGTTGTTTGGCATCATCCAATGCTTTCCAAACGGCAAGAATGCCGGGGTATTGCAAAGCGTATGTCTTACGCATGCCACCTGAAAACCATAAATAGGCACTATCATCCGAATAGATACAAGCACTGCCACCAATGATCTTCTCTTTATAGGTGACAATGAAAATCTTGCTTTGCTGCTTGGTCATTAGATGAGATTCGAGAAGTTGGAAGAATTTTATATTCGGAAAATGTCGACGTATTTTTGAAGAATATATGTGGTGTAACATACGTGCGAAGTCATGAGTCTCTTCTTGCGTCTGTACCTCTCTTATCTGTGCGCCATTCTTTAATCCTTTCTTTATTTGGCGGATTCGTGAAGGACTAAAACGTTCTTCCACTTTTTCTATATTGTGTAATGAATTGCGTACGCGTAACCAGTTGACTGCAAAATAACTGTTTTCCCGAAAAGACTTGTAACCGAACATAGCATTTTCTAGATTTCGGAATTCAATTAGAAATGAGTTACGTAGAGCTTCATTGGTGAGTCTTTCCAATATATCGCTGAAGATAGCTTCTTTATCTAAAGTATCATCAAAATATTCTCCGGTGCCATAGATTTCGCATCTTTTTATAATACCTGGAGGAAACATCCGGACACTTTTACGTAAAGCAGCAAGTAGTTTAGCTACGGGCTTGTCATCAATGGATGCAACGATGAGTACAGGAGCATATCCCGGTGTTGCTTCATAGATTCGGAATAGTTCTGTAGAATGGAATGTGTTGGTACCTGGTAATTCAGGAACCTTACTTCCGCAGTAATATGTGGTCAGTTTCAAAGGCATTGACTGCAAATTTAAAAATAATCTCGTATCTTTGCATTTATTAAACACAAATATGTTATGGAAAGTTTCAGTGAATTAATAAAAGCCCGCCGCAGTATGCGGAAATTTACAGAAGAAGAATTGACTCAGGAACAGGTTGTGACCTTGATGAAAGCTGCTTTAATGGCGCCTACTTCAAAGCGTAGCAATGCTTGGCAATTTATTGTGGTCGATGAAAAAGAGACACTGAAAAAACTCTCTTTCTGTAAAGAACAAGCATCGCAATTCATTGCTGATGCTGCATTGGCAGTAGTGGTGACTGCTGATCCGCTGGCTAGTGACGTATGGATTGAAGATGCTTCCATCGCCTCCATTTATTTGCAACTTCAGGCTGAAGATATGGGCTTGGGCAGTTGTTGGGTGCAAGTGCGCGAACGCTCTGCTGCAAATGGTATACCGTCTAATGACTATGTGCACAATGTACTTGATCTGCCTTTACAGTTGCAGGTACTCAGCATCATTGCTATCGGCCATAAAGGTATGGAACGTAAACCATTCGATGAAGAACATCTGCAATGGGAAAAAATACACATCAATAAATTCGGAGGGCAATAACGGTGAGTGCAGCAAAAGCAAACAACAACCGTGATACCTATAAGGCTACAGCCATTACTCTAATCGTGTTTGGTATACTTTATCTGATAGATAAGTTAGTACATTTCTCAGCAATTGGTTTGCCGTGGGTGATGAACAAGGATAATTTTTTGCTTTATACAGCAGTGATCTTCCTTCTATTTAAGCATGACAAGTCAGTAGGATTGGTTCTGATAGGGTTGTGGTTGATATTGAATTTTGGGTTAATAACTGCATTGCTTGGTACAATGTCCGCCTATCTATTGCCGGTAGCTTTGTTAGTGATTGGTGCTATTTTGTATTTAGTTTCAACAAAGTAAGATGAAAAGAAGTGTAGAAGATACGTCGATTGTCTTTATTGGTGCCGGAAATCTGGCAACGAATTTGGCAAAGGCGCTTTATCGGAAAGGATTTCGTATCGTTCAGATTTACAGCCGGACAAAGGAATCGGCAGTTTCATTAGCAGAAGCTGTTGAGGCAGAGTATACAACGGATTTGTCTTCCATTGTTAATGATGCGCAACTTTATATCGTTTCATTGAAAGATGCTGCTTTTGTGCAGTTGCTTCCTGAGATTATAGCTGGTAAAAAAAATGCTTTATGGGTACATACAGCTGGAAGTATTCCAATGAACATTTGGGAAGGGCAGGCGGAGCGATACGGAGTGTTCTATCCTATGCAAACATTCAGCAAGCAGCGTGAAGTGGATTTTAGAGAAATACCCATCTTTGTGGAAAGCCATTCGGCAGAGGATACACTGTTTTTGAAGGATATCGCATCCGTATTATCTGAGAAAGTGCACGAAGCTACATCCGAGCAACGAAAGAACTTACATCTTGCTGCAGTGTTTACTTGCAACTTTACCAATCACATGTATGCCCTTGCTGCTGATTTGTTGAAGAAATATCAACTTCCATTTGATGTGATGCTTCCATTGATTGACGAGACTGCCAATAAGGTTCATGAAATGGAACCTCGTGAAGCTCAAACAGGACCTGCTGTGCGGTATGACGAAAATGTTATTAATAGGCATTTACAAATGCTTGCTGATGAACCTCACATGCAGGAGTTATATCGATTGATTAGTGAGAATATCCACCGTTTCTCTTGATATGAGGAATGGAATACGGGAGATTATTAAGATTTTAAATCTCCCGTACCAATGATTAACTCTATTTTTATTAACGTCCTGTAGCCTGTAGATATTCGAGAATCTGCATTTGATACTGTGCGTAAGCATCTACATACTTATCTTTTCCTTGTTGGAACATAGATTGTGCATCTAATAAGTCGCTCATGCTGCTGGTTCCTGCCTTATAGTAATTCTCGTTTAATCTTAAATTCTCCGTAGCCTGTTCTATTGACCTTCTGGCAAGCAGAATCTGCTTATAAGAATCTTCCAGATCATTCCACGCTTGTTGCATCTTAATCATTAGTAGTTTACTGGTATCATCCTTTTCATCTTCGGCTAATTTTAGTTGTAATTTTTGCTTTTTGATGTCGTATGAACCTCCCCACCAATTAGAGATAGGGATGGATACAGTAGCGAAAGCAATGCCGAATGGGTGAGATTTATCCATTAAATCATCGTACATATATCCTGCTCCAATAGCTATGGTGGGCAGATTTTTCCCAATAGCCAGTCTCTTTTTCAATAAATTGGCTTCTACGTTTTTTTCCAGTAAATTATATTCGGGAGTTAAAACCAAAGAAGCACGGTGATCTCTACGAAGCTGTTCAGGAATAGGTGGTATATTTTCAGTTAATAATTCTGTCACGATATCAAAGCCTTCATTATCCACTCCCATGTGTTGTGCCAATACCATCTTGCTTAGAGATAGTCCGTTTTCCAGTTTTATCCTGTTGCTGGCAACTTCATTCTGTTTTAATTCTACTTGCAATAATTCATTCCGTTTGGTCATCCCGGCATTAACAGCCACTGTAACATCCTGGCATAAACGGTCGAGCATTCTTTCTACGGTTATGACTGTGTTCAATTTTTCCTGCAAAATAATTATTTGCCAATAGTACTGTTCCGTAGTATAATTTACCTCGTTTTCGGATTGCCACATCTGCAAGCGGCTTACATCAATACCTATTTTTGCCAGCTTGTTTCCATTCATAATCTGGCCTCCTGCAAATAGGGGTTGGGTAGCAGTGATACCACCTACAATGCCGTTTTTGATCATAGATAGTTCCATACCCGGAGCTACTTCCTTTTTCAATAAACTTTTATTGGCATTGAATGTTGCCCCGGTAGCTTCTACTGTAGGAAAATAATTGGTGAAAGCTTCTTTTTTTGTCTGCTCTGCTACCTTTAAATCCATTTGAGCCTTTTTCATCTGAATATTATGAGCTAGGGCTATTGAATGGCATTGTTCAAGTGTATAAGCCTTTTGTCCATAAACCGAGAGCGAAATAAATCCGCTCAGGGCATAAACTATTATTTTTCGATAATTCTGATTCATCTTTTTCATTATTAATTATTCGAGTTCCAGTTTTGCTGATTGTTTTCGTTTGTCGGTAGTTCCACTCATCATCAGCCAGTAGCAAACGGGCATGACAGTAAGAATTAAAATCATTGTTATCATTGTTCCGTAAAAAATGACGGTTCCCATAGGCATCCAAAGGCCGCTTCCTCCTAGTATCATCGGTATAACTCCTATTGATGCGGCAGCCGAAGTAAGGAAAATAGGCCGCATGCGGCGTTGTGCCGAGTGGTAGATAGCCTGATGTGCCGTCATCTTTTCATTTGTTCTAAGTTCTTCGGCATAATCTATCATAATAATGCCATTACGTACCAAAATTCCCATCAGACTGACGATACCTAACACACAAGTCACGCCAAAGTCTACTCCCTGTATCAAGATTCCGATTGCCGTTCCGAACAAGCAGAGTGTAAGGCATAGAAGCATCATGACTGCTGTACTGATTCTTTTAAAATGCCAAAGCAGGATAAAAAAGATGATGACCACCGAGATACATAAACCAGCCATGATGTCGGGCATCTGTTCTTCACTCTCTTCCAGTTCGCCGCCATAAGTCAGTGTCACTCCTTCGAATATCGGCACTTCGGATAATTTCTTTTGAATTTCCTTTGTTGCTTCTATTACATTCATTCCTCGGTCTACCTCTGCCAGTACAGTTACAGTTCTGATTCCGTTGCGACGGACTATTTGCCCATCATTCCAAACCGGAACAATTCTTGCTATCTGTCGTAAAGGTACATCGGACAATCCTCCGTATGTGGAGATTCGTTCGTCTTCAAGGTGTTTGGAACTGGTGGAATCAGCTTGTGTACTTTTCAAGACTATATTGATATCATAATCACCTTCCCATGCTGTAGCTACCGGAACACCGTTGCCATAGCGCATGGCAAGAGTCGTTTCTACAGAAGTGTTTGTGATGCCAAAACGGAGGGATTCATCTTCATTCAATTCAATCCGGGTGGCGGACAATGGCTCATTGAGATTAATCCGCACAAGATTTAGTTGAGGCATACTGCGCAAGATTTCCGCGATTTTTGTTGCTTGATGCTTCAGTATTGCCAAGCTGTCTCCACTGATTCGTACCTCGATGGGGTGGGTTGCTTCGCTGTAACTTAGCTCTTTAAATCTTACCACTGCTTCAGGAAAGTATTCTGCATATTTTGGAGAATATTCGTCTAATAATTCGAGGGTCTCTTTGTTACCGCCTGTGTTTACTATGAACTGGGCGAAATTACTTCCGCCTGGTTGTGGGGCGTACGAATTCTGAAAACGTGGAGATGAAGTTCCCTTGAAAGAAGCAATGGAAACAATGCGTTTGTCTTTGCATAACAGATGTTCCAGACTATCTGCTATCTGCACTGTTTTCTCTAACGATGTGCCGGTAGGCATGTAAATTTCTACTGCAAACTGATTTCTTTCTGCTGTAGGCATCAGCTTCTGAGGTAATTGGCTCATTAGTATGATGCCCATTATTACAGTAAAAATTCCAATGCCAATCGTGATTCGTGGATAAGCAAAACATTTATCCAGCAATAGGTTGTATCCTTTCTGTATAATATCCAGAAAAGAGAATTTCTTTCTATTGTTCTTCGGAATTTCACTTTCTATTGGTTTGCGTATAAAATAGAATTGCATAAAGGGAACTAATAACTCGGCAACCAACAAGGAGATGAATAATATCAGGGTGATAGCCCATGGAAAACTCATCATAAAATCATGCGTCATTCCCTTCAGGATGAACAGGAACGGGAAGAAAGTAATGCTTATGGCTAATGTAGCGGAGAATATGGATTTAAAAAAATGAGTTGCACTTTCTATTGATGCATGCCAACGGGACATTCCCTGAGATATTTTCTCCAGATAACTGTCTATGATTACAATAGAATTGTCAACGATCATTCCCAAAGTTACTATTAAAGCTGCCAAGGTCACTGTGTTGAGCTCAATCCCCAATGCATAGAACAGCCCTAATGAGATGAAAATGGTAACAGGGATAGTAGATGCTGCTACCATAGCCACCCGAAACGGCATCAGCAACATGACTACAATAATAACAGCCACGATGGCAATAATTAATTCGTGCAGAAAAGTGGTCACACTATCATCTACCACTTTACTTTGGTCAGTGATAGTAAATAGGTGTACATCTTCGGGCAGTGATTCTTTGTAGGAAGCCAATGCTTGGTTCACTTCTTCCCCCATCTGCACGATGTTTTTTCCCTTTTTCATCTCTACACTGAGCAGCAGGCACTTCTTTCCATTATTCGTAATAAACGATTCCTGTGTGGGATATTCTTTCGTTACCCTTGCAATGTCTTTCAGGCGAATGTTGTTTCCTTTCGGGTCTGAATAGACTATCATTTCCTGCACGTCTCTCAAAGTATTCAATGATTTGCCTACATAGACTGGGGAAACATAATCGTCTGTTTTCACCCGTCCGGCAGTAGTGGTAAATCCTTTGGTGAATAAAGTCAGTGCCAGTGTCTGGTCGTTGATGCCGTAATGTGACAACTGCTCATTATCCAGATAAATAGAAATTTGTTCCTGTTGCATTCCGAATGTATTCAGCCGACCTACGCTTTCTATTCTGCGCAACTGGTCTTTCAGCCCGTCCATGTAGGTGTTTAGTTCGCGATAAGTTTTATCGCCGCTTTCCATTGTTATCAATAAAGCCGAAGTATCACCAAAGTCATCCATTACGCGTACTGCAAGCACCCCACGAGGCAGTTCACTTTTGAACTCGCTGATTCCATGCTTGAACTTGCTCCAAAATTCTTCTTTATTGGTTATATCATCATTCAACTGTACCTGTAGTACCACCATTCCATCCATACAGGTGGTCTGTGTCTTGCTTTTCTTAACTTCTTTATAACTGAAGATATAGTTCTCCAAGGGTTTAGCTACTTGTTCTTCTACCTCTTCCACAGTAGCTCCCGGATAAACCGCTGCAACAATTCCTTGCCGGATGGTGAAGTCTGGAAATTCATTTTTCTTCATCTTCGACAATCCGAAGACACCGAATGCCATCAGGCAACAGGTGATAAGGATAATAATTTGCCGGTAATGCATCGCCCATTCAATGGCATTGCGTTTCTTATTCTTCATCTTTTTCATTTTTTCGTAACGATATGTGTCTGTTCACTTACTTTTTGTTGTCCTGCAACTATCACTTCTTCACCTACTTTGAGCCCCTTTTCTATCATTACGCCTCCATGAATCAGTATTCCAGTTTCGATTGTTCTTTTTTCTGCTTTTCCGTCAGCATTTACCCATACAAAGGAGTGGTACTTTTTAAGATTGAATCAAAAGAATAAAGCAACCTTATTTGATAAGATTGCTTTAGAACATAACTGACACTGTGTTTAGTTCAGTATCGTACCTTTAAATTCTTGTGATAATTTACCATCTGCATAATAGACTCTCGCAAACTTTTTTAAAAAGTCTATAGTCTTAGCTTTTGGTTTTAAATCTTTTTTTACAACTACATCATCACACTTTAGAGTAGAATTTTTATTCATAGGCCACTTTATATATAAATAGAACTAGTTTTCACATATAAAACGCCTCAAAATATT
>NZ_JASLER010000059.1 GCF_030151085.1 Bacteroides sp. | reverse complement strand
CCTGCACATCAACAAGATCAAAGTAATCCAAAGTACCTTCAGGAAGAAGAAGGCGATAACCATTTAACTCCATAATCAATTAATTTGCAGGCAAAGATAAAAAATTATAATTTTATCCCCTCAGGTTTTTACATTGATCCGAATATTTCAATAAACAGCAATCCCAGTACAATAGCTACGATAGTCGAGACAAGTCCGGGCATCATAAAAGAGTGATTCAACACATACTTTCCGATCTTGGTTGTCCCCGTGCGATCAAAGTTTATTGCGGCTACTACCGTAGGGTAGTTAGGAATAAAGAAATAGCCATTCACCGCGGGAAACAAAGCAATCAATATCATAGGAGAAATGCCCAAGGCTATACCCAAAGGCATCAATGCACGAACAGTAGCAGCCTGGCTATAAAGCAGAATGGACATCACAAACAAGGCAATCCCCAATAACCAAGGCATTTCCCGTACCACTCCTTCTATAGATTGGGTTAGTTGCAACAGGTTACCTTGCAGAAAAGTGTCACCCATCCAGGCAATGCCGAATATAGCAATAACGGCTTGCATACCTGCCGGAAATACAGAACCTTGCGTTGCTTTCATTCCATCCGTTTTAGTCAGCAGCAGAATAAGAGCAGCAGCAGATAGCATAATGATTTCTATAATGGCAGACATACCGAGTTTCACCGTCTCACCATCAATTACAAACGAAGGACGCAAACTATCAAATGAACCGAAAAATACAATAAAGATAGTAGCAAGAATAAAAATTAGCACAGATACCAAAGCATGGCGCTTGTTATGCAAACTCGTTATTTCTATTTTCTTAGTGTTAAGATAACCCTCTTCGAGTCTTTTCTTATATTCAGGATCATCCACCAGCTCCTTGCCCACTTTCATTGAGAACAATGCTCCGACCAGTACGCCGACAATGGTAGCAGGAATTGTAATCTTCAAGATATCGAACAGGGTAATATCAAATCCAGTCAATAATCCGAGCAATGCTACCGTCGCAGCTGAAATAGGGCTAGCCGTAATAGCTTGCTGTGAAGCTATTACGGCTATTCCTAAAGGTCTTTCAGGACGTATCTTGGTTTCTGTGGCAACTTCGGCAATCACAGGGAGTACTGAATATGCCACATGCCCGGTACCGGCAATAAACGTAAACAGATAAGTTACTATCGGACTCAGAATGGTTACTTGTGACGGATTCTTACGCAATAGTTTCTCCGCCAGCTTCACCATATAATCCAAACCACCCGCTGCCTGCATACACGAAGCGGCAGAAATCACTGCAGCTATCATCAGCATAACGTCGATAGGAGGTGAAGTAGGCTGCAATCCGAAACCAAACACCAGGATTGCCAATCCAATACCGCCCATTACACCAAGGCCGATACCTCCTAAACGTGCACCTATAATAATGGCAACTAATACAAATGCTAATTGTAAGATCATACTTTGTATATTTTGTAACTTACAAAGATAAAGCATTTGGTAGTAACTCCATCAAACGATAATAGCTTTTCAAATTTATTATTACTATTCGCTCAATTCTATCTTGACCGCCTGTTCTAATTTCACATCCAAAGAAGCATTATCGCTTTGGGGAGTCCAAAGAACCTGACGGCATTCTCCTTTCTGCAAGACACAATTATGATTCATACTACCGGTCAGATACTCCGTATCTATATGGAACGAATCAGTATTTACTGTCCAATTATTTATATCATCCAAGTTCAAGTATAAGTCACGCACTTCTCCACTATCGAAATTTAAGGTGCGTGCCTGCGCCGTGAGAGCAGTAATCTGACAATTCTCAACACGAACTACACCTGACGATTGGAAAGAAAGGGTATCACAACGGAAGTTGCTGAATGTCGTTTCCATACTCTTAACCCCAACAAGAACTTGTTGTACATTTACCGGTAAGTTCAGGCGCATTTCTGCAAAACGAATATTCAACCATTCCTTATTTTGGAATTTCTTTTCCAGTTTTTCATTTGAAAAGTTGAATGTTATCCGCAATGTATCTCCAACAGATTGCAAATTCATGTATTTATCCATTTCATTGGCATAAGACAGGCTACCTACATCCGCCGGTTGAACCTTTAGCGGGAATTTAAACTGATTGATAGCTAAATATTTCTCATTTTCCGTTTCCGTCCAGACGAATTGCACTACGCGGCATTCAGGAAGTTGCACTGTTTTTTGTTCCCCTCCAATTTCCATATAGGTATCTTCCCTAGTAGTACCGTGGCTAATCGAATAAAACATCATGCCGCTTATCACCACAAAGCCGGCAAGCAACATTCCTATCATTATATAAGTTGTTCGCTTCATAATTCTTTTCTTTTAATTCTGTTTCTTGAAAAACTCCTGGTACATACCTGCCAGTTCTTCGGCAGAAATACCCAACGTAAATATCTGTTTGAAGAAATAGTCCACTTCTTCTTTCAGGAAATATTCTTTCCGTAACGAAAGGATCAACTTGCGCGCACCGGCAGATACGAAATAGCCGATACCCCGTTTATTGTAGATGACACCTTGCGTTTGCAAGTAATCGTACGAGCGCATCACCGTATTGGCGTTCACCTCTACCACAGCCGCATACTCCCGTACCGAAGGAATACGTTCTTCCTCCTTGTATTGACCGAGAAGTACTTCGTCGCAAATGCGGTCTGCTATTTGCAGGTAGATGGCTTTACTTTCTTTAAAATTCATAATTACCAACGATTTATAATTTCAGATTCTTTGAAACGGAAATAGGCAAGTACCCAGTTGAAAAGAGTAAAAAAGAAATTAACAGCAACTACCACAGTTTGTATCACTCCCTTATCAACACCCGTATCATCTATAAAAAAATCACCGGTCAGGAATATTTTGCCCATCATCACCGAAAACAGAATATAAACTACTACAATACTTATTCCTGCCGAAAAGGTCTTGATCAATGCATTCTTCGGCCAAACAGTGCTACCCAACATGAAGAAGGATTGAACAAGTGAAAAAGCACTTATAAATATCAACATGTCCGGTCCGCCACCTCCTGCTACTTCATAGAACGCACCTGAATTTGTCCAGAATTGCCAAAGCGGAAATGAAGAGATTACATCCGAACCGGGATATTTCAACATATATACAACAACCCGCGTCCAGTCCGCCATTTTGAAGGCAATCAGAAAGACGACAAGGAAACCGCAGATAGCTATCAGCCAACGTGAAAAATATTTTTCAAACATCGTGGCAGGCGTCATCAGGACAACTGTCCGACTAGTCTTGGTCTTCATTCGTTCCATTGCGAACGACGCGCTGATACATCCCCAAATAACAAATGCAAATAGGAATATTCTGGCTTCGAACCCCCAAAGAGGATCTACTACTCCTTGCGAAAGAACATCTATTCTCTTATAATCAAAATATCCATCCCAAATGAAAACTATAGCCAGCATTCCATAAACCATAACAGAACGTAGTATATATGTCTTCCAGTTCTCTATCATCTCTTTGCGGCATACATCCACAAAGCGGTGCATACTAAAAAATGTATCGCGTATCATTGTCCATTTGTTTTAGAGTGAAACAATTCCGCTATCTTATCGGGCGTAGCAAGTGTAGCTCCAAATAGCAGTTCAAGATTAATCTCCGATTCTTCATTTTCCGTATTAGGCAATAACAAAAGATTTCCTTGTACGGACGGAATAGTAAAGAGCGCAGTCTTAGCCAATTCATGGTCGTCACTTTCTACAAACAGTAGCTTTTCACAGATACCGGCAATAGATTCATCCAGCATAACATGGCTATTATCCATTATCAATACATGATCCAACACCTTATCAATATCCCTAACCTGGTGCGTGGAGATCACAATTGTTTTATCATCCGACATTCCCGAAGCTATAAATTTGCGGAACTGGCTCTTTCCAGGAATATCCAATCCGTTGGTAGGCTCATCCATCAACAACAACGAAGTATTGGTAGCCAAGGCAAAGCTCATAAAGATCTTTTTCTTTTGTCCCATAGACAAAGCTTTCAAGTCTGCGTCCAGATCCATTTCAAAATAATGCAGATATTTCATCATGTCCTCTTTGCTAAAGCGAGGATAGAAGGGACTATTCAGTTCGATATAGCTTACTAAAGAAATCGGAGGTAATTCAAATTCTTCGGGCACTAGGAACATATCCTGTAACGTGATAGGTAACCGACGACGAACATCGATATCATTATACATCACTTTTCCATGTTTGGAAGTGAGCAAACCGCTCATCAGATACAAAAGTGTGGATTTGCCGGCTCCATTCTTTCCCAACAGCCCGTACACCCTACCTTTCTCCAACGAAAGCGAAAAATCGCTCAGGACGTCTTTCTTGCCCCTGCGATAGCTAAATGAAATGTTTTCTACTTGTAACATACGCTTGGTTTTATTAAATATCTTATTGTTTATGTGTATTAGTATAATAGTACACCACAAAAGTATATATTCTTTTTAGAATAACAAGCGATTCAAGAAGAAATTTATAAAAATAATTAGAGAAGCGATATTACATCACTTTATTTTACAAATGGTAGTTTGGGGAGAGTAGCCTTAAAACGGCCTCAGAAGGTACTGTGGAGCACGAAATAATTTTTAGTAAATCTTCTCTCAGAATTTAGTAAAAATCTGTCGAAGATTTAGTAAAAATCCATTCGGTTTTTAGTAAAAAAGGAAAGAGGTTCTTTATAATGTCAAAATGAGGAAGAAAATAGATTACAAAAAAGAACAAAAAAAGGAGGAGCTAAGAATCACTCTCCGCTCCTCCCGACACGACAAACAACTAAAATTATTGCTATTTGATGCCGTCCAACGCCTTTTTAGCAGTAGCGTTGGTGGGGTCGATAGCCAGAATTTTATTCCAGAACTCTTTCGAAGTAGGATAGTCACTCTTCAAAAGATAGTAATAGCCCAGATAACTGTAGCCTTCTATCAATGTAGAGTTGTACTTCGGTTCATTCTTAGCAAGCAGCACGTCCACAACCTTTTCATAATAAGGTTTGGCCAGACCATCTGTTGTTTCAGGGTCCATGGCCGAATTCGTGCGGGCGCGCCACAGCTCTCCCAGGTAACTACCGGGAGCTTGTTCGGAAACAAGCGCGAACACAGAGTCAGCAGCCTGTAATGCCGCCTTACGGTCGGCAGGCTTTACGGCAAGTGTGTCCGAAGACGTCCCCTCACCGTAGTAAAGACGTCCTAACTGGAATAGGGCTTCGGGCGTCTTTTTGTCTTGATCCAATGAATCATAATATTTTTGATACGCGGCTATAGCTTCGGCATAATTGTTATTCTGCTCGCACGCATCGGAGATTTCACGCCACAATTCCATTTGGGTAGCGTCTTTATCTAAAGCTTTTTTATATTCTATAACTGCCTGGTCATATTTCTTCAGTGCACTCAGCAAAGCACCGTAATAGCGGTAGTCCAAATAAGAGTAATCCGCATTGTCCGAAGCGTTGAAGAAAGCTGTCGCTGCTTTTTCAGCTTCCTCATACCGTTTCAAATCGGTATAGTTGTACATCGCAAGGCGGTTGAATGCAGCATGACGTTCATTCTTCTGCAAACCTTTCTGAACAATTGCCAAGGATTTCTCGAAATCATGGCTCAAAAATAATGCAAAAGCATATTTCAAGATGTCATTCTCCGTAGCGATGGATGTATCAATAAAACCGGAGTATGCTTTCGCCGCATCTTTAAAGCGGTTGTTGGCATAATACACTTCGGCCAATTCTTTATCAGCTTCCAGAAAATCGGGAGCCAATGTTTTCAGTTGTTGCAGCTTCTCAATGGCCTGTGAAGGACTTGCCGACTTATAAGCCTGTGCATATTTTATATAAGCCTCCTTACAGTTCGGATCGAAATAAATGGCTTGTTCGTAAAGTTGGCAAGCTTTGCCCACTTCTTTATGGGCAAGTGCAATGTCTCCTTCTAAAACAGATACTTTCGGATCTTTACTATCAGCCTTACGCGCAATTTCCAAATAGGTTTCTGCTTCCGAAAGCTTTCCTGCATCCATATAGGCACGGGCTACGGAAACGACTAAATCTACATTCTTTTTATTCTTACCTTTCAACATTTCCCCTACTTCGGTCGAAGCTTGTCCGGGATTCGTCTTAATCAGGTCTTTTACTTTATCTAACCCCGCTTGCCATTCAGACACCGGCGTTTGTGCAACGAGCGTACCTGCAAACAGTACTGCTCCCATGCATAATACAAATCTACGTTTCATTTTAGCTTTCATTTTAGTTATTCATCTTTGACGTTTACCACGCGCACCGGCTGGGTGGCGGGTACTAATCCCGACTTTAATATAATCCGCTGTCCCCGGTCGGATGCGAGGAAAGAAGCCAATCCCCACGGAAGTGCTCCCCGCGGATCATTCAACAAGGCATAAATGCTGCGTGTCAACGGATAATCACCGTAAAACAAGTACGCCTGATAAGGTTTAAAACTGTTACCCGGTGTAGCCTTGTCAGCATCACTGACGGACATCACCTGCACCTCTTTACTAAAGGAAAGTCCTGTACTGTCATTTTTATCACTTAGCCAGTTCACGCCGATGATACCTATGGCATCGGGGGTCTTGGCTACGTAGTCGATAACCTCTCTGTTCGTCTTCAGTGCCTTCACTTGATCGGAAAGCGGTGCACCTTTACAAATTGAGTCAACTGCAAAACGTACGGTACTGGAATTCTTATTGTCGAACACCAAACTGATATCCTTTAAACGTGAATCCGGATAGATATCCTTCCACTGCTTAGCTTCTCCGGTCAGGATACGGCGGATATCTTTAACAGTAATCAAAGTATCCGGATTACCCCGATGGGTAATCAAAGCCAAACCATCTGTAGCTATCTTTATTTCCTGCGGATAGAATTTCCGGCTATTAAAGGAATTCATTTCCTCCTGAGTCAGTCTGCGGCTGGTTATAGCTAACCGCAGACTGTCTTTGAGCAAGAGGTTGACGGCATCTACTTCCGTCACATAACGGGGCACAATTCCTGCCAAGGGATAGAGTCCTTCGAATACATCTATCTCTTCCTGCACAATAGGCTGAAAACTTTCGTCGGCAGCAATTGCTATTACACCGGAAGTATAGGTATCCGTCCGCCCATCCTTGGGCTTGCGTTGGCAACCGGCCAGTATAACCAGCATTGTCAACACGCCTAAAAGCTGAAGTTGTTTCACCGTCTTCATAACACACACATTATTATTGTAATCTGAAAGTAATTGGGACTGTATATTTCACTGCTACTGCCTTACCATTCTGTTTACCCGGAATCCAATTAGGCATTGCCATGATAACACGAACAGCTTCCTTATCGCAATAGGGGTCTAAGGTCTTGAGTACAGTTACTTCTCGTACCTTTCCGTCCTTACCTACAACAAACTGACAAGTAACACGTCCTTGCACTCCATTCTCTTGTGCAATAGTCGGATATTTCAAATGTTCGCCAATCCACTTCATCAATTCTACCTGTCCACCGGGGAATTGCGGCATTTGTTCTACCATATCGAACACTTTCTCTTCTTCGACAGCTTGTGTCACTACTTGTTTTAGGTCAGCAATATCTTTACCGTTAGCTTCGTCATTACCTTTCACATCGGCAATAGAGATGGTAACTTTGGTCTGAGTCAGTTCTTGCTGGCTCTTAATTTCGTCCTCATCCCTTACTTCCTCATCCTTCTTGATGACAGGAGCGGTAAACTTGATAGAGCTTTTCAGTGCGGGAGGCGGCGGAGCCACCGGTTCAACACGTTTCATCTCCTCTTGTTTCACTTCCGGCTCATCGAGTTGCGAGAGGGTAGTTACTTCTGTCATCACTTCTTTTTGCTTAGGAGTAGCCATTTTAATCAAGGCAGGAATGCTGAATCCTATCAATGCAATAACTATCACCAATATCACAGCTATATTGTGACGTTTGGGAGAGTTTTCGCGCATCTTATAGGCACCATACGCTTTATTCTTGTCCGCGAATATCAGGTCACACCATTCCGAAGAACTTAAATCTACTTTAGCCATTTTCTTTCTTTGTTTTAGGTGTTACACATTATTCGGCAATGTTCTGCGTCAACTCCCCCTTGCTTTCATAGTTCTTCATTAAGAACTCGTCGGCATCGGCAATTTGCGTTATCACATATTTACCTATATCACATATCTGCATTTCATCGAGAGCATCAATCAGATTTTTGTACGAAGCGTCGTCGGTAGCTTTTATAATAACAGTCGGCGTATCCTTTCCACTTTTAATTTCGGAAAGCTGCTTCTCATAATCTTCTTGCGATATCTTTAGATCCAGTTTCTGCTGTTTCAGTTCATTCACTTCCTGCACAGCAGCTCTATTACGTTTCAGGAGCATTTCTCTCAGACCATCCGGCTTATAGGTAGTTTCCTTCAGTGAGGAATAGTCTTTATAGTTAGGTTCTCCTTCGTAGTAATACAATTTATCACCTTCACCCAGCAACAATGTGATAGCTTGTGATGCCTTCACTTTAGATTGCTGCTCTTCGGTAATATCTTTATCGTTACTCGGCATGCTTATCTCCATCGTCTGAGGTTTGCTCAGAGAAGTACAAAGCATAAAGAAGGTAATCAGCAACATGTTCATGTCCACCATGGGTGTAAAGTCCACCCTGACGGTCATTTTCTTTTGCTTGGTTTTTCCACCTTTCTTCTTACCACCGCTTTCTTGTATTTCAGCCATAATATTTCCTTTCCGTTAGTCTTCAGAAGTAGTCTTCAGAGAAGTAATCAGATTATACCGATTCTCTCTAAGGTCCTGAAGTGAGTTCATAACATTCTTGATTACAGAATAAGGAGTATTGGCATCTGCCTTGATGGCAATACGCAGATCACTATTTGCAGCACGAGCATTACGCACCCAAGCTTTAAACTGATTGTCTATACTGTCAGTCGGTATTCCTTCATTCTTCAACACAGCGTCCTGCTGGTCTTGTGGCAAGTCGAGGTATTTCTTCATACTCTTCATCGGCACTCCAAAAGTGGATGCCAATCCGAATTTCTTAATCTCCTCGGGTGAGAAAGTCACTCCATATTCTTGTCCCATAGCTTCCAGCACATTGCGTAAGTCTGCTTGTTTGTCCAGACTCATAAATACTTTTCCGTCCGGATCGACTAATATCTGAAGGATATTCGTTTCCGGGATCTTGATCTCGGAAACGGAGGCGGGAGTGGTTACCTGTACCGGTTCTTTCTTCACAAACGTAGATGTCAACATGAAGAAGGTAAGCAGCAATACAGTCACGTCACTCATCGCCGTCATGTCGATGAACGTACTTTTCTTTTTTATTTTCGCTCTACCCATAATTTTTAAATTAAAAATTGAGAATTAGTAATTGAGAAATAATAGTTGAGAAATAAAAGAATCGAGGATACGTATGAGTATCATTTTTAATTCTCAATCCTCAATTTTCAATTTACTTATGTGTGGCTGCAAAGGTCTGTACGATAGAGAATCCAACCTCGTCAAGGCTGTAAGTCAACTTATCAATCTTGTTGGTATAGTAGTTATAAGAAATAACGGCCAATGCACCAGTCAAGATACCGAATGCCGTATTAATCAAGGCCTCAGAAATACCTTGAGACAATGCCATTGAGTCAGCAGAACCTCCGGCAGCAAGAGCGGCGAACGAACGGATCATACCGATAACCGTACCAAGCAACCCCATCAATGTACCTAGAGTAGTAATAGTACCGATAATCGGAAGATTTTGCTCCATCATAGGCAATTCCAATGCAGTAGCTTCTTCCAGTTCTTTTTGGATGCCAAGCAATTTCTGTTCTTTGGTCAGAGTTGTATCCCCCTCCATTTCAGAGTACTTTCTTAAAGTAGCATTTACTACGTTAGCAACAGAACCACGTTGTGCATCACAAATCTGCTGTGCCTTCTTCATATCACCGGCAGCAAGAGCAGCTTTAATGTTTGCAACGAATTTTACTAATGAACCTTTACCGAAAGCGGCACGAATAGCAATGTAACGTTCAATGCTCAGTGCAAGCACAGTCAGCAAAAGAGTTTGGATAACAGGAACAATAAATCCACCTTTATATATAGTACCGAGGAAGTTTCCTGGCAATGGGTGGTTGTTCGGGTCATTGTTCATAAAGTTGGAAGGATTTCCAAGCACAAATTGAAAGATTAGCACGGCGATGATAAAACAAATTACGATTACCCAACCGGCAGATTTGATGCCCTTAAAGGAGGCAGACTTTTTTTGAGTAGTTTCCATGATGCAAAATTTAATTGTTGGTACTTAAATTGATTATAAATATAAAGCATAGGGATATAATTCTCCACTTGCGAGCCTTCAGGACGCAACCACTCTTGCAACCTCACTTTTGTATCATGACTTTGATGTACATAAAGAGGGCTACCAACTTTCAATTACTTCAAGAAAGAAGGGGCAAAGAAGAAAATTAAATAAAGGAGATGTAGTATATTAAATCAGAATTCGCCGAAGCGTAAAAATGTAGTAATCACTGCCCATTAATGCATAATAGGGTGCTTTATCAGAAAAATATAGTTTGGTCTGTCCCTGAACGAGTAAGTTCTCGTGATTAGATAAAATCAGAAATATATTTCTGAGGAACAGATTGTCTTCAAGAACTCTACGTAGACGTTGTTGGTTGGAAGTGTATATTTCCGTAATAGGCTTTGTCCCAAGTTCTACATCCGATGACCATACAAACTTTGCATGACTAAATGTAGTATTCGGTTCATCAATATTGATATCGGAAATAGCTGAGACTGAAGACGTAGAAGCAGAGACTTCATAACCATCAGTTAATCCGCTACCTGCTTTAGTAAAGTCAATGGCTTTACCGCTAATGCTGCAAACCAGCATTACAAAGGTACAAATCCAAAATGTCTTTACAGTTGTTTTCATGTCGTCTTATAAATCTACAATAATAAACAGTTCGCGTTTACATTTGTTTTCCAATATCACTTTTTTTTATATAAAAAGATAAAAATATCACGGTTCAAGCGTGACCTATTATTCCTCTTATTATGAAGTAAAGGTACAAAGAAAGTATGTAATACGAAAGCAAAAGAGCATATAAATCACTGGCTTTAAGGACTTTTAATCATTGAAATATGTAGTACAAAAAGAATATTCTATTAAGTAAATTCGAATGTTAAGTAAGATATATCCAAGCGCCGATATATGCTATTTTTTATAAAATATGAGTTTTATAATAGAATCTAGCATTAAAAAACAATCAGCAAGAAAGCCCCACAATTTTACGTAGTTGTCCAAATTTACATAGTTGTCTAAACGAAAAAAGCCCCTGTATCATGGATACAGGGGCTTCTCTTCAAAAACGGCGACTACCTACTCTCCCACTGTTACGCAGTACCATCGGCGTGACCGGGCTTAACTTCTCTGTTCGGAATGGGAAGAGGTGGAACCCCGGTGCTATAGTCACCTGAATAAGGTAGACATGATGTAAAAAGTAAAGTCAGTTTTTGTTGGCTGAACGTATATATCCCCCATACTCGGAAGACAAAAAGTGAACGGGCAATTAGTAAGGCTCGGCTATGATGTTACCACCTTTACACCTGCCTCCTATCAACGTCATCGTCTTTGACGACCCTAAGAAATCTAATCTTGTGGCTGGCTTCGTACTTAGATGCTTTCAGCACTTATCCAATCCCGACTTAGATACCCAGCGATGCACCTGGCGGCACAACTGGTAAACCAGCGGTCAGTCCAACACGGTCCTCTC
>NZ_JASLER010000094.1 GCF_030151085.1 Bacteroides sp. | reverse complement strand
TCTTTTAATATCCCGGATGCTATAAACTTTTTGTGGGCTAAGATCTTATTCATTTGCGCATATATGCTATCCTTGTTGTTTTTGTTATTCTTCAAATAATCATGGTCAAACATCAACTCAGAGAAAGATATTGGATTACTCTCAATGTTATATCTCTTGGCTATATATTCAACAAGTTTGGTGTGGATATTTCCTTCGTCACAATCGCAAAGTATATCAGGCCCTATAACAGGTATGACATTTCCTTGAACTATTTGCTCAATGAGTCTATCCCAAGCAGGTTCATCGGGATCAAAACCAATATCGTCGTCGTCTAATCCAATATTAGTCTTTAAAAAGTCATCTATACTATTCATTTCCTTATCTTAAATCATTAATTTATGATACAAAGCAAAAAATATAACTGCATTTTGACAAATGTATGAAAAAATATTTAACATGATAACTTTAGGCTATTTATTTTTTATAATTTTCCATTCTTATACTCTATTCCTTCTATCTTCCTTCTCTTTCTTCCTCCATAGCTGGAAATGCTTCATTAGGGTGTCTTCATTTACCAGTTCCTCCATATCATATTCTGTAATGAAATGGAGGAGTGAACGTTTGTACATAATGCCATGTTCGAATTTTTCCTCTGTGAGGTAGATTATCATCTCCCTGCGCATCTGGCGGTTGATTTCTTTTGCGAAAAAGCGCACACTTTCCGCACTCAGAAAATTGTAGGTTCTGGGATCTTTGCCGATATTAGGAACTGGTAGGGTGAGGGTGAGATTACCGGTTTCTTTCCATGATACTTCTTTAGGACGAGGGATGGTTAGTTCCAGCAGAATGTGGTAAAGATTGGTTTTATAACTCAGTTTGATTGCACCTTCTCGTATGCTGTTGGCATAACGGGCATACATGTAGTGCGCCAGACAAGGCTCTACATTTAGACAGATTGTCATCATTGACTTTCAATGTTTTAATTTTTAACTCTGGTTGTTTATGCTTGTACTCCCCGTTGGGAGTTCGAAACCGTATGTGTGAAGTTTGAATTGAACGGTCTCGCTAAAACATTGAATAATAGTATGTTAAACATCCTGTTAAAATTCGGTGTCGATCAGGTCGTTCCCCGGTGAGGAACAGGGTGTTTCTCGGTGAGGAACGGTTGGCTTCTCACCGGGGAAAAGGATGCTTCTCATACTTCAAGTGCAAAAGTATGACAAATTAACAAGGATATTAGTCTTAGTTAAGATGAGTAATAAAAATAATATGTAATGAAACATTGCTATGATAATACTGTTATCTGGAAATCAGTTCTCTATATGTTTTATATAAAAAAATAATTGTTATGAATGAATGTAAAATGAATGATTTCATGTTGTCCGTAATAACGGATTTGGAAAACAGTGGTCGTTACAGTACCGCTCATGTCTATCGTTGTGCTCTGAAGGCTGCACTCAATTATGGTGGTGTTGCTGTGCGACTAGAGGAAATAACTCCTGCATGGCTAAAAGATTACCAGGCGTATCTACTGGCGCATCAGTTGCTTTGGAATACTATTTCCACTTATATGCGTATGATTCGTGCAGTGTATAATCGTGCTGTTGATGCAGGGATTGTTCCTTATATACCTCACCATTTCAAAGGAGTTTTTACGGGGAGACAGGTCAATCATAAACGTGCATTAGAAGGCGATGAAATGCGTAGGATGTTGTCTGATGAGGGTGAGCTTGCAAAGGATCAGCAAGGAGATGATAATACTATTGTAGAAAATGAGCCTGATTCGTACTCTCGTCATAATCTTCTGTGGGCACGTGCTTGCTTGGAGTTAATGCTTCGTTTTCATGGTATGCCATTCGTTGATTTAGCGCACCTCCGCAAGTCTGACTTGCGTGACGGATATCTGATGATTCGTCGTTATAAGACTGGAATGCCGCTTTCTATTGAAGTTACTCCTGAGGCTATGGTTTTGCTTCGTTATTACGCTCATCCTGACCCTAATTCTCCATATTTACTTGATATTCTTGATGGAACATTTACTGGAAAGCAGGCTTATCAAGAGTATCAGCGAGTCTTGAGGTTGTTAAATTTGAGATTATCCCAATTGTCTCGTAAGCGTGGTATTGGACATAGAGTTTCTTCGTATACCGCCCGTCATACATGGGCTACTGTAGCAAAACGCTGTGGAATACCTGTTGAGGTTATTTCAGAAGCTTTAGGGCATGCTTCTATAACTACTACGGAAGGTTACTTAAAGCAGTTTGATAATCGAACTTTGGAAAAAGCAAACAAGGTAATAATTCATTATATACTTGGCTGATACTTAGTAATAGAAAAACAAACAAAAGCGCTGGAAAACAAATAGATAGGTGTAAGTTACTTCATAAGTAACAGAGTTCTTATATAGCCGCAAAAATATATATAATACTTGAAAAAGAAAAAGAAAAAGTCCTTTTTTTCTCTTTTTAATCACGCATTTTAAAAATAAGCATTCTTTGGGTTTGAAATTCTCTAACTAGATTTGATTTTAGGACATAGTTTTCTAACCCTCTTTTTCTGACCGAAAGGAAGGAGTAGATAATCCCGTATATTATCTATATATACGGATATATAACTGTTTATGCACTGGTGATATTAATTAAATATAGATTTTATATGTATCTATCCGTTACTTATGAAGTAATAACCTTATATCTTAAAATGGTACGACAAATATGTTGACAAAACGAACGCAAAAGGCAATAGATATACTACATGAGATTGCATATCGCCAATCCCATTTATGTCCCAAAAGAATGGGAGCGACTTCGTGTGCGCCTGAATGTTCAACGATTTTGGATCAGTTGTGCGCAGCAGGTCTTATTCGTTTACTTCCTGATATGAATGCAGGAAACTGTAATTCCTATGCTTTGTGCCTATGTCTTTCGGAAATTACTCTGTACCAATTATTATTGGCTATTGATGAGAATATTAATCTGGTAAATCCATTGGCAAATGAAGAACGTATTTACAAGCATTATCATTATGGTACGGGAGCTTTAAAATTGGGTGTGGTGAATCAGACACTTTGTACTTTATTATGTGATGTACATGTGATTGACTTTTGAATGATGAAAATATGGAATGAAAATATGGTGTTGGAGAGAGCGACTAAAACAAGCTTGTTGCTAATATTAGTATTGTGGAGTACTTGTGCGAATTTGCATGGGCAGACTGTTGCAGTGAAAAGTAATCTATTGTCCGATGCTCTTATATCTCCCAATCTGGGGATGGAATTAGCTTTGTCACCCGGTTGGACATTGGATGTCTCTGCTCACTATCAACCATTTGCACCGGATGATAGTAAGCGCTGGAAACATTGGGTACTACGGTCGGAGATTCGCCATTGGCTTTGCTCTTCGTTTGCAGGGCACTTTTTCGGTGCACATTTGTTAGGTGGACGATTTAATGTAGGAGATATTCGTTTGCCTTTCAATATGTTGGAAGGTGCACGTAACAATCGTTATGAGGGCTGGGCATTGGGAGCGGGTATTTCATACGGTTACCATTGGGTGCTGGCTCCACATTGGGGTCTTGAAGCAAGTTTAGGGTTAGGTGCTGCTTATGTCCGCTATGATCGTTATCGGTGCGGTCATTGTGGTGAAAAATTGGGCCGTGCGGGTAGCAAGAGTTATTTGGGCCCCACTCAGGCAGCGATATCATTAGTGTATATCATTCAATAGAATAAATAGAAACAGGTAATTGAATAATTGTAAAAACGTAAATAACCAGATGAACAAAAAGTTGTTTTATAGCTTGTTATCGCTGCTTTTGCCTTTGATGCCACTTTGCGGACAAGAGGCATACATGGGGCAGATACAGGTTACCCGTCGGAGTTTTTCTCTTTCGGGTGGTCAGTTGCATGTCCAAATGGACATAAACTATGAAGGTCTGCAAATGCCTTCTGATGAGTCTCTGACCCTGACTCCTTTCCTTTCCGCTGTAGATCAGAGACTTTTATTGCCTTCCATTCTTATCAATGGTAGTGAGAAGCAGAAAGTTTATGAGCGTACTCAGGTTTTGGGAGTGAAAAATCCAAAGAAGAAAAGGATGGAGCAGAAAACCGCTACTCCCTCCGTGGTGCTGAGAAATGACCATAACTCTACGCGGCGCTTTACATATAAGGTTGCTGTTCCTTTTCGTGAATGGATGACGGAGAGTGATCTATCCTTGCGGGCCGAAGAGTGTGGATGCAATGGTAAAGAAGCTGGTATCTATAATGATAAGATAGCCTCGGGTATTCTTCTGCCCGATGTGGAAGTACCGGGACTTGAAAAGAATGTGGATGTACGTTGCCTCTCATGGGTTAATTTTCTACCGGTTTCTATGGAGAACGAAAATTGTACCCTGCCTGCTTCGGGTGCTGGTTGTGTCACATTGGGGTGTTTGTTTTCACTAGCCAATAGCTTTACACCCGGTTCGGCCGAATTCAATGATGTTTTCGATCTTGCCGCTCGTCTATTTCCCGAAAGTCCGGAGGCTAATATCAATGCAGCTGCCATAGCTTTGAGCAAACGTGATACCCGTAAGGCACGGCACTATCTTTCCCGTTTTGTAACCCGACCGGAGGCATTCAATAATATGGGAGTGCTTTGTATGCTCGAAGGCAACCGTGAGAAGGCGGAACTCTATCTTGAAATGGCTGTCACTGGTGGTGTGGAACGTGCCGGTGAGGTGCTGGAAGAACTGAGAAGTCGTAGAAACCTGTTTTAATGAATGGTAATAAAATAGATATACGTATGAAAATCAAATGTGAAAAAATGATGAAGATTAGCGGCATTTGTCTATTTAGCTGGTTGCTTGCTATAGTCTTTGCTATGTTTGCCTCTTGCAGTGGCGAGGAAGAAAATTCACGGCGTCCTATGGGAAAGACTGCCGGTCTTCAATTGACCCTTTCGGGGGGGAATCCTGCCGATACGCGAGCTACAGGCAATGCCCTTCCTGATAATGAGGCGACCATTCATAGATTGACAGTAGGGTTGTTTTTTGCCGATGGCTCGGTAAACACAATTGTTGAACCGAACATAACTTCTGACAATTCCGGCAAAGTGAAGGCGGATAAAATCCTGTGCTCTCCCGGAACGTGTGAGATAATTGTTGTAGCCAATGTACCCGAAGGTACTTTTAGCGGCGTACAGAACAAGAATGAGTTTATAGGTAAAACCGTAGGGTTGGTGCAGACTGTTCGCAATGGTCAACAAGCATCCGACTTACTGCCGATGTCGGGTATCAGTAATGAGAAAGTAAATTTGGAAGCTGATAAATCTGTAGCTGTTTCGGTCAAGCTTTCACGATTGGTAGCACGTATTTCCATAGCAGGCATTCGTTCTGATTTTGGACTTGAACATAGCAACGCAACTTTTACTTTGGATCGTGTTTTCCTTTGCAATGCCTTAGAGGCTTCTTGTGTATCTCCGGGAGATGTGGATCAGACTATGCCTGCACAACCTACCTGGCTCCATGGAGGAATGGTACAGGAACAAACGGATGGTTCACTTTTATGGACTCAAGGAGCCGGATTTTTATTGAACGATGTTACTCCGCCGGGAGGGGTTGAAATAACTAATGAAGAATATGCAGTCCCTTACTGGTTTTATGCTTTTGCCAATAATGATGCTACGAATCGCACTAAGTTGGTGTTGTCCGGTTATTTCGATCCGGATGGCAAAGGTCCCAAACCGGCTGTTTACGTTTATTATCCTATCGTTGTGAATCGTTCGCAAGCCGGTACGAGCATTACTCCTTCCGATCCTTCGCAAACAGGTATTGGCGATGGTACTATTGCGCGTAATCGTGATTACCGCATTAAAGCAGTTATCAAGGGAGATGGTGAAAGTACCCCGGGTGAAGAAGTTACCGCTTCGAACCTTGAGTTGACGGTGAGTGTGGACGACTGGACACTACAAATTGTGCAGGAGGTGGAACTTAATTAGTTGACAATTGATAATTGACAATTATGGGAAGAATAGGAAAAGGGGTGGTGATGCTGGGACTGCTGATTGGGCTTGGCGGATGTATTCCGGATGATTTGGGTGATTGTCCTGCGCCGGATGGAAAAAAGGATGGGGTAGACATTACAGTAGATATGGATACAGACGTGGATACAGGACAGCAGGAAACAGAAATGCCCTGAACAATTAAGAAATAGAGAATAATGATTGACATAAGTGTGAATGTAAAAGCGACAGTTTTGTTTCTAGTGTGCTTGTTCCCGGCTACTGGCTATGCGTGGAACAGCATATACGTGGATACACTGAATCCTGTTAATATGTATAGGGATTCGGTGTATAAGCGTGTAATAAAAGACGGAACTGCCAGTTTGAATTGCTATTTTTCTTATCCACAAGGAGGATGGCAAATACAGAAAGGATATGGAAACAATACTTTCGAACTGGATAAACTGGATGGATTTATCCGTACATCGCTTGCAGATACGCTGGTTTATGTTCGCCGGATTACATTGACGGGCTACTGCTCTATTGAAGGTAGTTACATTCAGAATGAACAATTGGCGCGTGATCGCGCCAATGGGTTCCGCAATTATCTGAATTTTGAATATGGGCTTGCTAAGCGTTATCCGGTGGAAGTACATTATATCGGGGAAGATTGGGATAAATTACGGGAATTGGTAGATGCCTCTACACTTCCCGAAAGAGCAGAAGTGCTGGAAATTATTGATAAGGTAGATATTTTCAAAGGACGTGAAAAGAAACTGATGGATTTGAACGGTGGAGTTCCGTACCGCAGTATGTTTAAAGAGCTTTTTCCTTTGTTGCGGCGAGTGGAAATTGTGGTGGAGTATGACCTTCATCGTATTATTGAGGAACGCTATCAGCGTAAATTGACGGAAGCTGAATTTAAGGAGATACTTGCCAGGGAACGTGCTGTTACCGAGGCGGAAGAACATCGCTTGGCGGAGCAGAAAAAAATGGAAGAAGAAGCTGCTGTACGTGCAGGTATGGAAAAACAAGAACGGGAACGTGTAGAAAAAGAGAGACTTGATGAGGAGAAAAGTCGTGAGGAAGAATCCCGACGTCTGGATGAAAAGAAACAGCATGAAGAGTATCTTGCCTGGAAAGAGCAACGCCGGGTTGCACGCAAGGAACGTAACCGGTTGCTGCCGCTGGTAGCGGTTAAGACCAATTTTGTTTCTTGGGCAGGTATGACGTCTGAATTAGAGCATACCACGTTTATGCCAAACCTTTCTGCCGAAGTTTTTTTTGCCCGACATTGGTCAGTGAACCTGACGGGTGTATATGCCAATTGGGATTATGACGGCAGTCGCCAGCATTTGGGGGTATCGGCTTATAGTGTGGAGCCTCGTTTCTGGTTTAAGGGAGATGGAAAACACCGGTGGTGCTATATCGGCGTTTATGGGCAGATGGGTGATTTTGATAGCCGTAGTACGGACGCTAAACGTGTAGAAGAAGGTACGGCCAACTATACAGGTACTTACTGGCAGGGAGGACTCTCTTTGGGATGTTATCTGTTGCTGAATGCACATTGGGGCATTGAACTCGGTGCACGTGGAGGATATCAGAAAGCGGTAGGCCATGTTTATGATGTGGAAAATCTGCATTATTATTTGAATCATGACCTGACAGCCGATCGTATTGGCTTGACAGGTATCAATATAAGTATCAGTTATCGTTTTGGTAGAAAATGAAATAGCTTAGAATATGACTGGTTGATATGATAAGATTTGTACACGGAATTTGGGTTATAGGGCTGGCTTTGCTTTTGACAGGATGTACGGAAGGCTTGCTGGAAGTCAGGAAGGATGAGGGACATATTATTGTTTCTCCCGACTGGCAGGCATACTCTTTGCCTTCTTTGGCAGCTTGTCATTTTTATGCTGAAAGCGGCACAGCTACTCCCCATGTGTATAAGGAGGTTGCAGCGGATATTTTTTCTTGTTCATTGCCGCCGGGTATTTACCGTTTGCTGGCATACAATACGGATGTAGAGGGAGTAGAATTCGTGTCACAAGAAAACATAGATTGTATAGCGGCCCGTCTTACTTCTGATGTACAGCCGGGAGAACTTTACACTTGGGAAGTATCACAAATGGAGGTGTTATTGAGGGATACACTTCATTTTACTCCTGTTCCCAGACCTTTGGTGAAAACGCTTCGATTGAATTTCCGTTTAACGGGTATAGGGAATATAAGCAACATTGAAGGTACTTTGTATGGTGTATATCCTTCCGTCTGCCTGCTAACGGGACAACCTTCGGTCGAGAGCGTTACGGCAGCTCCTGCCACTTCGGTCACATTCGTTGCCGAGGTACGGCAAAAGGTGAGGGCGACCGATTGTGAGGGTATTTCTTCCGTACGATTATTCGGCTTGCTCGATCCTCAAGAAGGGCAGCAATATGACAACCGTTTACAGTTAAATCTTCATCTGCCAGATGGTGAAGTACGTCCGGCCGAAGTGGATATGAACAAAGCTTTTTCTGACATTCTTGCGCAGAATGGAGGAGAGATACCTTCGGAAGTGCCGGTAGATATAGAAATTGAGATCAGATGGATAGGTTCGTCCCTAGCGGCTTCCGTGAAACAGTGGAGTATTGGCAAAGGAGAGGGAGGGGTGTGAATTAGTGATTAGTTATAAGTGATTAGTTATGATGAGAAAGAAATTGAAGGTGATTTTAGGAGGATTGGCGGGGCTTTTGCTCTGTGCTTGTACAGAGCAGGAAGCTTTGAATGTTGACGGTCTTATACGGCTGGGGGCAAAGGCTGATATTTATACCCGGGCTTCTGTGAATGACCTTGCTGGACTTTCTGCCGTAGGCAAGAAGGTAGGCGTGTATGGAGTGGTGACGGAGCATGCCGACGCGGCTTCGCAACTCCTCACGGACGAGTGGGGAACGAATCTTTTGATGAGCAACGTACGCACATCGGGCATAGATGCTTCTACCGGGGTATTGTCTTGGGAAGGCGCTTATGCTTACCCGCTGGAAGAAGGTCGATTCGTGAAGTTCTGCGTCTACCACCCTTACGCTGCCGCGGGAACCACTGGCGACAACTACGTAGAAGCCTCGGCAAAATCTTCTCCGATACTTCACTTCAAACTGACCGGAGCGGAAGACGTGATGTGGGTACAACCTGTGGTGGGGTCGCGAACGCTTTCTCCTGCTCCATTGGTTTTTGACCATCGGCTGACGCAACTCCGCTTTCGATTGACGGATGATGAGGGGAACTTTGCTGATACACAGGTTACCGGGCTGGTCTTTAATGGAGTAAATACCGTTTCCACCCTGAATCTGGAAACCGGAAAATTGGGAGTGTGGGGTACGCCTTCGGACGGGATTTCATTTCCACTACATGCGCCGGTTGCTATAACGGGGACATCGGACGCTCCACAGAATTTGCCGGGAGAAGTGATGCTGCAACCTGGTCTGGCAGAATTCAAGTTAACGGTGAAGACGGACAAGAAAGGCGATTTCCCAAATGTGGTGATACGTCCGACGGGTGGGGAAAACACGTTTGCAGCGGGTCGCTCTTATTTGGTGACTTTGAAATTCCGTGAACGTACGCCCGTTGCACTTTCGGCAGTTGTCACACCTTGGATAATGGATGGAACCGGTGAAGGTACAGTAGACTGAGGTTACGATGAGATGAACCGGGAAGTTTAAAATAAGGAATATTAATGTTTATATATAATACTGAGATTATGAAAAAGATTTTATTTTCGCTTCTTGCCATAGTAGCTATGACGGGTTGCACACAGGGTGAAATTCTGGAGTCCCGTTCCGATGAGACTGTAGAAATTAAGTTAAAGTCTTCTGCTTTGTCGGTAGAGGCTGTGACACGTGCTCCGTTTGAAGGAGAGATAGGTAGTGGAAATACATTGACGGCAAGGGTACTGGCATCCAAAACCCAAGGGAATTATACAACTACTTATGCGGATGATGCCATGACTTTCAGTGACAATGGGACTACGGCTGCCGGTTTTGCTACGGCAAAGTATTATCCGGCGGATAATAGTACGGTTTATTTCTGTGGTTTGTATCCGAGTACTGCCTGGGCTGCTTCGCAAACTACTACAACGACTTTTACTTTTGACGGGAGCAAAGATGTAATGGCTGCGGCAGAGGTTAGCTCGACTAAGGATGCAGCCAAAGGAGGCACGTTTCAGACGCTTGCTTTTAAACACTTGCTGACACAACTGGTAATAAAGGTTGTTGCGGAAAATCAGGCTGCAATCGACTCATGGGGAAAGCTGACAGACATAACTTTGGCTAAAGCGGGCGGCTCTAATAACCCGAATGCAAAAGTGGAAGTAACATTGGCTACGGGGGTAGCAGCGACCGGATCAGCTTTCTCTAGTCCGGTAAGTGATAATTCGTTTAAATTCTGGAAATTAGCTGCTACTCCAGAAGCGGCATTTGCCGGTCAAACGGTTGTTCTGACAACGGCAGGTGAGGAAGTTGCTTATTCTATGGTTTCTCCGGTGATTGCCACCGGAAGCAGTGACTACACTTTACTGGTGAAAACAGCTAATGCTGCAACAGAGGGAATATCAGTGCCTGTGCATTTGAAGAAGACCGCTGGTGGTGGGGCTTACGACTCGGATACGCAAGGAAAGAAATTTGTGGTGACCCTGACTTTCAAGGCCACGGAAATCAAAGCATTGGCTACTGTTCAGGAATGGACAACTGACGGTGGGGGAAATGAAACTATTCAATAACATTCAAAAGACTAAAGATATGAAACTGAATAAATGGATATTATATATCGGTAGTGTTTTACCGTTGATATTTACCGCTTGTTCGTCGGATGTAACGGAGATTGTTGAAAGCAAACAGCAAGAACCGGTGGAAATTCGCATGAATACCGGTATTCTATCAGAGGCTTCACCCGTGACACGTGGAGACGGAATGATTGATAAAACATTAAAAGCAGATCTGGCTGTACATTTCGCACGGGCAGACAAGGCAGGAAGTACTCCGGCTTATCCGGCTGCGTATGATGCTACAAGACTAATCGGAACGGTGGACTATGATGGGACTAACACTCCATTGAGTTTCACTCCGAAGGCTTATTATCTTGCTAACGGGAAAAGTAGTAAATTGATTGGCTGGTATCCGCAAAGCGGTACTTATGACGCTTCCGCCAAAACCGTGACTTTCGGCGCCATTGACGGCTCTACCGATATAATGGTGACGAAATTGAAAGAAGGTAACAAGACTACTCAAGTCAGTGCAATCACTTTTGAGCATGTATTGACCCAAATCAGTGTGCAGGCTTATGCGGCTGATGCTGCTGCAAACACTGCTTGGGGCGGTATAAAATCTATAAAGATCAAAGGCAAAAAGCAGGGTTGTGTGGTTACGCTTCCCGATCCTTCGACTGCCAATGCAGAAACAAATGCTACTGTGGTTTTCAATGGTACAGATGATTTGGATTTGGTAAAGAAGAAGCCTACGGATAATACGGAGATCATGCAAGGTGCTTCTGCTTACGGCGATTCGAACCCATTGGCGCTTGGTGTGAAAAGTGAGAGTGGAAATAATGCTGTACTTGCCGGATATGCCATGTTTGCTCCGGTTGCTGCTGCTGCCGATGCGAAGATTACGCTCGAAATTGTCATGGAAAAGGGAGCCGCTTCGGATGCCAAAGAAATAACGCTTGCTGCCGGTTATTTGAAAAGCAGCTCTTACGTTATCACTTTGAAATTCACTTCTACCGAAATTGTTCCTAATGTGACCATTGAAGAATGGAAAACAGGTACGGCTCCGGGTGAGGTGATTATTTAAAAGTACACACTGCTTATAGTATTTATGAAATGTAAAGGGATGAAATACTTGTTGGTAGCTTTGCTGTTCGGTTCATGTACCGAAAGCGAGTTGCTGATACCGGAAAAAGATACGTTTACCGTAGAGTTTTCTGTGGCAGGAATCGGTACGGAAGTAACTACGACACGTGCCGGTGTACTGCTGGAAAACGATAGGATGATACGTATTCTAGCTTTTCGGCGTGAAGGTACTGATCCCGATTTGTCAAAGGATGAATATATGGGGGAGGCTGAATACCGAGCGGGTGGTGACAATGGTACTTTGTCCGCTACCGGCACTCCTTTACTTTTACGTAAGGGTACCTACGACTTCTACGCATTGACGCCAAATTTGTCAGTGACCCGTACGGATGGTTCGGGAGAAGGTAAGACATGCACCGTCTCTGTAAATCATGGTACGGATTACGCTACATCATTCACTCCTGCGGTGACGGTGACTGAAGAAAAGCAGAGTGTAGACCTTGCTATGTTGAAGCGTCATTGTACAATGCTGACCTTTGCCCTTTCGCCCAAATACCAGAATGTCACTTCGGTGGCTATCAAATCGGCAGGTTTGACGAATCTGACACATGCCCCTCTAACAACCTCGCTAAGTGATAGTAAGCTCTCGTTGGAGGGGATAGCACTCGATACGGAAATATCTTTGGCTGGAAATAGTTTTACATGTCCGGATGCAGATAATACTCCCTATGACAGGAAAGCCGCTACGATTGTATTGCCCCGGAAGGCAGGTGCTTTTAAATTCAAAATGAAAGTTGCTTTCAATGGATTGGCAGACACAGAACTGGAAGCTGACCTTCCTGCCGATCTGGTTTTTGCGGAAGGTACGCATTATACGTTTACGGTAAAGATGAAGGGTGGTAGTGTGCAATTGGAATTGAAAGTGACTGAATGGGCGGGAACCGAAGATAACGATGTGTCTATGGGTGATCCGGGAACTCCCACTATTGAAGTGGTGATAGGTGAGTGGAAAAATGTAGACTTGGATGCGCTGATGGGCGGAAGTGGAGATACACCTGTGATTATAGGAGGATGGAAAGCTGATGAGGAGAACTGGAACGGTGCTATAGGCGACTATCCGGGATTGGTGTTGGAAGATGCTTTGTCGTGGGGGAGCCATGATATTCCTTCGGATACGGGTGGCGGTGAAAACGGTTCGCTTTCTCCGGGAGACTGGACAAATCAGGATTTGAATACTCCGGTAGCGGAAGATGATCTTCCATAGAAATAAAATATGAATGTATTACTTAGTATATAATTTAAAATAGACAGGAATGATACAAAAAAGAAGTTTAACAGGGCTTGCTGTCTTTATGGCTTTTGTGCTGTTTTCGTGTACCGATGATGGTGAGCCTACCGGAAACAATGACAAGCCTGACGGTATTCTGACTGCCGTAAGCCTCTCACTGGACGCTTCTCCGATGGAGGGTGCAGGAGGGGTGACACGTTCAGAAGAGTCTGCCCTGAACTTGGTGCTGGGAGCTGAAAGGGTGGTTGTTTCCGATGGGGCTACTACACGTGCGGTTACCGGTGATTTGACTGATGCGCAGGAAAAGATAGTAAATAATGTTTGTGTGTTTCAATTCAAGTCAGATGGTATATTGGCCTATAAAGAGTATTCTGAAACATTGGAGAGTGCTACAGCAAATATATCGCTGATGGCAGGTGTGGGTACTTGCAAAGTGTATGTATTGGCCAATGTAGGCAATGTGACAGGAAAGTTTGAAGTGAATTCTGCTACGGAAGAAAATTTCAAGAAGAGTTATCAAGAATACACTAGCTCAATAACTACCAATAGTTGTTTACCTATGTGTGGAACAGCCGATTTTGACTCTGACAATGTAAGTGCTACACTGTCGGTCTCTTTGACACGTTTAGTCGCCAAAGTAACATTGGCTCTGACGGCTGCAAATGGCACATTTACAGCTACTTCCGTGACTTTGCGAAATGTTCCGAAGCGTATGGGGTTCGTGGATTCACAGGTAGCTTCGTCTGATATGGTTTCGTATGACGGAGGTACGGCAACGAATGTGGTATGGTATATGCCTGAAAATAAGCAGGGTACAGGTTCTGTTTCTTCTGCCACTGATTGGACTCATCGCTTTGAAGGCACTGCCCCCGAAAAGGCTACGTATATTTGTATAAAAGGTAATTATACGCCTACGGGGAGTACTGTCCGGGAGGTGGTATATTCCATCTATCTGGGAGCTGCCGCAGATGCTAATAACTTTGACGTGGTGCGCAATACGAAATATAATGTGAGTGCTGCAATCAAGGGTACTAACCTGGCAGATGCGCGCGTCATGGTGGGACAAGATTTGAGTGTGGATGCAGCCGGTAAATCGGTAACTGCTAATAGCTATCTGGTAAATTCAACGGGAAAATGGTACCGGTTTAAAGGTACAATTCGCGGAAATGGCTCTACTAAGACGGATGTCACTACATTGCCTGAGGGCGTAGGCTCAGCGGATATGAAAATATCTCCGGGAGCAGCTGAATTAGTATGGGAAACTGGTAAACATGGGGGTGTAATAGAATATGTGGGATGGTCGGCAAGTGGCTATGTGACATTTAAGACGGGGAATTTGGAGGAAGGGAATGCTGTGCTTGCTGTGAAAGCAAATCCGGGTGATGCTGAAGCACTTTGGAGCTGGCATATATGGAAAACTTCTTTCGACTTGGCAGGGCTCTCAAGAGATCATGTGCAGACTTATAAGACAAGGTTGAGGCATGGAATGAGTCCTACCCTTTATTGGGATGGTTTTACAACTGCTTCGCGTGATTTGGTGATGATGGACCGTGATTTGGGTTCAGCAAGTAACACTCCTTCCAATACAGATGATGTTACCAAGACTTTTGGTTTATATTATCAATTCGGTCGTAAAGATCCGTTTCCTACGGCAAGTACTAGAGAAAGAAGGTCTGATAATAATTCTGAAATTGTGGATGTCTTTGATAAAGAAGGAAATAAATTGACTGCCGCTACTTTGAGGGGTAGTGCTTATCAAGTAAAGAATATAAATGTTTCAACAGATGCCCAAGGAATAATAACGTATGCGATGAAACATCCGTTGATATTTATATTGCGTGATGATAATGACAAAAGCGCAAATGGTGGTGACGGAACTAATCCGTCATATAATTGGATTTATGGTGCGCATCCTGCCAATTTTACAGCAAGTAAAGCTGATCCTACTTCCGCCTGGGTTGTTTCTAATAAATTGTGGGGTGGTCAGTTCACGGATAATAAGACCAGTTTGCGTTTAGATACTAAGTTCACAGGGAAAACTATTTATGATCCTTGCCCTCCCGGTTGGTGCATGCCTCCTCAGGATACATGGACAAACTTTACTACGACTAATACGGGCGAAGCGACTGCGATAACGGATTATAATACAAGTAATACTGATTATTATAATTGTCCCGTTGCGGATAAGGCTAATTATGCAGATGGTGACGGAAAGGGTTTTATGCTTGTTCCTGCTTCCGGTGTTTTCGGTCGTCGTTATTACGTGAGTGGTGTTGGTACGGGTGACATGGCCTTCTACCCGGCGGCCGGCTATCGCTACGGCGGCAATGGGCAGGTGTGCAACGTTGGCTATGGTTGCTATGCGTGGTCGTCAGCACCGTTTCAGGCGAGTTCGCAGTACGGTGGGTTTCTGGGCACGTACATTGGTTGGGTGAGCCCGGTGAACAGCACCTTCCGGTCGGACGCGTTCCCCGTGCGCTGCGTCCAAGAATCCAGCGTCACAGAGTGACGCTATTCGATTTATTTGTTTCATTTGATTTATTTCTTGGGGGCATTTAAAGCCCCCAAGTCTAAAACCGCCGTGAGGCGGTCGAAAAAAGTGTTCTTTGACATTATGGTACAAGTAGAGAAAATTATAACGAGAGATGTGTATCTTTGTGGATAATCATTTCTTTTATTATATAGCTTGTGATTGTTCTGAGGAATGAGTAACTTTGTCGGAGTGAAAGAGTTGAAGAATCAATAAAGGTGTATATGATGAGTGACAAGATTTATCCGATCGGTATTCAGAATTTTGAGAAGATTCGCAAAAGCGGTTATTTTTATGTCGATAAAACTGCTTTGATTTATAAAATGGTGAAGACAGGCAGTTATTATTTTCTAAGCCGTCCTCGCCGTTTCGGCAAAAGTCTGCTCATTTCTACCCTCGATGCTTACTTTCAAGGAAAGAAGGAACTCTTTGAGGGGTTGGCGATGGAGAAACTGGAGAAGGATTGGATAAAGCATCCGGTGCTGCATTTGGACTTGAATACGGAAAGGTATGACACGCCGGAGAGTTTGGAAAACAAGTTGAACGGTGCATTGTCTGATTGGGAACAGATTTATGGTTCCGAACCGTGGGAAAAATCCTTTGGTATGCGTTTTTCAGGCATCGTGAAGCGGGCTTGCGAGCAGTCGGGACAAATGGTAGTCATTCTTGTGGATGAATATGATAAACCTATGTTGCAAGCTATCGGTAACGAGGCATTGCAGAAAGAATTTCGCGATACTTTGAAATCTTTCTATGGTGTATTGAAGACAATGGATGGCTGCATCCAGTTTGCTATACTGACCGGGGTTACTAAATTCGGAAAGGTGAGTGTGTTCAGCGACTTGAATAATTTGAATGATATTTCGATGTGGAATAAATACATTGATATCTGTGGTATCAGTGACAAGGAACTGCACGAAAATTTGGAAGATGAATTGCATGAGTTTGCCGATGCGCAAGGTATGACGTACGACGAAATTTGTGATAAGTTGAGGGAGTATTACGACGGTTATCATTTTACGCATAACTCCATCGGTATTTATAATCCATTTAGTTTGCTCAATGCTTTTGATCGCAAGGAGTTCGGTAGTTATTGGTTTGAGACGGGTACGCCTACTTATTTGGTGAAGTTACTGAGAAAGCATCATTATAACTTGGAGCGTATGGCACATGAGGCAACCGACGCCCAAGTCTTGAACAGTATCGATTCGGAATCGACGAATCCCATTCCGGTGATTTATCAAAGTGGGTATCTGACAATAAAGAAGTATGATGAGCGCTTCGGTATCTATAGTTTGGGCTTTCCAAACCGCGAGGTAGAAGAAGGTTTTGTCCGTTTTTTGCTGCCTTTCTATACCCATATAAATAAGATAGAGGCTCCTTTTGAAATACAGAGTTTTGCCCGTGAGGTGGAACTTGGCGATTACAACTCCTTCTTTCATCGTCTTCAAAGTTTCTTTGCCGATACACCTTATGAAATAGTACGTGATTTGGAACTTCATTATCAAAACGTGCTTTTTATCGTGTTCAAATTGCTTGGTTTCTATGTGAATGTGGAGTATCATACTTCGCAAGGCAGAATAGATCTTGTTTTGCGCACCGATAAATACATTTATATCATGGAGTTCAAGTTGGAAGGTACTGCCGAAGAGGCGTTGCAGCAAATCAATGAAAAGCATTATGCCGTACCTTTTGAGGCTGACGGACGTACTCTCTTTAAAATAGGAGTGAACTTCAGCATGAAGACTCGTAATATTGAAAAGTGGATTGTAGAGTAGAGATTTCTATCTTATAATATTATAATTTTCGTCCCGTTTGCCAGTAAAAAGCAGCGGGACGTTTTCTTTTCTTGTACCCAAAGATATTAATAAGACAAGCTCCAGTTATATATCGAGAGTATTGCAGGTCCAGGTGCTTGCAGTAGAGTGATGTGTAAATTCAGCAATCCACTGGCGGAGTAATGTGCGTATAAGGGGTATGCGTTGTGTGGTGATCCTGCAACGCTCCGAGCTACGTTTCCGTTAGTTGTCTATTCCAGTCTGTATGGGGACTTGACGGTGCATCGTGCTTTAATGGCAGGTGTATCTGTTATTTTCCGGTACATTCATTTACAGTGATTGCTTTTCCGGCAGCCGGCTATCGAAACGGCGGCAATGGGCAGGTGTACAACGTTGGCTATGGTTGCTATGCGTGGTCGTCAGCACCGTTTCAGGCAAGTTCGCAGAACGGTGGGTTTCTGAACACGAACATTGGTTGGGTGAACCCGGTGAACAACACCAACCGGTCGAACGCGTTCCCCGTGCGCTGCGTCCAAGAACTTACGAAACTGGGCTTTTGTATTTACATGAGATACCGGAGGTTTAAGGCGAAATTAATTCTCTCCCTTTTACTCCCTTCGGTTTGTTTGCGCCGGATGAGGATGCGATATCATCATTCGTAGCGTTTTTGTTTGTTTGCGAGTCTCCTTATCCAAGAGTGGAAAGGAGGCTCTTTTTAAGAGTATTAATCAATATAAAAAAGATATGACTGTAAAAGAGATAATTCAAATGGAAAACGGTAATCAGAATACAATAATTCTGTTACGCGAAGGAATTTTCTGGAAGGCTTATGAACGATCGGCATACGCTTTCTTTATGCAGATACATCCTTATAAGCCAACCCGTAAATGGGTAATCTCGGTAAAACAGGATATTGTTTCGTTAGGTTTTCCAATGTCATCAGCAGATACGATTCTAAAGGATGCGAAAATACTCTTGAAACAGGCGGATAGTATAGTGCTTTCTGCTTTGCCTGTCATAGCAGAAGAAGTGGAAGGCTGGAAGCAGAATCTGCCGATGATTCTGCCGGATAGCAAGCAGGTACCTCAAAAGAGTGACCTATTTGTAGCTCCAAAATCTGCCATCTATGAGCAGTTGGCTAATAACATTCGTGGCTTCAATCTGGAAAGTAAAACTCCAGTGGAATGTATGTTGTTTCTGATGGAGCAGAAACGAATGTTGGGTCAATAATAAATATGAATTATGGCGACTTATAATCAGCTTCCCGTCTATAAAGCAACGTATGATCTTCTGCTTTACTTGTATCAGGTGGGGCGGGATGTACAACGTGATTATCGTTACACTTTGGGCGAAACCCTGAAAAAGGACTTGATCGCTATTCTGGTACTTATATACCGTGCCAACACTACCCGTCAAAAAGTAGAAACAATAGCCGAAGCGCGTGAAAAGCTTGTGGCAGTAAAGCTACAAATGCGGTTGCTGCATGATTTGAAGCAGATCTCGCTGAAAGCTTATGCCGATGCTTCTCTCATGGCAGAATCTATATCCAAACAATTGGCAGCCTGGCAAAAAACTTATGAAGGAAAATCCTCTGTTATATGATTTGTTTCAGGCATATTATGATGCCCGGAAACATAAACGGAATACCCGTAGTCAGTTGGAATTTGAATTCAATCTGGAGGAAAATCTCATTCAACTTTATCAGGAACTGCGTGACCGTACTTATAAGGTAGGACGAAGTGTCTGTTTTATCTCCGGGAAGGCGGTGAAGCGTGAGGTGTTTGCCGCTCATTTCCGTGACCGGGTGGTACATCATTTATTGTTTAACTATACAGCTCCGATTTTTGAAAGTACTTTTATCAGCGATAGTTATTCGTGTCGCAAAGGGATGGGGACACTGTATGGGGTAGAAAGGTTTGAGCATCATCTACGCTCTTGTTCGGATAATTGGCGGAAACCATGTTATGTACTAAAAATGGATATCAGAGGATATTTTATGCATATCAACCGGCAAAAGTTGTATGAAATGGTGATGGAAACATTGAAACATTATGCTTACCGGAAGGCACGGGATGGAAAATGTTGGATGGAATTGCTGGACTACGATTTGTTGAAGTACCTTATGCAGGAAATTATTTATAACGATCCTACCCTTGGATGTGAGATGCGGGGCACTTCTAAAGACTGGGATGGATTGCCGCCCGATAAAAGCCTTTTTCATGTAGCAAAAGGTTGTGGCTTGCCGATTGGTAATCTGACATCACAGCTTTTCAGCAATGTTTATCTGAATGTACTGGATCAATATGTAAAACGTGTACTTGGTGAAAAATACTATGGCAGATATGTCGATGATTTCTTTATTATAGGGAATGACCGTCATTATCTGCTTTCTCTTATACCGGAATTACGTCGTTTCCTGGAGACGGAATTGGATTTGACTCTTCATCCCAATAAAGTGTTTTTGCAACATGCACATAAAGGATGTGCGTTTCTGGGTATTTTTGTAAAACCCTATAGAAGGTATCTTTTACGGAAAACAAAACACCGGATAAGTGGACGTATAGCCTATATACATGTACGGGTATCTGGTCAGAATATATCAATAAAGCGGGAGGATCTACAGCATATTTCGTACGTAGTCAATTCTTATATGGGGTATATGAGGCACATGGCATGTTTCCGGTTCAAACATTTATTAGTTGAACGCAATGCCAATCTGGCGAAGATAGGGGAGTTTGTTGGGGAACAAAAGAAATTTGTCGTAAACCTTCCGGGTCTTGCTCCTGCTATTTTCCGTTTTATTCCTTTATTTCTTCTTTTATCGTTGAATTTAAGTGCTTAAATGAGTACCTATCCATGTTAGGATATATTGCAGATAGGTTTCTGCTTGTATTATATGGTTTTAGAAAAGTTCTTTTAGTTCTCTATAAAGTTGCCGCATCTTTGCATCGTTAACGTTGACAAAGAGATTTTAGAAACAAAGTATTCATTTAAAAAAACAATTGAATTATGGCAATTTTATTTAGAAAACATGCTCGTTTGAGCAATTTGATGGATGAGAGTTCTCCCAAAAAAGTTTATCCGGTTATAACGTATGAGTATGGCAACGCCGCAGACCTTAATGAAGTGGCACGAGAGATAAGCAGCAATTCCGGTGTGAGTGAAGGTGAATCCATCAGTGTACTGAAGGACTTCCGGACTTTGCTGAAGAAGATGTTACTTTCCGGACGCACCGTCAATGTAGATGGTCTGGGGTATTTCTATCTTGCAGCTAAAAGCAAGGGGACTGACAAGGCGGAAGACTTTACTGCCAATGATATTACCGGTTTACGTATCTGTTTCCGTGCGAATAGTGATATTCGCCTGGTTGCATCGGGGTCTACCCGTTCTGATGGTTTGAAATTCAAGGATGTGGACCGTATTAATGAAAATAACTCTTCTGACAACTCGGATGATGATAATCACGGTGGGTCTGCTGGCGATGAGAATGACAATCCGTTAGGGTAGTTGAATAATCTTATTCCATCCTGAGAGGAGGTGTGGAACATGAAAAAAACAATCTGGAGTAAAATCTTGAAAGTGCTGATAGCTATGGCTACAGCTATAATAGGTGTCTTAGGAGGCACAAATGTACATGATTCCTGATAGGAAGTACTAGAAAAGTATTCTCCCTTCCATATTTGGGAGGGAGATTTTTTATGAACTCAGAAGTTAAGCCATTGCTTGAAAGAAGACAACTTTTCTTCGCTAATAGTAATCTTTTCTTTATATGGAGGGCGTACACTTACTACAATCCTTCCGTTAAAATAAGGTTCGGCATGATCTATGGCACTGATACAGACTATAACTTGCCGGTTGGCACGGAAGAAGCGGTCAGGGTCGAGCTGCTCGGTAAGCTTGTTCAGAGAGAGGTCGATAATATGTTCCTGCCCGGTGTGGGTAACAGCAAAAGTTACTTTATTCTCTGAATAGAAATAGGCAATATCACAGACTTGGAGTGACCAAAAACGGTCTACACCCGAAATAAGGAAACGGGTACGATATTGCTTTTCGTGCGGTTGGAGGGCGTCGAGAAGAGTATTTAGATAGTTTTCGGGCAGAGCATTGCCACTACTTTGCAACGTTTCGTATTTTACGATAGCATCCAGCAGGCGTTGCTCATCTACAGGTTTCAGAATATAGTCGATACTGTTGACGGTAAATGCCCGCACGGCATATTGGTCGTAGGCGGTAGTGAAGATAATGACAGAAGACGGATGTGCCGCAGACAAGAAATCAAACGAATTGCCATCTGCCAATTGAATATCTAAAAAGATAAGGTCAGGATGGGGATGGGAGGCAAACCATGCAATAGCTTCGTCTACACTGCCCGGCAATACAGAGATATTCCACTCCGGACGGAGCCGTGAAACCATAGAGTGTAACAAGCGGGCTGCGGGTATTTCGTCTTCAATGATAACTACGTTCTGTTTATTCATATAGCAAAGGTACTTTTACGGTAAATGTATCTGCTTCGTGCAGAATAATTATCTCTTTGCCCGACATTAGTTTGCAACGTTTGGCGAGGTTCTGCAAACCTACGCCCGTAGTGGCAGAGCTCTTCTTGGGATGTATCGGGTTACTTACTATTAGTTGTTCATCCTCTATTTTAATGCTGATTTGCATCGGCTTGCTTTGGGTGATAGAGTTATGTTTGATAACGTTTTCTACTAATAATTGTAGCGTAAGTGGCGGCAACATACACTCGTTGTAGCCCGATGAAATATGGCATTCGCAACTCAGGCAATCGCCCAAACGTACTTCGTGCAGGAAGAGGTAAGAACGGGTGAACTCCAATTCTTCATTCAGACTTACCAGTGTCTTGTTCTGACTTTGCAGAACGTAGCGGTATACGCTGGATAGGTGCTTGGTAAAGCTGACTGCATTTTGGGGATTGTAATCAATCTCAGCTATCAGTGTATTGAGACTATTGAAGAGGAAGTGCGGATTGAGTTGATTTTGCAAGGCTGTGTATCGGGCTGTATCGTTTTCAGCTTGTAGCTTGGCTGCTTTTTTTTGAAGCTTCAAGGCGTTCAACATAGAACGATTGCTTAATACTAATCCTAAAATAACTAATTCTACCAACCATACTACAATAAGCAACTGCCACCCGCCATTTACGAAAGTGAACAGATTGGTGGCACCTGCCAGTATTTTAGCAAAGACCAATAAGCCATAGTTCAGTAACAAATACAGTAACATGACCGTGATGTAGACGGCAGGGATTTTCCATCGGGAACGGACGTTGAGTGCATACTGGTTGTTAATCCACGAACTGAGATGCAGGGTGGTATATCCCAATACATTGAAGGCGGCTATAAAGAAAATGAATGCCCCACGAGAATAGAGTGCATCTGCTATACGGGGAGTAAGGTCGGTATAATTCACCAATACCAGATAGGAGAAAGCTCCTAATCCGGAAAAAAGCAGGGCGTATATCAGATTGTTCCACTTCATAGGGCAAAGTTAGAATCTTTTATCTATTATCAGTTATCAATCGGTTTAATATTTATGCAAAGCTTTCACTAAGTCCGAGTAATAGTTTTGAGCTGAAACCTTAGCTTGTACATAGTTTATTTGTGAACTCTGACGATAATTCTTTGCTTCGATCACTTCTATAATAGATACTTTACCTTCGTCGTAACGCTCCTGTGCCATACGTTCGTTATCGCAGGCTTTGCTTAGAGAATTACTGGTGAGGCGTACTTGTTCCATGGATTGCGATAAGGAGGTATGGGCGGATTGTATTTCCAGATTTACATGATCGGTCACTTTATAAAGGTTGTCATTAGCCATGCCTACCTTCCAGGAAGAAGCACGCTTTTCGTTCCGCCGCTTTCCCCATTCAAAGATGGGTACGGATAGTTTGGCATAGACAGCATAGTTAGGGTCCATGTCCGTACGGAAGTCGTAGCCGGGAGAAGAGTAACTACCGTCTGCACCTATATGAAGTTGAGGCTTGTATTTGGAGTCGGTAAGCTTTCCGGCACTTTCGGCTATCCGTATCTGGTCACGTGCCATCATTAACTCGGGGCGGCTACTGCCGTCAAATAGTAGCAGGCTGTCGGAAAGAATAACGGTGGGAATTGTATCTTCAACTTCTGTTTCAACTTTCAGTTCCACTCCGATAAGAGAGTTGAGAGCCATTCGTCCGATGTCGAAATTGCTTTGTGCTTGTAACAGTTGATAATCTGCTTCGTTTAGTTTGACTTCCGCCATCAGGAGGTCCTGGGGATCGGCAAGTCCGACATCAACGCGCTCACGGATGGTTTGCACCAGTGAAGCGATGGATTGGCGGTAGTCGGTGGCTATCTGTACCAGTTCGGCACGAGCTACTGTATTCCAGTACTGAATATCGGTTTGATAGCAGACGGATGATAATAGCAGTTCAGCCTGATGAGTAGTAAGCGATTGTTGATACTTTGCCATACGGATATTCTCAAGGATGCGTCCACCGGTATAGATGGGTTGCATCAAGGTAAGGGAAGCACCGTATTTCATGTTTTTTCCCTGAAAAGACATGGGATTGTCTGCTTGTGGTAAATGAATGTTCAGCTCCAATGGGTTCCCGGTATACTGAAAATTAGCGTCACCGGAGAGTTTTGGTTTGAGATCAGCCTGTGCCGATTTAACCAATTCGATGCTCGAAGCGATGTTTTTATCTGCTGCGTGCAGGTCGTGGTTATAATCTAGTGCCATAGACCTGTATTTCTCCAGCAGCGGACTTTGCTGTGAGAATGCGGAAGGAATACATAAAAGACACACTATAAAGGTATATAAGGTTCTCATACTTGTTTTATTTTTATTTTATAGAATAATACATACAGTGCCGGAGTTACAAACAGAGTAAGTAGTGTGGCAAAAGTCAGACCGAAGATAATAGTAGCTGCCATACCACCGAAAGCAATGTCAAACAGTAGGGGTATCATACCCAGGATAGTTGTTGTAGCTGCCATCAATACCGGACGCGTTCTTGATACAGTGGCCTCGACCACTGCTGTGTATGGCAACACTCCGTCTCTGCGTTGTATATTGATTTCGTCTATCAGCACAATTACATTCTTGATAATCATGCCTAGTAAACCTAACCAACCTGCGATAGGAAAGAAACCAAAATCGAACCCGGTAAGCAACATTCCGACAGCCACTCCGATGAGTGATAACGGAAGTACACAAAGAATTATTATAGGCTGCCGGAAGTTGCCGAACAGGGCTACCAGTATTACAATAAGTGCCAGGAATGCCAGTGGGAAGAATTTTGCAAGAGCTTGCAGACCTTCGTTTTGGTCTTTGAATTGTGAATCCCAAAAGAAGGTATAACCTGTGGGAAGCCTCATTTGTTCTATTTCTTGGCGGATTTCTCCATGCACCTCTGCCATGGTATGTCCCGGTTGTACGCCACACATGGCAGCCATGGACAATTGGCGGTTGTAAGTACGCACTTGCGGATATTCCCAAGTGGTTTCGATACGTTCCGTAACTTGCGATAAGGGTGCGGAACGTTCGCCATTCCATACGTAGAAGTCTCCTAAAGAATGACCGTCTGTAATATCGTAACCTTCGGATTTAAGCAATACTGGCACTTTTTTTTCATTGTCCCGATAGATACCTACCGGAGCACCATCGCTGATAGATTTTACCGATTGCATCATTTGAGCCTTTGTGATGCCTAACTCTCCAGCCTTTATCGGGTCGTAGACGGGGCGGAGCATCAACGTCATATTGCCCCATTCATTGCGAGCATCGACAACCTTCGGATTACGACGCATGATTTCAATGGCTTCATTTACCAAAGAATCGAGTACGGCAGGATCAGGGCCCAAGAAACGGGCTTCAATCATTGCCTCGCTTAGCGGACTCAACTCGAACTTGTTCACTTTAATCAGTGGTTCGGGATATTTCAATCGGATAGAATCTTGTAGCAAGGCATTCAGTTGACGTGCTTCTTTGGAAGTGTGGCACTTTACCAATAGCTGTGCATAATTACTCTGTGGGCCGAAGGCTATGTTAGACAAGTAATAGCGGGGCGGTGTGCGACCTATATAAGTAGATATCATTTCAGTTTCCGGTTGTTGCTGGATGTACTCTGCCATTTCTCCCACCAATTTGTCGGTTTCATTGATATGGGTTCCTTCGGGTAGCCACACATCGACGGAGAAATATTGCTTATCGAGTGCAGGCACGAATACTTTCGGAATAAACTTGAAACTCCATGCCGAGAGTATTAGCATCACTACCAGACTGCCGATAGCTATGTAACGGTGTCGGATAACCCAATGCAGAGAATTGCGGAAATGATTATAATATTTCCCACCAAACAACTCTGCCGTCAGTTCCTCCGGACGCGGGCGACGTACATACTCTTGAATAAAGAATGGATTTTGTGTCAATGCAAATACCCAACTGAACATGAGTGATACGCCAATTACTATTACTAAAGAGGAGAGAAGCTCTCCCGTGATATGCGGTGAATAATAGATGGGAAGAAAAGTAAGGATGGCAATAACCGTAGCAGCCAGCAAAGGCAGTGCGGTAGAAGAACACGCACGCATAATGGCAACTCGCTTACGCATACCCCGTTGCATGTTCACCAGTGCCGAGTCGAATACAACAATGGCATTGTCAACCAGCATTCCCATAGCAATGATGATGGCAGCCAGTGACATACGCTGCAAGGCTATACCCGTAGAAAGCATTACAATAAGGGTGGCGAAAATAGAGAATATCAATCCGCTACCAATAAGCATGCCGTTCTTGAAACCGATAAAGAAGAGCAGGATGGCAACTACCGTGATTACGGAAATAATAAGGTTGAGAATAAATCCATCATTAGCTACTGCCGATTCATAACCTTGGTCGTAGATGGAAGTTAGTTCAAATCCACGAGGCATGCTTTCGTTAAGTTCGTCTACCTTTTGTTTCACTGCCTCTGCCATATCTACTACATTACCGGTGGGCACAGTGGAAATAGCAATGCTCACTGCCTGCTGTCCGTTGATACGCATCAGGTTGCTGGCGGGAGTCAGATAAGTTTCTTCTATCGTTGCAATATCTGCCAGACGGAAATGCTCACCACTGCGCGAAACAATCGTAAGGTTACGGATGTCGTCCAGCGAGTAGAAGTTTCCGGTAGACTCGATGCGGATGCGGTTTGTTCCGGCATTCAGTCCGCCTGCATCCACCACTTTGTTCTGTCCTTCAAAAGCGTGGGCGATATCTGCTGTAGTAATGCCGCTGCGTGCCATGACGGAGGGGCTGACGGAAACATCTATGGTAGGTGTTTGTGTACCATAGACTTCAATCTTGGCAACGTCTTTTACCTTCAGCAATTCGTTTTTAATGAGCTTGGCTTGATCTTCCAGTTCACGGTAGGTACGTCCTTCACCCGTTAGTCCGTAGAATACCCCCAGCACATCGCCAAAGTCATCGTTCACTACAGACGGCCCGGCTCCGGCGGGTAACTTGCTTTGCACATCATTCACTTTCCGGCGAAGCTTGTCCCAAAGTTGTTGCATCTCGTCAGCACGGATTTCCTTTTTTACATAGACTGTAATCTTGGAAAGTCCGGCACGGTTTTCAGTCTTCAAATAATAAAGCTCGCCTAGTGACTGGATTGATTCTTCCAGGATATCCGTCACTTGCGATTGTACTTCCGAGGGCGATGCTCCCGGATAGGGGGTTAGCACCAATGCCTGTTTAATGGTAAAGGGCGCATCTTCCAGTTTTCCCATTTTGACGTAGGAAAATAAACCACCGGCAATGACTAATACCAGTAGCAGGATAGTAACCTGTTTTTTCTGCAAGAAGTATTTTACTAATTTCATCGTTATTCAGTCTTTGAGCTAGTGGTTACTTTCATTCCATCTGATAAGAAGCGGAGTTTGCTTACAACTACGGTTTCATTGGCTTGCAAACCTTGGGAAATAGTAGCATAGCCATCGGGCAACAATTCACGTACCATTACTTTTCTACGGCTCACTTGTTTGCTTTCCGGATTCACTATCCATACATAGCTTCCTTCCGTCGGACGGTGACATAGCGCTGTCTGGGGGATGCAGACCCCGGATGCACCTTCTCCTTGCTCAACATCCAGTATCGCTTTACCGGACATACCCGCCAGAAGTTCACCGTCCTCGTTCGGAAGAAAAGCAGTCAACAAATACGAGAGATTATTTCGTGTAGTTCCTTTAGAGACTTCAGCTATACGTGCGTCAAAGAATTTACCCGGTAGTGCGTCGAAACGCAATCGGATGCTATCCATCTTTTGTGCAGCGTAAGCAATATCCTGAGTAACAAATATCTCTATCTTCAATTGATGTATATCTATCAGAGAAAGTACAGGTTGGGTTGCTTTGACATCCTGGAATTTCTCTATATAGACTTCACCTACGTATCCACTGAAAGGGGCTACCAAACGCGTGTCGGCAAGTTCGTTAACGGCGGTTTCAAAAGCCATTTTAGCGGAAATACAATCTGCTTTCGCCTTTTCGTAGGTACTGGCTGAGATATTTTCTTTCTTATATAATACTTCTATACGTTCAAATTCAGCCTTAGATTGATGGTACACGGCTTCTGCACGCTCTTTACGGATACGGAAATCGCGTGGGTCTATTTCTGCAATGATTGATCCCTGATTGTATTGATTGCCCGCGTAGACATCGAAATGATCGATAGGGCCACCTACTCTGAATGATAACTCGGAGGTGCGGAACGGTTGGGCGATAAAAGGAAACTCCTTACTACTTTCTTGAGAAGGGGTGGTGGCTTGTGCTGTATAAACCAGCAAGTCTTGTTCGCTTTTTGTCTCCTTCCCGTTGCAGGCGCAAAGTAGAAAGGAGAGACCGGACAATAGAATAAATCGTACTTTTGTTCTCATATCTCTTTTAAATTTTCGACAAAAGTAGAAAGGCTTGTGAAAACTTGTCGGAGAATATTTTCTGAGACCGGAAAAGGAAAGACTGAAAGTGGGGAATAATGCACTGAAACATAACGCCCCCGGTTTTCAATGACCGAGGGCGGATATATGAGGAACTTGAATATTACATGAAGATGATATGCTTACTCAATACAGAGGTTACCTGTCTTCTTAATTGATTAGCATTAATAGGTTTTGTCATGTAAGCGTCGAAACCATTCTCCATTACTTTCTGTTCATCCGAAGCGTATGCAAATGCTGTAACAGCTATGATGGGCACCTTGGTGGAGAATTTACGTATTTCTTTGGTGGCTTGATAACCATCCATTACCGGCATATTGATATCCATTAAGATAAGTTGCGGATCATATTTCTTGAACAAAGTGACTGCTTCTTCGCCATTCCATGCGTGTATCAGATTGTAATCTTTCTTTAGGATAGACTCAATAAGTCGGTAATTGCTGTCATGGTCTTCTGCTACCAGAATGGTGATTTTCTGTTGCTTTATCTTGATGGGTTCCGTTATCGTTTCTTTATGTATAAGGTTGATAGCAGGAGTAAAAGGTATTGTAAACCAAAATGTAGAACCTTCTCCCACTTTGGATTGTATTCCTATCTCACCCCCCATCTGATGCACAAGGGTTTGGCAGATGGAAAGTCCCAGTCCGGTACCTTGAGCAAAATTGTTTAGTTTGACAAAACGTCCGAAAACACTTTCCAGTTTGTCCTCAGGAATGCCACATCCGGTATCTGCGATATAGAAATAAATCATGTTATTACGTTTTTCGTAGCCAAACCGGATGCTGCCAGATTCGGTAAACTTAATGGCATTTGTCACTAAATTAATTATAATCTGAGAAATGCGGTTACGTTCTGCATGAATATTTAGTTCCGGTTGACTTTGCTCAAATACGAGGGTTAAATCTTTATCGACAGGTAATTTTAAACGGAGAGAGCTTTCCAGTTCCCACATTACTTTATTCAGTTCGAAATCAGTATCAATAAACTCCATTGTGCCTGCTTCGATTTTTGAAAGATCGAGAATGTCACTAATCAACTGCAAAAGCAATGTATTATTGTTTTCGATGATGCTGACATACTCCATCTTCTCTTCCTCCTCTTCTGTAGAAGCGAGAATGCCGGAGAATCCTACAATTGCATTGAGCGGAGTTCGTATTTCGTGGCTCATATTGGCAAGGAATGCTGATTTCAAACGGTTGGATTCTTCCGCCCGGTTTTTGGCGGAGATCAAATCACTTTCCATTTTCTTACGTTCACTGATGACGAGTGAAGAACCCACAAGAGTGAGTGGTTGACCTTTTTCGTCATAACTTTCTACAACTGCCTGAGCTTCCACCCAATCGATATGTTTACATCCGTTTTTGCGATTGACAACCCGATATTCTTCTCTTACTTTTTGACTGCGACCTGCCAGTAAATCGGCAAACGCTTCTTTCACTTTAGGAAGGTCTTCTTTGTATATCTTCGCAAAGTATTGGCTGTCCGGTACGGAAAGTTGTTCGTCGCTTATTTCGTTGTTGTCACTCAACTCAATGGGCTTGTTTACATCGCAAAGTATAGTGTGGTTTTGTAAATCCCACTTCCAGGGGACGATATTGGCTACATCGAGTGCCATTGAAAGCTTATGGTTGATTGAGCGGAGTAGTTCTTGTGTATGGTGTAATTCTGTACTATCCATACAGAATACATCCATAAAGCGTTCATCGCCATTCAGATTAACCAATATATCATAGAAAGTATTTATTTCTTTATAGTAATAGGAAAAAGTGATTGAGCGTTTCTCTTTTAGGGCAATATTCATAAAATGAAGGAATTGCGGGATAGATTCGGGAAAAACTTCACTACCTAGTTTACCGACAATTTCGTTACGTTTGAAGAATTTGTCCTCAAAGCGATTGTTTACATCTGCATATCGGATGTTAACTATGCGTCCGTTCTCATCTTTTATAAGCTCTTCCAGCATATAGAGGATGGGCATGTTGTTGATAAGATTGTAATATTTGCCCACTGTTTTTAATTGGTTCTGCTGGATGTGTTTCATCTTTACAAGTACGTGGACACGGTGGTACTGGAAAAACAGCAAAATAAGTATCAGGAGACAAATGCTACCAATGACGATATATTCGTATTGCTCCCAAAATGTGGGAGGGGCATTAAAGAATATAGTATTTTTGGGGCAACGGGCAGGGTCGAGATTTCGTTGAAGTAATGACTGATAATTAAAGACTGGAGCACCGTTATCTATTTGATAAAAAGGAATATCACGGGCAGGTTTACCATTGATTATGTCTTCGATGTTAGCCAACATTTGGCTGATATAGCTTTTTTCATTATAAACATAGCCGCCGACAATTCCACCTTCTTCTCTTATTCCGACTGTTCTGGATGAAAATAGGGGAATGGATACAGTTGCGATAATTCGGTGTGAATTCGTGGTCATAACCAAGTTGTCTGTGAAATCCTGTTTACGAATCCATGAAGTGAACAGTACACCGGTACTTTGCTGATTCTGATGGTTGAGTATTGTGAAGAGGCTGTCTGTTGAGGTGCTTTCTGCAGATATGAATTTATATTTTAATTCGGGATGTTTCTTTTGTAAAACTTCGGTAAGATCGTAATTGTTTTGCTGGCAAATGTATGTTCTGTCACCAATATATATGATATTGTCCAATTGGGGAATAAGCTGTTTCATCAGTTGAATATTTTCTTCCAAATAGTTATGTGCGAGCATAAAAGTCATATTGAACTTTTCGTGCAGGCTACTAACGGGAATACGTTGTCCCGGGATTATCGGTTCTCCTGAGATGATTAACTCTTCGGGGCCGGTATAATCGCGTTCGCCACACAGTAACATGGGTACGTTGGGCCATTGCTTATTCAGTTCATCACAGAATATGTAGCTTGCACATCCTATCATTACGATTAATTTGGGAGTTCGGGAAGGGAGCTTTTGGAACATACTCTCTTTGATTTTCTTCAAATCGTCCTGATTATCTAACGAAAGCATTTTCAAGTGTGCAGTTATGACACCTATTTCACTGTTTTGCGAAGCCATGCTCAAGATTGGATTGATAAGACTGTTGCTCCAAGGATTTGAGTCGGTATAAGTATTAATAATAAGGATGTGATCGATATCCGTTTGCTTATTATTACCAATCAGAGTATGGGTATTAATTAATAGGCAGATAATAAGAACTGCCTTGAATATGTTTCTCATATTACTATTCAGCTGTTTGCATGTATGTTTGTGATAATCGAACAAAAATAGGTATAATATATCAAATGGACAAAAGATATCTGCGAAATAATAGGGAGTGAGAGGATAATAATACGGAGCAGCACAATCACTGTGCTACTCCGTATTGCCTAATTATTGAGATGTAAAAAGTAGGCTACTAAAAAGAAGATTTACTTTTCTTCTTTAGTCAGATCGACGGTGATATATTTCTCACCGTCATAAATGCTATTAATTCGGATGTTCAATCCTTTTTTGTCTTTCAGCATGTTTGCAACGTTGTCTAGTTTGAAAGAAACCAGTCCAGTGCCCAGCATAAGCGGGGAGTCATTGTACGCATTTTGGCGAAACTCCAGAGTTAGGTAATCAGGCTTATCGTTCTCTCCGGTAGATGCTTCATTAATGACCAAATTAAGCATGTGCTTCTTGGCCTGGTCGTTGCTATGGTAAATCTGATATTTTATGTTCAGATAGTCTCCTGTAATCCACAAATCGGTGGCATTGATACGGTCATCGCCAATACTGTCCGCTTTTTCGGCAGGCATGGAGTAGATGTCTTTGGTTAAGATGTTTTCGATATGGTTGATTTGAGCATTGTATTCGTAACCGGCTAAGGGTTCTTCCAACTTGGTGAAATAGACGAATGCCCGTTGTCCGTCGACCACAGCATAATTACGAATGAGAGTAGTGTCGCTAGGATAGAGTTTACTTCCCTCGTCCAATGCAAAATAATAATCTTTTCCTTCTATCACATTCAATGTACCGACTGCAAAGAGCGTACCTTTGTATGGGTCATCCAAATCGTCCAGACAAGATTGGAGCGTAGGCATGACAAGGAATAAAAGCATAAAAGCAATAATCGATAATCTCAATTTCTTCATACGTGGTAGGTTTTTACTTTTTAAAATTGTTTTTGTTCTACGTACTCTGAAAATACGAATGATAGCTAAATACTGCACATTAGATTGTTAAAGAAATGAAAGTATGATTTTCTTCTCTATGCGATGCAGTACTTTTGTGCCCGTTGCATTTATAAGGTAAACACGTGTTAAAAGAAAGGATGGAAGAACAGAAACTGGCAGAACGTTGCAGGCAAGGAGACAATATTGCTCGCAAAGAACTGTATGAGCATTATGCAGGGCGCATGCTTAGCGTATGCCTTCGTTACGCCGGTGACAGGGAAACTGCGCAAGACTTAATGCATGATGGTTTCCTGAAACTCTTTGATTCTTTTGATAAATTCACTTGGAGGGGAGAAGGTTCCCTGCGTGCGTGGATGGAGCGTGTAATGGTGAATACGGTATTGCAGTATTTGCGGAAAAATGATGTGATGAACCAGACGGCGGCGCTGGAGAATGCTCCCGAAGCGTATGAGGAACCGGAGGCATCGTCAGTAGATGCCATTCCTCAGAAAGTGCTAATGCAATTTATCAGTGAATTACCTGCCGGTTACCGTACTGTATTCAACTTATATGTTTTTGAGGAAAAACCCCATAAGGAGATAGCTCAACTTTTGGGTATTAATGAAAAATCATCCGCTTCGCAATTGACGCGTGCCAAAGCGGCTTTAGCAGTGAAGGTGCGCGAATGGATGAAAAAAAATGCATAAATGAAAGAACGTATGGAAGATGAATTGTGGATGAAAAAGATAAAGGAGCGGCTGGAAGATTACTCTGAACCATTACCGATTTCTGGCTGGGAACGGTTGGAGAAGGATTTGTCAGTTTCCAAAGCTTCGATTACCGGAAAGCGGAGGCTCATTCCATTCCGTCGCTGGGCTGTATCGGCTGCTGCTGTATTGCTGGTAGCTGTATCGTCGGTTAGCTTATGGCTTCTGCAAAGTAGGATGGGGGATGAGGTGCGTAGTACTAATGTGCCGGCATTGGCTTTAGCACCGGATAATCTGCCGGAGCAAACCTCGCCTTCAACACAGACTGATGTAGTGGAGCCTCTTCGTCAAGTGCATAGAAGTTTATCGAATAATGTATCAAGACATGCTTTGGTAGCACAACAGATAGAATTGCCTACCTCGAATAGTCAAGAAGAAGAAATGACCTCTACTGAGGTAAAGAATACTACTGATAATCGTCAGGTTGAGGTACCTGTAGCTCAGGTGGAAACAACTGGGAAACAAAAAACTGATAATCCAGAAACGAATCAGGTACAAAGACGCCGTCCATCAGGAAAAGATAAACTTCATCTTCCGGTAGAACGTAAGTCTACTTCTAAATCGAAGGGATGGTCTATGGGTATGTCTGTTAATGCTGGTGGTTTAGGTAATGGATTGGGAAATAATATGGAACAAGATCTTGCTTTTGATTCTCCTAATTCCGGAAGACTTGATTTAACATCTACTGCCAACGGAGTTGTTTCGATTCCTAATGGTCAGGAACTGGTATTTAGGGATGGTTTACCCTATATAATGAAACGTGAAAAGAGTATTGTATCGGCTGACCATAAGCAACCGCTGAGTTTTGGATTTTCTGTTCGAAAGAATCTGCCTAAAGGTTTCTCTGTAGAGACGGGGTTGACTTATACTTATCTGGCTTCGGATGTGACTTATGATGATAGTTCTGAGAAATTTAGTCAGAAACTTCATTATTTAGGTATTCCTGTACGTGCTAACTGGAACTTTGTGGATAGTAAGTCTTTCACAATGTATGTATCGGCTGGTGGTGCTGTGGAAAAATGTATATATGGTAAAATCGGCAGTGAAAGTGAAACTGTAAAACCTGTACAAGTCTCTGTGATGGGGGCTGTGGGAGCACAATATAATATAAGTAGTCGGGTGGGTTTATATGTAGAACCTGGAGTGTCTTATTTCTTTGATGATGGCTCGCTTGTACAGACCATAAGAAAAGAAAATCCTTGTAACTTTACGTTGCAGGCGGGGATAAGGTTGACATACTAAAATAGTGATTAACGATTAGTGATTAGTTAGCTGCGCAATATGCCGCATGGTAATCACTAATCACTAATTCACAATCACCTTCGCAAAATATTCTTTGAAAAGCATTTCTGCCCGTTCTAATTGTTCTGGGCTATTTTCTTTTACTTCTTTTAGTTGATAATCCCATTCCATGGCTTCATACTTGTGTACACCTAAACGATGGTAGGGGAGAATTTCTACTCGCTGAATATGCTGATATTTTCCAAAACGCTCTCCTAGTAGGCGGATGTCTTCTTCAAAGTCACTATATCCGGGTACTAATACATAACGTAACCAGAAGGGGTGCGCATGTTCTTCCAACCAGTTGGCGGTACGCAAAGTTTGTTCATTACTATGTCCGGTCAACGTACGATGGCGTTCGGGATTAAATTGTTTGATATCAAGCAAGACGAGATCGGTTAATCTAACTAATTCTTCTACCTTTTTATTCCAAATCGCACCATTGGTATCCAGACAGATATGGATATCGTTTGCTTTTAAATCCTTAAATAAAGGTATCAGTGCTTCGGCTTGCAACGTCGGTTCTCCACCTGAGAAGGTAATTCCACCTTTCTTCCCGAAGAATGCTTTTTGGCTGATTGCCATTTGAAGAATTTCATTCGGTGGAGTGGGAGTACCGCCTTTTATGTCTATTGTATCCGGGTTGGCACAATACAAGCAACGAAAGGGGCAACCTTGCAGAAATACTACAAGGCGTAATCCGGGACCATCAAAGGTTCCCATTGACTCGTAAGAATGAACGTTTATCAGATTCATAATTCTATAAATGGTAAATTGTCAAAAAAAGGCACAGATTATCCGGATTGTTGCGGATTTGTAATCTTAATCCGTGGAATCCACATAATCCGTGCCTAAAATATCTCTAATGAATGGTTACATTCTTTCGTGGAATGAACGACTGATAACTTCGAGCTGATGCTCACGGCTCAACTTCACGAAGTTTACGGCATAACCGGAAACACGGATAGTAAGCTGAGGATATTTCTCAGGATGTTCCATTGCATCTTCCAGCATTTCACGATTCAAAACGTTTACATTCAAGTGGTGGGCGCCTTTGGTGAAGTAGCCATCCATCATGGTTACCAGATTTTCTACACGATCTTCCGAAGTAGGGCCTAATGATTTGGGGACGATGGAGAAAGTATTGCTAATGCCATCTTGTGAATCGCGGTAACGCAACTTGGCTACAGAACTTAAAGAGGCTATAGCGCCATTCTTGTCACGTCCATGCATGGGGTTGGCACCCGGAGCAAAGGCAACACCTTTAGCACGTCCGTCGGGTGTGGCACCGGTTTTCTTGCCATACATTACATTGGAAGTAATTGTCAGCAATGAAAGGGTAGGACGGGCATTCTTGTAAACCGGTAATTTCTTCAATTCTTCGCTGAAGTAATAAACCAAGTCTACGCCGAGGTGATCCACGCGGTCGTCATTATTACCAAAACACGGGAATGCACCCTCAATATCAAAGCTTTCGGTCAAACCTATATCGTTGCGGCGAGCGGTAACTTTGGCATATTTGATGGCTGATAAAGAATCGAGTGCAATAGAAAGTCCGGCTACACCGTAAGCCAGATTGATGCGCGGGTCAGTATCTATGAGAGCCATTTGAGCCTTTTCATAATAATACTTGTCGTGCATGTAATGAATAATATTCATGGCTTCGTTGTAGACGCGAGCTATTTCGGTCAACACTTTCTTGTAATTGCTCATCACTTCTTCGAACTTCAGAGTCTCGCTGGTCAGTACGGGAATGCCTTTTACCATGACGGTACCCGTGTTTTCACAACGTCCGCCGTTGATAGCCAGCAGCAATGCTTTGGCAAGGTTAGCACGTGCGCCGAAGAATTGGATTTGTTTTCCGATAGCCTGGTAAGATACACAACAAGCAATACCATAGTCGTCACAATTACGAACTTCGCGCATTAATTCGTCGTTTTCGTATTGAATGGAGCTGGTATCAACTGAAACTTTTGCACAGAACTCTTTGAAACCTTCCGGCAGTTGTGGGCTCCAAAGTACCGTCATGTTGGGTTCGGGAGAAGCACCCAGGTTGTAAAGTGTCTGCAAGAAACGGAAAGATGTTTTAGTCACTTTGCTGCGTCCGTCATTGAAGCGTCCGCCGATGGCTTCTGTTACCCAAGTAGGATCTCCGGCAAAAATATCGTTGTACGATTGCATACGTAAATGGCGTACCATGCGCAATTTGATAACGAACTGGTCGATTAGCTCTTGTGCAAAGGTTTCGTTTATCTTGCCATGAGCCAGATCGTATTCAATAAAGATATCAAGGAAAGAGGATACGTTACCCAAAGACATGGCTGCACCATCTTGTTCCTTTACTGCGGCAAGATATGCCATATATACCCATTGTACGGCTTCCTGCGCAGAAGTTGCCGGACGGCTGAGATCGAGTCCGTAATATTCGCCCATTACTTTGATGTCTTTCAAAGCTCTGATCTGTTCAGCTACTTCTTCGCGTAAGCGGATGCGGGCATCGGTCATCGGACCGAGGAGATTGTGTAAATCTTCTTGTTTAGCTTCTATAAGTCGGTCAATGCCATAAAGTGCCAGGCGTCGGTAGTCACCGATGATGCGTCCGCGAGCATAATTATCGGGCAGACCGGTGAGGAAACCGAGTGAACGGAAAGAACGAATTTCTTCGGTATATACATCAAATACTCCATCGTTGTGGGTCTTGCGATAGTGGGTGAAGATATCTTTTACTTTCTCATCAATCTCCATGCCATTTTCGTGGCAAGCTTTGGCTACTACATTGATACCGCCGAAAGGTTTAATAGCGCGCTTCAACAGTTCGTCAGTTTGCAAACCAACAATAAGTTCATTCTCCTTATCTATATATCCGGCTTTGTGGGAAGTGATGGTAGATACTGTGACATTATCTAATGAGCGTACTCCATTATTGTTTCTTTCCTCTTCGAGTGCTTTCAGGCAAAGATCCCAGATACATTTAGTACGTTCGGTAGGTCCTTGCAGAAACGATGCATCTCCAGCATAGGGTGCGATGTTCTTACTAACGAAATCACTAACATTGATTTCTTTGCTCCAAAGCCCGTCAATAAAGGTTTTGTTCAATTCCATAAAATTCATTTTGTTGAGTGGGTTAAGTAATGTTATCCTTTTGAGGGCGCAAAATTACGGAAATATTTCCTTAATTGCATCGTGCACATAACCCTTTTTGTGTTGTACAGCATAAAATAACTATTATTAGGTAGTGGTTAGGACATGAATTAGCATTAACGTGCCTACCGACAATTTCTTGCGTGGCGATTGATTAATATCTCGAATACTAAGAATTAATAGTTTGATATATGTCGTCTATTCATTCGACATATGTCAAATGAATAGATGACAATTGTCAAATGATTAAAGAACGGTTGTCAAACGATTAATTGTTAGTATCTGAGAAAATAATTTGTAGTAGAATTGTTTTTAGTTTTTCGCATCGGTGAGATTAGTATATAGCAATTTGTCTTTTACTAATTAATATTGCAATTAATTTATCAATTAAATTTGCTAATAAAAATAAGAGTAGTACATTTGCACCGCTTTAAATGAAAAGCATTTCTGAAATGGAGTTTTGGAGAGGTGGCAGAGTGGTCGATCGCGGCGGTCTTGAAAACCGTTGAACTGAGAGGTTCCGGGGGTTCGAATCCCTCCCTCTCCGCAAGTAGGAGTTGAAAAATATATAATACTCCACTGAGCGGATTTAAGTTTGATAAAGAATCTTTTTTATATTACTTTCCTGAATATATCCAATATAATTTCTAATTGTAGCTATGCAACATAAGGCAATTATTATCATCCCCGTTTATAGTAACAAGATCAGTCACTGGGAAGAATTGTCATTACGGCAATGTGTTACTGTATTGGGGCGTCATCATATTGTATTTATGGCACCTCAAAATCTTGATATTACTCCAATGCAAACTATATCGGGAATTGATAGTATTGTGCGTTTTGATGATAGCTATTTTATCGATGTAGCGGGATATAACAGGTTGATGCTTTCCAAGGAGTTTTATGAACGTTTTGTTGATTTTGAGTATATGCTCATTTATCAGTTGGATGCTTATGTCTTTTCCGACCGTTTACTTGAATGGTGTGAGCGAGGCTATGACTATGTGGGGGCACCGTGGATTCCCGAAGCTAAATATTTTAACTTTTGGCGTAGAGCTGAATTGATTGTTTATCAGAATATATTGAATGCAGTAGGAATTTATCGTTCCCGAAGTAAATATTTTAGTGTAGGAAATGGTGGCTTTTCACTACGTAAGATCGCATCTTTTCTTGAAGTTATAAAGAGCGATGAGGCTAATATAAAGCATTTCTTAGAAAACCGTTCTTATAATGCCGAAGATGTTTATTGGGGTATTAAAGTTAATCGCATCAAGCACCGTTTCCGTATTCCAAATTATAAAGAGGCAATAGACTTTGCCTTTGAAAACCATCCGGAACAACTTTACAACTATAATAGGCAAAGATTGCCGTTTGGTGCCCATGCTTGGTATAAAGGCTATCGATTGAAGTTTTGGCGTAAGTTTATTCCAAGTCCTGAAGAAAAATAATTCATTCAGAAATTCAATAAATTATTAGGGATTACACTTGGTTTTACATTCATACAATGTAAAACCAGGTGTTTTTTTGCATGTATAATATTTTATCTATTAACTATAATGTATTATATTTGCCTTAAATACTTTATCTGACTATGGAGACAAAACTTACTAAAACTGATATATTTATAAGTTATAAACGTGATGATGGTATTTATAAGGCTATAAGTTTGCAAAATGCATTGAAAAATAGAGGGTATTCTGCTATTTTCTTTGACTATGACTCCCTACATAGTGGGGATTTTGAAGAGCAAATAAAATATGCCATATGTAATTGTACCGATTTTGTCGTTTTGCTGACACCACTGGTATTAGAGAGCTGTCAAGATGAAAAAGCGTATGTTCCTCGTGAAATACAATGGGCATTAGAGAGTAATTGCAATATTATTACATTGAATGTGGACGGTGCTTTTGTAAAAGAATAGCCTAAAAATATACTACCTTCACCTTTTGGTAAATATCTGGATAGGAGAAACAACACCTTTCCTGGGCGCATAATTGGGCAATTTGCGAAAGGTTTTTATGTGGAATTGGAAGATGCTATTGGTCGAATAACGGATAATAATCTATCATGGCAGAAGCTAGATCATTGGGAGAATTTCTTTAAAATAGGGGACAAATGTAATTTTCATGCCATTTCAGCTAAAGACAATATGGTGGTTCTTTCGTGTCTTACTATGCCTTTTGATGCCAACAATCAAGCTATAGGTGTCTTAGAACGTGAAGATAGTAATTATGTTTATGCTAAAATAAAAGATATTACAGCTCTTATATCTAAACGTGATGCGACTCTATTAATGGCTTTTACTGATAATTTAGGCATATTACATATACCGATAGGTGATAAGTGTTTGTTGGCTCGTAAACAATTAGATACGGTTAAAAAACTTATTCATGTCAGGTTTATTGAATATTTGAAATAGCTTTTTACTCATAATATATCCAAATGAAATATCTGTGATATACCAGTCACACTAATTTGTATGCCTATACAAAAAGTGAAAAAAGCGACCAGTTTATTGATGATCTGATTTCCTACTGGTCCTAATTTCTGGATAATTCTTTGCCCTTGTGAAAGGAATACATATAATATTGCAGCCATGCACATGATGACCAATGCTATTACTGCATAATTGACTCCAGTCTGCAATAGTTTTCCTTTCACACTTGCAGAAGCCATTAAAGTGAATATGACAGATATACTACCGGGACCGATGCTGATAGGAAAAGTAATGGGATAGAAGATTTTTTGTTGTATATTCTGCCATTTCGATCCTGTTATGTTTCGATTAGATTCTGCTTTTTCAGAGGAGTCAGTATCACTTAATAACTCCATTGCTGTTTTGCAAATAAGTATTCCGCCTCCCAATTGAATTACAGGAATAGCCAAACCGAAAATCAATAGAAATAAATGTCCTATCACTAATGTTCCTATTCCAATCAGAACATAATTGAAAATAAGTTTCTGAATAGCTGTTTTTCGTTGTCCGGCATCTAAGTCGATCAGGAAGCCATTTACGACAAACCCATTTCCTAAGGGATTTATTACCGGGAATAAAGCCATAAAAGAGGATGAAAATATGATTAAAAGGTTACTTATAGACATAATTCATATTTTATACGATGTTTTTGGATTGATTCTCATGCATTGACGTACTCCTGATTTGTTTTGAAGTTTCATTGCAGGTAGAAAACGTATCCAATCGATAATTGTTCAATATCCTTTTTTTATAATCAGGTATAACTGCCAATGAATTAATTTCTTTTGCGGAAATAAAAGTCAAGTATCAAGTTTTTTTGTACATTTGATTTTGTAATATAAGCAATATTCTGTCTTTGTATAATTTACTTTTATATTATTAATATATTCATCTTCCTTTTGTTACGATATTAAAGTGAGAGAGTGCTTCTTTTTTGTATGTTCTGCCAATAGGTATCATAGTGTCTTGTACATAAAATATATTTCCATAATATTTATTGACGTATTTGATGTTTATAACATAAGAACGGTGTACGCGAATAAAAGTATCGGAAGGAAGAGAGTTGATTATTTCTCCGAGCGGTTGAGCGATCGTTAGTTTTTTATTGTTTGATACGTGAATATTACAATAACTTCCAGCTGCTTCTAAATAACATATTGTATTATATGTAAACTTTTCCAGCCAATTATTGCATTTAAAGTAGATATCAGATCCGAAAGCTTTGGAGATCTCATTAGCTTCTACTATCATTCCATTACTAAAAACTGTACTCACTACTGCTGTGTTGCATGATGATTCAATTTTGCAGTTGTCTTTTGTAGATCTTTCCATAATTAAGTATTGTTGTTAATGAAACGCGTTAATTGTGGTGTAAAGGTAAGCAGAAATACAAAAAGACACTTCTCATAAATTAGTTTAGAAGATATGCTGTGGTAACTGGTTGATTTTTTGTTGCTTGTACATGGATATACAATAGTTTTTTTAGATAATTTTGAAGCGAAATTGATGATTTAGGAATTATCAGATTGCTTTGTTTCGTTCAATATCTGCTCTTTCCATTTTAGTGGAGAAACTTGATGGCGTTTAATGAAAGCACGATAAAACGAGGCGATAGATTGAAAACCTGTTTCTTCTGCAATTTCAGTCACAGATTTAGTCTGTTTTTTATCAAGCAGAGATTTTTCAAAATTATCGAGGCGTAGTGAAACAATGTAATTGGCAAAGCTGGCTCCTATTTCCTCTTTGATAAATTTACTTAATGTCCCCGGATTAATTAAAATGTCCTTGGCTATTATTTTCAAATTTATTTTTGATTTAGAAATTTCAGGTTTATGAAGCCAAACAAATACCGCATCTTTTTGCTTTTCATTGAGTTGAGGTACTTTTCTGGAGCGAGTAGGTAGGTTTGCAATGCGTGGAAAGATTGATTTTATTTCATGCACTATGATTCGGCTAATTTTTTTGTTCCAGATAATGTATCCTCCCAGCATTATAGTAGTAAGGCAGAATAATATATCGAATACATAATTGGTTATTAAATTACTGATAAAATAGACCGAACAAATACATAAAATAATAAGAATTTTCCCATCCTTGAATATTGCTTTTGATTCATGCATCTTTATTATACGTTTTAAGTGGAAAGCATAAATAGATGCTTGAATAATACAAATCAAATAACAACTGATACGAAATGTAGTCCACCACGTAGGATGATTGAGTTTGAATTCAGCCCAGGTGTAAATTTGTTGGTCTGCCACTGAGGTGATGAATGACATAGCTACATAGACCAAAGCTAGTATTCCGGGGATTAGTAAATGTCGAAGCCATAATTTTCTTTCAGTTAGAGAACCGGTTATTTGAGATTTATAATATAAATAAGCTAATGGAATAAGTAAAGTTAATGCCCAACAGTTAAAACTTGATATTAGCGATAAGCTTTGACATAGCAGAAATGATTCATACAGTGTATGGGTAATTATTATCCATAACACTAATAAAAGAGGAAGAAGATGTGTAGTAGTATTTAATTTTTTCTTGTAATATTGCAGTTGAATAAAACAGGTACTACTTATTGTAATCCAAGCAAGTAATGAAGTACTAATATTTAATATTTGTAAGGCAAATAGATGCATATCTTTACTTTTTAGTCGTAAATATACACAAAAAGGAGTTATATGGAGGGATTTTCTATCTTTTTTTATATTTGATAGTGAAAAGATTAAATAAAATGTTTTCCTTTGCTCTGTAAACTATGAGCAGGAACTATATTCATAATATATTTTATCTATTTTTAGTTTTGTTGTCTGAAACGTGTTTTGCACAAGATCAGATACAAATATTACACCATGATTCCCTCAGGAATGTTCATCTTCGGGAAGTGGTGGTGACTGCAGTTCAATCAGATTCTCCTGATACCCGTTCTGTTATTGGTCAGGATGCTATCCGCCATATACAAGTAACTGATCTTTCCGGATTAACACAATTGCTACCAGGAGTCTTGACACGTAATCCGGATTTGAATACACCAGCAGCATTTACAATTCGTAGTATATCGCACAGTGATCCGACTAATGCTTTAGGTGTAGCAGTGTTGGTAGATGGTTTGCGGATGAATAATAATTCGAACCTGCAACAAGCAGCTCTTGGAGGCATTGGTGAGTTGTATAATAGTTCTGTTCTCACAGGGTTTGATGTACGTGCAATTTCTCCTTCTTCTATTGAAAGTGTGGAGGTGATACGAGGTGTACCTTCAGTCCGCTATGGTGATGTGACTAGCGGTGTGGTATTGGTAAAATCAAAAGCGGGGATACAACCCTATATGGCTGGAATTCGTTTTACTGCGACTGAGAAACTTTTCTCTATAGGTAAAGGAATAGGGATAGGTACACATGGAGGTACTTTCTATTTGGGTGCAGATTATGCTCTATCTGCCCAAGATGCCCGCCAACCGGAACAAACCTACCAACGCATTGGAATACAAGCTTCGTATGCAAAAGATTTTCCTTCTGCAACATTTCGTATGAATCTTAGAGGATTTCACATGCAGGACAAGAATGAGAAAGGGGCTAATATGCTAGATGGGGAATATCAGAAAGCAATGAGCCAAGAAATTTCTTTTTTGGTAAATGGGCAATGGAGTTTGATGAAATCTTGGCTGACCAGTCTTGAATATGAAGCTGGGATGACATATGGGTATCAGCGGAATCAGTCGAATGTATATAATTCGAGTACTCAACAAGTTACTACTTATGAATTGCAAACAGGAGAACATGCCGGTTATTTTCTTTCGCCCAATTATTTTTCATATCTTTCAGTAGAAGGTAAGCCATTTTCAGCTGATGCGTCTTTAATAGCTAATCTTCGGCGTACAATATATAATAAGGTATATAATCATTTTTCTTTAGGTGTGCGGGTTGGTACGGAAGGCAATCGGGGGGAAGGTGTTTGCTTTGATCCACTTTCTCCTCCAGTGGAATTGATTGGAGGTCGTACTCGCTCGTATCGTGACATTCCTTTTGTTTGGAACTATGCCGCATTTGCAGAAAATAAAGCTGTGCTTCCAATCGGGAGAATGCGGACCGAATTACAAATGGGTATTCGTTTAAATCATTTGCAGACTAAGTCTTTGCATTATGCTCCTACTATTGAACCACGTGCCAATATCAGGCAGGTGTTATGGGAACATCAAGAAGATGGGTATTTAAATAGCTTCAGTGTGCGTGTCGGGTGGGGATTGATGCGTAAAATGCCGGTGTTGGCTTATCTCTATCCTGACAAATCATACACAGACAAGAATTGCTTTACTTATAATGATGTAGATAATGGTCAGCGATTGACTGTATTGCATACCTATGTTACGGATAAAACTTTTAATTCTCAATTGAGTATGCCGGTCAATAATAAATTTGAATTTGGTGTCAATCTCAAGATTAAAGGTATTACTGCAGATATTGTATGGTTTAGGGAACATTTGCGTAATGGATTTCGTGTGGTTCAGCAGGCTGAACCTTTTACTTATCGTCGTTATACTCCTTTGATTGATAAAGGAGCCAATCCTGAATTGACCGATAAAGGAGTGATGAATGATGGAGAATTACTGTCATCTACTCCCAATTCTACTTTTGCTTTATATATGCGTCCTCAGAATGGTATTGAACAGCGTAAAAATGGACTAGAATATATATTGGACCTTGGACATTGGAGACTCTTGAACTCTTCTTTTCTGATAAGTGGAAGTTATATAAAGGTTGAAGAAAAGAATAATATACTTTCAGCTTCTTATCCGCAAATTGAATTAAATGGAACCCCATATCCTTATGTCGGTATTTATGAAGCTACAGGATTACTTGCCAATTTGGTAACATCACAATTAAGTAGTACTCGATTTCAGTGTATTACTCAAATTCCACGTATCGGATTGATAACAACGTTGACATTACAGGCTGTATGGTTGGATAAGCAACGTAGAGGGATGGAAAGTCGTTACGACAACCCGATTTACTTAGCGGATGAGAAAGGAAATCGACTTGATGGAAATCCAATGATTGATACGGAACATCGGAAACGGCTAAATCCGGTATATTATATGGATGGTGAGGGTAATTTGCACCGTTTTACTCAGGAGATGGCAACTGATAAGCGTTTTGCAGATTTAGTGTTGGAAGCTGGTACATCGACAGCTTTTCAGGAAGATTCCTTTGGTCCCTATTTTTTATTGAATCTTCGGGTTACAAAGAAAATAGGAAAACATGTTTCAGTAGCATTCTGCGCAAACAATCTAACACGGTCGAACCCGAAAAAGTTAGCACGCAGTACGCAACAATATTCACTTTTAAATCCGGAACTTTATTATGGTGCAGAGGTGAATATACAATTTTAGAATAGTACAGAATTTGACATATAAAAAATGAAATATAACTATCTTATGAAGACAACTTATTATCTACTAATTGCTTTTTTATTATTTTTCGCTTCCTGTTCGGAAGATGAACAGAGTTCATGTCAGGTAAATATTCAATTGTTACCTCCTGATGGTTATCCGACTTTACCTTTTGAAGAAATGACAGTGGTTTTAACTAATCAGTCACAGGGTGGAACGTATAAATTCAGATGTTCTTCTACTGGCTTTGCTGATTTTCATGTAGAATGTGGTTATTACACGGTTTCTGTTCATTATCAAGCTACTTCGGGTTTTATATTTAGTGGCAGAATAGAATCTTTGGTCTTATTGCCTGAGCAAGGAAATACTCCGAAATCAGTTGAATTGCAATTATCCCGTTCGGAAACGAATGCTATTGTAATTAAGGAAATATATTACGGGGGATGTATTGGAAAAATGGGAGAGGAGTACCAAGCTGACCAATACGTGACCTTATATAATAATTCCAGTGAAACAGTTTACTTGGATAAACTTTGTGTGGCAGTGGTTGATCCGGCAAATGCTATAGAGTCTCCTTGGATGAAATATACAGATATGTCGAGAATTCCGATAAATGATTTGACTTGGCAATTTCCAGGTACTGGCAATGATTATCCTTTAGCGCCGGGCAAAGAAACAACAATTGCTACGAATGCAGTCAATCATACTGGGGGTGAATATCAACATGCTAATTCTGTTGACTTATCTAAAGTTGATTGGGGATTTTGGGATGTGAGCTTGAGCGGGCAAAATATTGAGCCGGGTGTTACTCCATTGAAGTTAATTGCCAAACTGAACCCAAATACTTCGAAATACTTTTTACCTATTTGGGAACCTACTTTTATGATTTTTAGTTTGCAAGGAATCAGTGCAGAAGATTATGTGAGTGACTTGAATAACCGCGAACCGCGTCCACAAGCCACCAATCAAAGCAAACTTTATTTGACGGTTCCACAAGAATGGGCTATTGATTGTGTTGAATGTGTGAGAAGCGCCGAAATGATAACTCTCAAAAGAGTTCCCGATAATTTGAACCATACTCCTTTCTATATTTCCGAAGGTGCTTATTGTGGGAAATCAATTGTTCGTAAAAAGAGTTTGGGTACAGATGGTCAAGTGATCTATCAAGATACCAATAATGCTTTTGACGATTTTGAGGTTTCAGCTCCACTATTAAAAAAATAGGTTTGTAATGAGATTGAAGGCTGCATGTTTAGGATTGTTGGTGGGGATGCCGATTGTGATTTTTGCACAATCCGATACTCTGCGTATTCCTACGGTGCAGGAAATTTATGAACATAACGATTGGCTGTATGGGAAAAACCCTGTAGGGTTATTATTCAATCAGTTCAATACTTTTTCTATGGCGGAGATTGGTTATAGTTATAGTAGCGGAAATCTAGGAAAGATTTCTTTACCTACCTCGTCTAATGTCTATTCTGTAGTAAGCGAATCCTATCAAAAGATGGGGAAAGTAGCTTTGTATGGTCGGTTGAATTATGAACAAAATCAGAACAGCGGGCAAAATTGGCATGGCATGGTCAATGATTACTGGCAGTCAGTGAATTTATGTGATTCTGTAAGCGGGAAACGCCGTAACGAGGCTTATCATTTAGCAGGAGCTTTTTCTTTACCTGTATATAACCATTGGTTACTTGGAGCAAAATTTGATTATCAAGTACAAATGGCAGCAAAGAAAATTGACCCTCGTAATAAAAATCAATGGTCTGAATGGATATTGACTTCAGGGATAGGTTATCGCTCTGAAAAGTATATTATTGGATTATCTTTACTTCATGCAAATAGAAAAGAAACGGTGGACTACCAGAATATGGGTACGCATGTAACTTATCCTATTTTTGTATCTTATCCATTGAGTTATTTTAAAACTCTTTCGAGAGAGGGAAATATAAAGTGGTATTATTCAGGACAAGAAATTGGCGGAGCTTTACAGGCAGAATTACATTCGGATGTTTTTCGTCTTTTTCAGCAATTTGAAGGGAGTATTACTAGACAGAATGTAGAAAGTAATCGGATACAAGACCGTAAAGAAGGCGAAGCTAATCTTTGGCAAATAAACTATTTAGGGAGGTTGAAGAGGTCTCATATACATAGTCAGCATGAATGGGAAATGAAGATGAAGTATGAGCGAACTGATAATTATGATCCGTTGCAACAACAAGAAGATAATGGAGTTTGGAAATCGTATGGAAAAATACTTCGTTCCACTCGACGTGTAGGAATGTGTGATTTAAATTATGAATATCGTAAAATGCGTGATGCATGGGACCCTCTTTTTTCTTTAAATTCAGGAATTCATTACCAATATCAGGAAAATGTATTACTATTTTATCCGGTAAAGTATTCACAACCTCTACATCGACTTGCGATTTATACTACATATACTCATAATTTTGTATTTCCAAATGCATATCTTGATTGTGCTTTAGGAGGAATGTATGGCATAGGTAGAGGAATGATGATGAAAAAAAATGTGATTAATATCAATCAAGACACAGAAGATATAAAGTTATGGCAAAATACTAGTATTTTACAGCAAGATTATAATTATGAAACGGCAGCGCGTTTGAATATAAATTTTTCTATTACATATATAAATAATTCTCCTTTCTCTTGGTATCTTCGATTAATAGGAAACTATGAATGCTCCAACAAATGCCAATCAAATGAAAATAATAAGAAAATAGTTACATGTGTTGGCTTGATTTTCTAAATAGAATATGTATTTTTGAGGGTTAAATATTTAAAACAAAAAGTTATATAATTATGGAAAACAATGAAGAAAAATTAGTTTCTGGTCCGGGACCAATGCCAGTGGGAAGATGGACAATAAGACCTGATAAGTGTAATACTTGTTGTGATTGTGTAGATGCATGTACCATAGGATTGTTATATTTTGATGAAAAAAATAAGCTTATTCGAATAAAATATGAAGGATTTTGCACTCATTGTGGCAAATGTGCATCGGCGTGTGCTTATGGAGCAATTGTGCTTACATGATTTATAGAATTAAGATTTTCCATTTACTTCTATTATGTCTGTGCTGCTTTAGCTGTATAAGTAAAAGGGATGAAAAAGCTATTTTATTGAACAAAAGGTTAGGAGCAGTATCTTTGTTATCTTCTGCTTCTGACTCTTTGTTGTATGAGGTAAAATCTTTATTACCTTATCAGCAAGTTGAAATATTATTAAATGTATCATCTAATGATGAAACGACTTCATTAGGAACAGAAAAGCAGGAACATCTTTTACTTAAGGCTTTGACTTTTGCTTCAAAAAAAGACCAAAAAAAAATATTGCAAAGATTAATTATATTGTATCAAAAGTTAGATCAATGGGGAATTTCAAATGCAATATCAAAAGGAATAAAACGATGTGAAGAACTAGAAACGCAATATTCATTATCAAGAGAGGAATTTAGAAATCTAAAACGAATAAAGGCCAACTTATTAAATAGACAAGGTTCATATAAGGAAAGTATATCTATTCTATATGAATTGTTGGAAGAAGATCGCATTGCTAATGAAGTTGAATATGTGATAGAAGAACTTTATACAATAGCTGTTTATTTCATTCGATTAGGAGATTTGGAGACAGCATTATTGATACTGAAAGAGATTTATTTTAAAGCAGCTGCTGAAGGGCTAAAAGAACAACAATATATATGCTTATCATCTATAATTGATGCGTCATTTAATTTAAAGCGTTATAGTGATATTGACAGTATTAGTAACAACATAAATTTAGATTCACTCTCTCATTTTACATCATCCTCTATTTATCTAATGCTTGCGAAAAGTAATTTGCACCTTCAAAAAACAGATAGAGCTCGTTTTTACTTACTTCAAATGAATCAGAAATCGCAGAAAGGCACTGGAATGGTATTTTATTGTCAGATGGCTGAAACTTATATTGCAGAGAATCGTGAGGATTCTGCTACATTTTATTTGAACGAAGCACTAAAAGCTAAAGGGATATTTGATAAGACTGATAGAAGTATTGAAAATCTTCCATTATATTTTATGTATGTTTATCCTTCTTATGCTTCTTTGTTGCAACGTAATGGAAAATTGCAGCAGGCGCAAGATGCTTTTCAATTTGTTGAACCTTTAATGAAGACACCTGTTTCTGAGTCGGAGCGTATAGAAAAACAAATTGATGCATTAGGCCGTTACAGTGACTTTTGCCGATTAACTAGGCAATATGCTAAGGCTACTGAGTTATTAGTATATCGAGATTCTATTCAAAAAATGTATTATGAGAATAAAATAAGTCTTGATAGTAAACATTGGGTTGACCGATTTGAAATTCAAGAATTGACAAATAAGAATGCGAAACAAGCAGACGAGATTAATAATGCAAAACGTATATTATCTATCCTTATTGTTGTTTCGGTAATTATTTTGATTCTATGTGCAATAATAGTATATTTATATAGGCTAACAAGGAAACAATATAAGAAATCATTTGAGAATAAGCAACAGGAAATATTAGGAGGAACAGTCGATCTATCTCCTCAACTTGTGCCTGAACCTTCAAAGAAACGCGAACCACTCACTCCCCAGGAAAGATATTTCCGTAAAGCTTGTAAAATGGTCGAATCGCAAAAACTTTATTTAAATAATGCACTAACACTCGAAATATTATCTGAAATGGTTGGAACGAATCGATCTACATTATCAGCATGTATCAACCAATATGCAAAAGTTAATTTTAATCGATGGATTAATGATTATCGTATAGATCACGTAAAACGTTGTATAACTCCAGCCACAAATTTTAGTGAAATATATAAAGAATTTGGTTTTAATTCATATAATACATTTAATAATAGTTTTAAAAAACGAGTCGGTTGTACTCCTAATGAATATCTTCAAAAACTAACAGCTGATGAATTTCAGGATACCGATACTATGGTATAATAAATCTCGTAAAAGATAGAATTAATTAAATTCAACTTCTACGAGATTTACAAAAAATACTCTTCGAATAATATTTCTTATTTAAACAACCTACCCAATTATTTTGCTCTTATCGTGTATTAGAGTATTTATGGCTTTAAAATCCCATTATATTTAAGCGAGAGAAAATATCTTTTTTATTTTCTCTTCCGATGGGAATAGCAACCTCACCTATATAAATTAGGTTACCAAGAATGCGTTCAATATAGTTTATATTGACGATGAAAGAACGATGAGTACGAATAAATATCTCAATTGGCAAATGTTCTTGTAGTTCGGCAAGTGAGGTCGTGAGCAGTATTTTTGAATTGTTAGAAAGATATATATAGCAATAACTACCTGAAGCTTCTATGTAAAGAATCTCATTATACATATATCTACAGTATGCTTCATTTACTTTCAAATAAATACTGTCTGTGGCAGGAATTTTAGATTGTGTTTCCATTTTATCCATTTATTATAAAACCTGAAATTTGTTTGTAAAGATAGGTCGAAAATGGATTTACTACTTTCTCAAAAAATATGTAATATGATATATTATGATAAAAAGTTGAACTATAAATAATTATCTAGGTATTTGCGATCTTTTGTTTTTACGATTTAGGAATCGTATTGATGATTTTACGGTCCATTTTATCATTGAACTGATGTTGTTATGATGGATTTATACTTTTTGCTTTGAATATTGGCTTAGGTATTTGCGCTTCAGATTCATATCCAAACCAATATCCTTGTTCTCTATTTTCATTCATTGGGAGGAAACATAAGCGAAGACTTTCCTTGTATTCTCCATAAATTACTTCCCAGTCTTCGGGTGGTACCTGATGTTTTGTTTTCACATTCTCTGCTGGCATTTTCTTTAAAGACATACCTGCTTCTATCCAAGCGATGCTGACTGCTGTTTGAAAAGTCGGATAATTTATTTTACAAAATTCATAAAGAATGAGTCCTCTCTTTTCTAAGCTCATCGGTTGGTCTATCAGACTTCCTTGTATAAGATGCGCTAAGAAAAGATGAAGAAAGTTATTGTTATTCAATATTAGCATGCGGGTAATATCTTGCCAAGCAGGTGTATTGTAGAATCCGTCTAACAGGCGTGATAACTGGCGGGCAGTTTGTAACTCGCTGGCACTTATTTCATAGGTTTGCAAAACTTCGTATGGAGGCAGAGGAGAGTATTGTATACCTAACTCTTCAGCTTTTCTTCTCATCTCGGTGCCGGGTAGTAGTTTTAAGGATTCCAATTGTATTTCTCCGGCATGGTATTCTGCTAGCGTATGCACATCTTCAAATATCTCAGTTAGATGATAAAGGGGTAATCCTGCGATAAGGTCAGCATGAGTCTCCATATTGGGTAAAGAGCATAAGAACTTCAAGCCTTCGAGGGCATCATCCAATTTCCCCATTCGTTGACTTTTTTGGAGAACTGGTTCACGTAGGCTTTGAATACCAGCTTCAAGATGAAGTAACCCCTCGGGTAAACATTTTAGTTCCTCTTTAAGTTCATTGGATAATAAAGCCGGATGTATTTCTAAATGAAAACATATATCCGGAGAAAATTCCAGAAAAAGTTGAAGTAGTTCTTTGGCTCTACTTGAGTTATAATTGAATGTACGATCGAGAACACGTACATTTTTTATGCCATGCTGGTGAATTAGCTGAAGCCGTTCACGGATACTGTCAATAGACAGGGTTCTTACAGGTTTTTCGCCACCACTGACGCAGAAAGCGCAAGTATTAAAACAGCCACGTGTCGTTTCAAGTTGCACGAAAGGTTTACTCCAGTTGAAGAAACTGCTTTTTTCAGGAGGCACAAGTTGAGAGAAATTGAGTACGCGGGCTATTCCATTATCCACATATTCTTTTTTAGGCGTGAGATAACATAAACCAGGAATAGTTTGCCATTGTTCCGGTTGATTCCAACAAGCTAGCCATTGCGGGAAGGCTTCTTCTCCTTCTCCTCTGAACACACAATTGATAAAACTGTTTTTACGAAGAAATTCTTCATTATCTCCTAAAAATTCAGGACCACCTAAAATGAAGCAGCTTTGAGGTAGCAAGGCTTTTAATCTAGCAGTAATATGTAGTAGTTGCTCGTGATTGAATAGCCAGGCTGTAGCAGCGAGAATATCCGGTTGGTGCCGATATATTTCATTAACAATCATACCTATATTTTCATTGATAGTAGTTGATACAACTTCCCATTCAATGAATGTATTGTCTGCAATCTGTGCGTGTAGTGCAGGGAGAGCTAAAGAAGAATGTGCGTATGAACTATTTAGGTCTATCCAGAGAATTTTCATGCTTAATTGGTTTTCATTTATGCAAAGATAACTGATTTAAAAATGTGGTTAAGTTTATTATAAAGAAAATCCTCATAAGTTCTTGACTTATGAGGATTTCTTAAGGGTGACTGATGGGACTCGAACCCACGACATTCAGAACCACAATCTGACGCTCTAACCAACTGAACTACAGTCACCATGTTAGTGCTTTTCTTAATTGCGGTGCAAAGATAGGGATAATCTTTAATATTGCAAAGAAAGAAACATTTATTTTTGCATATTCTGCATTATTTTTTGTTCTCATGAATTCCTATATTGTACTGTTGAAGGAGCTTTCGGGAGTTTTCAGTAAAGATTTTCAGACGATTACGGGCTTCCTGTGGCAAACTATCCGGCGAGTAATTAACAGGGTAAAGAATATAGTTTTTTCTTTTGGAAAGTTTTGGGAGAGCAGTCCAAATAAGATCATATCCACAATTCGCTACCCGGCAATATGGGAAACGAATAGAAGCTGACTCTAGTAATGGAGAGTAGCTAGCTTCAGAAAATCTGGGGGGAATTGGCTTGGGAAGTGGAAACTTTTCGAGTTGTAGAGTGAATATGAGTCCTCCATCTGTGTTTGTTGCACCCATATTGGAAATAAAATTTCCTAGGGAATAGACTACTATATTTTGTTGAGTATTCTCTTTACGTAACTCCATAGGTTGGATAACGTGAGGATGAGAACCTATAATATGTGTTACCCCTTGTTCTATTAGCCAATCTGCAAGTTCGCGTTGCTCCTTATTGGGCAATGATTGATATTCTACTCCCCAATGCATACAAGCAATGATAGCATCAGGACGGCGGGCTTTAGCACTGAGAATATCTTGCGAAATGATGTCTTTATCAATGTAGTTTACAATATTAGCAGAACTCGGTTTTATACCATTTGTGCCGTAAGTATAGTTAAGTAATGCAATTCTGAATCCGTTCTTATGAATGAATAGAGGATAGTGTTGTTTACGTTCGGTGATATTTCTATAAGTACCGGCATGAGGAATTGATAAGGAATCCAACATTAATATTGTACGCTCCAATCCTTTTTTGCCGCGATCCAGACAATGATTATTCGCAGTCAGTAATACATCGAAACCTGCATTTTTGATAGATTGAAGATATTCATCGGGGGCACTGAAAGCCGGATAGCCTTGATAAGGTTTGCCACCTAACGTTACTTCTAAGTTACCAATAGCAATATCAGCACGGGCTATTTGCTTTTTGACAAGCGAAAAGCAGGGGAAATAATCATATTTGCCATCAGGTGTACGTGCCGCATCTATTTGGGCTTGATGTTGCATTAAGTCACCAACAAATAATAGCGTAATCCTTTCCTGAGCGGAAAGGTTTACGCTATATAATAAGGTGATAAATGCAATGAGCGTTTTCATTACATTTGTTATTGATAAATAGCTTTTTTGCCGGCTAACAAGGTGTTCTTCATTAAAGAAACAATAGTCATTGGACCTACGCCGCCCGGTACAGGAGTGATAAATGAACACTTCGGAGCAACTTCGTCAAATTTCACATCACCGGTTAGCTTGAAGCCTGACTTTTTGCTGACATCCGGTACACGAGTAGTACCTACGTCGATAACAACGGCACCCTCTTTCACCATTTCTTCTTTTACAAAATTGGGTTGTCCCAAAGCTGCGATTATGATATCTGCTTCTTGGCATTCTTTAACCAAGTCCCTGCTACGGCTATGGCAAACGGTTACAGTTGCATCACCAGGATATGCTTTTTGCATCATTAAGGCTGCCATAGGCTTACCAACGATATTACTGCGTCCCAACACAACGCACTTCTTTCCGGAGGTTTCTATTTGGTAGCGCTTCAATAGCTCAAGAATACCATTGGGAGTAGCAGATACATAGCAAGGGAGTCCGATAGACATTCGACCTACATTGATAGGGTGGAAACCATCAACATCTTTACGATAATCAATTGTTTCAATCACTTTCTGTTCTGAGATGTGTTTAGGCAAAGGTAATTGTACAATAAAGCCGTCTACGTCTGCATCCTCATTCAACTCATGTACTTTGGCAAGCAGTTCTTCTTCTGTTACATTCGCTTCATAGCGGATAAGGGATGATTTGAATCCGCAAATTTCACATGCTTTTACCTTGGCGGCAACGTATGTTTCGCTACCACCATCGTGTCCTACAAGAATGGCTGCCAAATGCGGACGTTTACCACCACGAGCCACAATCTCAGACACTTCTGCTGCAATCTCTTGTTTTACTTGTTCTGAGATTGCTTTTCCGTCAATTAATGTCATATTCAGTATTATTTTAAGTTATTATTATCTTGCATTACTTCTTTTACTTTCAACTTCATATTGTCGCCTCTAAGGTCTCTTGCCAGGATTGTACCATCAGGACTAAACAATATAATATGTGGAATGCCATTGATTCCATACTGTTTCATTGCTTGCTCTTGGGTGTCCAACAGTTGAGGCCATGTTATGTTCAGTTCTTTGATTGCTTTAAGGATTCTTTCCGGCTTATCCCAAGTGGCTATACCCAATACAATTAAGCCCTTATCTTTGTATTCGTTATAGATTTCGGCTAGATTAGGTATTTCGTCACGGCATGGACCACACCAGCTTGCCCACATGTCTGCTAATACATAATTTCCTTTACCAACAAAATCCGAAAGATGAATTTCTTTACCGTCCACACTTTCTCCTGGCATGTCAACAAAAAGTTTGCCTTCTGCTGTATTACTCAATACTTCAAGGCGTTTGATAATTTCTTTCACAGTCTTCAGTGAATGCAACCAATCTCCTATCTCACTAGACAGTACATTCATTTCTTCGGGTTTACACATCATACTATAGTGTCTGAAAGCATATTCTCCTACACCGTTGTTTTTATTGGCTAATAATTGATTTTTCAGAAAGCCAAGGAGTGAAGGGCGAAGTTCATTTCTAAAATAGGTTGTCCATGTATCTTGTCGCTCTTTGAGATCCGGTATTTTGCTTTCGAGTTCTTTTGAATATTCATTTCCGGCTTTCAGGATACTATCTGATGTAGTCATAGCGTATCTAAGGGCATCATTTAAAGTCGTTCCTGTTGAGTTATGTGTATAAACATTTACGATTGTAGTTCCTTTATCCAATATAAAATTGGTATAGTCTCCTCCTGCATCGATTCTGCAAAAATAAGGACTGGTTATTTGTCCTTCGAATACGAAATTTTGATTTATCACTTGGGTACTATCTATTATTTTTTGATCATCGTACCGCATGATGTACAGTGTTTTGCCGTCAAGTGAGTTATCTTTCAATTCTCCTTCTACTCTATAGGAATAGTTGGTTTGTGCATGGGCAAGTATACCAAATAAACAAACGGTTAATAATAAGTAGTATTTCATGTCTTTATAGATTATAATAGTTATTCACAAATGTAGAGCAAATAACCGAATAAAGCAAAAATCCCGCTGACTTCATTCCATTCATGAAATTAGCGGGATTTATATTTAAATAAATTCTTTATTTCTTCATTTTAGGCATCATCTTGCCCATTTTACTGCCTGTTACCATCTTCATCATTTTGCGAGTTTGGTCAAACTGCTTCAAGAGGCGGTTTACTTCCTGAATGTTTGTACCGCTACCTTTGGCAATACGCTGGCGGCGTGAACCGTTCAGTATTTCGGGGTTAGAGCGTTCCGCAGGAGTCATTGAATGGATGATGGCTTCAATACTTTTGAAAGCATTATCATCAATATCAATATCCTTAATTGCTTTACCTACCCCTGGTATCATGGAAGCAAGATCTTTCAGATTACCCATCTTCTTGATCTGAGCAATCTGGCTCAAGAAATCGTTAAAGTCGAATTGATTCTTAGCGATTTTCTTTTGCAAGCGTTTTGCTTCTTCTTCGTCATATTGTTCTTGTGCACGTTCTACCAATGATACAATATCACCCATGCCTAGAATACGGTCGGCCATACGAGAGGGATGGAATTGGTCTATAGCATCCAATTTTTCACCTGTTCCCACAAACTTGATTGGTTTGTTGACAACCGAACGGATGGAAAGAGCGGCACCACCACGGGTATCACCGTCTAACTTCGTTAATACTACACCGTTGAAGTCTAGACGTTCGTTAAATTCTTTGGCAGTATTCACTGCATCCTGACCGGTCATGGAGTCCACTACGAATAAAATTTCGTTTGGATTAACGGCTTTCTTGATGGCAGCGATTTCGTTCATCATTTCCTCGTCAACAGCCAGACGACCGGCAGTATCGACGATTACCAAATCATAACCTTTAGCTTTGGCTTCCAAAATAGCATTTTGAGCAATAGATACCGGATCTTTACTATCCGGCTCTGAGTACATAGGTACCTCAATCTGTTCTGCCAATACACGTAACTGCTCGATTGCGGCAGGACGGTAGACGTCACAAGCAACCAACAAAGGTTTGCGGTTTTTCTTGCTCTTCAGCATACGCGCCAGTTTTCCGGAGAAAGTGGTTTTACCTGAACCTTGCAAACCGGACATCAAGATAACAGCAGGTTTGGAGTCGATGTTGATTTCAGCAGTTTCGCCGCCCATGAGTTCGGTCAGCTCATCATGCACAATCTTTACCATCAACTGGCTGGGTTTTACGGCTGTAAGCACGTTTTGTCCCAAGGCTTTTTCCTTTACGGTATCGGTGAAGTTTTTGGCAACCTTATAGTTTACGTCGGCGTCTAAAAGGGCCTTACGTACATCTTTCAGGGTTTCTGCAACGTTGATTTCGGTGATTTTACCTTCACCTTTCAGAATTTTAAACGACCTGTCAAGTCTTTCGCTTAAATTATCGAACATAGTATCTAATTACAATTACTAAATTACAAATTACTCTTATTGAGGCGCAAAAGTACAAAAAATCCTTGTAACTGCCTTCTTTTGTAGTCAGAATATTATTGAGTGATTATAGCCGGATAGGTGAAAAGGATGGTAGGCCCTACTGATGCATCGGATATTACCTGATAAGTACCCCCGAAATGCTTCAATAACAAACGGTTGATTTCATGACGTATAGATACTTCCTGACCCAAATTCTTCTTAGCTGCCAACGGACTGTTTACTACTTTAAAGCACAGTATTTCACCATTCTTATCTAAAGAGAAATGAATATTATGCTCTTCTTTTGCAACAGAAAATGGTCCCATGAATGTACTGATAATCATTTGCAACATTCGGTTGCAGTCAGTATGAATATTATAAAACTCCAGACTATTTTGAAAATCTATTTGAAGTTTTGGATTTTGCATACAAGCAGCACTAACAGCATCGTTACAAAGCTGGACAATATCATAATCAGATAACTGGTATTTCATCATATCGGCTTCCAGGCGGGAGAGGTCTAATACATTATTGACCAATAACATTAATTTTTCTGTGTTTTGCTGTATGATATTTGAATATTCAATACGAGCATTTTCACCGATTTCCGCATCAGAAGCCATCAGTTGGGAGAAACCCACAACGCTATTGAGTGGTACCCGAATGGCATGGCTCATATTAGAAAGAAAATGATTTTTAACTTCGTTTGCTTCTTCTGTTTTAAGTACGGCTTCTTTGGTCTCTTTTTCCGACAAGCGCAATGCTTTCCTTATTCGATTGATTCGCAAAGTGTAGGTAATACATAATACTAATATAAGACCTACCATCACTAATATGATGATTTGTATGTAACCCCTTAATTTGCTTTCTTCTAATAGGAGTTGATTCAGATGGTAGGTATCTTTTATCTCTTCAAGTTGTTGATTGGATACGGCGGTACTTAATGAATCTTGTAATTGGGTGACTCTTTCATAAAGTGGCAATGCTTCGGAGTATCTTCCCATTGCTTTCAATACATCGGCTTTGTAGGCTGTTTCTTTTGCAAAGTCCGATTCTCCAAAATCGTAGTTATTTACAAAATGTATGGCGCTGTCGGCTATTGATAAAGCTGTATTATACTCCTTTAATTTCAGGTAATACTCGATACCTACGTTCATATATGCTGCCAGATAGGGTAGGTAAGGTTGGGAGGTTATATAAGTTTCCGCTTTTTCATAATGCTCTTTTGCCTTTTTCAAATCATTGGTACCCATATACAGACGAGTGTAAAATATTTCAAGGAATAAACGTTGATCATAAATAGGCTTTTGAGTTAATGGATTCTTGCTTTCCATTTCGTACAGTACATGGTCTATCTTATCCAAATATGTTTTCAGATTAGTGTAATTCTTCTTTTGTTCGCTATAAGCAACAAGTTGGCATAAAATATTAATTTGGGCGCCGGGGTGGGGAAGTTGGGGCAATAAAGCGTAAAGCTTTTCTAAGATTTCCCCTTCTTCTTTCCAACGATTCGTTTCATGATAAATATTTGCTAAACACTGGTAGACGGCTACTTTTCCGTTTAAATCGTTGGTGCTATTAACCTTCTCAAGCATTTTCATTGCTTCATTGTAGGCGTATTCGTATTGTCGCTTATAGATGTAGATATTAATAAGTAACTTTTTCGAATTGAAATAAACCTTCCAATATTTACTCTTTTGAGCAATAGGATCTATCAGATTGACCCATTTGGCAATACTATCCAAGTCTCCTTCTTCGTTATAATAATAGATAACATGGAAATAAGCGGCATTACAAATATAGTGGCTGTTGTCTTGCAGCTTTGCTTCTTTATATAACTGTTCGGCGTATTCGAGTGGATGCGATGAGTTTTGAGTGTTGATAGCCAGTTCTTCTAATAATTGCAAACGTGTAGTGTCGTGCGGTGTAGCTTTTAGCTTGTTTAATAAACTATCAGTTACAGATGCATTGCCGGCAAATACATATAATACTTGCAGACTGGCGATGATTATATAAAGAACTCTTTTCATTTTTCTACCTCCTTTTCTGGGGTATTGGAATGAATGGGGTGGGTGAATAAAAAGCGACAACCACCTTTGTATTCAGTATCAATCCATATTTCACCTCCGAAATGTTCTACAATCAATTGACAGATGGATAACCCCAACCCGCTGCCTTGAGCATTTTCGTCTAATTTTTCAAAGCGGTTGAATATTTTACTTTGCTTTTCGGGAGCGATGCCACAGCCGGTGTCAGTTACAGAAAATAATGCCATGCCTTCTTTTACTTCCAAAGAAAGGGTGATACTCCCTTCTGAAGTAAATTTAGTTGCGTTGATTAGTAAATTGATCAACAATTGTTGTAAACGGGCTTCATCTGTATAAAGTTCTAATTGTTCGAGTGATGTTTGAAATGCGACGACGGCAGCTGTTTGCTTGATCTTTTCTACGGTATCAATCACATTCCGGCATAACGATACTGCTTCATGGGTACCCAAACTAAATTGCATTTTACCTCTTTCAAGACTGGATAAATCGACGACATCGTCAATCAACTTTAAGAGCAGGTCGGAATTTTGCTGGATAATATCATTGCATTGTTGTCGGATTTCTTTATCTATATTGCTATCAGTCAGTATGGCTGAGAAACCGGATAGAGCATTTAACGGAGTTCGTATTTCATGGCTCATATTTGACAGGAACAAACTTTTGGTTCGTATGGAGCTTTCTGCACTACTTTTTGCATCAATTAATTTAAGTTTGGAGGCGGCAAGCCGTTTGTTTTCTTTTCTTATAAGGATAACGAACAAGACGAATATTATTAAAATGAGGCTACCCCCTATAATCAAGTAGGTTAATATACGGTTCCATTGTTTTTGGTTTGCCATGTCGAGGCGGTCTACCTGATAAATGGTACGCAATAAATTAATTTGGGCGGTATAAGCATGTGCATTGATAGAATCACGACTTGTATTGATGGTCTGATAAATTTCGCATGCTTCTTTGTCACGTCCCAATTCTGTATAGATTTTAGCAATTGAATTTTTGATTCTCAGATTGTCGGTATATATATAGCTATTTCTGTTGGTGTTAGTCAGCTCCTTATATAGTCTAATTGCTAAATCGTAGTTTCCTGTTTCTTTGGCATATTCAGCTTGTATATATTTCAATGTAGAAGTATGAAGGTATGATGGCTTCTCTTTACTGGTGATCTCCGCATCAATAATATACTGGCGTGCTTTGTTAAAATCTCCGGTATAGATATTATAATAGGCCTGATAAGCATAAAGCAAGAAAGGGTTCAATTGGGTGTGTTCATATATACTATTCATCCTTTCCAAGTAAACTTGTGCTTCTTTCATTCGGTTCAACCTGATGAGGGTTGGTACCAACTGGATAAACACTCGTTCCTGTAATTTTTCAGATTCTGGTATTTGATATATGATATTAATTGCTTTCCAGTATTCTTCAGCGGCTTCGGACATCATTTCGGCATTGGTATATGTATCTCCCAATGCGATGTAAGATAGAGCGATTCCTGTTTTATAATCCATTTGCTGGGCTTGTGCCAGCATGGTATTGGCTTTTTTAAGAGCTTCCGTTATTCGTCCGTTAAACGAATTGGCATATATAGCCATTCCTTTCATAAGGAACATACGTTCGTAGTCCTTTTTCTTTTGGTAGTAGGTTACTACTTCATCTTCCCATTGAATAATGTTGCTTATGGATACATCTTGAGAATAGTTGAAATTGTCCTCCATTAGGGTTTCTATGAGACGAAGATGGTCATTGTTCATTGCTTTTTCTGAAGAAAAAGTCGATGAATATATTCCAAACAATAAGAATATCGACAGTATATGCGCTTTACTGATTTTCAATTCCTTTCCTTTTTTGTCTTTTCTGAAGAAACATGATAATTTGCTACAAATATAATCAAAAAGAGCAGAATAATGTTATTTATTCTGCTCTTTTTAGCGCTTTATTTATTTTTCTATGCTTTTAGCTGTTCATGCTCAACAGGAATTCGTCGTTGTCTTTGGTTTTTTCCAAACGGTCTTTTACGAAGTCCATAGCTTCCAATGGATTCATATCGGCAAGATATTTGCGGAGGATCCACATACGATCCAATGTCTGCTTGTCTAGCAGCAAGTCGTCGCGGCGAGTGCTGGAGGCAATGATATTGACGGCAGGGAAGATACGCTTATTGGACAAATTGCGGTCGAGTTGCAATTCCATGTTACCTGTACCCTTGAATTCTTCAAAGATAACCTCGTCCATTTTAGAACCGGTGTCAATTAATGCAGTAGCGAGGATGGTCAATGAACCTCCACCTTCTATATTACGTGCGGCACCGAAGAAGCGTTTGGGTTTGTGCAGTGCATTGGCATCCACACCACCGGAAAGTACTTTACCGGAAGCCGGAGAAACCGTATTGTATGCACGGGCAAGGCGTGTGATAGAATCAAGGAAGATAACAACGTCGTGTCCGCATTCTACCATTCGTTTTGCTTTTTCAAGAACGATACCGGCTATTTTTACATGGCGTTCGGCGGGTTCGTCGAAAGTAGAAGCAATAACTTCTGCATTAACGGTACGAGCCATGTCGGTTACTTCTTCAGGACGTTCGTCGATAAGTAACATAATCATGTAAACTTCCGGATGGTTGGCAGCAATGGCATTGGCAATATCTTTCATCAAGATTGTCTTACCGGTTTTGGGCTGTGCAACGATTAAGGCACGTTGACCTTTACCAATCGGGGCGAAAAGATCGACCACACGAGCAGACAAAGAATCGGAGTATCCGCCTTTGCAAAGCTTGAACTTTTCGTCGGGGAAGAGTGGAGTAAGGTGCTCAAACGGAACACGGTCGCGTACGAAAGCCGGGTCGCGTCCGTTGATTTTAGCTACTTTCACTAGCGGGAAATATTTTTCTCCCTCTTTAGGAGGACGAATGACACCTTCTACTACGTCACCGGTTTTCAGACCGAATAACTTGATCTGAGACTGAGATACATAGATATCGTCCGGAGAAGAAAGATAGTTGTAATCGGAAGAGCGGAGGAAACCATATCCGTCTTGCATGATTTCCAATACGCCGGTACCGGTGAGGATATCGTCGAACTCGTAAACCTTTTCACGTTCTACAGGCTTGCGCTCGGGAGCAGCAGAATAGTTCTCACCATTATTGTATGGCTGCGCAGGACGAGGTTGCTGGGCGGCAGGACGAGGCTGATAACCGGGACGATTATTATTGCTATTATTGTTACTATTATTGCTATTATTGTTACTATTATTGTTGTTGTTATTGCTTCCGTTATTGTTTCCGTTGTTGTTATTACTTCCGTTATTATTGTTGTAGGGAGCATTGTTTTCGCGCGGACGGAGGCGTGGGCGTTGTATCGGTTGTTCGGCAGGTGCAGGCGTTTCTGTTTTAGTTGCTTCGAATTTGCCAATAAGTTCGGAAGGCAATTCTACTTTTTCAGTCGGGAGGTCTTCAATGGGGATGAAGTCATCTTCCGGTTCTGTCAGTATGGGACTTTCGTCCATTACAACATTTTTATCTGCTTTCTTGATTACTGTTTTGGGCGTTGCAACTGATGTCTTAGACTCAAATTCCAATTCTGGCTCTTTTTCTTTACGAACTTCCGGAGTCTTTGGAGTTTCAGCTTCTTCCTTTTCATTTGTTGTTTTACGAGGACGTCCGGGTTTACGTTTGGACGAGGCTGATTTCTTTTCAGCGGGTGCTTCGGCAGCAACAGCGGGAGTTGCGGTGGTTGCAGGAGCGGCAGCGGCAGGAGCAGGAGTAGCGGGAGTTTGTGCCTTGGCAGGTTCTACTGCTTTGGGCTGTTCTTTTGCTACAGAGGTTTCTTCTGCTTTTGCTTTTGTCAGGTCACCGTTCTTGTTGGCGGTAAATACTTTGTCTACGCCTTCCTTCTTGACTGTTACTCGCGAACGTTTTTGTTTATCGACTTTGCGCTCTTCTTTTAGTTTATCGGCTGCTACTTTTTTAGTGGCGCCGGCGATGGCTTGTTCATCAAGTATCTTGTAAACAAGTTCTTCTTTCTTAAGTGAGTCTGTTTTTTTGATACCCAGTTCCTGGGCAATAGTTTGCAATTCCGACAGATTTTTGTCGTTCAATTGAATGATATTATACATACAGTATATGTGTGAATGGTTTAATATGTTTTGAGAAGGCATACATACAACGTTGCACTTATTGTTCGTAGCAACTTTTGCAAGTCTACCTTTTTGATTTATGTTTATTGGGATATTATTTATTGAACCGGAAATCTGTTTAACTGCCTTCGCCTCAGTAAGGAGTTGCAGAATGTTTCAACGGCGCAAAGGTAATAAATATTTTTGGTTTCATAAATAATTCGCCTTTTTTTAAATTTAAAACTTTATCTTTGCTGTATTATCAAGATAAAATTATGGATATACACGAAGTTTGTTTAGTCACTTTTTCGCCTACCCACACTTCTAAACAAGTTGGGGATGCAATTGTTCGCGGCATTGGTTGTTCAAAAGTGACAAATATTGATTTAACATTAAACGCTATTGAAAGATATGAAATTCCTCAGGACGCGTTGACTATTATTTCTGTTCCGGTTTATGGTGGTCATGTGGCTCCGTTGGCATTGGAGCGAATGAAGGATATTCATGCTAGCGGTTCTCCGGTGGTTTTGGTTGTTGTTTATGGAAACCGTGCATACGAAAAGGCGTTGATTGATTTGGATACTTTTGCTTCCGGTCTCGGATTTAAAGTGATTGCCGGCGCTACATTTGTAGGTGAGCATTCCTATAGCAGTGAAAAATACCCTGTTGCCGTAGGACGTCCGGATACAGAGGATTTACAGTTTGCAGAGCAGTTTGGCCAAAAAGTGCTTACTAAGGTTGCGAATGCTGCCGATATGGAGAAGCTGTACGGAGTTGATGTGACACGTATACAGCGCCCCAGTCAACCCTTTTTCCCTTTATTCCGGTTTATGCGCAAGGTTATTAAATTGCGTAAAAGTGGTGTGCCATTACCTCGTACTCCGAAGGCCGATACCGAACTTTGTACACATTGTGGAATATGTGTAAAGCATTGTCCTACGGGTGCTATTCTGAAAGGGGATGAATGTAGTACGGTTACAGAAAAGTGTATCAAGTGTTGCGCATGCGTGAAGAGTTGTCCGCAGAAAGCCCGCACTTACGATACTCCGTTTGCGGTGCTGTTGGCAGATTGCTTCAAAAGACAGAAGGAAGATAGGATTATTATTTAAATAAATGAAGAATTCTTCATTCTTCATTCTTCATTATAATTATTACTTTCTTTGTCTTTTCATCTACTCTGAAGCGATTGTCCGTTCGTTCTCCTACTAGCCAGATGATGTCTTCTCCGCAGCAAAGCACCCATTGTTGTTCTTTGCGGGGAAGGGAGAACTTACGGTCGGTCAGGTAGTCACTTACTTTCTTTTTTCCTTTCATTCCGAAAGGGACGAAGGTATCTCCTTGTTGCCATAGGCGTAAGGAGAGGGGGTGTTGCAGTTTGTCTGCATCGAAACAGGCTTTGTTTTTGTCGCGAGGAATAATGAAATCTTGAGTATACGCCTGTTCTGTTATATCTAAAATAGGTTTTGTTATTTCTTGAACTGGGCTAGTCAGTAATAAATCCCGGTCTTTTATAACGCGAAAGTTGGCACTGGTAAATACTTTTCCCGATTGTCCTTCTAATGCACGATATATATCCTTTACTTGAGCGGCATTGAATCCTAGCGGATATAAAATCTCGAACAAGATGGTTTCTGGTGCTGGTTCTTGTTGTAGAGCATGGATGCTTATTCCTTCTTTTGTTAGTACTCGTAGTTTGGCTTCTTCTATTCCTTTATTATAAATGATAGCTGCATCATTCAGATGTTGTGAGGTTTTCAGTATGCTCTCTTTGACGGAAGGATTGATATCCTGCATCATTGGGAGCAAGTTCAGGCGAATCTTATTACGAGTATATTCATCTTGGAGATTAGTGCTGTCTGTTACATAAACTTGCTTGATATCTTGCAGATAATCAATGATTTCCTTTCGGTCGAGGCAAAGCAAAGGGCGGACGATATTTCCATTTTTAGGTTGAATACCCCGCAATCCGTTGATACCGGTACCTCGGATAAGATTGAGTAATAAAGTTTCTACACTGTCGTCTTGATGATGTGCTACTGCAATTACATTTGCGCCACATTCATTTCGTATGTTCTCAAACCATCCGTATCGTAATTCTCTTGCAGCCATTTCAATCGAAATATGCCGTTCTTCGGCTTCTTTTTCGGTATCAAAGTGGATGATGTGCAGAGGTACCTGGAGGTCTTTGCAAAGTTGACGTACAAAAGATTCGTCTCGATCGGACTCTGCTCCCCGAAGGTGAAAGTTACAATGGGCAGCTTCGCAGGTATAGCCTAATGTCAGGAGTAGACGCAATAATGCAACCGAGTCAGCTCCTCCGCTCAGTGCCACGAGTATTTTATCTTCAGAAGAGAAGAGATTGTATTGATGAATGTATTGCGATATTTTCTGCATATTCATCTTGCAAAGATACAATAAGTTTTGTGATTACTTGTTCTTTACCAGGGCAACCACACCAAAATCTATTCATATTGGGAAAGAAAGGAAGGAAACGAGTTGACAACTGATTCAAATCTCGTCAGAAAAGAACCAATTGTCCGGCACCGGGGAAAGGAATGCTCTTCGGTACCGAACGCTTTGTTCCTAGGTGGCGAAGATCTTGTATCTTACAAGGTACTTATATCCGGAAAGTTACTATGAATGAAATATACCCACTCCGCTACAACTCCGCTATTCCTCCGCTTATGGGTATTCATAAGCGGAGGAATAGCGGAGTTGTAGCGGAGTGGGTATCCCCCTGTCGATATGAATGAACTTTGGTGCGGTTGCTCTGGTTCTTCTCTTGTCGGAAGGTATGCTGTGTTTTGAAATCTCTCTTATTTAAAAACATTCTAAATTATTTGTGGCTTGTGGATAGAAACGTTATCTTTGCACGCAATAACAAAAAAGACAGAAGACTATGCGTTTGTCCGAATTGAAGACCGGTGAGAAAGGTGTAATCGTAAAGGTGTTGGGACACGGCGGTTTCCGTAAGCGTATCGTGGAGATGGGGTTCATTAAAGGGAAGAATGTAGAGGTTTTATTGAATGCTCCGCTGAAAGATCCTATCAAATACAAAGTAATGGGATATGAAATTTCATTACGCAGGCAAGAAGCTGCGATGATAGAGGTCATCAGCGAGGAGGAAATAAAGCAGCAGAGTGCTCAACCCGGATTTCACAAAGGTTTTAGTGAAGACATTCATCTTGGTGAGGAGCATTTGAAGCGTCTTGCCCTAGGCAAACGCCGCACGATCAATGTAGCTTTAGTGGGAAATCCCAATTGTGGTAAAACCTCTCTTTTTAATATTGCTTCCGGTTCGCACGAACATGTTGGCAACTATAGCGGTGTTACGGTAGATGCCAAAGAAGGTTATTTTGACTTTCAAGGATATCACTTCCGCATCGTCGATCTTCCCGGAACGTATTCGCTTTCTGCTTATTCTCCCGAAGAAATCTATGTACGTCGCCATATCATTGATGAAACACCCGATATCGTTATCAATGTAGTTGACTCTTCCAATCTGGAGCGCAACCTGTATCTCACTACCCAATTGATCGACATGAACGTGCGCATGGTAATTGCACTTAATATGTATGACGAATTGGAAGCTAGTGGAAATACGTTGGATTATGTAAAGCTGGGACAACTTTTTGGTGTGCCTATGATGCCTACTGTCAGCAGAACTGGCAAGGGTATTGATGAGCTTTTTCATTTGATTATCAATATTTATGAGGGTGGTGACTTTCTGGATCAAAAAGGGAAAGTGCATGCCGAAGTTCTGAATGATTTGCGTAACTGGCATCAGGAATATGTTCCCGATCATGGTTTTGGCAGTCATAAAGAAGAAGGAGAACGTCCTCGTGGTTTCTATCGCCATATCCACATTAATCATGGACCGGAATTAGAGCGGAGCATCGAAGAAGTAAAACGGGTAATCAGTATTAATGAGAATATTCGTCATAAGTATTCCACTCGTTTCCTGACTATAAAATTACTGGAGAATGACAAAGAACTGGAAACGTTTGCTTTGGAATTACCCAATGGTAACGATATATTGGAAGTGCGTGACCACGAAAAACAACGCCTTCGAAACTCTATCAATGAAGATAGCGAACAAGCAATTACCGATGCAAAATATGGTTTCATAGCCGGTGCTTTGAAAGAGACGTTTGTTGACAACCATCAAGATACAGAGCATACTACACGGGTAATCGACTCCATTGTGACGCATCGTATTTGGGGGTATCCCATATTCTTCCTCTTTATGTATCTTATGTTTCAGGGTACTTTTGTACTCGGGGAATATCCTATGCAAGCCATTGAATGGTTGGTGGATGCAATAGGCAATCTGATACAAAACAATATGTCGGAAGGTCCTCTGAAAGATATGTTGGTAGATGGAATTGTAGGAGGAGTAGGAGGAGTTATTGTTTTCTTACCCAATATTCTCATTCTGTATTTCTGCATATCTTTAATGGAAGATTCGGGTTATATGGCTCGTGCAGCTTTCATAATGGATAAGATTATGCATAAAATGGGTTTGCATGGAAAATCATTTATCCCGTTGATTATGGGTTTTGGTTGTAATGTCCCTGCTATTATGGCTTCGCGTACTATCGAAAATCGTAAGAGCCGCCTTATTACGATGCTTGTTAATCCGTTAATGTCCTGTAGTGCTCGTTTGCCTATTTATTTGCTGCTTGTTGGAACTTTCTTTCCGAACAATGCCAGTTTGATTTTGTTGGCTATTTATGCGATAGGCATTATACTGGCTGTGGTGATGGCTCGGCTTTTCACTCGTTTTCTGGTGAAAGGTGATGATACTCCATTTGTAATGGAATTGCCTCCGTATCGTATGCCGACGGCCAAATCCATATTCCGTCATACATGGGAAAAAGGTGCGCAATATCTTCGCAAGATGGGAGGAATCATTATGCTGGCTTCTATTGTAATATGGGCGCTTGGTTATTATCCCGACCATAACGCTTACGAAACGGTTGCCGAACAACAGGAAAATTCTTATATCGGGCAGATAGGTAAAGCTATTGAACCGGTTATCGAGCCGTTAGGTTTTGATTGGAAGCTGGGTATTGGGCTGCTTTCGGGTGTTGGTGCCAAGGAATTGGTGGTAAGTACATTGGGAGTGCTTTATACTAATGATGCCGATATTGATACGGTTAGTCTTGCTGAGCGTATTCCGATTTCGCCATTAGTGGCATTCTGTTATATGGTATTTGTGCTGATATACTTCCCTTGTATGGCAACGTTGGTAGCTATTAAGCAAGAATCGGGTAGCTGGAAGTGGGCATTGTTTACGGCGGCATATACTACTTTGCTTGCATGGGTAATGTCTTATGGTATTTATCAGATAGGAGGAATGTTTCTATGAGTAATTGGCAAGAATGGGTAGTTGGTCTGCTGCTATTGTTGTGTGCAGTTCGTATTGGCCAGAATGTTTACACTTTTTTTCGCAGAGCAAAAGATAAAAATAACCCCTGTGCAAATTGTGCAACTGGCTGTGAATTAAAACAATTGTACGATAAGAAGCGCGCTGAGTGCAGTGGGACACGAAAAGAAACAAAGAAAAATTGTTGTGGATAGTTGGTAGTTACAAAAAATGTACTACCTTTGCATCCGCAAACGAGAATAAAGCGTTCTTGAAAGAACGGTTCCTTGGATGAGTGGCTTAGTCAGCGGTCTGCAAAACCGTGTACGGCGGTTCGAATCCGCCAGGAACCTCCAAAAGCAAGAAAGGATTAGAAAGTAAATTTCTAATCCTTCTGTTTTTTAAGTACTTACGTCCTCTGTGGTGGAAGGATTGGAAGAAGAAATTTCATAGTTTTCAGCTTTTGTTTTACAATTGTTTTACAGTAAAACAGCCAAAAATTGTAATGAAAGCTACGATTAAGATTGAGTTGCGCAAGGATTACGCAACCAAAGAAGGCAAACAGATGGTTTGTCTGCGTTACACTGCTTACCGTCGTTCTACTTTAATCAGTATGAACATAGCAGTTTATCCCAAACATTGGAACAAAGTATCGAATACGGTACGTGGTTCTGAACCTCGTTGTTACTACTACAACAAAGCCATCAGTGAAGTGTATCAGAAGGCAGACACGATAGTAATGGAAAACTTCTTTACTCCGTTGCCTATTCCTCAATTCTTGGAACGCCTGAAAGATAAACATCACGGCAATACCGATTTCTATGTTTTCATAGAAAACGAGATTGAGCAGCTAAAACAATCCCGTGCAACAGGAACGATTTCCAATTATTATAAGCTAATCAATACCATGAAGGAATGGAAACCTACCCTTTCTTTCAGTGAGATAACTTTGGACTTCATTCAGCAGTTCCATAACCATGAACTTGAAGTAGGCAATATTCTTTCTACCGTCTACAAGAAGCACTCTAACTTGAAATTCCTGATTGGAATTGCTGTCGATAAGGAGAAGTTGGCAAAGAATCCCTATGAGAAGTTTGAAATCAAAAAGAATATCAAGGCACAGAATAACGATGTACTGACGGAAGAAGAGCTTAAAAAGCTACAAGCTGCCTATGATAAGAAGGATTACAGTAAGGGAAAGCAGGAAGTCTTGAGAGAGTTTCTGTTTAGCTGCTATACCAGCCTATCTTTTGCCGAGTTCTCCGTGCTTACTTATTCCGACATCAAACCGATAACGGTCGATACAGGCGAAACCTACCTTATCCTGTGTAATGAACGTACTAAGACTAGTGTAACCTATAAAATTCCTATCGTATCTCCTGTTGTGGTAGCTCTACTTGGGAATGGTGAGCCGTGCCAAAAGATTTTCTTGCCTATCTCCAATCAACCAACTAACCGTTATTTGAAAGATATTATGGCAGATTTGAAGATTGATAAGACAATGACCTTCCATCGAGCACGGCACAGCTTCCGAACGATAGCAGCGAAAAAGGGTATTCGTGATGGAATAGCCGAGAGAATTATGGGACATGCAGAAGGTAACGACATCAAGGATATTTATACCCATCTGCATGATGAGGATATTGTGAAGGAAGTACGAGATAAGTGGATTGTGTAGATGGGCACATTTTCCACACTTTCCGCATTTTGATGGTTAATGTATTGCTCTTGAATTGATTGAAGGTGTAAATAAAATGTCAATAGGATAAAAAAAACTGGCTAAAAGAAAAACAATCTTTCTCTTTTAGCCAGCACATATATTTTATTATTGATTGAAAAATGTTTAATTTGCTTGCTTTACTCTTTCTGTTACATGAGTTTTTATGAAGAAAAATATTTTTATATTAGAAATCCTCACTATGCTCGCATAAAGAGAATTGCAACTTATAACCGACAAAAGTCCCATAGAAATCAATGAAACAATTTGCTTCCTTGCTTTTAGAAATCCATTGTGCCCCAACTCTATTATATTTAGCATTATTTTCATTCAAGCCATATTGGGGCTTGCCATATAATCTAGTCAGACCTGCTTGGATTATATCCAATTCCGTTGCATCAAATACTGTTGCTTTCTCATTTGTAGCTTTGACCAATTTCATTGCTTCTATGGCATGTACCTTTCCATTCAAACCAATGACTCTTACATAATTCATAGTTACATTAAATACACTATGATAATAGGTATCTGTAACTTTGTAAATAGAGTAGCCATTTGAACTGTTTTCAAAACTCAATTTGTTAGATATTTCAGAAATTGGCATTCCAATAGTTATTCCCTTAAAGGAAGGCTTAGCCTCTAACTGTTGAATACCTTGAGCGTAAACAATGAATACACTCATTAAAAACACAAAAAATAGAATTGTTTTTTTCATAACCTATATTTATTTTGCGGTAAATTCCCATCTTTGATAAAGATCATTCCATTTATAATAACCAACCATGTTGCCATAAGAGTCATATATTTCATATTGTTTGTATAAATCATTCCACTTCTTGGTATATTTCATGTTGCCATATGAATCGTATTCCTCATTTTGATTATAGAGATTATTCTTTTTCTCATAACCTTGTTGATTCCCATATTGGTCTTTGATTTCTTTTCTGTTATATAAATCATTGTATTGCTCTGTTTTTAATAGATTACCATTTGCATCGTAATACTCAAGGCGATTATACAAAGAATTATATTTGGCATATCCAGTGAGGTTGCCATAAGAATTATAAAATTCAGTTCTGTCATACAATTCGTTATACTTTTGCGTATAATTCTGTCCCCATGATAAGATAGGTACTAATAGGAAAATAATTGTGATAATTGTTTTCATAATATGTGCATTTTAAAATATAAACCATGAATAAGATAATGTTTCTTTCTCTTTTATAGCGAACAATACATGATTAGCTTGAGGAAAACCACTTTTTGAGGCTTTCTTTAAATATTTTTTTCCTTTACGCTTCTGCCCTGACAAATAATGTGATACTCCCAAATTATAATATAATTGGCTGTTGTAATATCCTGTATTTAAGGCTGCATTTGCATAATTTATAAAATAGCCGATTTGTTTATTTTTTAAATATCCATACGCGGTCTGTGAATACCTCTCAAAGTTCTCTTGGTCTTGTTTTTCTTTCAAGACTTTTGCTGCTGCTCGTAATAACATCTCATCATGTGACATTGGAACATAAGTGTTAATGAATGTAGCAGTGGCAGGCGTGTCATAGCGGTTCTGTGCGACAATAAATGTCGGAAGTACGAATAGTAATAAACATAACTTTTTAATCATACTACTTGCTCTTTAAAACTCTTCCCAGCTCCATGAAGAGAATTATAAAATAAGAAGCGTGGAACTGCAATGCCACGTCTTAACTTGAAGGTCGTAGGAAACCTATAGATGCAGATGTAACAATAGCAGCCCACGCTATAGCGTGAGAACCACTATGCAACCCTTGCATCTAATTTGAAAATTTCCTACGTTTTCAAGTTACAAGATAAGCATAACGCTTCTTTATTTCTCTATATCAGAAAGAGTTTCCTCTATCTAAGTTGCAAACGTAACAAAATAATCTGGAATATTCAAGCTTACTTCTCTTTTTGTTAACAAGAGAAAATACTCTTATATTTTAAAGCCTTTTCGATGAACACATTCATGTAATTTTGTTACAGGTAATTTCAGCTCTTCATACTTTAACTTAAACCACTCCGCAATCGGTATCTTGTCCACGACAAGTCCCACGCGTTTTTTATCTTCGGATATACAGAGATGAATTTTAGAATTTTCTGTTTTGAATTTCTGCTTGTACTCCTCGCTGTGTAGCCATCCAGTAAATGAAAGTACTGTACCCTTGAATAAGATCGCTATTTGTTCAGCAGTCAGCCCAATAGCCCTACACAAACTTTCGGTTTTTAACAACTCTCTTGCCGTAGGAAACCAAGCAAGTACTTTGGAGAGGGTGTTTTTCAAATTGTTATTTTCTTTTTTCAAATTCTGTTCTCTCTGTTCGTTGGATTCCTTAATAGTTCTCAGTTCTAGGCTTAATCTCATTTTCTGGTTCTCAATCTCGTCAAACGCTCCTTTTTTGGCAACTGAAAAACCTTCCTTGATAGCTTTGTTCTCGTCCCACAACTCTTGAAGCGCAACACGTAGTTGCCTATTCTCCATTTCCATTTTAGCCACTTTAGGAGTACCTAACAAAGAACTTACCCCGTCCATCAGCTTAGAACCCACATCGGCAGCAGAGTTCTTAAGCTTTTCTTTGCTAACATCCGCTTGAGCTTTCGATAATTCAGCTTTGGCTGCTTCCTGTTGTTTAAGTAGAACGGATATATTACTCTGAATACTTTCCGTTTGGTTTAACAGTTCTCTGTAATACTGAGAGGTTGTAATGTGTTTCGCTTCTGACCCCTCTATGCCTCGCTGAAGCCCAAATTTTGCCATTTGTTCCGCATAGGTGTTTTGATATTCTTTGAGTTTAATTCGGCTCATAACATCGTCAGCACATAGTCGAGTATTGTCGGAACTCTTGGTTCGGTACTTCTTCTTACCCTGCCTGTCCTCTGACTTTTTCCTTCTCCGTTCACCCGTAACGATGGGTACCATCGTTGCGTGGATATGGGGAGTGGTTTCATCAAGATGCAGCACTGCCGAAACGATATTGTCTGCCCCGTAGGTCTTCTTCAACCAATCAAGGTTATCCTTGCACCACTCATCCAATTTACCAGCCTGTTCTATCTGTCTCATATCATCGGGGCTACCTGTAAGCAATATCCGGACCGCCCGTACTTGGTTCTTGCCAATCTTGCGTTCAAGTCCCGCCGTGTCTAAACGGTGCTGTATCGCCTGTGTCCGGTTCTGCACCCCATCAGGGAAAGTTATCATTTCCCGGTTCAGGTGTGTACGCTCCACATCGGCATTCTTCGGAGCAATGGTTCGTTCAATGTGTGCCGACATTCCGCTATCTGAAGCCGAAGCCTTTTCCATATGTAATACTGCGTATCCCATAAAAATTCAATTTTATTATTTAACTTTTTAATTGTCTCTTACGGCATACTTGCCGTTCTTGGGTGTCCAGAGGGTTGTAAACCCTTTGGCTTATTGGGGGATTTTTAGCGTTACGGAGTAATGCGGCTCGAAAAATCCCCTAATAAGCTATGGTATTTCTGACTAAATACCTGCGGAGTGCGTGCGGCTGGTTACATTCGGAAACCTCTGTTTTTTTTCTTAGGCGGTTGCGGTGCTTGCTTTGCCTGCTGGGTTAAGTCAGTAGACTGTATGCACTTCTTACCACAAAGAAAGTCGTTCAAGTCCTTGTACTCGGAGTAGTGGTGTGAAGCATCACGTACACGCATACCGTACTCTTTGATGATTTCCTGCAATGCCGTTACTCCTGCTTTATCATTATCAAGAAAGCAATGAATATGTTCGTAGTCCGCTAATGGGTACATCGCTTTCGATAGATTGCTGGTCGAGTTCAGGATGATATAATCCTGCCAGTCCAAACAGGGGTATTGCGGATTGCTCTTTGTTCGAAGTGTGAGGAAAGAAAGATAGTCTACAAATCCCTCGAAAAGAAAACAGGTGCTTTGGGGTTCTCCCTGCTGTCGGATATGAGTAATGTCTTTGGGGGCTGCGCATCCTTTGAAAAATGGATTGCGTACCTCATACCCTCCCGACTGATTGGGAAATCCCACCGCAAAGTAGGGTTTCCCGTTACTGACAAAGTGAAGTTCCTTGCATTCTCTTTTCGCCAGTTCCATATTTATCCCACGCTCCTGTAAATAACGAAGTAATGCAGGATGGGTAAGCGGAACGGCTTCCAAATTCTGAAAGCTCGGCTCGATGGTCTGCTGTGGAAAAGAGAAAGCAGTAGGGCGAATGTATGGTGCTTTCTCTTCGATGCGATGTAATAGGTCGGACACATTATATATATGGTACAGTTCTGCCGCCAGTGCAATAATGTTGCCGCCTTTACCTATCCCGAAATCATACCATTCGTTACGGTCGAGATTGATTTTGAACGAAGGTTCTTTTTCCTCACGGAACGGGGAGTTATACCAAAGGCTGTTACCTTGCTTTTTTACAGGATGATAGCCTAAACTTTGCAGATAATCTGCTAATTTGATGTTCTTTACTTCTTCTATATTCATTTCTTACTCTTTTCGCCAAAGGTTGTTTCGTACCTGCATAAAGTGTGGCGAGTTCACTTTATGCGCACGTTTATACATTTGAAAATCAATTAAATGAAAGTCAAAGTGTGGAAAGTATGGATAGTGCAGGCTTATACCATCTTCTTGTATGCTCCATGACTGACATTCTCAAAGAGCTTTCCTTTCTTATCTGCTAGAAAACGCTTGAAAGCATCTGCCGAAATATTCAGCTTTTGGGCTATCTTAATTCCTTCGCCTGTGGTAAACTCCATAGGTAAAGCATTATACAGATTACTTTTGTCGGTTGGTAGCTGTTCCAATGATGCCGAAGAATTGGTAATCTCTTGTACTCTCTTTGCTGAATTACGGAAATACTCAACGATTGCGATTGCTCCTTCTACGCTTGTTTGGTCTATCTCCATCCGCTCCGCTTCATCACAAGCCCATCTAGCTAATTGTAAAATCAGGCTGAAACGGATAATGTATATATCCAATTTGCTATATACCCCGACCAGAATATCATCAGATTCTGTGTTGCATAAGTCTGTATTCATGTGTTGCCACTTGTAGAGCAGGCTGCGAGCTTCCGTGCTAAAGGCAAGTTTGGACGGAATGAGTTCCCCATTCTCTCCTGTAGTACATTGAATATCGGTCAGCTTCCTGATAATAGACTCCCAAAGTGGTGCGATGTGCGTAGATAGTTCACACTCATTCCAATACTCCTTCTTTAAGTTGGGTGGAAAAACAAATAGGATACGGTCGATAAAGCCGTTCTCCGTTCTTTCTCCTTTTGCCAGTTCTTTGAGCAATCCTTTCTGTATAGTGCCAATCACGGAAATGAAGGAGTGTTTGATGAAAGCAGAACTTTTATTTCCCTGCCTATCCAGTATAATCGGTTTACCACTAAACACGGATAACCAAAACTGTTCTTCTGAACCACTGTTATAGCGGTTGAAATTCTTTAACCATGACATCAGTTCGTCCACATATAAACAGATACCCCGTTTGTTATCTTGATGAATCGTGATAAGCCGTTCGGGGGTAATATCCGATACGATGAATTTTTTCAATACAGGTTCAACTGGCAGTTCCTTTTCTTCTTTACTGCCTTTTTCTTTTCTGCTTGCAAACAGCAGGCGATCGTACTCCTTTCGTTCCTTCTGATATTTCACGGATGAGTTCATATCCAATTCAAACAAAGGCTGCATGGCAAAACTAAGCGGATGGCTCTTGTTTACTCCTGAACGTCCGATGATTGCCATATATAAGATGGCACGTTCGTCCCACCCCTCTTTTACCTTTGCAACGAAATTGTTGCCAATACCAACGGAAAGGGTAAAGCAGATAGCAGAAGCAATGTAGTCTGTCGGATAATTCAGGCAGGCTTTTGTTTCGCTTATTATTTCCCGTATCGGTTTAGGGAAAACAGAGATAGGAAAACTATCTTCTTGTTGTTCAGGCATATTATCAGGGGGTATCATATCAATTCATTTACAAGGTAACGCCCCAGCTGGGGAGCGTTACTTTACTTTCTCGTGTGGTGGATGAAAAAGAAACTTGCATATTCAACTTTTTGTTTAGCAATTGGCTTTACTTGTTATTATACTCTTTAATAGAACTCTCAAAAATCCGATTATCGGCAGTCGCTTTTAGTACGCCTGCTGCAACAAGATCTGAAATCTTTTTGTGAGAACGTCCCATCATTCTCGCTACTTGGTTAATACTATAAGTCTTTTCAACACTTGCTTCAGGCGGTTGCGGCAACTTCTTATCCAATACTCTTTCCATTATCTTTTCGATAACGGCTTCTGTAGTTACAATTACTGTTTCCATCTTTTCTTTTCTGATTAGAATTTTCGTTTATATTATTAGAACTAAATTTTATTTCTTATCTTTGTGGCTGCAAATATAGAAAGAATATATTTAAAGCTAAACTAATTGTTTAGTATTTAACTTTTAAATACAATCTTATGGTTCATCTTGAAAGAATAAAAGAGTTGTGCGAAAAGAAAAACGTAACAATGAAACAGGCTGCCATCGAACTGGGTATGACGGAGCAGAGTTTGCACAAAATCATCAAAGCGAACTCTACCAAGATAGATACGCTGCTGACTATGGCTCAATACTTTGCTGTAGAGCCTGCCTATTTCTTTGATAACTACTCTACTGATACTACTAATGGTATATGTATCAATAAGGAAGAGTTGGAAGGATTACTGAAAAAGGTAATAGCCTATTCAATTCATGGCTTTGGAATGGTAAAACTCGAATGGGATGCCAAAGAACAAAAGTTTAATTCTTACTTTGATGTACTAAAGAAACAGTATAGTCCTGATGCTGCGGATTTGAAATACATTTCCTCTTTATTAGAATCGGAGATTACGATAACAGATAAAACCACCCCGAAAGATGTGGCAAGGGTATTGATGTCTAAAGATGAGTTCGACTTTACATCTACCTACTACTATGGCATCCGAAAGATGGAAGTACAGGAAGAACTACAGAAACTTATGTCTTTTTTGGATAAGCACAATATTCCTGTTACTGATTCTATCAGGAAGGATATTGATGAACTGAAAGGTAGGGTTAAGTATTATGAAGGGAAAAGTATTATAGGGAACAATAAAATCTAACCATAGGCTACAATTGTTTTATAAGTATGGAACAGATATTTAATAAGGAACAGCAGGAAAAAGCGCAATTCATTTTGAATCATCCTTTGGCTAAGCTATCGGATTTGCGCTCTAATGAAATAAAAGATTTGGCAGTGGTGTGGTGTTACTATTCAGGTAAGATTGAAGGTAATACCTATACTTACGTGGAAACAGAAGCATTGCTCAAAGATGGTATTACTTCCGAAAAGAAGTATGAAGATGCCAAGATGCTGAAAAACCTATATAATACTTTTATTTCCGAAGTGGAGTATATCAATAAAGGGAAGAATCAAGAAGTGATAGATGAGCGTACTTTGTTCAGAGTACATCAATCTATATCTACTGGCTTGGTTTCCGATGAAGAATCAGGCTATTTAAGAACAAGAGCCGTCCGTATCAGTGGTACGGAATACATTCCCCCGAAGGACTTACACGATATTCGGGCTAAGTTGAATGAAATACTTTATCAGCAGGAGCAATATACCAATCCATTGGAACGGGCTGTTTATCTCCATTGTAACATAGCTAAGTTGCAACCTTTCATTGATGGCAACAAACGTACTTCCCGAATGGTGGAAAGCATCGCTTTGATGAATGCTGACATTATCCCTGTCTATTCCTCCAAAGATGCCGATATACTGAACTACAGAAAAGGGCTGATTGCCTTTTATGAAACGGGCAATTATTCTCCTTATGCCGATTACTTTCTGAATAAGCAAGTGGAACGAATTAAAGAAATAGAGTAACCATGAATGAAGATATGAAGGAATTACTGAATGAAATAGATGTTCTCAAAGAGCAACTATCCTCTTTGCGCCCACTTCCCGAAGAAGCCTTGAAAAAGATTCAAGATGCTTTGGACATTGAATATACCTATGAAAGTAACCGTATAGAAGGGAATACGCTTACCTTGCAGGAAACTGCCCTTGTTGTAAACGAAGGTGTTACGATTTCAGGAAAGTCAATGCGTGAGCACTTGGAAGCTATCAATCATACCGAAGCCATCAATTATATTAAGGATATTGCCAAACAGGACATAGAGATAAGCGAGCGTACCATCAAAGAGATACACGCCCTTATTCTTCATGGAATAGATCGTGAGAATGCCGGAAGGTATCGTACGGTTCCCGTTATGATTTCAGGTAGTACGCATATGCCCCCACAACCTTATCTGATAGAGAAGCAGATGGAAGATTTCATGCTCCGTTTTCGACAAATGGAAGAAGAAAAGGTGCATCCTGTACTCGTAGCTGCTTACTTGCATGATGAACTAGTGCGTATTCATCCATTCATTGACGGCAATGGTCGTACTTCCCGACTGTTGATGAACTTATACCTTCTTCGCAATGGTTACGTTATTATTACCCTGAAAGGTAGTAATGATGCTAAAATTAACTATTACAAGGCATTGGAAAAGTCACACACGGATGATTTGGCGGAAGACTTTCAAAAGTTGGTTGTTGAAGCAGAGATGGTTGCCTTGCAGAAGTATTTGTCTATAATGGCTTAAGAAGCATAAGCTTTCACGAGGACTTTGATAAAAAATATAGAATCTGTAATGGTGACATAGTGAATTATCTATTGCTTACTTAAAGTAAGCACTTCTTGGATGATCGTTTTCAAGAAAAGACAAGCCCACTTAGCAAATAAATGATATTAGTACTAGCATGATTTCATTGTAGTTTGTATATTTGCATTCTAAAATGTATTAATTGTGACTCAGCCAAAGAAAAAAAAACATAAGAAGCCAAAGAAAAAAATCATTCTTGAGGAAAAAGATGTATATTTATATCAGGATGATTTAAATGGATGTGAGGAATATATAAATTCAAATTTCTCTGAACCTACTCAGGCTTTATATAGATGGACTAAAGCACCGACAAAGCCAAGTGATCTTGTCCCACAGTATTATTTGAAAAAAGAAGAGGATGATGCCTTGGGGTTAGAACCAACTGTAGAAGAACGAGTTGAACGGAATACGGTTTCAATGTATACTAGTGAGGAAGCATCTAGAATTGCATATAACGGTGTTCTGAATAGGCTTGATAAAAAAGATAAGCAAGAATTGAATGATTCGTCATCTGGACATAAAGCTGAATTTATAGATCGGTGTGGTCTTTATGTCTCAAGATTTAATTTAACAGCAGAGGATGCGCTTGTTGGAAAAGAGAACAAAAGGGGGCATGTCAATGTTATCCTAAAAAGAAAATTTGATTTTGATAAGTGTCTAGATCAAGACTTTGGAACAAAAAAAATATTAGAAGATGAAGTATGAATGGAAAATTGTAGATAGCAAAAGCTTTTTGGGATTCCGAAAAGTTGGAGATTTGCAGTGCTATGGTACTCCATTTCTTTCTTTGTATTATGACATAAATGAAAAAATGTTACTTTTGTCTTTGGCTGCTTACAAAAGAGATAATTATTCTTCATGGCTCTTTTTTTATGTTAGTAAAGATGATGTAATATCTTATCTAAATTCTTATTTAAGTCTTAGAGAATGGATGAAGATTTGTGAAGAAGAAGTATGTTATCTTAAAAAGGAATATAGTAATACAAAAATAGAATGGTATGAATCTATTGAGATTCCACAAAACCTTTTATCAGATGATGATTTCTTTGAAGAAGATTTTTGTAAAGATAAGCATAGGATAAGGAATTTCTTGGCTTCAGATCAATATGTAATCAGAAATAGTAATATACCAATTATATAGATGGAAGTACTTGATGCTAAAAAAGAAGGAGAATTATTGATTTTAAATATAAATAGTTCTGAAGCTAAAATTTCTTTTTTTAAAGAGGTTGAAGAGAATGAAGATGTAACGTTACAGTTATCTCCCACATTATTTATCAATTTAGATGAAAGAAGTTTTGCTATAAAGATAAAAGCTGTATTCTATAATAGCTCTGAGGATACTGCAATTAGCTCTCCTATTGCGGTTGTTATATCTTTTGCAGCTAAGGATTTTGAATCTATCTTTAGTCTAACAAAGGAAAGTATACAAATAATGCAGATGCAAGTAGTTTTAAAAATGTTAGATACTACTATTGGGACTATTAGAGGAGTCCTATATGAGCAGACTAAGGGAACAACTCTTTCAGATTTCTCACTTCCAATTATTACAATGCAAAATTTTATCAAGGAGCTAAAAATAAAAGTTATAAGAAAGAAGGAAAATTAAGAGAATACTGATTATATGCTTCTAATTTAAGCACCTTTTATTGTATACAGAGTAATTTAAACAAAATATTTGTTTTACAATTGTTTTACAGTAACGAAGCTAAAGAGATTCTAATCGTTTGGAAATAAAGGAATTGTCTTGGTGGTTTAAAATCCGCCAGGAACCTCCAATAGTAAAAAAGGATTAGAAAGTAAATTTCTAATCCTTTTTGCTTTTAGGTACATTTGTCTTTTGTGGCAGAAGAAGTATTATTTGAAAAACTCCCAATTTTATTATGGCACTAATGTAAGATTATTAAACTCTAATTCATATATTTGCGCAGTGATAAAATAAAAAATGGACAATGACGATTCTATAGCCTGCAAAGATGAAAAAGCACCTTTTAGTTCTGTTACTATTATTCTGCATTTATCCCGGGTTAGCCAATGCGCAACAAAGGAATCCAGATAAACACATTGTTGTTCTGAGTGCCATAAATTTCGAAGACAGTGGTACAAAACAGACCTTTCAATATATAAAAGACAACTTTGGGAAGAAGGGATATACGGTTGACGGTATCGCTTTGCAAACACCGGGTGCTATTTCGGTCGATGATTTCGAAGAGAAAAGAGAAAAGCTGCGCACTACCTATCCTATACCCCCTGATGTTGTTGTATGTTTGGGAGATCCGGCTTGGCTGGTTACTAAACCCCTGTTCGATAAAGAATGGAAAGGAGCCCCGACTATCATTTGCTACGCCAGAGATGTTATGTATAAGAATGAGAAGTCTTTGATACCACGCTACAGAACAGACAAGGACACGTTAATTTCCACCGGTCAAATGACCAAAGGATATAACATCACATATATCGAATATCCTCTTCTTATAAAGAAAACAATCGAAGCGATGCAAGAACTTCAACCTGCATTAAATAAGATCGCTTTTATTCATGATCAACGTTATGCTGGCGTTAGAAACCGGGATGCGGTACGGGAAGCAGTCGAAAAATATTTTCCTGAAATGCAATTTGAATCTCTATCTACCGGAACGCTTACTACAGAACAACTATTGGATGTCTTATCTTCTTTAGATACTAGTACAGGTCTTATCTATAACTCTTGGTATAGGATGAAGGAAGATGACGATAACAATTACCTGAGTGATAATGTACAAAAAATGACCAACAGTTTTTCTGTTCCTCCTGTTTACATCATTCAGGACTTTCCTATGGAGTCCGGTAATTTTGCCGGAGGTTATTATATATCCTCAGAATCTTATCAAGAAACTGTAGAACGTACCCTTCAAGAGGTTTTGAATGGGAAGGCTCCAAAAGATATTTCCCCACCTCAGATCAATACGGCAAAATTATATTTAAACTATCAACATTTATTGCAACATAACATCAACCCTAACTTATATCCTGGAAATGCAACCTATTTCCAAGCTCCTCCTTCATTTTTCGAGAAATACAAAGTACATATTATCAGTACTGCTATAATTCTTGCTTTACTAACTATGATACTGGTTCTCCGTGTACGCTATATTGTTCAGAGGCAAAAGTTGAAAACGGCTCTTAAAGCACAGGAATTGAGTAATAGATATCAGCTTGTATTAAAAGCCAGTCGCATGTTGACTTGGACATGGGATCTTCAAACCCAGGTACTCGAATGTAATAATCTATATATGACGGAAAGGTTAGTCTGGAATAAAGAACTAAACGATTCATTTAACGTCACAGCCGAAGAAGCATATGCAGGTGTACATCCGGATGAAGTCGATAAGTTTAAAGATGATATCCAGAAGCTAATCCACGGCGAAATAGAAGCCATAGATGAGGAAGTACGTTTCTTGTCGAATAAGGGAGACGGTAGTTATGTCTGGATTGAGGTGTTTGCTACAATCGGTGCCAGAGATCCCCATGGAACCCCTGTTCTTCTGACCGGTGGAACAGTGCTTATCAATCAACGCAAAAAAATGGAACTGGAGTTGAGGGACAAGGAAAAGGCGGAAGAGGCTAATCGGTTGAAATCGGCTTTCATTGCCAATATGAGCCATGAGATCCGTACTCCATTAAATGCAATTGTTGGCTTTTCCAGTTTGATTGCTCAGATGTCCCCTAACGAGGAAACAGAGGAGTTTTGTCAGCTTATTGAGACAAACAATGAACTGTTGCTACAATTAGTGAATGATATCTTGGACCTATCCACAATAGAAGCCAATCAAATGGAGTTTAATTATACAGAATTTAATGTGTCCACCCTTTTCCATAATATAGAACAAATGTTCAAGCTTCGGCTTAAGCAAGGGGTGGCTTTGTATTGTGAAGTTCCGGAACAACCTTTTGTGATTTATTCCGAAAAGAACCGGCTGACCCAAGTAATAACGAATTTCTTGACAAACGCCTGTAAATTTACAATGCAAGGTTCCATTCATGTAGGATATAAACCTGTGAATGAGGGGCTCTATTTCTATGTTAAAGATACCGGAAAAGGCATCTCTGCCGAGAATATGTCCCGCGTATTCGAACGTTTTGCCAAATGCGATTCCTTCACCCAAGGGACTGGGTTAGGTTTGTCGATCAGTCAAACGATCATCGAACACCTGCACGGAAAGATTGGTGTGGAATCCGAGTTAGGTGAAGGAAGTACGTTCTGGTTTACAATCCCTCTTGTTGAATCAGCACAGTAGTGTGAGCCGGAAACTCCTTCGAGCTTGGATCAAAGTTTACCATCCTGGATTTTGCTTCCATTGACCACCTGTCATCTCCTCGCTTAACATGCGGGGTTGAATGGGCAAGAGATAATCACGGTCCACCTTAAATTTCCATCCATCTTTATATTCGGCTGTACTTAGCGGGACAATGTAACGAAGCGCATCACCCGGTTTACCACTTAAGGCAAGATTATTTCCGGAAGCCTTGTCATAAACTAATTTACCACCATACGCAGGATGATTTTCCAGATTGCTGCCGATAAAGAGGGCGCCTTTCGACCATTTCCCTACAATCAGTTCGTCAGCAGCAGCCCAACGGAAGATATCTTCCTTCCGTCGTCCTTCACACGCTTTTTCAATGCGGCGTTCCCGGCGTACCGCCTGAATATATTTATTCAGGGTACGGAAAGCATAATCGGCTTCTGTATTATATTCGCGGTCAAAATCTACAGCCGGCATTCCTACACGGTCGCGCAAAGGTTGTAAAGCTTCGATGATTTTTAGTGCATTGGTAGCACCATCTAATTCAGCCAAAGCCTCGGCATAATTTAGCAGAATATCTGCATAACGGAACTGAATAGCAGGTGTAGCACCTTTATCCAAGCCATCCAGACTGCCGGTATAATCAATTTGAACATGTTTCAACAAAGAATAGCCAGTCATATTCTGGTTATAAGCAGAGCTACCAATTAGCGGCGGAACTTGATAGTAAGGCGCCTTATCATCTGGACGAAGTTGTTGCCCTGGCATACAAACAGTTTGTCCCAAACGTGGGTCACGCAAAGTGGGTTGTAGTTCGTTACCGAAAATCTTCTTTGCTTCGATACGTTGTTCGCCGATGAATGGCTTGCCGTCAATGGTTAGATAATCATCGACTAAAGAAGCATCAACACCCACACCACCGCCACCTTGGTTTAAGTAACGGTCCACGTTGTTACCTATCTGGTCGCCATCATACTGTTTGAACCAAAGTACTTCAGGATTACTCGATAAATTAGTTGTTTGGAAGAGCTGGCGATAGTCATTCTGCTTTTCACCGGTATTATAGATTTTCCATACACCGCGATCCATCACTTCTTTGGCGGCAACGGCAGCTTGCGTCAGATAGTTTTGAATCTTTTCATCGGTCACGGTTGGATCGAAGAATTTGTCGTTCTTAGCTTTGTGATATCTTTCCCAAGTTCCTTCAAAAAGTGCTACTTCACTTTTCAAGGCACATGCTACATCCTTGTGTATACGCATTTCGGCACAACTATTTTCAGTAGTGAGGTACATTACTGCTTTATCTAAATCGGCCAAAATACTATCAGCAATAACTGTACGATTGGCACGTGGTAATTTCATTGCCTCCATATTAGGGTCCAGCGGAGTATTTACCCACGTCAGTTGTCCGTAGTTTACAAACATCTGATAGTAATACCATGCACGAAAATAATAAGTTTCACCTACATAGTGGTTAAAGAGAGTAGTACCTTTTTCGGTACAATTATTTAAATTGTTCAGTAAGAAATTTAAGTTGCGAATTTGCGTATAGTTTTCTAACTTGACAGCACTGCTGAGGCTTGTTTCACCTGCTAAAAGGGTGCTTACTGAACTGGATGTCATATTATCGCTATGGGTATCTGCTCCGGCGATGAATCTTCCACCACCGGTATCAAAATCTTGAAGACGCAAACCATCTTCATAGAACTGATCCAAATATATTCTTATTTCTCCGATTGTTTGAAACGGGTTTTCAGCAGAAAGTACGCCTTCGGGCATTTTATTCAGGTCAAAACAGGCAGTAAGGTTGAATAAAACTACTATACCTAATACTATATTTATTTTCTTCATTTGATTATCTAATTATAAGTCAACAACTAAACCGAAAGATATCACTTTGTTAACAGGATAGTTTTTCCCTGCTTCATCCCAAGTGGAACTATTTTTGGTGAAGACGGCTTCAGGATCGAACATACCTTTTAGTGGGGTGAATGTCAACAGGTTTTCACCTGAAAAGTATACCTGTGTTTTGTGTAAGCCTATCTTTTTCATCCATGCAGCCGGTAGATTATAGCTGATAGTCAGATTCTTCAGACGGCAATAAGCGGCATTTTGAAGATACCTGTCGCTGGTGGTTTTTGTCTTGTTTGAAAAAGGGATTACACCATTAAGTGTATGAATATAGGGTTTCGGATAGTAAGCGTCCTTGTTTGTTTCGCTCCAGTAATCCAAATGTTCTTTGAAAACAGTTACTTGCGCATAAGAATCACTTCCCCAGAAGTAAGTTCCATTGGGATTCCAATCGCGTTTGCCCACACCTTGGAACATAGCGCTAATCGTCAGACCCTTCCAACTGATTGAGCCATTGACGGTATATTGATATCGGGGGGTGGTATTACCTATTACAGTCATGTCACCCATATCATCAAGTGTATTGAGCCCGTTGTCAATCTTATTATTACCGTCCAGGTTGCGGTATTTCACGTCACCCGGAGTCCAGGCTTTGCCACTAATAAAAGTCAGATCATAAGCTTGGTTATATTCGTCGGCTTCTTCTTGGGTCTGTATTAAACCATCGGCACGGAATCCCCAAATTTCACCGACTTTCTTACCTTTATACCAGTTTTCTTTGGGATTTGTATTACCACCTTCATAGGCTGTAACCACGGCAGTTGCATCCGAAAGTGATCCGCCGATGGTATATTCGATATCTTTTCCAATTCTTCCATAATAGTTCAATACCAATTCCCAACCACGATTACGCATGCTGGCATTATTGGTATCGGGGGCTTTCGCACCAAAGAAGTCGGGAAAGTCTACAGCAGGACCTAGCATGTCTTTTGTATCACGTTGATATACGTCGAACGAACCTGTCAGTGCATTACTGAAGAATCCGAAGTCCAGACCAATGTTTCTACTTTCTACTTTTTCCCAAGTGGTATTTGGATTCACGACTCTTGGTGCTTTAGAATAGGTGTGACGACCATCAGCGAATATATATTTTCCCAAACCCTGATCGTTCAAGTCTATTGTGGCAGCAAATGTGTAAAGTTCGGCACCTGCCTGATTACCAAGCAAACCGTAAGAAGCGCGAAGTTTCAAGTTAGAAACGACATTAGTTATCGGCATCATGAATTTCTCACGAACAATATTCCACCCCAACGATGCCGATGGGAAGAATCCCCAACGGTTGTTTTTAGCGAAACGGGAAGAGCCATCATAACGTCCGTTAACCTCCACAAGATAACGTCCGTCATAGTCATAATTGATACGACCGAAGAAGCCGCGGGTAGCCCAGCCATTACGGGTATCCACTACAGTTTTGTCACCCTCACCCATTCCCAAGTTAGGATTCGAAGTAGAATAGAGCCCGGTGGTTGAGTTCTTCATATAACTATATGAGTTGTCTTCTTCCTGATAACCTCCCATTAATGTGAAGTTATGAGTATCTGCCAACGTAAAAAGGTAATTTGTGTATAAGTTGATGGACTGATAACGGGTACGTCCGTAACTGCGGGTAAATTTACCATCAGGATACACACCTATCTCAGCACGTACTCCCTTTGAAGTACTAACTCCGTCTGCTCCATAGATAAGGGGACTCATATTCAATGCCTCATATTCGTCGTTTATCATTTCATAAGTGTAGTCGAAGAAGATAAACCAGTTCTTTAAAGGTTGAATCTCTAAGCCGGTAATCAAGTTGAAGCGATCACGTTGGCTATTGGTATATGTGCCACTCTGCAAATAAGGAATCAAACTTAATTCTGTAAAATTACCGTTCGGGTCTACAGGCGATACCGTTGGACGGAAACGTGCTAATGAATGATAGAAACCTTCGCTAAGCCCACCGTCCCCAAAGGGAGTGTTGTTATCTGAATGCATGAATTTGGTATTTGCCTTCAACTTTAACCAATCCGTGATTTGAGAAGTTATATTCGAAGCGAAATTATAACGGCTGAAATCCATATTGGCATAACGGAGAGCACCTTCTTCCGAATAATAACCTCCGGAAACATAGTATTGTGCTTTTTTACCACCACCACTTAAACTGACGTTATGATTCTGCTTGAATGCCCAATCTTTATAATGAAGGTCGAAATAATTTGTATTGCCAACTCCTAACTCTGAATTTTCAAAAGCAGGGTTCATATTTGCGTCTTTAGGAAGTTCAAACCAAGGGTCTACACTACTCGGATCTTTCACGTATTGTTGCAATAATGCCATTTTCTCATCGCTATACAAGCGGGGAGTACCTGTATTGGTACATCCGGCATTCCAAAACTTGGCAAATTCATAAGAGTTGACCATGTCCGGCAATATGGTAGGTGCGCTCCACCCCACATTTCCCTGATAGTTGATGCGCATTTTGCCATCTTCACCTTTCTTGGTAGTCACCAAGATAACACCGTAAGCAGCACGTGCACCGTAGATGGCGCAAGCGGCAGCATCCTTTAATACAGAAATACTTTCAATATCATTGGGATTCACATCCGAAAGACTCATTTCCACACCATCCACTAAAATGTAAGGATTGGCATTGTTGTTTAAGTTACCTTGTCCACGTAAAGTCAATGTTCCGGTAGAACCCGGACGTCCGGCGCTTGAGTTAGTGACCATCAGCCCTGGTACTATACCTTGTAAACTCTGTGTGGCATCAGCTATCGGTCGACGTTCAAATGCATTTCCTTTTACGGAGTAAACAGCACCGGTTAGGTTTACTTTCTTTTGTACGCCATAACCTACAACGACAACTTCGTTCAAAATTTCGGATTCTTCGACTAATGCTACGTTGAAATTTGTTTTACCTTTAACGGAAAGTGTCTGTGTGGCATATCCAATATAGGATATAACTAAATTTGCAGCGACCGGAACATTATTAAGTACAAACTGACCATCTATATCAGTAATTATACCGGTGGTTGTTCCCTCAATTAAAACGCTGACACCCACAATAGGTTCCTGGCTGTTTTTATCGATAACCTTACCTGTAACAGACAAAGATTGTGCTACAACTATCGGCGAATAAAGAAACATAATCGATATCAATCCCAAAAGGAAAGAAAACGGTTTTCTCTGTTTCATAAAAAATATTTTAAGGGTTAACTTAATTTAAAATTAGGGGATAAAGATAAATGAAATATAACCTTCTTATATCTTATTTTGCCTAATTAACCTCTTTTATCATCTACGATATGCTATCTTTGTTGCAAATAAAAATATGTCAAAAGAAAGATCCTATAATAATACAGTAATGAAAGATAAGACACAAAAAGACTACGTGATAACTGTCCGGATAATATTTCTTATTTTCTGCTGTACATTTGGTAGTAATTGTTCAGTCTTCCCATTAGGGTTTGAACAATTATTAAATATTTATAATGTAGCAGATGTTCCTAATCCTCGTAATGAAAGTGTTTTCAACTGGGTTAGTAATCCGAATCAAATACTTGATCAAAGCTGTGTGGAAAAAGTGAATAAGATGTTGGCTCAGTTGGAGGATTCATTAAGTATTGAAGTAGCTGTTGTTGCGCTTCCGTCCATTGGTGAAAATACTCCGACCGAGTTTGCCCACAAACTTTTTGAGCATTGGGGAGTAGGTAAGAAGGCAGACGATAACGGATTACTGATTCTCTTAGTGCTCGATCAGAGAACAGTCACTTTTGAAACCGGATATGGTTTGGAAGGAGTGTTGCCCGATGCATTATGTTTTCGTATTCAGCAAAAAGCAATGGTGCCTTGGTTTAAAGAGGGAAACTTTGATGAAGGAATGGTGCAAGGAGTTCAGGCTGTAACGTTGACACTTTATGGAAGTGATTATGAGTCTGCTTCTCAAGATACTTGGGGTATTCATTGGGAGAGGATTGGCGAGACATTTAGGGATTTCCTAACAGATATACCATTTATACTGTATCTTATATTTTGGATAGTCTTGATTCTACTGAATGTAATTGTTGGCTTCGTCATGGCAAATGGAGCTCGCCCTAAAAACAACTCAGCGGCGGCGGCAATCCATGTCCTGACACATTATAAACCTTTTGGGTGTGGATGTCTCATTCTCTTTTTCCCTATTTGGCCTGCTCTTTTTATAGTATCGTTATGGTATAAATACTGCCAGTACCGACGTGTTATTTTGCAAAGTGAAACTTGCGATTCCTGCAAAGCTGTGGCTTTACAACTTTTGTCCGATGAGCTTGCAGAGCCATTGTTATCAACTTCTGAACGTATGGAAAACCAACTGAAATCTGCCATCCATCGTATCTATCGGTGTAGCTCTTGCGAATGGACATTGCGATATAATTCTACCGTAACAAGTGAGTATAGGATGTGTAATCAGTGCCATACTATTGCTCGTAAGCAGGTCGGTTCGTGGAAAACAATTAAAGAGCCGACATATTCCGACAATGGTTTGGAAGTTGCAGATTACGTTTGCCAGATGTGTGGTGATAAAAAGCAAGCTAAACAAACGATTCCACGTAAAGTACGAAGCAGTAGCAGCAGTAGTGGCGGGCATAGTCATAGCAGTGGCGGCAGTCGTAGCGGTAGCTTTGGCGGTGGACGTAGTGGAGGCGGTGGAGCGACAAGTAGTTTTTAAGAATAATTGCTTATTGAATTCATATTCTTCGTATTGACAGAATAAATGAAATTATTATCTTTGTAAGGTAATGCAGTGTAGGGATTTTCTTTATTAATGCATATAATTAAGATTAAGTAAGATGAAACAAGTAAAAATTATGATTTTATGCCTCTTTGCTTTAGTGAGCATGGCAGGTATGGCACAAGAAGCCGATGATACAGGCTATATTGTGAAAGTAGGAGAGATGGCTCCCGATTTTACAGTGAAATTGACCGATGGTAAGAGCGTCACCCTTTCAGAACTTCGTGGTAAGGTAGTGATGTTGCAATTTACGGCAAGCTGGTGTGGTGTTTGCCGCAAGGAGATGCCATTCATTGAGAAAGATATTTGGTTGAAAAACAAATCAAATCCGGATTTCATGTTGATAGGTATTGACCGTGACGAGCCATTAGATAAAGTAATAGCTTTTGGTAAATCGACCGGGGTGACTTATCCGTTAGGGCTGGATCCCGGTGCCGATATTTTTGCCAAGTATGCTTTGCGCAAGGCTGGTATAACTCGTAATGTGTTAATTGATAGAGACGGACGCATTGTATTTTTGACCCGCTTATATAACCCTGAAGAGTTTTCCGGATTAGTGGCGAAGATAGACCAATTGCTTGCAAAATAAATTAGAAATGCCCCAAAAATTAATTATAAAACTTTTGGGGCATTTCTATTGAAGCAGTATCTCCGTTTATTGAAGAGTCAATTTAGCGAGATAGTCATAATGTTTTCCCTCTTTTACTAATTCTGCTTTAAATCCATTTTCTGTGGCATAAAGGCTCAGGGTTTGGAAGTCGATATATAACCAGTCGAATGAATCTCCTTTGATGTCTTTGTACTGCATCTGGAAATCAACTTCACCGTAATAATCACCGGCAAGGTCTATGACGATACTTCCATCCTCTTCTTCAAACAAATAGCTTAAGTCGCTAGAGTCCATTAGGATGCAGCCCCCCGGACAGAGCAGTTGCTTCATTTTCTTGAAGAAAGTCGGTAGATTCTCCAATTTTCCAATAATTCCGGAACCGTTCATCAACATCAAAATGGTATCGTAGGTGTCGTAAAATCGTTCGTCAAAGAGATTGGTTTGAGAAACGTTTCGTACGCCTCGTTGTTCCATTACTTCTACAGAGAGTGGGGATATATCAATAGCATGTACCTCTTTTCTCGCCTCTTGAAGAGCGAGAGTATGACAACCACTTCCGGCACCGACATCCAATATTTTACCTGTTGCCATGCTGAGAGCTGTACGTTCAAGCAAAGGCATCTGCTTTTCTGCACGGAACAACTCTTTAACAGGGATCTCATCTTCGTCAAATTGCGAAGAGAAAACCCGTAAGCGGTCGGCTCTATGACGTTTAAAATAGTCGGCTATAGCAGCCCCCATCGGATCTTTGTCAGCGGACAATAAATTGGTACTAATCATTATTTTTTATGTCTATTGGCACGTTTCCGACGGATTTCCGCCTTCATTTTGGCTGCACCGGAACCATGCTGCCCGGTGATGTAAGTTTTCTTTTTGGCTTTGGTCTTTACTTTGTCTTCTTCTTTAGGCTTGTCTTTTTTGCCTTTGAAAACAATGCCGCCCATCATAGCTTCTTCTATACTCATTTTATTCAGTTGAAAGTTATTATTTTACCGGGAGAACCTCTATCCAATAATCATCCGGATCATTGATGAAATACAACCCCATGGCTTTATTTTCGAAACATACCCACCCATTTTCTTTGTGATATTGGCGTATGGCATCATAGTCACCGGCTACACGGAAGCAGAGGTGGCTTTCATTTTCTCCCAATTCGTAAGCTTGGGAATGATCTCTTAGACAAGTCAGTTCCAATAAGAAACCTGTGCTTCCGTCCGTAAGATAAACCAAGGTGAAAGAGCCGTCAGTCGACTCTTTCCTATGGTGTTCTTTCAGTCCCAATGCTTTTTCGTAGAATGCAATGCTACGTTCCAGATTGGTGACATTGATATTGAAATGATCAAATTTACTTTTTATTTCCACTTTACTGGTTATTAATTGTTAGTACACTTTATTTTACCATTGCTTTCAGGATTTCGCCTACGTATGTACGCGGCATACCTTCCATAGCAGCAGGTGAAGGGAGCTTTTTGCATTCCAGAATGACAGAAGGTTCGTTCTGACCTGTAGGGTAGAAGCGTATGGTATATTTTTCTGCTTTTTCTATTTGTTCATACGGTTGGTCTGGTGATAAGATGCTAAATATTACTGGCTTACCACTAACTTTACCTAATGAACCACCAGCGTTTGCGGTCATCATGGTCATATTGAACGGTTCTTCACCAATCACGATAACCAGTTTTCCTGCACCTGTTTGGATGGCATCAGCAGAGAGCTGTGCCGGAGCTACTTGCTTGTAACCTTGTGCCTGATTGACAGCAGCCGGTGTAGTTGTAGCTGGCTCAACCTTAGTTGCCGGAGTGAGCGGAGTAGCCGGAATAACAACCGTTGCTGCTGGTGCTTGTTGTGCCGGAGCTGATACTTGAACCTTCGGAGATTCTACAGTTACTTGTTGCTTCGGAGTGATTACGATAGGACCGGAAGCGACTACTGTTTTTTCTACTTTCTTTTCTTCTTTTTTCTCTTCTACGGGAGCTTTTGCAGTGCTTGCGCTAAGTGCTTCGGCAACTCCTTGAGATAAATCGTCTACAAAATCAACTGTTTTTCTACGCCATTTAGCAAGACCACGTACTAGTTTATCTTGCGCTTTGTTTAGCGCATACTTGTCTACAATCCATTCTTCGGCAGTATATTTTTCTTTTCCTTCACGATAGCTGAAACGTACTTTTTCAACTTCAAAAGTACACTTCTCAGGTTGGCAGTTAACTGTGAGTTGATAAGTTATTTTAGTGCGGTCTAATGACAATGCGCTCGAACTGAAAACGATCCATTCGTCACCCGTACCAACAATTTGTCCTTTCTCTTTGTCGGAGTAAACTACACGGCTATTGTTTTCATTCTTTTTCAGACGTGCTTCCATCCAGCCCAGTACACGTTGGTAGATTTCATCCTGTGACATTCCCGGGATGCTGAATTCTTTGGTAAATACTACTTTACCATCTACTTCGGGGACGGCCCCGACCAAATACTCACTATCATCTTTATCTTTATCTTGTGCTTGCAGCATAGCGGGCAGGCAGAAACAAAAAAGAGCAAATAGAAGTTGTGTCAATTTTTTCATAATAGTATGCCTTATTAAATGATTAATTATTGATTGTCAATGTTGAAACTTTGCCCCCGGTGTGTAATGGAGAGGAAGCGGCACCCTTTGCTTTCAGCAAATTGCCGGAAAGCGTCGCCTCCCTGATAATCCTCACTGAAGTGCATCGGTACAAAGATAGCGGTTTTTATCCGTTCTACGAATTGTTCTGCTCCGCGCATGTAGTCTTTTCCGATACGGCTATCTACGGGAAACATAGCTAGGTCTACCGAAGGAGCTATTTGTTGCAGTGTTTTTACTTCTGCAAGGAAGTCGCCTTCAGCTTTACGTATTTCTTCGGGAGTAGACTCTTCGCTCCAATGCCAATTATTCAGGTCACCGGCATGGAACAGGCGTTTGCCTTGTAAATCGATAAGGAAAGAGATACCCACGTCGGTAGAGCCGAATGCTTCGATTCGAATATTCTCATCTTCATAGATATCACCTTTGTTGATGAATAGGGCATCTTCTGCCGAAGCGCGACGATGCTTTAGGATATCTTTGGAGAAAATGTACCGAATATCGGGGCGAAGGGCTTTCCAAGAAAGAATTTCGCGGTTAAAGTGGTCGGGGTGGAAATGAGAGCACAGCACGTAGAGTATGCCCGGTTTTTCCAAGAGATAGTCATGGACGATACCTTTATTATAAACCTCTTCCGAAGAGTCTTTATAGTAATCGATAATGACCGTCACACCGTCCGCTTCAATCGCGAAACCGCTATGATATATATAATCAAGTTTCATATACAGATTAAATTATAGCGCAATATTACGAAAAACGCTACACAAACTTCCGTTTAAGCTGTTATTTTATGTCAAAGGTTTACATTGGAACCTCGATAAAGAGTATATGAGAGTCTTTAAATGTTTCCAATTCAAAACTGTGCGTTTCGTATACTCCTAAGCCGTCACGGCGTGAAAGCACGGTATCGTCCACTTTAACTTCACCCTCTATGAGGAAAATGTAGACACCTCCATGTGACTGATGCAGATGATATTCAATCTTCTTACCCGCTTCTATTTCACCGATGGAGAACCAGGTCTGTTGCTGTAGCCGAGCCGGTGCGTCATTATCGGGGGACACTATTAGCGACATCTTATTTTTATGCAGGAATGGGCGGATATCATAATCCTTATATACAGGAGGGGTACCCAGTTTTTCCGGCATTATCCAGATTTGCAGGAATTCTGCAGATTCTGTTTCACTGCCATTCATTTCGCTGTGGTAAATACCTGTACCGGCACTCATTGTTTGGATGTCTCCTACGGTAATAACGCGGCTATTCTGATGGCTGTCTCCATGCTTTAGTTTTCCCTTTAGAGGTATGGAGATGATTTCCATATTCTTATGTGGATGAGTTCCGAAGCCTTTGCCCGGTGCTATACGGTCGTCATTGAGCACGCGCAAAGCACCGAAATTCATGCGGCGTGGATTATAATATTCATCAAAACTGAATGTATGATGGCTGTCCAGCCAGTCATAAAGGGAACGTCCCCGACTTTCTGCTTTGTCTAATACCTTTTTCATGATTCAATATTCCTTTATTAATAGTTTATCTTTGAATAACAGTTCTATAGCAGTAAAGTTTAATTTTTAATGCTTTACTTCATTATCTAAAGGTTTGTGGTTCATGAAGTCTTTGATGTTTTGCAAAGTAGTTGACGCAATATTAGCCAACGCTTCACGAGTGAAGAATGCCTGGTGCGAAGTGACGATTACGTTATTGAATGATAGTAGGCGGGCCAGTGTATCATCATCAATAATCTTATCGGACTGGTCTTCATAAAAATACTCACTTTCTTCTTCGTATACATCCAGTCCTGCTGAGCCGATTTTCTTGTTTTTTAAACCTTCTATCAGTGCATTGGTATGAATCAGTTGTCCACGTCCGGTATTGATAATCATCACGCCGTCTTTCATTTTACTGATGGAATAGTCATTAATGAGATATTTGGTCTGTTCCGTCAACGGGCAGTGCAGGGAAATGATGTCCGAACTGTGATAAAGCTCGTCTAAAGAAGTATAAACAACCTGGTTCTCACGAGCAAAATTATAGTCGGGGTAGAGGTCATAAGCCAGAATGTTCATACCGAATCCCCGTAAGATATTGATAAGCTTTTTGGCGATTTTTCCGGTGCCGATGATACCTGCCGTTTTACCATGCATATCAAAACCTAATAATCCGTGGAGTGAGAAATTGCCGTCACGGGTACGCCAGGTGGCACGTGGAATTTTCCGGTTTAGCGACAACATGAGGGCAACGGTATATTCTGCCACAGCGTAGGGGGAGTAAGCAGGAACACGAACTACGGTTATGCCGTTTTCGGTTGCTGCTTGCAAGTCTACATTATTATACCCTGCACATCGTAATGCCAGAAGTTTGACGCCATTGGCTGCCATGAGTCGGATTACTTCGGCATCAGCCGTGTCGTTTACGAAAATACAGACTGCATGTACGCCTTGAGTTAATATAACGTTATGCTTGTTGAGATGACCTTTATAATAACGAAGTTCAAAATCGAATTCCTTATTCTTTTCATTGAATGATGCCTCGTCATAAGGCTTGCTTCCAAAAAATGCGATGGTGTATGATGCCATAATTCTATAATTTTAGAGTAATACTCAATAAGAAAAAACAAGCGCAAGGTTTATAAAGTTCACTTCGAAAGAGAAGATAAGTTTTTTTGTGGCTAAGATTATTGTTCTTCCTGCCTAACATTAGTTTGTTTGCTACCTAAGTTTATATCTTTCCACCATGGGGTACTTTTCTTTCCACCACGGTGGAATGAAACTTTCCTCGTGATGGAACGAAACTTTCTCCATGGTGGAAAGAATAAGCTTTAGTTATCTTTTTCCTTAATCGTGGCGAGGAAAATCTTTAAAAGTAGCGAGGAAATTGCTTAGTATAAGTTGTCATATATAGAAGTTGTGGTGTTAGTTTGTTTCACTAGAAACAATTGAAATTTTCAATTAATGTATTCTCGCCTTGCTATTTTCTGCACAAAATGCTTTTTTGTGTGCTGTATTGTTGTAACTTTGCGCCCGAAAACAATTAAAAAAGATTTAGATGAGAAAAATTTCGTTGATTGGCATTGTGATGCTGATCGTTTCAATTCCAACTTTTGCGGGAGGTCTCTTGACGAATACAAATCAACATGCTGCTTTTCTTCGCATGTTGTCTCGTGGTGCTACTACTGAGATAGATGGTGCTCTGTCTAATCCAGCAGGTTTGGCTTTTTTGCCGAATGATGGTTTCCATGTCTCTGTGAGTATTCAGAGTGCATTCCAAACGAGAAATATTGATGCCAGCTTTATGACATATAATGGATTAACCATGGGTGAAGATGGAAAACCGGTTATTGTAGATGGGAAACCGATACCTACCGCATCTCCAAATCCGTTTAATAAATATTATAAGGGAAAAGCTGCTGCGCCTGTTATTCCCAGTGTATTTGCTGCCTATAAGAAAGGTGATTGGACTATCTCGGGTTTCTTTGGTATCACCGGTGGTGGTGGAAAGGCTTCGTTTGATGATGGTCTGCCTATGTTCGAATCGATAGCTATGGCAGGTATCTTCCAAGGTAGTATTCCGAAATATCTGACCGGGCAAAGCCCTGCTCTCGCTACTCCCGGCATGTACGACATTAACAGCGCTATGGATGGTAAACAATATATCTATGCTTTGCAGTTAGGACTGACTTATAAAATAAATGATTGGCTTGCTGCTTTTGCAGGTGGACGCATGAACTATTTTAGCGGTGGTTATGTAGGCTTTTTGGATGCCAAATTGAAACAGAACTTTGGTGGTGGCGAATTGATGCATTTAGCATTGGATTGCGATCAGACCGGTTGGGGATTTACTCCTGTTATCGGTGTGGATGCCAAGTTAGGCAAATTGAATATTGGTGCTAAATATGAGTTCAAGACGAACCTGAATATTGAAAACAATACAAAGAATATTGAATCAACAGCGGAAACAAGCGCATTGGATCCTTTCAAGCATGGTGTGAATACTCCTAATGACATCCCTTCTATGCTTTCTGTGGCGGCTGCATACGAGTTTCTTCCAGTATTGCGTGCATCAGTAGAATATCACTTCTATGATGACAAAAATGCGGGAATGGCCGGTAACAAGCAGAAATACTTGACAAAAGGAACGAACGAATATTTGATGGGTATCGAATGGGATGTAATCAAAAGACTGACATTAAGCTGTGGTGGTCAGATTACAGATTACGGATTGTCGGACGACTTTCAGAGTGATACCAGCTTTTCTTGTGATTCCTATACACTGGGTTTCGGAGCAAAGGTGATGTTAAGTGAAAGAGCCAATCTGAATGTCGGTTATATGTGGACCAACTATGAAGATTATACTAAAACTTCTAAAAACTATAATGGTACCGGATTGCCTGGTACGAATGTATATAGCCGTACCAACAAGGTATTCGGTGTAAGTCTTGATTATAGATTCTAAATTCACAATCCTTTTATAAAGGAGAAAGCCGTCTCAAACATTGTGTTGAGGCGGCTTTTTCTATTTTAATTACGACCTATTGAATTTAGAACGAATACTGAACCAATAAATTAAAACGGTTGGCATGATTCGTTGAGTTGTCGAAGTTTGTACGCCAGCCGCGCAAGTATTCAGCACCTACCTGCATGTTCGGAGTTACGTTCCAGAACATATTGGTTACCAGATATTGTCCATAGCGATAAGTGCTTGGTTCGTTATTAGGATAACCGTTGTCCGAATAAAGACGTGACATACTATAAGTGGTGGAGAAGAATATTTTAGAACAGAGGTTATACTGCAATCCTGCATACCAGCCTAACATAGGCAATGCCTGCATCTTACCGTCTTTCTCAGGATTGGGTACGATGTCTACATTCAGATTACTGATATCATTCAGATATTGACCGATACCTTTTCCATAATTAACCTGACCGAATACCTGCCATTTCTTACCCATATTGAAAGTTGTAGAGGCTTGTACACCATATCCTGTAACGCTGGATGCTTTATCGCTTTCGGTGCTGGTATAAGTCATGCTGCGAACGATACCTCCGACGCGCAGGTGACTGCTGTTGTTCCAGCCATATTGTGCATACGCTGTAAAGTCCGGCATGCGTTGCTGGGCAATGTTGAGTTGGTTGTTGGTTGTACCGTCTACGACAGGTGCTTCGATAGAAGCGTTGAAACGGAAGTTCTTTAATCCTTTGTAGGTGTATGCCAATTGTGTGGCACGATAGAATGTGGCACCGTTAGGACCTTGGAAGTCGATGGTAGAAGGAAGGGCACCTAAGTCCATGAAACCACCATAATTGTATCCCACTGTGATGTTGCGGAATGACATGTAGGCATTGCGCAGTTGGAAAGTTTTGTTTCCGCCCCGGAAGTTACCGGCAGTATAGACAACAAAATCACCTAGCAGTCTGGTGTGTCCAACCAGTTTTAAGAAGATAGTGGCTGTGCTGGCATCCATCTGGAACTGGTTTTTGATTTTACTACTGTTTGGAATGTAAGCAGGAATAAAGTCGATATTATCTACAATACCGCCAAAGTCATATTCGCCGGTGGCACGTACATAACCGCCGATACCTAAAGCGAATTTTCCTTGCTTGTCCATCAACAAGAAGCGAGGGGCTTTCGGGTCATGAATGTAAGACAATTGCGATTCATTCATGATACGGATGATTTCGTCACCAGCTTTGTCGATGGTGACCATGACAATGCCGTTAGAAGACTCGTCATCAATAACTACATTCTTTTGAGCGTAAGCTGTAGTTGATAGACCGATGCCGCACATCAGCATCATTGTTTTTAAGATTGTTTTCATTTAAGTTAGGTTTTGGTGAATGTGCTTTCAACAACTTAAATGAAAAAAGGTTTAAGTGGGTATGTTAATAGGAAGGAGGTTATTCCGGCAGTATTTCTGTGTTGAATGAAGATCGCTTACAAAATTACCCTTACCCATATTTGCGAAATAACCTCCTAAAAAAGATGTGTTAAGTTAATTATTTTTTCATAACAGCATTCCATAGTGCTCTGCGGAGCGTACCTATATTGTCATCGGCATCATAATCCCAAGCCATCATACCTTTCATTCCGAGTTGTAACAACCATTGCCCTTTAGCTGCAATACTACGTGGGTTGTCGTAACCACAGTAAAATACGCCATTCTTGGTAACGTATGGAACTTCTCCTTCTCCATCCCAGTTGTCAATAACATAACCGTCATTTTTACTCAGATTGAGAAGATCCCTGTAATTGATGCTGCCACCGGAATTGAAGTTCGCTCTTCCATAGAAAGGAATGCCTAGCACTAATTTGCCAGCAGATACACCGGCGTTCAAATATTCATCTACAGAGCGTTTGCAGTCCCAATATGCACTCGGTTTGTTTAGTGCCGATTGGTGCTGCGGTGCACTTGCCAAATCATAGGTCATGATATTGACGAAATCTACATAAGGGTCTACAGCTTTTACATCGATGTATTTGTAGCCTTCTCCCTGAGGCTGTTTATCCATGCAGTAACCTGCATAGGTCAGCAAGATGGAATGACCCAAAGTTTCCCGTAACTCTTTCATTAATAGAGTAAAGTTATCTACATCAACCAATTCATCGTAGGCATTGCTTCCAAAGCTCATACCGGGAAATTCCCAGTCGATGTCGATACCATCAATGCCTTCGCTTCTTACAAAGTCCTTACAGTCTTGTGCAAATTGCTTACGCATTGCCGGATTTTTGGCCAAAGCCGAGAAACCTCCATCCTGACCATTGTCCGAGTTGGAAACGCTATTGGTAAAAGATAGTAATATCTTTACGTGAGGGTACTTACTCTTGATGCCTTTTACTTTGTCAAAGCGTGCTTTGTCACCTTGTAAACTGAATTTTTGATAAACTCCCTCTTTGATGTAAAGTTCGGCAAAAGCATAGTTGATGTGAGTCAGATATTTGGCATCGGGTATGGAGGTACCATAATAAGTGACATAGCCCAAAGCAATGCGTCCGTCTATCTGCTCTGCCATTTCTGTATCACCGCTTTCATCTCCCGGGGCTTGAAGCCCGGGAGTGTAGTCGTCATTATGACATGCGGTAAATAGTAAGACAGTAGTAATGACGAGGAATATTATTTTTTTCATAGGCTCTTATTCGGAATCGGTTTCGGATTTGAAGTAAGCATACCAGCCACTATCATCCCAATCGACACCACCACTGTATGTACTCGGATGATAGATAGTAATATAATTATTATCCAAGGTTAATAGCCAGAATTTATTACTGCCGGCCTTTTGTCCATTGTCGTCAAACTCGCCTCCGATAGTGGGGATAGAGGTTATCAGTTCTCCAAGTACACCTTCTTCAGGATTGTCGTGCGTGAAAGAGAAAGTCCCTTCGGCTTTTAAATTGCCTTTGGCATCATAGGTAGTCATTTTGTTTCCATTGAATTCGAACACCATTGACTGATCTCCTGCTTCTGCGGCAGTAACATTAGCCCACCACATAAAATTAGATTCCGGAGTATAACCAGCACTTGTATATTTCCAACCGCCATGTGCACCCATGTTGCAGACAGAACCCCAACTGACTTCGCGGAACTTCCATGTTTTCTTTGCAGATTTATCACTTTTGTCGACTGCATTAGTGAAATAAGTAGACCACTCGTCGAATACATTCGTAACACTAATATTCACAGGATCGGTCTGGACAATCTTATTCGCTGATATTCCTACATAGTAAATCTGGAAATCTCCATTTGATTCATAAATCAGTGTATCATGATCGGTGACTATCGTCTTTTCATTGGCACCCCACTGTAAGTGCCAGCTGCCGCCGATGTCCGGACGCGAATTTTTAAGAACGACATATTGGTCTCCCTTCACTACTCCGTCCTGATTGGAGAATGGTTGAGTAACGGATATGGCGGATTGTAAAGCCTCTTTGGTGATAGGACTTCCGGCATCAGTGACATATTTATCGCGTAAATCTTCATCTTCAATAGGGTCACATGCAGTCACAATGAAGGCTGAAGTGAGCATTGCTATTAATATTTTTGTAGCTTTCATATTGGCTTAAATTATTAGTTAATACTTCTTACATATTATTCCAATCAGAGAACTGGGCAGATGCATCCCAACCCGGATTTTGTTCGAGTACTCCATTGGATATGTCGATTTCATCTTGAGGAATAGGCCAATAACCTTGTGTGGCTTGTAAACGTTTCTTGTAGTCGAATTTAACCATCGGAACTACAGTTGCAGCATTGATTACGTTAAATCCGGTTTGTTTGTTAAGTAAATTTCCAGCCTCTTCAAGTGAAGAACCCGACCAGCGCAAGATGTCCCACCAGCGGATAGATTCGAATGCTAATTCCCAGCGGCGTTCCTCTTTGATAGCATCTAAAGAGTAGGCTATCGGAGCGAGATGTGAACGGGCGCGTACTTTATTCAGGCCGGAGGCATCTTGTTTGAGTTCGGATTGCATAAGAAGTACATCGGCAAAACGAATGTGAATCAGGTCGGCAATCTGAAGTAATTGCTGGGAAGTCTGTGAGGATATTCCCGGAAACATTTGCTTGCCGAAAGGTTCGATATTTCCATTGTTATAAGAGTTGATATTGATGTATTTCTTTTGGAAATATCCGGTTTGCTCAAAATAACGATAAGATACGGTATATTCCGGTTCTCCTTTATCCAGACTGCAATCCATTAGGATATTGCCATCTGTATTGGGGTCGAGAGCTTTATAAGACCAAATAGAACCGGTCAGACGTGGATCTTCCTTATAGCCATCTGTATAGGTTTGCTTGGAAGCCCACTCTTTCCATTCGTTGACCATTCCCGGTGATACCGGACCTGCTCCCCAACCTGTTCCGAATGGGTAACTTGATTTGTTGGAGTAATTGTCGGCAGAGGGTGAATAGAATTGTGCACAAGTGTTAGAGAACCAAGTATAAGTCCAATTTGATTTCAAATTATGTTTGTTGGCGAATAAGGTTTCATCGGAACTATTCCCTTCCCATTTCAGTTTATGATCGATTACATATTGATAGCGGAAATTTTGATCGTTATCTTCGGTTGCTTCATTCGTGTATGCCCAGATATTACGCTGGTCGGAGACTAGTTTGTGCCCTGAGTTGTTTACGCAATCGTCTATCCATGTTATCACTTCTTCTTTTGTGGTACCATTGGGCAATGTTGATTTTTCATAACGTCCGGTGTAGTATAAGAATACACGTGCCATCATAGCCTCTGCTGCATATTTGGTTGTATGGCCTGCCAACTCCGAACCTTTTGAATAAATTTTGTCCGGCATCATCTCTATGGCATTTTTTAAGTCCGAAGCTATTAACGTATATACTTCGTCTACAGAAGCGCGAGGAAGATTGGTACTTTCCAAAGTTGTACGCAAAGGTACTCCTCCAAATACTTGCGCCAGTTCGTAGTAGGCCATGGCGCGTAAGAAATGGGCTTCGCCGAATAACCGTTTATGTTCGGTTTCGCTGGACCATGATTTTACGTTATCCATGGTATTGATGGCGTTATTGGCGCGGTTGATGAGAGTATAACAACGGTCCCAGATTCCGGAAAAAGTATTCAGGTTTCCGCTGTACATTAGGAAATTGGTAGCGCAGTTGTTGGAGTAGGAGAGGTTACCTCCCAAACAGTCATCACTTGCCAATTGAGCTATGTAATATTCGGAAGATGATTCCGGACTTTCAAATAACAAATGGGCGTATATTGCTGTAACCATTTCTTGTGCATCCTTCTCTGTTTCGGGGAAGTTGGCAGTTGTTTTCTCGGTCAATAGTTCAGAGTCCAGGAAGCTATCACATCCCGAAAAGAGAACTAGTACTGCTGATGCTATGAATAATATCTTTTTCATAAATTCTTCGATTGATTAAAATTTTATATTTAAGCCTATCATGTATGTACGAGCACTTGGGTAGTATCCTAAGTCGATTCCCGATGCCCAGCCATAGTCGTCGCCTCCATAACCTATTTCAGGGTCCATACCTGAATATCCGGTGAAGGTGAAGAGATTCTGTGCCGTTAAGTACAGGCGCAATTGCTGTAGAGGTATTTTCTTGAAGGCTTTTTTGAAATCAAACCCTATGGTGATATTCTTGATTTTCAGGTAGTCGCCATCTTCAATGTAGATATCAGAAACTCTGTTCCAGTTGGAACTGGATGCACTGGAAAGTCTGGGGAACTTGTTGGAAGTTCCTTCACCGTGCCAGCGTTGGAAGACTTCTGCTGTATAATTGTTCAATGGCGAGGAAGAGAAGTCGCGATAACATTTAAGAATTTGTTGGCCAAATGCACCGTAAGTAGTAATAGCAAAATCTATTGCTTTCCAACTTGCATTCAGTCCTAATCCCATTGTTAAGTCCGGATTAGGATTACCTATCATGGTGCGGTCATTGGCATCGAGACTTCCGTTATGGTCGGTGTCTGCCCAGATAACATCGCCTGGTTGAGTCTTGTTGCCATTCAGTTTAGGACCTTTATAGTTATCGATTTGCTCCTGATTTTGGAAGATTCCGTTACTCTTGTAACCGTAGAAATAACCGATCGGTTTACCTACTTCTGCACGGAAGCATTCTTCTGCACCTTCCCACAAGACGCTACCACTGCCATGAATAATACCGTCTTTATTGGCAATCTTAGTTACTTCATTCTTGTTGTGGGCAAGAGTTAAATTAGCTCCATACTGGAAATCTTTCCCAATATTATCGTTCCAATGAAATCCTACTTCGATACCTGTATTTTTTACATTACCGCCATTAACAGATACGGCATTGGCACCAAAAGAAGAAAGTACAGGGGCGGTTACCAACCAGTCTCTTGTATTCTTATTATACCAGTCGAATTCAAAGCCTAAGCGGTTATTGAAGAACCGGGCATCCAGACCAATATTTAATTGTTCCTGAGTTTCCCAAGTCAAATCAGGGTTAGTTAACCGGTAAGCATAAGAACCGGTACTAATCATATCCATTGAATCGCCGAATGGATAGCCTCCATATCCGTTATTAGAAGTAATCAGTGACAGATACTGGAAAGTAGAAACATTACAGTTACCGTTTTGTCCCCATGAAGCGCGAAGTTTCAAAAAGTCCATCCACTTTATGCTGTTCATAAATGATTCATTACTGATAACCCAGCCTGCTGATACTGATGGGAAATATCCCCAACGATGTCCGCGTGCAAAAGTAGAAGAACCATCACCGCGCATAATTACAGAAGCTAGGTATTTTTCTTTATAGTTATAATTGATACGTCCGAAGAAAGAGGCGATGGAGCCTTGACCGTTGGGACTACCTTTTAATGATTCGGTGCTGTTAGAAGTCAGAGGAACATTGGATAAGTATGCGTGTTTAAAGTCATAGAAGTTGGAACCGATAGCTGCTCCACTCATTTCTTCTCCCATACCCCATTTCTCAATGCTTTGGCCTATTAATACGTCAATATTATGATTGCCGATATTGAATATATAGTTTGCTGTGTTGTCCCATGACCAACGGTTGTATAGCGACATGGATTGAGTGACTTTATCTTCTGCATTATTTAAAGAAGCACTCAGATAGTCAAATCTCGGCAGATAAGAACGATAACTTGAAGCTCCCATGATATAGCCGAACTGACTCTTGATACGCAAATTTTTGATGGGTTGCAGTTGGGCATAAAAACTGCTTTGCATGTAGTGTGATTTACTTATATTCTGATTCATGTAATAATCCAGATAAGCAATCGGGTTTTTGTTAGCTCCGTTGGAAATATCCCACTTATAATTATCATTCTGTTGATCTGCATAAAGATAATAGTTGCCTTCAGAATTGTAAGCATGCATTAGGGGGCTCATGATTAGCATATTATGTACACCATTCCAATAAATGCCACCAGTACCGAAAGAACCTTCAGTTTGAGAGTATTTATAGTTGATTGTTTCGCCAATCTTTAAGAAATCGAGATTTCCCTTTTTGATGACTACATGATCTGAATTTACGCGGAAATTATAGCGGTTCATGGTAGGAAATGCATCCGGAACTCCCATTGTGGCTTCTTGGTTGGTATAGGCAAGACCTATTGCGTATGTTGATCGTTCTGTTCCGCCGGTAATGTTAATGGCGTGATTTTGAACTAAAGCATCCTCATTCAATGTTTCTTTTAACCAGTTTGTGCCTTTCCATGTACCGTTTTGGATGCTTTGTAGATCTTTGGCGGGAATGAATGTGGCCCAATTATACGGGCTTAGGCCATCCATTACTCGGCCTTCATCCTGCATGGTCATATATTCCTGAGCATTAAGGATTGTAGGAATCTTATAAAGATTTTGTACGCCGACATAACCATCGTATGATATTTGTGAAACTCCAGCTTTACCTCTTTTCGTAGTAATCAGGATAACACCATTAGCTGCCCGTGCTCCATAAATAGCGGCTGATGCGGCATCTTTCAAAACATCCAATGACTCAATATCGCTAGGATTTAGTCCGTCGATACTACCATTAGCAACTCCATCTACTACATAAAGAGGAGAGAAGCTACCTGTAGTACCTATACCACGGATGTTTACTTTGAACCCGGAACCTAAAAAACCATTATTTTGAGTGATGTTAACACCGGGTGACTGGCTTTGAAGAGCTCCTAAGGCGTCAATTGTGTTTAGTTTAGCGATATCTTCTCCTTTCACTTGTACGGTAGCGCCGGTAACTAACTTTTTCTTTTGTACACCGTAACCGATAACAACTACTTCTTCGAGTATTTCAGAGTCTTCTGTGAGGGTTATTTTCATATTGGCATCAGCTTTGACTTCCAGAGTTTTATAACCAATATAAGAAATAACCAGGGTGGCGCCTTTTTTAATGTTTAGTGAGAACTTTCCATTTAAGTCGGTAATGACTCCATTAGTAGTGCCCTTTTCTAAGATACTTGCTCCAATGATAGGTTCTCCGTCTTGATCGACAACTATACCACGGGCAGTTTGAGCTTGCATTTGTTCCGATATCCCTAATAAAATATCTGAACTGGCTTCGATTGCCAAGACATTGTTGCTTCCTATAAATAAGGAAGTGATGGCAATTGCTGTGAGGATTTTGTTGTTTAACATTCCTCGTTTACGATTTTCATTCATAAATAGATGTTTTTTTTGTTTAAGCTGATGAAACTTAAAATGAATTAGATTGAACAAAGGATGACATTTTTATTATGTCTAAGAAAATATGATGTAAGTCATAGGCATGTATTGTTTTTTAAGGTTAATACTATAATTAAGGTATATTTTTGCTGCTATTAAAGATGTGTTCCAGTGTATTCGGATTACTACTATCAAATATAAACCTTATTTTCATCATTTAAAATAACAAAAGCATACTATTAAAACATGTTATGTATAGTTTTATATGCTTAAGGAATTTGTGTGAATAAAAAAATGTTTGAGAATAAAGTAGCTTGCATATCTTCAACTTTATATTAAAATGTATTAATGATTTGTTGATTAGTAAGTTATGTGTGTTTGGTTTAATTATATGTAGTATATGTTTACTAAATTAGTATTGATTATTAGTGTTTGTTAACTATATCTGAGGTTTGCATGGATCATCTTGATGATATTGAAAAATAAAATAGCTCTCCAGATATAGTTAAAAAAATAATATTTGCCTTTTACGAAGTTTAATTTATTGTTAGCGAATAAAATTCTACTTTTAAAATATTCTGTTTATCTTTGCGCCGAATTAGAAAAGTATGATGCCGTGAATAGCGGTCGTGTATTCTAGAACACCACGTAAAAAACAGGAATATGAAGCAAAAAGTATCTGTACCTTTTATGCTGCTGGGCATTTTATTTAATGTCTGCCTGATTGCAGCAAATCTTCTTGAAACTAAAGTTATCCAGGTTTTCGGTATTACCGTGACTGCTGGGTTGATTGTATTTCCTATCTCTTATATCATTAACGATTGTATAGCCGAAGTATGGGGCTTTCGCAAGGCACGATTGATTATTTGGAGTGGTTTTGCCATGAATTTCTTTGTGGTGATGTTGGGCTTGATTGCTGTAGCTTTACCTGCTGCACCTTTTTGGGAGGGTGCTGACCATTTTAATTTTGTCTTTGGTATGGCGCCACGTATTGTTGCTGCCAGTCTGATGGCATTTTTGGTAGGTTCATTCTTGAATGCATACGTGATGAGTCGTATGAAGGTAGCTAGTGGCGGACGAAATTTCTCGGCACGTGCTATCTGGTCTACGGTAGTTGGGGAGACAGCAGACTCATTGATATTCTTTCCAGTAGCATTCGGCGGAATTATTGCATGGAAGGAGTTGATGATTATGATGTGCATCCAAGTTCTGTTGAAGTCTTTGTATGAGGTGCTGATACTGCCCATAACGATACGGGTAGTAAAGGCTATTAAGAAGATTGATGGAAGTGATGTTTATGATGAAGGAATCTCGTATAATGTTTTGAAAATCAAAGATATTTAATTGTATGAATAAAGATGCGGCTTTGGTTGTGTTCAGCGGTGGGCAGGATTCAACAACTTGCCTCTATTGGGCAAAACGCGAATTTAAGAAGGTGTATGCACTGAGTTTCTTGTATGGTCAGAAACATCGGAAGGAAGTAGAATTGGCGAGAGAGATTGCTGTTAAGGCAGGGGTGGAATTTGAGGTGATGGATGTTTCATTCATCGGCAAGCTGGGACAAAATTCGTTGACCGATACCAGTATTGTTATGGATCAGGAAAAGCCGGAAGATAGCGTACCCAATACTTTTGTTCCGGGGCGTAACCTTTTCTTTTTGAGTATTGCTGCTGTTTATGCTCGCGAACATGGCATTAATCATATTGTTACGGGAGTATCTCAAACTGATTTTAGTGGTTATCCCGATTGCAGGGATGCTTTTATCAAATCACTCAATGTGACGCTAAATCTGGCAATGGATGAACAGTTCGTTCTTCATACTCCATTGATGTGGATTGATAAGGCACAAACGTGGGCATTGGCGGATGAACTGGGAATACTCGAACTTGTACGCAATGAAACGCTTACTTGTTACAATGGTATTCAAGGAGATGGTTGTGGACATTGCCCTGCCTGTACACTTCGCCGGGAAGGGTTGGAGAAATATTTAGCAAGTAAAGTTTAACTTTAATAATTATCTTATTATGACTGAATTAAAAGAGCAACTTTCTTTATTAGGAAGAACCACTGAATATAAACAAGATTATGCTCCCGAAGTATTGGAGGCTTTTGACAACAAACATCCTGAAAACGATTATTGGGTACGTTTTAATTGTCCTGAGTTTACCAGTCTGTGCCCGATTACCGGACAACCGGATTTTGCGGAAATACGTATTTGTTATATTCCTGACATCAAGATGGTGGAGAGTAAGAGTTTGAAACTCTATCTTTTCAGTTTCCGCAATCACGGAGCTTTCCATGAAGATTGTGTAAACATTATCATGAAAGACTTGATTCGTTTGATGAATCCTAAATATATTGAAATAATTGGTATCTTTACGCCGCGTGGAGGTATATCCATTTATCCGTATGCCAACTATGGCCGTCCCGGTACGAAGTTCGAACAGATGGCGGAACACCGTTTGATGAACAGAGAATAGGCGATGGTATTTAGTGCATGAGGATAAGAATAAAATCATTCATCAACACACATTTATTATGCGTAAAATTTTAGTATGCATCTTTCTTCTGTTAGCTGTTTTATCAGTGAAAGCACAAAGGGTTAGCGGCATTAGTATTGACGGAGGAAATAATCCGATTCTTGTTTTTATTGGCGATACTCAGATGTGCTTACCTACCACTAGCTGCTTCGTGGCTAATCTGAAGCCGGGTTATTATCAGATTGAGGTTTATGCCAGTCGCATTGCCCGGCAAGGAGAACGTACATGGAAAGGTCAGAGACTTTACAATCAGCGGGTTTATTTCAAGGGATCGGGTGTGCAAGATATTAATGTGGATACTAATGGAAATCATCGTCCCGGGGGAAGGCCCAATCAAGGTGGTGGAAGCTTTGATTATGAGGAAGATGACAATGTAATGAGTACAAGACTATTCGATTCTTTCTTTAAAACAGTGCAAAATGAGAGTTCTGCTGCCGACCGTATAAAAGTGATTAATTCAGTAATAGGTACTTCTGATTTTACTTGTGCCCAATGCTTGCGGCTGACGGGGCTTTTTTCTTATGACAATGATAAGATGATTATAATGAGAAAGATGTATCCGTATCTTGTGGATAAACAAGCATTTTTTAGTCTTGTTGGTGCGCTGAAATATTCCGAAAGCAAGGACGCTATGAATAAATTTGTGAAAGAATACAATGCTTCTGCCCAATAATAATGAATAAGTAAATAGACCGATCTTATATTTGGAAGAAAGCCTTCTTGCCCATGTTGGGGTAAGAAGGTTTTTCATTTAATATACCTATCAATAGCTATTGCAACATACCTGTTTATTGGAAAATCGTGACTGATAATTACCTATAATAAGCGATTGTGTACCCGGTTGCTAATTATGACCTTTGCATCCGGTATTAGTAATCATATTAACAGTCATTGAAAGTTGAAAACAACTACATTAAAATTAGCTATTTTGTTGCTGTGCTTCATTTCTGTTTCTGCCTATGCACAGGAGAAAGGAATGATTTCGGGTAGAGTACTTTCTACAGAGAAAGAAACAGTAGATTTTGCAACCGTTTATTTGAAAGGCACCAGCTATGGAGGAACCACGAATCACGAAGGTATCTACCATCTGAATGCTCCTGCCGGAAATTATACTTTGATCGTATCAGCTGTGGGATATAAAACGGTAGAAAAAGCAGTAGTGCTTACTGCCGGAAGCCGGGTGAAACAGAACTTGACAATCACTCCTGAAACCCAACAACTGGACGAAGTAACCATCGTTTCTACAGGAGTAAGCCGGGTAAAACGCTCACCCTTCAATGCTGTGGCAGTAGATACGAAAGAACTACAGAATACTACTAAGAACCTGAGCGACGCCCTGACCAAAGCACCTGGCATGAAGCTCCGTGAGTCGGGTGGGGTAGGATCGGACATGCAACTGATGTTGGACGGATTTAGTGGCAAGCACGTCAAGGTATTTATTGATGGTGTGCCGCAAGAAGGTGTGGGAAGCTCTTTCGGGCTGAACAACATTCCCGTGAACTTTGCCGACCGCATCGAGGTATATAAAGGAGTAGTACCTGTGGGCTTCGGCACCGATGCTATCGGTGGGGTTATCAACATTGTGACCAACAAGAAGCGCCGTCGCTGGTTCCTTGATGCTTCTTACTCGTACGGTTCGTTCAATACACATAAGTCGTATGTAAACTTCGGACAGACCTTCAAGAACGGTTTTACATACGAGATCAATGCTTTCCAAAACTACTCGGACAATGACTATCATATCTATGCTCCTGTAGAAAACTTCGAGACCGGACAGATAAACCGTAACAAGAAGGAGCGTGTGAAGCGTTTCAACGATACGTTCCACAACGAAGCCATCATCGGAAAGGTGGGCATACTGGACAAATCGTGGGCAGACCGCCTGATGCTGGGCTTTACCTATTCTAATATGTATCAGGATATACAGACGGGTGTTCGCCAAACCATTGTCTACGGACAGAAACATCGCAAGGGACATTCACTGATGCCCTCCTTAGAATATGGCAAGCGTAACCTTTTTACCAAAGGATTGGACGTAGTGCTGACTGCCAACTATAACAAGAACTTGACAACCAACGTCGATACCGCAACTTACAAATATAACTGGTTGGGAGATAAGAAACTGATGAACTCCCCCGGTGAACAATCTTACCAGCACTCCGAAGCGAATAACAACAATTGGAATGGTACTTTCACCGCCAACTACCGTCTTGGACGGATGCATACTTTCACCTTCAACCATGTATTGAATGCTTTCAGTCGTTCCAATACTTCGTTGCTTGCCAAGGAAGCCGTGTCCGATGCCATTGCCAAAGAGACTCGCAAGAATATTTCCGGCTTGTCCTACCGACTGATGCCGTCCGAACACTGGAATCTTTCAGTGTTCGGCAAGTATTACAATCAGTATGTGGCTGGTCCTATAGCAACGAATACCAATCAGGATAACTATGAGCGTACCACTCGTAGCGTAAGTTCTATGGGTTATGGCGCTGCCGGAACTTACTTTATCCTGCCCGGCCTGCAAGCCAAGTTGTCCTACGAAAAGGCATTCCGCCTGCCCACTATCGAAGAGATGTTCGGCGACGAAGACTTGGAAATGGGTGACATCGGCATCAAGCCTGAAAATAGCGATAATGCGAACTTCAATCTGAGCTATACCCGTAGCTTCGGCAAGCACTCCATCTATGTAGAAGGCGGATTGGTGTATCGTAATACAAAAGACTACATCCAGCGCAACATCGCCGACCTGAGCGGAGGCAAATATGCCGCCACTTACATCAACTACGGTAAGGTATTGACCAAAGGTTTCAACATCTCGGCACGTTACAGCTTTGCCCGTTGGGTCAGCGTGGGTGGTAATTTCACGCAGATGAATGTGCGCGACAATATGAAGAAGTCCATTTCCAGCAATGCCGATAATCTAGGTTACGGTGAGCGCATGCCGAACCTGCCGTATATGTTTGCCGATTCTGACGTGACCTTCTACTGGCGCAACTTGGGGCAGAAAGGCAATACGCTGACGGTGACTTACGATAATCAATATCTGCATGGCTTCTCTTATTACTCGGACTTCTTGGGTTCGAATAAAGGCGATTATGAAGTCCCCAGCCAGTTCTCACACAATCTGGCACTCTCTTATAGCTTGAAGAACGGACGTTACAACGTATCCTTTGAGTGCCGCAACTTTACGGACGAGAAGCTATACGATAACTTCAGCCTTCAGAAAGCCGGACGGGCATTCTATGGTAAAGTAAGGGTATATTTCGGAAATTGAGATAAATGATGATTTAGTTTTAATATAAAAGGTAAAAACAACATGAAAAAGAATTTCTTCTTAACAGGAATGATAGCCACTGCTTTGGCAGGATTGGCAATGACCGCTTGTACTGACTCTGACGATGTAACCGGTGGTGGTAATAATAAAAATAAAGGTGAGTTTGTGGTTGCCGCAACGTATAAAGGCAACAATGGCGATGCTAATGTTTTAATGACCGCCGAGGTATTGGACGGTGGAAGTGTATCTCCCGTTAGCAACGGTTTGCTGAATGACGGAGCTACTCAGTGGGTGTTCTATAAGGACCAATACCTCTATGCCTTGACTTATAATCAGGGAAATGCTTCTACTACCCGTTCCTATATCCTCAACTCGAATAACGAAGTAGTAGCTCGTGACTATGAATTTGCTTCCAAGAGATTTACTACTTTCGGTATCTTCGACCAGTACATCATCACCTCTTCTACCGGCGACGGAAGTACGGATTATGTCGATGCCAACGGCTATCTGCCCAAATCCTTCCTGCTTTCTTACTTCGATGTAACAGCAGAGACTTATGTTAATAACGATACCAAAGATAAAAGCTATATAGCAGAAAACTACTTGGGTAACGGCGAATATGTAACTTTGGCAGGTATCTTGGAAAACAACAACAAGCTCTTCAGTGTGCCTGTACCGATGGGATTGAGCCAGTATGGTTCTTCGGTAGACGGTGGCAAATATATCTTGCCGGGCAATAAAGACTTGGTGAAGACCGAAGACGGCGGCTCTAACAGCAGCAGCTACAAGAAAGGCGAATTGCAGTGGACACAGTACCCCAATGAGTGCTGGGTAGCCATCTATGACGATGCTACGTTCAAAACCAAGAAGCTTATCAAGACAGATAAAATCAGCTACGCCTGCGGTCGCAACAAATCTCAGTATTACCAGACCATCTGGGCTGCGGACAACGGTGATGTATACGTATTCTCTCCGAGCTATGCCAAAACCATGAAAGATGCCCGTCAGCAAACCAATCTGCCTGCCGGAGTAGTGCGCATTCCTAGTGGAAAGACTGAATTCGATGATTATTACTGCAACCTCGAAGAGCAGTCCGGTGGAAAATCTTTCGTACGTTGCTGGCACCTCTCTGACGATTACTTCCTGATGTTGATGTACGATCGTCCTCTCACCGAGACTGGCTTTACTGCCAATCAGCTTGCTATTTTCAAAGCAAGTACCAAGAAGCTGACGTACGTAACAGGTCTGCCCTCTACTGATTTGATTTCGGGTTATGGCAATGCTCCTTATTCTGACAATGGTGTAGCTTACATGGCAGTGACCACTACTGAGGGTTATCCTGCTATTTACAAAATAGATCCGGCAACTGCACAAGCTACGAAAGGCTTGATAGTAGAAGGCGAACAAATCAACGGTATCGGTAAACTGAGTTCTAACCGTTAAAACTTGCTTCCCCGCAGCCCTCTCTTTTTGAAGAAGAGCTGTGGGGAGATTTCATAAATTGATTAAGATGAAAAGACTCTTTCATAAAATACACTTATGGTTGTCAGTACCTTTTGGATTACTGATTTCAATTATCTGCTTTTCGGGTGCCGTCTTAGTGTTTGAAAATGAAATTATGGAGTGGTGCCAGCCTGAACTTTATTATGTAAAGAAGGTAGGGAACGCCCCGCTTCCAATGGAGACACTGTTGGCGGAGGTGTCAGATGCTTTGCCGGACAGTGTTTCGGTGACAAGTGTAAGTGTTGCTTCCAATCCCGAACGTGCTTATCAGATTGCTATTTCTTCGGGACGCCGTGCTTCTATTTATGTAGATCAGTATACGGGTGAGATAAAAGGCAAATATGAACGGTCAGCGTTTT